>JAZRMR010000017.1:0-79827 GCA_045647765.1 Christensenellaceae bacterium
AAATTTTTATTATAATATTTAAAATTGCGGAGGTTTTCTGCAAAAACATAACCTTGCTTGCTTATAAATAGCAAGCCGAATAAGTCCGGGAGGTAAAATTTTATGACGAAATACGAGATGCTTTACATTCTTGATGCGTCGCTTACAGACGAAGCGAAAGACGCTCTCATTGCAAAGGTCGAGGGTTTGGTTAGTAAAAACGGCGGTGTTATCGAAAAGACTGACCGTTGGGGTCTCAAAAAATTGCAGTATCCTATTAACTACAAATCCGAAGGCTATTACGTTTTGATGACGTTTGAAGCTGAAAAGTCCTTCGTTGAAGAACTTAAGCGTGTAATCGGAATTACAGACGGTATTATCAGAAGATTGATAACCAAAAGATAAGTAGGAGAAAATGATTTTATGAACAAAGTTATCTTAGTGGGAAACTTAACAAGGGACCCTGAACTTACCGAAACGCCAAGTGGCGTTGCTGTTTGCAGATTTGCCATTGCTGTATCGAGAGATTATGCAAACGCAGACGGAACTAGAGAAACTGATTTTTTCAATATCACCGTTTGGCGTGGCAGAGCAGAAAACTGCGGTAAATACTTAAAGAAAGGTAACAAAGTGGCAATCGTTGGTAGCCTTCAAAACCGTTCTTATGAAGATAAAGACGGTATCAAGAGAAGTGTTACAGACGTTATTGCAAACGAAGTGGAGTTCTTAACGCCTCGCTCGGCGCAGTCTGAGGGAGAGGATATGCCTGTCGTTTCGGCAAAAAGAGAACGTCCGCAGTTGGAAGCGATTGACGACAATCAACTTCCGTTCTAATTTACGGGGCTTGCCCCAAAGATTTTTAAGGAGTTTTTAATATGGAAGAAAATACTAATATGACTACCCCTGTGTCTGAAGCATCTGCTCAGCCCAAGGAAGGTAAGAAATTTGTTAAAAGAATTCCCCGCAAAAAAGTTTGTGCTTTCTGCCAAAATAAAGTTGAAACTATCGATTACAAAGACATCAACACTTTGAAGAAGTACATCACCGAAGGCGGTAAAATTCTTCCCCGTCGTATGACGGGCGTTTGCGCTAAACACCAAAGAGTTTTGGCTGTTGCGATTAAACGTGCAAGATTAGTTGACTTGTTGCCTTTCAAAGGTGAATAAGATTTTATTTGACGATTAAGGTTGCTAACAATAGCAACCTTTTTTCTTTTCGCTTGATTTAATCTTAATAAAGGTATATAATTAATCTAGGTGATGATTATGCAGATTAGGTTTATACAAGAAAAAGACAAACAAGCGGTTAAAAACATGATGGAGGTGTTTTATTCTTCTCCCGCCGTCCTATCTAACGGCTCAGAAGAAATTTTTTGCGCTGATATAAATGCTTGTTTAAGTGATAACCCTTACTTAGAGGGGTATGTGTTTGAAGAAAACCATGAAATCGTTGGTTACGGTATGGTCGCAAAAAGTTTTTCCACCGAGTTTGGAAAACCTTGCATGTGGATTGAGGATATATACGTTTTACCCTCTTATCGTGGCAAGGGGATAGGGTCAAAATTTTTGGAGTTTATATCTTGCAAATATCCAAACACTATTTTACGCTTAGAAGTAGAAGAAGAAAATTTTAACGCTGTTAAGACCTATAAGAAAAACGGGTTTGAGGTATTACCATATATGCAGATGAAAAAGGAGATAAAATAATGTTGAAAGATAGAGTTGCTTTAATAACCGGTTCAGGTGGTGGGATAGGCAAAACGGTTGCTGTTGCGCTCGCAAAAGAAGGCGTTATACCCGTGCTTTTCGGTGGGAACAATCTTGAAAAACTTTCCAACACAGCGTTAGAGATTGAAAAAACCGGCATACAGCCCACAATATTTTCAGGCGATTTAACCGACGATAAAGTGCTTGATAATAATTTTTCTGATTTTATTAATAAAGTCGGCAAGTTGGATATACTTATTAATAATGCGGGAGTTGCCTTAAATTGTCCGATAGAAAGCACAGATTCAAAAACTTTTGATAAAATTATGAATATTAACGTGCGTGTGCCATATCTTCTCACGGCAAAGGCTCTTCCATTACTCAAAAAATCCGATAGGGCTAGCGTAATTAATTTATGCTCGGTTGTTTCCCATTCGGGATACGCTATGCAGAGCGCATATTCGGCCTCAAAACACGCTCTTTTAGGTTTTACTAAATCGCTTGCATCCGAGGTGTATAACGACGGAATTAGGGTGCATGCCATTTCACCCGGAGGAGTTTATACCGATATGGTTAAAGTTTCACGCCCAGACCTAACTAGTGAAGGAATGATTATGCCCCAAGATATTGCTGAGGTTGTTTTATTCTTGCTAAAAAATCGCACAAACGCCGTTATAGATGAGATTTTATTACATAGAATTAACAAAACGCCCTTTTTGGTATAAGGAGATAAAATGCAACTAATTCTTGCGAGCAAATCGCCAAGGCGAAAACAACTTTTACAAGACCAAGGCTTTGATTTTACCGTCGTTGTTGGAAATTATAAGGAAAAAATTTTCTGTTCAGATCCCGTTAAAACGGCTTGCACATTTGCCCAAGGTAAGGCAGAGGACGTGTATTATAGCCTAAACGAAATTTCTGATGTCATTGTCCTGGGCGCTGACACGGTGGTCTATTCAGATAAGAAAATTCTCGGAAAACCTAAGACTGACGAAGAGGCTTTTACTATGATTAAAAGTCTTTCTGGTAAAACCCATACTGTTATCACCGGCTACTGTGTTATAAATAAAGATGAAAACAAAGTAGGTTACGAACAAAGCATGGTAACTTTCAATGAACTTACAGATGACGATATAAAAAAATACGTTCAAAGCGGTCAGTATAAAGGAAAAGCCGGTGGTTATGGAATTCAGGATCCGTATCTTTTAGTTAAGAGTTACGAGGGGAGTTTATCTAACGTTATAGGGCTACCCGTCGAAAAGATAACGCCTATTTTGAAAAAGTTATTAAAGAAATAAAAATTCGCACTCGCAGTATTAATTATTAAACCGAGTGCGATTTTATTTTAAAGATTAAGTTCTGCGTGTAGCATAAGCATTGCAAGTGCTGTGATTGATGCAGTTTCCGTGCGCAAGATACGTTTGCCGAGAGATATGGTTTTTGCGCCATTTTTTAACGCTTTATCTATTTCCGTTTGGTCAAAGCCTCCCTCCGGTCCAATCATTATTCCTACTTTCATATTTTTTTGTATTAGTTCGAGCGTTTTTTGTGTGCTTATCATTCCTTGTTCGTTCTCATAGGGAACAATTAATAGGTCTAATTCGCTTGATAGTTTTAACGCTTGTTCAAAATCCATAGGGTCGGTTACTTCTGGGATTGACATGCGTTTACTTTGTTTTGCTGCACTTTCTGCGATTAAGTTAAACCTCTGTGTTTTGGACGAAACTTTTTTAGGCTCAATTTTTGCTATCGAACGTTTCATTTGCACGGGTACTATTTTATCAACGCCAAGTTCCACCGCCTTTTGAATAATAAGTTCTAACTTATCGCTTTTTGGCAAACCTTGAAAAAGCACTATTTGTATGGGCAGGGAAGTGTCTTGATAATTTAATTGTAAAATCTTGCCCACCGCCTTTTCGTTTTCATATCCAGTAAGTTCACATAAATGGCTTTGTCCGTTGGCGCTTATTATAAACCGTTCTCCTTCTTTCATGCGGAGAACGTTTTTTATATGGTTAAAATCTTTTCCGTCTATGATAACTTCGTCGTGGTTGACGTTTGAAACAGGAATAAAAAAGTTATACATACAATTTCCTTTGACTATTTTTTTCGGTTGAATTTTAACACAGACGCATTAGTTTGTCAAGTAAGATAATAAAAGCAAACGCTCTCTGTTAACAAAAAAAAGTTTATGCGCATAAAATTAAGGGGAACAAAAAATTTAGGAGCGTGAAATGAATCCTTTTAACGAAAAACCGAGGTCGATAGAAAAGACCTTTCAGAACTGGCAACAATTATATCCTAGGTCGTATAACCGCAGAGAGGTTGACCCGTACACCAAAACAAGAATAATTTTGATGAACGGCACAGAGTTTGAAGCTAACTGGTTTTCTCATCAACTTGCTCGGCACACTGACAACAACGATTTGCGCAGAGAGATTTCTTTGACAAGAGCCATTGAAAAACAACAGCAAATTAAAATATCACTGCTTAAACCTAAAGATGAAAGCATTTTAGAGCATACTATTTCATACGAACAGTTAGCCGTCGATTTAACGGCAGAACTTGCAAAGCGTGAACTGGATTGTAACGTTAAAAACGCTTTGGATTTTGCTCTTTTAGAAGATTTTGACCATTTATATAGATATTCAAATCTTTTAGAAATGGAACAGGGTATTTATGCCGAGTGGTTGGTTGGTAGATACACCGAAATTATGCCCGCGCGCCCAACTATTTCTCATCACAGATTCCCAAAAGATAACGTCAAATACGCTATCAACGCAAAGAAGTCAGACGTTCAAACGGTGTTAAACACTATGATTATAACAGCGGCAGAACAGCAAACAATGAACTACTATATGAACGTAACTGCGTTTGCGTGTTCGGATATAGGCAGAAGGCTTTATCAAGAAATCGCTTTGGTTGAAGAAGAACACGTTACTCAATATGAATCGCTTATGGATGCAAACGCATCTTGGCTTGAAATGTTACTCTGGCATGAATACTGCGAGTGTTACTTGTATTGGTCGTGCTATTTGACAGAAACCGACCCATACGTCAAAAATCTTTGGGAAGAAAACCTTTCTTTCGAAATATCTCATCTGCATAAAGCGGCTGAACTATTAGAACGCTACGAGGGTAAGGAGTGGCAATCGGTTATAAAAGACGGCGAATTCCCTGCGCCCATAAGTCTGCATGAAAATATAGATTACGTGAGAAAAATCTTGACAGATACCGTGCAGTTTACCTCGGATAAGGAAAACTACGTTAAAGTGAAGGATTTACCAGAGAATGCAGATTTCTTTGCTTATCAACGAATTATTAATCCAACGACTGATATAGTGCCCTCGCATAGGGTGATTGAAGAGCATATCAAAAGGTATGGCGCAGATTACAGATTTCAAACAGCACCAAACCCCATTCCAGAACTTCAAGACAGAAGAAAAGACAACACTTCTGTGGGAAGAAAACCAGACGCTGCGCCCTCTTCTTCTTTCTTTTGTAACATATAACATAATTTTCTCCTCTTATTATAAAAAGCAAAAACCGTCAGTATTTTTCTGGCGGTTTTGCTGATTTTTATAATTGTAATTCAGCGATAAATAACGAAAATTATTTCAAACGCTTGTATAAAGATAAAAATTTTGATAAAATATTATCGTATCATTAAGGTTAAGAGGTGTAAAAACTTTATGAATCTTATTATAGTGGGTGCAGGAAAAGTCGGAGAAACGCTGGTTGCCGACCTTGCTAACGAACAGCACGATATAGTTGTTTTAGACGTTGACGGAGCAAAAGTTAGCAATATCGTTAACAAGTATGACGTTAACGGAATCGTTGGTAGCGGACTAGAACGTTCTGCGCTTTTAGATGCGGGTATTGAAAATGTTGATTTTTTAATAGCCTGCACTTCGAGAGATGAAACTAATATACTTTGTTCGGTACTCGGTAGAAAATTAGGTGCAAAGAGCACTGTGGCAAGAGTTCGAGACCCCGAATATTTTAAGGAGATGGAAAACCTTAAAGAAGATTTGGGCGTTGATTACTTTTTTAATCCCGAGAGAAGAACGGCAATCGAGATAGAAAAAGTTTTGAAATTTCCTTCCGCTAAGTCGGTGGAAACTTTTGCAGACGGTATGGCTAACATGGTTGTTTTTACTATTCATAAAGACAACCCCATTATTGGTAAATCTTTGGTAGAAATATCTAAAGATTACCAAAACAAAGTTCTTTGTGGCACGGTGTTACGTGGAGATGAAGTAATTATTCCACGAGGCAATTTGGTGTTCAAAGAAGGCGACGAAATAAGTCTTATAGGTTCGGAGGCAGAAATTGCCGTATTTTGCAAAAAACTCAAAATTTTTAAGCCGAGAGCAAAAACCGTATTCATTACCGGCGGTGGCAAAATTGCATATTATCTTGCAGAAAGACTAACTAATTCTGGTGTTAGTGTTAAAATCGTCGAGAAAGACAAGATAAGAGCGGAAGAATTAAGTAAAATACTTGGACGTGCAACCGTGCTAAATTTTGATGCAACCGAACAAGAAGCGTTAGATGAAGAGAAACTTTGTGATAGCGACGCTTGCGTTACTTTAACGGGTGAGGACGAGGAAAACGTTATAATTTCTCTGTATGCAAAAGAATGTGGAGTTGGAAAAGTTATCACTAAAATTGATAAGCCGTCTATCGTCAACATGGTTAAGAGTATAGGGCTAGATACTGTCGTATCGCCAAGAAAGGCGATAGCCGACCATATAATTAGATTTATTAGGTCTAACCAGGCAAAGGCAGGCGGAGGGATTAACACGTTATATAGACTTTACAACAAGGTGGAAGCGTTAGAATTTACCGTGAGTCCAAACATAATAAGAACGGGCGTTGCCATTAGGGACCTCCAAATTGATAAACGTGTGTTAATAGGCGGTGTGGTTAGGAAAGACGAGTTTATTTTGCCTACCGGTGAAACCAAACTTGAAATAGGAGATAAAGTCATAGTTGTAACCTCTTTATCGAGCGTTACAGAACTGTCGCAGGTTGTTAAATAAGTATGAATTATAAAATGGTTATGAGCATTATAGGCAAAACACTTGTCATTGAGGGCGTGCTTATGCTGTTTCCTATGCTCGTTGGTATTATCTATAACGAAAACACCTATCTTTCTTTTTTAATACCTATTTTAGGCACGTTTGCTTTGGGGTTACCGCTTGCAATCGTTAAGATTAAAGATAAGGCTATTTATGCCAAAGAAGGTTTTGTTACCGTTGCTTTGTGCTGGGTTTTGTTGTCGATAGTTGGCGCATTGCCATTTGTCATTTCTGGCGAAATCCCAAACTACGTAGACGCTTTGTTCGAAACTGTTTCTGGTTTTACAACCACGGGAAGCACCGTTTTAGAGAACGTCGAAGCACTTTCTAACGGAATGCTCTTTTGGCGTTCATTTACGCATTGGATAGGCGGAATGGGTGTTTTAGTATTCTTGCTGGCAGTTCTGCCAAAGGCAGAATCTGGAATTATGCACGTTTTTCGTGCAGAGTCCCCAGGCCCTTCGGTTGGAAAACTCGTAAGCAAGTTAAGACATACGGCAAGAATTTTATATTCAATTTACGTCGTTATGACGCTTTTGCAGTTTATTTTACTGCTCTTTGGTGGAATGCCTGTTTATGACAGTTTAATTCATTCGTTTGCAACGGCTGGAACTGGCGGTTTTTCTTCAAAAAATTTAAGCATTGCTTATTACGACAGCGTATATATTGAAATGGTTATTGCACTATTTATGTTGCTTTTTGGTATAAACTTTAACGTTTATTACTTAATTTTAATAGGTAGCATAAGTAAAGCCTTTAAGAGTGAAGAGTTGAGAGTTTATCTAGTTGTTATTTTGGTTTCTACCTTAGTGATAGCAATAAATATAGTTTCTGTTTGCGCAAACTTTGGCGAAGCGATTAGATACTCTATTTTCCAAGTAACCTCTGTAAGTTCAACAACTGGATTTTCCACGGTAAATTTCATTGAATGGCCTGCTCTTTCCAAATGTATTTTATTATTGCTAACGGTTATAGGGGCTTGTGGAGGCTCTACCGGTGGTGGGTTTAAGGTGTCAAGGCTTATAATTCTAGGAAAATCCACTTTTAAAGATTTGAAGAAACTTTCACATCCACGTTCGGTGCAAAATATTAGATTTGAAGGAGAGAACGTTGGGCACGACGTAGAAAGGAACGTTAGAACGCTGTTCATTCTTTTTATTTTAATTACTGCAATATCAACTTTTGTCTTGTGCTTTGATTATAACGATATATTTACCAATCTTTCAGCCTCGCTTACTTGTATAGGAAACGTTGGACCTGGTGTTACACAGGCGATAGGTCCATTAGGGAATTTTGCATTTTATTCTCCTATTTCAAAAGTGGCATTGTCGTTAGTTATGCTTGCTGGTAGGCTTGAAATTTTCCCTATGCTTATATTGTTTGCGCCGAGAACTTGGAAGAGGGGATAAAAAATATTTCAAGCAGGTCAAATTCGTAGTTTTACTGGGGCAAATCGTTTGACAATTTTCTCTATAAAATGATATACTGTTATCGTTGATATATTGCTGTTTTTTGCAACTGACGGATAAGCAGGGATTACCTGCGTGGAGTGAAAAACATTAGTTTAGTCGACCGTCTGGACAGTTTGTTTTTTTCAAACTGCCCTTTTTAAATTTAAATTTTATATTAGTTACGAACGAGGAGGCTTTCAATGAAAAAAGTAGCAGTAGTAATGGGGAGCGACAGCGATTTAAAAGTTGTCGAAAAAGCAATCGAAACTCTTAAAAAGTACGGGGTGCAGACAGAGGTTCACGTTTATTCTGCTCACCGCACGCCGGTCGAGGCTAAAGAGTTTACTGCAAGCGCAAGGGAAAACGGAATAGGTGTTATAATAGCGTGCGCAGGTAAAGCGGCGCATCTTGCGGGGGCAATTGCTGCGAATACTACTCTTCCAGTTATCGGTATTCCTATAAAAGCGTCTGCCCTCGAAGGAATGGACGCACTTTTATCTACAGTGCAAATGCCTGCTGGAATTCCAGTTGCAACAGTTGCTATTGACGGGGCGGAAAACGCTGCGCTTTTAGCCATACAAATTCTTGCTGTTGAAGATTTATCGCTCGCACAAAAACTTCAAAGCGCAAGAGATGAGAAAAAGGCATCAATATTAGAAAAAGACGCTGAGATTAACAAAAAATATAAATAATTTTTCGGAAAAGTGAAGAAATTTTGCTTCACTTTTCTGTGTTTATTTTGTGTGTATTTACACGGAGGACTTTTATGGACAAAATACACGAAGAATGTGGGGTGTTCGGGGTTTACGCTCCCGAAGTTCAAAACCTTGCAAGCATGACTTATTACGCTTTATATGCTCTTCAACATAGAGGACAAGACAGTTGCGGAATAGTCGTTAACGACGGCGGTGTGTTCACTGCAAAAAAAGGGTTAGGTTTAGTGGGCGACGTTTTCAGTAAGGAAAGTTTGCTTGCACTAGGCAATGGTAAAATCGCAGTTGGACATTGTAGGGCTGCCACCAAAGGGACGGTTAATCAGGCAAACACTCAACCGCTAGTTGTAAACCACATCAAAGGAAGTATGGCGCTTGCTTTTAACGGAAGTTTGGTTAATAAAACAGAACTAAGAACTGAACTTGAATTGCAAGGCTCTATTTTCCAAACAACTAACGACGCAGAGGTTATTGCTTACGAAATAATAAAGGCAAGGCTTAAAACTCCTTCAATCGAACACGCTTTGGTTGATGCTATGAAAAAGTTAAAAGGCGCATACTGTATCGTAGTTATGTCGCCAACAAAACTCATAGCGGCAAGAGACCCACACGGAATTAGACCACTTTGTTACGGTGTTAAAGAAGACGGTACTTACGTTGTTGCTTCGGAGAGTTGCGCAATAGATGCGGTAGGGGCAAAACTAGTAAGAGACATTGAGCCGGGAGAAGTAGTTGTCTTTGATTCAATGGGTGTTCGCTCAATGAAAGAACACGTTCAAACAAAGCCTATGCGTTCTTGTATTTTTGAGTTTGTTTATAACGCAAGACCCGATTCGGTTATCGACGGAGTTTCCGTACACGAAGCACGAGTTGAAATGGGTAAATATCTTGCTAAAAAGTATCCCGTTAAAGCAGACGTTGTTATAAGTGTTCCAGACTCAGGGAACGACGCTGCGATAGGTTACGCAAAAGAGTCGGGAATACCTTATGAACTTGGTTTCTTAAAAAACAAATATGTTGGGAGGACGTTTATATTCCCCGACCAAAAAGATAGAGAGGACCAAGTAAGAAAAAAACTTAACCCAATTTCTTCGGTCGTTAAGGACAAGAGAGTAGTTATGGTTGACGACTCCATTGTTAGAGGAACGACTAGCGGAAGAGTTGTCAGCCTTTTGAGAGAGGCTGGGGCTAAGGAAGTTCATTTTATGGTTTCCTCGCCACCTTTCTTATTCCCGTGTTATTACGGAACGGATATATCCAACAAAAACGCTTTGATTGCTAACCAACATACCGTGGAAGAGATAAGGCAGATGGTTGGGGTTGACACTTTGGGCTATCTTGACCTTGAAGATATGAAAAAGATTGCTACAAACGGCGGTAAGAACGGATTTTGTTACGCTTGCTTTGATGGGGATTATCCAACGGAAATTCCAACGGCAACAGAAAATAGATTTGAAACCAAGATTAATATAGACGAAAAAACAAAAAGACATAATTAAAAAGGAAGGTAATTATTATGCACGAGAAAAGTTTTAGTGAAAGTTATAAAGCTGCGGGGGTTGATATAACCGCTGGATATAAGGCTGTCGAATTAATGAAAAGCCACATTAAAAGAACTGAGGTAAAGGGAGTTTGTTCAGACATAGGCGGTTTCGGTGGATTGTTTGAACTAGGCAAGGTTAAAAATCCCGTTTTAGTTAGCGGAACGGACGGCGTTGGAACAAAACTTAAAATTGCTTTCCTTATGGATAAGCATGATACCGTTGGTATTGACTGTGTCGCAATGTGTGTTAACGACGTTATATGTTGCGGAGCCAAACCGTTGTTTTTCCTTGACTACATAGCGGTAGGTAAAAACGTTCCAGAACGTGTCGCATCAATCGTTTCAGGCGTTGCCGAAGGTTGCGTTCAAGCGGGTGCTGCACTTATCGGTGGAGAGACGGCGGAAATGCCTGGTTTTTATCCCGTTGACGAATATGACCTCGCTGGCTTTGCTGTTGGTGTGGTAGATAAGAAAAAGATATTAAACAACAAGACTATGAAAGAAGGGGACGTTATAATTGCGCTTCCCTCATCAGGTGTTCATAGTAACGGATTTTCACTCGTTAGAAAGGTTTTTGACGTTGAATCGGCAGATTTAAAAACGCCCGTTCCCGAACTCGGTGGCAAAAGTCTTGGAGAAACGCTTTTAACTCCAACCAAAATTTACGTTAAACCCATTCTTGCGCTTATAGAAAAGGTTAAAGTAAAGGCAATTTCGCACATTACCGGCGGTGGCTTTTATGAAAATATTCCAAGAAGTATTCCCGATGGTTTTGGCGCAAAAATCGATAGGTCGGCAGTTAAAATACTTCCCATTTTCGACCTTCTAGCAAAGAAAGGTGGAATTTCTGAAAGAGATATGTTCAATACCTTTAATATGGGTGTTGGTATGAGTGTAGTAGTTGCAAAAGAAGACCAAGAAAAAGCACTCGATATACTTCGTAAGAACGGCGAGCCGGCATACGTTATGGGTCAAATCGTTAAATCAGAATCGAAAATTGAAATTTGTTAATAGATAACAGGAGAGCGTTTAATGAAAAGAACCGTTAACGTTGCGGTTTTGGTATCGGGTGGCGGTACTAACTTGCAAGCAATTATTGACTTTTCGGCTGAGGGGAATCTCACTAGCGGAAAACTCGTCAAAGTAATATCTAGCAAAGATGGCGTTAAGGCGCTTTGCCGTGCTAAGGATGCGGAAATCCCCACTGCCGTTGTTGAAAGAAAGGGTAAAACTCAACAAGAGTTTGAGCAAGGTTTAATCAAAGAACTAGAAAGTGTAAACGCAGAGGTGATAGTTCTTGCCGGTTTTATGTGTATCCTTTCTAAAAACTTTACCGATAAGTATAAGGAACGTATTATTAACGTACACCCATCTTTAATACCTAGTTTTTGTGGGGAAGGGTTTTACGGGTTAAAAGTTCACGAAGAAGCCCTTAAATATGGGGTAAAAGTAACGGGCGCAACCGTCCACTTCGTCAATGAAATACCTGATGGCGGAAAAATTATTATGCAACGTGCGGTAAAAGTAAAAGAAAACGACAATGCTGAAACCCTACAAAAAAGGGTTATGGAGCAGGCTGAATGGAAGATATTACCTCAATCGCTTGAAGCAGTTTGCAAAACGTTAATCAAAGGAGAATAAAAAATGAGTGTAAAAGGACTTAATCAAATAAAAGACTTACTCGCTGGGAATACATATCCTGGCAGAGGGATTATAGTAGGTAAAAGCAAAGACGGCAAAAATGCTATGATTGCTTATTTTATAATGGGAAGAAGCGAAAATAGTCGTAATCGTGTTTTCGAAAGATACGAAGGCGGTATGAGAACTAAGGCTTTTGACGAAAGTAAACTTTTAGACCCAAGCCTTATCATATACAATCCGTATCTCGCTTGTGGAAACAGCGATATAGTTACTAACGGCGACCAAACGGACACTGTTTTTAACTTCGTGAAAGAACGTGGGGACGACGGTTATGCGTTTGAAAAATCTCTTCATACCCGTGAGTTTGAGCCAGACCACCCCAATTATACTCCTAGAATTTCTGCAATGCTTAATTACTTGTTTAATGAAAAAGCATTCGACTATAAACTTTCAATTCTAAAAAGTAGCGACGGTAATCCCGAGGTTTGCGACAGATATTTTTACAGTTATACTCCTATAAACGGTCTTGGGCATTTTATTCACACCTATGAATGTGATGGCAATCCTATTCCATCTTTCTACGGCGAACCAGAGAGAGTTGAAATGCCAAACACCGTTGAAGAACTTGCTCAAACTGTTTGGGAGAACTTAAACGAGGAAAACAAAGTTTCGCTCTTTGTTAGAGTAGTTCCACTAAACGGAGACAAACCGCAAGAAATAATTATCAACAAGAACAAATAGGAGAAAAATCATGAATGAATTAGAATTAAAATACGGCTGTAACCCAAATCAAAAGCCGTCTAGAATATATATGGCAAACGGCAAAGACTTGCCCGTAACCATACTTAGCGGAAAACCCGGATATATCAACTTTCTTGATGCGTTTAACGCTTGGCAATTAGTTAAAGAACTTAAAGAAGCAACGGGAAAGGCATGCGCAACCTCTTTTAAGCACGTTAGTCCCGCAGGCGCTGCCGTTGGCGTTAAACTTTCTGACGTTGAGAAAAAGGCATGTTTTGTTGACGATATAGAGGGTTTGGACGATTCGCCTATCGCTTGCGCATACGCAAGAGCAAGAGGAACGGACAGAATGAGTTCGTTTGGCGATTGGATTGCTTTATCGGACGAGTGCGACGAAACGACTGCGTTAATTATTAAAAGAGAAGTTTCAGACGGTGTTATCGCACCTTCATATTCTGAGAAAGCGCTTGAAATATTAAAGACAAAGAGAAACGGCAGTTATAACGTCGTTCAAATAGACCCCACTTACGTTCCCGAAGAAAAAGAAACTAAACAAGTTTTCGGAATCACTTTCGAGCAAGGAAGAAATAATTTCAAGATTAATAGAGAACTCGTTACTAAGGAAATTGTTACAAAGAACAAAAATCTTCCCGAAAGCGCTGTTCAAGACCTTATCGTTGCGCTAATAACTCTTAAATACACCCAATCAAATTCAGTTTGCTTTGCGCACAACGGTCAGGCGATAGGTGTTGGAGCAGGTCAGCAATCAAGAATTCACTGCACACGTTTAGCGGGCAGTAAAGCGGATAACTGGTTTTTACGCCAAAGCCAAAAGGTGCTAAACCTTCCGTTCTTACCCACTCTCGGTAGACCTGACAGAAATAACGTTATAGACATTTATATTTCAGATGAATGCGAAGATTTATTAGTAGACGGTGTATGGCAAAAATATTTCAGCGAAAAACCCACACTCTTTACAAGAGAAGAAAAGAAAGAATATCTTTCAAAAATCAGCGGAGTTGCTTTGGGGTCAGACGCATTCTTCCCATTCAGTGATAATATCGAGCGTGCAGCTAAGAGTGGTGTTTCTTACATAGCCGAACCAGGTGGCTCGGTTAGAGACGACGTAGTTATCGAAACGTGCGACCAAAAAGGAATGGTTATGGCGTTTACAGGAATGAGATTATTCCACCACTGATAAATATTGACGGAGAATATTATGAAAGTTCTAGTTGTAGGAAACGGCGGAAGAGAGCACGCCATTATCAAAAGCCTCAAAAAGAGTAAAAAAATAAGTGAAATAATCGCAATCGCTGGTAACGGCGGAATTGCTTATGACGCTAAGACGGTGGATATTAACGTTAAAGACGTTGAAAAAGTTACCGCTTACGCAGTTGAAAACAATATCGACTTTGCAGTTGTTGCCCCAGATGACCCATTGGTTTTGGGCATGGTTAATGCGCTTCAAGATAAAGGCATTCCTTGTTTTGGTCCGACAAAAGAGGCAGCAATTATAGAAGGTAGCAAGATATTTTCAAAAAACTTAATGAAAAAATACGGTATTCCAACCGCAGAATACCAAACATTTTCTGACGTTGAAAGTGCGTTTGATTATTTGGAAAAACAAGATATGCCTATCGTTATAAAGGCAGACGGACTTGCTCTTGGCAAAGGTGTTATAATTGCTGAAACGCTTGATGAGGCAAAAGATGCCGTAAAATCCATGATGGAAGAAAAGGTTTTCGGGGAAAGCGGAACTAACGTTGTTATTGAGGAGTTTTTGACAGGACCCGAAGTTTCCGTCCTTTCTTTTACCGACGGAAAAACTTTAATACCTATGATTTCCTCTATGGACCACAAGCGTGCGCTTGATGGTGATAAAGGTTTAAATACCGGCGGAATGGGTACTGTTGCTCCTAACCCTTATTATACAGACGCTGTGGCTAAGGAATGTATGGATAAAATATTCATTCCTACAATGGAAGCAATGAATAAAGAGGGTAGAACCTTCAAAGGCTGTTTATACTTTGGACTTATGATAACCCCAAAAGGACCTAAGGTTATAGAGTATAACTGCCGTTTCGGAGACCCCGAAACACAAGTTGTTTTACCTCTTCTAAAAACCGACTTGTTTGAAATTATGCAAGCGGTTTCGAGCGGAGAACTCGATAAAATTAACGTTGAGTTTATGAACAAATCTGCTTGTTGCGTTATAATGGCAAGTGAGGGATATCCTTCCTCATACAATAAAGGATTTGAAATCAAAATGAAAAAAGGCGCTAAAAACGTTTTCGTTGCAGGCGCAAAACTTGATGGAGACAAACTTTTAACAAACGGAGGAAGAGTGCTCGGTGTTACAGCCGTTGCAAAAGACCTTCAAAAAGCGATTAAAAAAGCGTATAAAAAGGTGGGAAAAATATCTTTTGATAACGCATTTTACAGAAAAGACATAGGCGCAAGGGCGCTTAAAGCATACGGAGAAAACAAATAATGGTATACAGAATTTACGTTTCAAAAAAGGCAGAGTTTGCAAACGAAGCAAACGCATTGAAAAGCGAGATTAAAAATCTTTTAAATATCGACGGCGTTAAAGAACTTTCAGTTATCAACCGTTACGACGCTGAACACATAGAAAAAGATTTATTTGACAAGTGTGTCAATTCGGTTTTTTCTGAACCACAGATAGACGATACTTTTACCGAACTTCCCAAATACGATTACGTTTTTGCGGTAGAGCCTCTTCCCGGCCAGTTTGACCAACGTGCAGATTCGGCTGCTCAATGTATTCAACTTTTCTCTGCGGGAAACCGTCCTGTCGTTAAAACGGCAAAAGTTTACGGTATAAACGGCAATCTTACAGAAGGTCAACTTTCTTCAATAAAAAAATACGTTATAAACCCAGTTGAATGTAGAGAGGCTGACCTCGCAGAAAAAGATACCCTTGAACTTTCATATACCGTTCCAGAAAAGGTAGAAATATTGAACGGATTTAACGGATACGACGCTGAAAAACTTTCAGTATTCCTTAAAGAAAAAGGGCTTGCAATGGATATTGACGACCTTAAATTTTTGCAAGCGTATTTTGTTTCGGAAAAGAGAGACCCCACTATAACTGAAATCAAAATGATTGACACTTATTGGTCGGACCACTGCCGTCATACCACCTTTTTGACGACGGTGTGTAGTGTAGAGTTTGAAGATGAACTTGCGCAAGAAATTTATCAGGATTATATTCAAACGAGAAAAGCTATTGGCAGAACTAAACCTATTAATCTTATGGACCTTGCCACAATAGCAACTAGATATCATAAAAAGACGGGCGCACTTCCCAAAATTGACGAGTCGGAAGAAATTAATGCTTGTACGGTTAAAATCAAAGTCAACGTTGGTGGCGAACAACAAGACTGGTTATTATTATTTAAGAACGAAACGCACAATCACCCAACAGAGATTGAACCTTTCGGTGGTGCGGCAACTTGTATCGGCGGTGCAATTAGAGACCCGCTTTCAGGCAGAAGTTACGTTTATGCCGCTATGCGTGTAACTGGTGCAGGCAATCCGTTAAAGCCTTTATCTGAAACAATTCCAGGAAAACTTCCTCAAAGAAAAATAGTAACCACTGCTGCAAGCGGATATTCATCTTACGGTAATCAAATTGGTCTTGCAACAGGCATGGTAGATGAAATTTATCACGACGGGTACGTTGCAAAGCGTATGGAAATAGGTGCTGTAATTGCGGCTGCCCCCGAAAAGAACGTTCGTCGTGAAGTTCCCTCTAAGGGCGACAAAGTTATTCTTCTTGGTGGAAGAACGGGTAGAGACGGCTGTGGCGGTGCAACAGGTTCATCAAAATCACACAGCGTTGAATCTTTAACAAGTTGTGGAGCAGAAGTTCAAAAGGGTAATGCTCCCGAAGAAAGAAAATTACAAAGACTTTTCAGAAATGAAGAAGCTTCGAGATTAATTAAGCGTTGCAACGACTTTGGCGCAGGCGGAGTATCCGTTGCTATCGGTGAACTTGCAGACGGCCTTGAAATAAACCTAGATAAAGTTCCTAAAAAATACGACGGCTTAGACGGTACTGAACTTGCAATAAGTGAATCGCAAGAAAGAATGGCAGTCGTCGTTGAAGAAAAAGACGTTGCTAGATTTATTGAACTTGCGACCGAAGAAAATTTGGAGGCAACCGTCGTTGCTACCGTTACTGATGACGCAAGGTTAAAAATGACCTGGAAAGGCAACGAGATAGTTAATATTTCAAGGGAATTCTTAAACTCGAACGGCGCAGAAAAGAAAACCGAAGTTAAAATCGTTAGGCAAATCAAGGCAGAAAAGGATATTCCCCAAACGTTTGAAGAGGGTATTAAAGCACTTGCTGACGACCTTAACGTTTGTTCAAAGAGAGGTCTTTCAGAACGCTTTGACTCAACGATAGGAGCAGGCACAGTTCTCATGCCTTTCGGTGGAAAAAACCAGAGAACACCTATTCAAGCAATGGTAAACAAGGTTTCGGTTGAAAATCAAGATACTGATACTTGTTCGTTCATGAGCTGGGGATACAATCCGTTCGTAAGTCAAAAGAGTCCGCTTTTCGGTGGTTATTACGCCGTTATCGAAAGCGTTTGTAAACTCATTGCTACGGGCGCTACTTTTGAAGACACCTATTTAACTTTCCAAGAGTATTTTGAAAAGCCAAACAAAGAAAAAACACGTTGGGGTAAACCTATGGCGGCACTTCTCGGCGCTTACAAGGCGCAGAGAGAATTGAAACTTTCTGCAATCGGTGGAAAGGATTCAATGAGTGGCTCGTTTGAAGATATAGACGTTCCACCTACGCTCGTTTCATTTGCTGTTACGACAGATACGTTAGATAGGGTTATTTCGCCAGAATTTAAAAAGGCAAATAATAACGTAGTTCTTTTAACAGCTAAAAAGACGGCAGACGGTTTGCTTGATACTAACGACCTTTTAGAAAACTTTAAGATAATAGAAAAACTAAACAGCGAAAAGAAAATTTTGTCTTGCTTCACCGTGTCGATAGGTGGTATCGCAGAGGCAATTATGAAGATGGCGTTCGGTAACTCTATCGGATTTAAGTTTAACGACAAGTTAAACCTTGAACAAATCTTTGGATATAATTACGGTGCTTTCGTAATCGAACTTGAAGAGGGTGCGAATATCCAAAAAGGTATAATTATAGGTCAAACTTGTTCGTGCGAATGTATTTCTTATGATAATAAGTGTGTTGATTTAAGCCAATTGTTGACCATTTATGAGGATAAATTAGAGTCAGTCTTTAAGTGTAACGACGTTGAAACTTCAAAACAAGAAATACCTTCAATAGAATATAAAGCAAGCGAATGGAGTTATTCTCCAACCAAGTTTGCAAAACCGAGAGTATTAGTTCCCGTATTCCCAGGTACAAACTGTGAATACGACACTAAAAAAGCGTTTTTGAGGGCGGGCGCAGACGTAGACGTTTTCGTTATCAAAAACGTAGTTGACGTTAAAGAATCTGTTGACGTTTTTGCTAAAAAGGTTAAAGAAAGTCAAATCATATTCGTTCCCGGCGGATTTTCGGGAGGAGACGAGCCGGACGGTTCTGGTAAATTCATAACGGCGTTCTTCCGCAACCAAGCAATCAAAGAAAACGTTACCGAACTTTTAGACGTTAGAAAAGGTTTAGTAGGTGGTATTTGTAATGGATTCCAAGCACTTATAAAACTCGGATTAGTTCCTTACGGAAAAATTACCGACGAAGTAACCGAAGATATGCCAACCCTTACTTTCAATACTATTGCAAGACACCAATCTATGTTAGTTAGAACAAAGATTGCGTCAAACAAATCACCGTGGCTTATGCAGACCGAAGTGGGCGACGTTTACACCGTACCTATTTCTCACGGCGAGGGTAGATTTATAGTTAAACCCGAACTTTTGCAAGAACTTATAAAGAACGGTCAAGTTGCAACACAATACGTTGACCAATTTAACAATCCCACTTACGACATTAAATATAACCCCAATAACTCCGTATACGCAATAGAGGGTATCACCTCCCCTGACGGAAGAGTATTCGGTAAGATGGGACACTCCGAAAGAACGGGTAAGGGTCTATATAAGAACGTTATCGGTGAATACGATATTAAGATGTTTGCTTCTGCGGTTAAATATTTCAAATAAATATTTGGAGAAATGCTATGGCTATTAAAAGCGATATAGAAATTGCTCAAAGCGTTGTGCCTGAGCATATAAGAGAAATTGCAAAGCGTGCGGGAGTTTTAGATAAATATCTAGAACAGTATGGCAATTACAAAGCAAAAGTCGATTTATCCTTGTTAAAAGAAACGGAAAAAAAAGACGGTAAACTAATCCTTGTTACGGCTATTACACCAACTCCTGCCGGAGAGGGGAAAACCACCACGACAATCGGTCTTGCAGACGGTCTTAGAAAAATAGGCAAAAGCGTTGTGGTCGCTCTCCGTGAGCCATCGTTAGGTCCTGTATTCGGAGTTAAAGGTGGTGCTGCGGGAGGCGGATATGCGCAAGTTATACCTATGGAAGACATTAACTTGCATTTCACTGGCGATTTTCACGCTATCGGCGCAGCAAATAATTTGCTTGCCGCTATGCTCGACAACCATATTTATCAAGGAAATGCTCTTGGCATTGACCCTAGAAAGATTACTTGGAAAAGATGCGTTGATATGAATGACCGCCAACTACGTTTTGTAGTTGACGGACTTGGTGGAAAGGTCAACGGCACACCTAGGGAAGATGGTTACGATATAACTGTTGCCTCGGAAATTATGGCAGTTCTTTGCTTATCTTCTTCAATAGATGATTTAAAAATCAGATTATCAAATATTATAGTCGGCTACACCTATGATAATAAGCCAGTTACGGCAGGTCAATTAAAAGCACAAGGCGCAATGGCTGCACTATTAAAGGATGCATTAAAACCAAACTTAGTTCAAACGTTAGAGGGAACTCCTGCTTTTGTCCACGGTGGTCCTTTTGCCAACATTGCTCACGGTTGTAACTCTGTTATAGCCACTAAAATGGCGCAAAAACTCGGAGACTATGCGGTTACCGAAGCGGGTTTCGGTGCAGACTTAGGGGCAGAAAAGTTTTTAGATATAAAGTGTCGCCTTGCAGGATTGAAGCCAGATGCAGTAGTTATTGTCGCTACCATACGTGCCCTTAAAATGCACGGCGGTCTTGCCAAAACCCAGTTAAATGACGAAGATTTATCGGCTCTTGAAAGGGGACTTCCAAATCTTTTAAGACACGTTCACAATATTAAAGAAGTTTATAAACTTCCGTCTGTTGTTGCGGTAAACCGCTTTCCGACGGATACTGATGCCGAGATTGAATTGGTTATTAAAAAATGCAAAGAACTCGGTGTTAACGTGGTTTTATCCACCGTATGGGCAGAAGGTGGAAATGGTGGAATTGCTCTTGCAGAAGAGGTTGTTAAACTTTGTGAAGAGAAAAACTATTTTACTTTTTCTTATGAATTAGACCAAACAATAGAAGAAAAGATAGATAGTATTGTTAAAAAGATATACGGCGGAGAGGGAGTGATTTTTACCGACGAAGCAAAAAAACAAATACAAACGCTAGTTGAACTAGGTTTTGATAAAGTACCCGTTTGTATTGCTAAAACGCAGTATTCTTTCTCTGACGATATGACGAAGTTAGGCGCACCCGAAGGATTTAAGATTACCGTTCGTTCTCTTAAAATATCGGCAGGCGCAGGCTTTATAGTCGTATTAACAGGTAATATTATGACTATGCCTGGACTTCCCAAAGTTCCCGCAGCAGAAAAAATAGACGTAGACTCTGACGGAAAAATAACAGGCCTTTTCTAAAAAACAAAAAATAAAAACGCTTTGGAAATTTCCAAAGCGTTTTTTATATGCTCTTAAATAATTTGGGAACGTCTTTACCGGGAGAATGACAAAACTTTTTTTTATAGCAAGTAGCAAAATATTTGGGGTCGTTAAAACCGCAATCGATTGCAACTTGTTCAACGGTATAATATCCGGTTTTTAAAAGAGTTTTTGCTCGTGTTAATCGGTAATCGTTAATGTACTTTGCTGGCGAAACAGAAAAAGTTTTATTAAAAAGTTTTCTATAATAAGTTGTGCTAACGTTTGAAATTTGAGCGAGAAGTTCAACTGATAAATCGGGGTCTGAAAAGTTTGAACGTAAGTAATTAAGCGACTTTTCAAAGTGTTTTGATACGTCCATTTTTAACGCCTTGCTTTTAATTTGAATTTGAACTTGTTCTAAAATTTCATAAAAAAGAGAATAAAGTTTTTGTTTATAGCCTACGGGGTGTTCAGAGTAAACCTTTTCTAACTGTTTAAATAACGACTTAAAAATTTCAGGGTCTGACGGGGTAAAAGTTTGAATTGAACTTAAAGTTTCCGGCAAAAGGAAGTGAACGACTATAACTTGTTCGTATGCTTTTGAATAGATGGTGTAATCATAATTTTTAGGCACGAAAATAATATCGTTTTCTTTAACAGAAAAAGTTTGGTTTTCATGCGAAAAATCAGCAAGACCTTTTACTCTAAAAGATAAAGCGTCGTAAGGGCGAGGGTATGCGTATTTAAGTTGTTCGCCCCAAGAAAAAGAGTGTACCGATATAATTTTAAAACTTAATTGCTCAGAATATAACATACTGAGAGTATATATTATTAGGGGAGTATTGTCAAGCATAAAGTAAAATTTAGTTTCGAAATTTAAACCTTTAATATCGTTTTATGGGTTATCTAAAACTATTTAAAATGATACAATATTACAAAAACAACGGAGGCTAATATATGGCAATAAAACACACTGCCGTAAGTTATTACGGAATGAACTACGTAGAACACGCAAAACAAGATTTTTTAGAGATGAAAGAACACGGTTGCGACACCGTAATCTTGGCTCTTACAGAGTTTGATTTAGATTTTTGGTTTCCAAACATCAATAATATCATTAAGACTGCGCACGAAGTTGGATTAAGATGTATTGCAGATACATGGGGTATAGGTAAATATTTCGGTGGAGAACAAGTTTCGCTCTTCTTGCAAAATAACATTCATCACAGACAAGTTTCCGCATATACTGGCGAAGTTTTGAATGCTGCTTGCTTCAACACCAACTCTTTTAGAGATTATTTCACAGGTCTTTGCTTAAAATTAGCAAGGGAAACGGAAATTGACGGTTTCTTCTGGGACGAACCTCATTACGCTTATCCAAAGGCTTATGCATCAATTACCGGTGGTGCTGGGGACGACTGGGCGTGCAGATGTCCTGAATGTATGAAAAAGTTTGAAGAGTATTATGGTTATGAAATGCCTAAGTTTATGAACGATGACGTTAAGCAGTTCAGATGGAGAGAAGCGCTTAAAACTTTGGCAGATTGTTCAAAAGCGTTAAAGGAATATAATCCTAATCTTGAAATAACTTGCTGTGTCCACGCTACAAAAAATACTTATTACGTTACCGAACAAAGAGGTTACGACAACTGGGATATGGTTGCTTCCTGCCCTTATTTCGACGTGTTTTCAACCACGATTATCAGTTGGGCTTTACCTGAAAGTTTCTTTAAGGAAATTACAGAAAGAACGGTTAAAATTGCTAAAAAGTAC
The DNA here is from genome assembly GCA_045647765.1 of Christensenellaceae bacterium. Lineage (GTDB taxonomy): Bacteria > Bacillota > Clostridia > Christensenellales > Borkfalkiaceae > UBA1259. Next base: position 22,509 of record JAZRMR010000017.1, read on the forward strand.
GGTAAACAAAGTGAAAGATGGATTATGGGTTACAGTGCTCAGCCTGACGACTTTAATCAAGTTGATAAAATTGTTGACCTTTACGATAGTATGGGCGTTGACCGTCTTGCAACGTGGACTTACCGTGGAGGACTTGGAACGGTAGTTGCTGCGCCTGACCCCATTAAACTTTGGGACAGAATAGGCGAAAACTATAAAAGAGTTTTGAAAAAATGAGTGAATATTTAGATAAAATTGTTAATTGCTTGCAAAGAATTGAAACGGAAGAATTAGAAAAGTTAAAAAAAGTTTATCGACTAGTTGCTGACGTTATAAAAAACGACGGTCTAATTTTTACTTTTGGTTGCGGACATTCGCACCTACCCGGTCTAGACGCCTTTTACCGCGCAGGGGGGCTTGCTAACGTTTCTCCTATGCTTGATACCGACTTAATGTTACATAACGGCAGTGCCAAATCGTCCAGAATGGAAAAAATGTCGGGAATTGCATCTGAAATATTTAGACGATATACCCTTAATGAAAATGATATAATTTTTATTTTTTCGGTGTCTGGGAAAAACCAAGTTCCTATAGAAATGGCGGATTCAGCAAAAAAAGCCAAAGTTAAGAGCGTGGGTGTTTCATCTTTTTCTTATATTGAAAAGGGCGGAAAACTTCACGAACACGTCGATATTGCGATTGACTGCAAAGTGCCGTACGGAGATGCTTGCGTGGACGTAGGAGATATTAAGATGGGCGGGCTTTCTACTTATTCGGCTTGTTTTATACTAAATAATTGCTTAATAAACGGCGCAAAACTTGCGCTAAAAGAGGGAGTAATTCCGCCGATATATTTAAGCGGTAACGTTGAGGGCGGAAAGGAGCACAACGTTGCACTTGAAAATTTATATATGGGCAGGGTAAAACACTTATGATAAAAATCGCCGTAATCGGAATAGTGGGAGAATCAATATTTTTATCCGTCGACCGTTTTGGTGGGACGGGCGAAACCATCGTTGCGACCGATTACCATAGCGAACTTGGTGGAAAAGGGTTTAATCAAGCAGTAGCGGGGGCAAGGTACGGCGCAAAAGTTTCCTTTCTTTCGGCAGTGAACGAGAGCGACGCAAAGCGGTTTAGGAAAATCTCAAAATCGTTAGGCGTAAATGGTGTGTTTATAAAGAAAAAAGACCCTAGTCCATACGCCGTAGTTACCACTGATAAAATAGGGGATAACAAGGTGTGCGTGTATGGTGGCGCACGACTGAACAGTAAAGACTTAGACTGCTTTGTTAAAGAGATAAAGACTGCAAATATATTGTTGATTAGTAACGAAGTGCCCGTTTCAGTAAACGAACGCGCGGTAGAAATAGCAAAACAAAATGGCGTTAAAGTTATATTTAATCCAGCGCCTGCAAGATTAAGTGAAAAGAGTTTTTTAGATAAAATCGATTTATTCACGCCTAACGAACACGAAACCGAAGGACTTGAAAATTATCAAAACGTAGTAGTAACCCTTGGGGAGAAAGGCTGTTACGTAAAAGCAAAAGATAAACTTATTCCGTCAATACAGGTTGAACGCGTCGTGGATACGACGGGTGCAGGTGATACTTTTAACGGCATTTTGGCAACCTGCCTTGCGCGTGGTGAAAACTTAGAACATGCCTGTCAAAAAGCAAATATCGGTGCGGGCATTAAAGTAACAAGAAAATATATTTTAAATAGTATACCATTTAAAGAGGAAGTGGAAAAATTTAAGGAGTAGATTATGGATTTAACGTATTTTAATAAAATAGTTGCAAATTTACAGGAAATAAACGAAAAGCAATCGGAAAACATTAAAAAAGCCGCTTGTCTTATGGCGGACGCTATTGAAGAAGACAGACTCATTAACGTATACGGCGGTGGAGGACATACCACTTTGTGCGTTGGCGAAATGTTTTTTAGAGCGGGCGGTCTTTCTAATATTAATCCTATCGTTGAAAACGGTCTTACTGTGTTCAATCAAGCGCTTAAATATTTAGAACTCGAAAGAACTGAAAACTACGGTGGCGCAATAATGCGATATTATAATTTGCAGAAAGATGATTTGCTAATCGTATTCCACAATATAGGAATCAATCCAGCAACCATAGATGCTGTAATGGAAGCAAAAAAGGTAGGCGCAAAAATCGTTGCGGTATCTTCAAGTTATTGGCAAAATGAAATGCCCAAAGACCATTTCATAAGACATTCTAACAAAACTAATCTTTTTGATTATGCAGATGTTTGCATAGATGATTATAATCCCGTTGGAGATGCAGTTATTAACATAGATGGATTTGAAACACCTATTGCGCCCATATCTAACATAGTAGATTTTTATATAGCGCATATGCTTGAAATAGAGTGCGTTAAAGAATGTCAACGTCGTGGAATTAAAGCGCCTTGTTGGTCGAGTGCAAACACTCCTGGTGGCGACCAGAAAAATGCTGAATTTTTGAAAAAATATAGCCCAAGAATTAAAATGCTTTAATCATTTATAAGATTGAATAAAAGGAGAAATAAAAATGCAAAAAGGTTTGGAGTTATTGTTAAATAAATATTCCGTTACCACCAAAGCCGTTTTAGGTAAAGATGGCAAAAGCGTAGAAATAGACGGAAAAAAATTTCCACTATTACCTTTTGAAAGCGAGAGAAGATTTATAGAACTTAGAAATCTCGTTTTGGCGGGAAGAGTTGGGAACATGTGTACTTACAGAATAGGGCATACGACAAAAAGTGGAAGCGACTTATTTGAACTTCTAGCAAAAGAGATTGGTATTTTAGAGTTTACTGTTAATTCAAAAGCGAAAGAAATTTTTACAATAAAAAGTAACTCCGCTATGAATTCTATAATAGAAACTGAAAACGGGTGTGTTTGCACCATAGAACTAGGCGCAACTTTAAAAGACGGCGAAAAAGACGTTGATAAGCATGAAATCATCACTGATAACGGTGTTGCTTGCGATATGGTTGTTGATACACAAACTATGAAAGAATCTATATACGTTATGGGTAAAAATAACCAAGTTTATACTGATACCGATACAGAATTGTACGGATATTCGACAGAGCAAGTATGTATTATTAGAAACGCTTTTGCATTAGCAAAAGATTCTCAATTATTACAGGTTAATACTGATAAATGTGCACATATTCAAAAGGTCGTTGAATGTGCTAAAAAGTCGATAGAAACTTTATCAAACGTTAGGGTGGAGGGATAATTATGAAAAAGCTTAAAGTTGCAATGATGAGTATGACTCATGGCCATACGAGAAAGTATTATGACGTTTTAAAAAATAATCCCAAATTAGAGTGGATAGCAGTTTCAACAGCTAACGAACAAGTTAAAGAGGTGTTTTTAAAAAGCGTGCAAGGTATTCCTTGTTACGATAGCGACGAGGCAATGCTCGATGCTCACCCCGAAATTGAAGCGGTGGTTTTAGCGAGTGAAAACAGTGAACACCTAAGACAAGTAAAACTATGCGCAGAGAGAAAAATAAACGTACTTTCTATGAAAGTGCCTACTTTTGATATGGATGAATATCAACAAATGGAAGAACTCGTTGCAAACAGTGGAATTACATTTCAAGTAGAACTTGAACTTCATTATAATCCGGTAGTTATGAGGATGAAAGAATTAGTCAAAAACAAAGCGGTAGGAGAAACAGATGCTTTTAACGCAACTAATATAACTCTTTCTCCCGTCTGGGCGTTCCCGTGGCAAGGTGTTCCTGAAAAGAGTTATGGGAAGAGAGTTCCTATAAAAGAAGGACACGATAAATTCCGTGGCGGAGCGCTGTGCGATCACCCTCACATTTTTGACTTTATTAGAGAGGTTACGAACAGCGAATTTGACGTAATATTCGCAAAAGTAGCACCAAATATGCGCCACGACCTTGAAGAAGAGGATATGCTCGCAGTAGTTGGCAGAATGAAAAATGGAGTTATATTCTCACTAGACCCGAGTTGGTCAAGGGCGGAAAATAAAATTAAAGTTCCCGGTTCAGGTTGGGAAGTTTTCCCCAAAAGAATGGAAGTTAACTTAGTTATACACGGCAAAGATGGAAGCATCTTTACTGATTGTTTTGGGCCTAACGTTTTTCATAACGGTGAAGTGGGTAATCAATACGTCGTTCAATATACCTATTTTGATGAATGGGTGGGACTTATTGATGAATTTGTTGATAATATAGAAAATAAGCGTTTGCCAAAGATAAACCTTGGTTGGCATAAGAATACTATTAGAGCAATGAACGCTGTATACGAAAGTATTTCAAGCGGTAGGGCAGTTAGATTATAAGGAGAAATTATGTCGTTTAAAATCGGCGGTAAAGTTACCGTTTCTTTACCGAATTCGCTTTTTAACCGCACGGTTAAAAGCATTATAAGAGGATTTTTGTTTGATTCCGTTAAGGTGCAAACGATAAAAACTGACAAACAAGAAATAATAGTGGGACAAGGCGAAAGAATTGCTTTTGATGGCCAAGGCGTTATTTTGGTAACCGAAAAGGGCATGTTTATCGGTGGTAAAACTGATAAAATTCTTTTAGTAGGGTTAATAACTGCTCTTTCCGAAGCCAAGCCAGAATGTTTAAAAAAATCAAAAGTTAATATTACAATAGATCAATTTGTGAAGAATTTAAATCCGCCTGTCGAGAGAAGAATGATTCATGTTTGCATTTTCCCCAAAGTACCTTTCTCGTCCATAACTAAACTCATTAAGTTGTCGGGCGCATTGGGTTTTACCCACGTTATAATCGAGTTTTGGGGTACTTATAAATTCCGTGCGCTTAAAGAACTCGGCTGGAAAGGAAGTTTAAGTAGGCGAAAAATTAATTTAATGCTTAACTTAATTCGAGACCTTAATATGACTCCCATTCCAATGTTTAATCACTTTGGACATGCGTCTTCTAGCAGAATGTGTAACGGCAAACACGTGGTATTAGACCAAAATTTAAGGCTCAGCCCTCTTTTTTCTAAGGATGGTTGGAGGTTTGATTTTGAAAAGCAAGAAGTTAAAGAGTTGCTAAGCAAAATTAGGTGCGAACTTATCGAATTGTTTGGTTGCCCTGAATATTTTCACATTGGATTTGACGAAAGTTTTTCTTATCCGGACGACGAGCAAAGCGTTATAAAACTTTGCGATTTCATAAAAGAGATTAGCGAAGAATTGCTTCGTCAAAAAGTAACGCCCATGCTTTGGGGAGACTTATATTTGCACGAAAGTTCTCTCGGAATTGATAAAGACGGCGGTTACGAAGGAAATTGTCCTAGTGAAAAGACGGCTAAAATTATGCTCGAAAAATTTCCCAAAGGCGCAATCATTTGCGACTGGCAATATTTTGTTAAACAACCGCCTTTTAAATCGAGCGAATATTTTGTGTCGAACAATATTTTAACGGCAGTCTGTCCATGGCTTGACCAAACCGGAGTTCGTTCGGCGGTAGAAACTTTAAAACAGTTGAATACCTATGCATATATTCAAACTACGTGGAATAGGGTATTTTCTCTAGGAAGCTTAATCGGCATATTCGAAAGTTATTATCAAATGTTTGAAGTAGATAAACGTGCAGGCAAAATAGGAAGTTATTTAAACGACGCAACAATGTTAAGAAAAATTTGTCCGCCCAAAGGAAAATATGAGAGGGCTGGCTGGGTAATAAAAGACGTTGAAAACGTTTTCCCCAAATAAAACAAAGCGTACGCTTACACAGCGTACGCTTAACTTTTATATTAAGTTGTTTCCTTTTTTATGCCTACAATAACGGACTTTATTATTCGAGGAAACTTAAATTTATCTAAACAATAGGTTTTTATTAGCCACTTTCTTTACAATGGCAAGACAATTGATAATCTCTATCTTCCTTCCGTTATTATAGGCATAGTTGATATTTCGTTAGAACTGTTCATCGGACTATACCTCCAAAAATTTCTTTTATTGTTCCTCCCTTTTCTGGTTTCATTGTAACACGGAGGAGGTAATCTGTCAATATATTTTTTTAAAATATAGTTTGCAAAATTTTTAAAAACCCTCTTGACGGACGTTAAAAAAAATTGTAAAATAAAAGTTAGTATGAACGGACTGATATTTGTAAATCCCTTTTTGGTGCCAAAAGAAAGTTTGCATCACGCAGAAAGGTTAAAGGAAGAATTTAATAAACGTGGCGTTGAAATAGAAATCGTTTCTGACGGATATTTAAGAGTTGCAGTTACGGGTGAGTGCGCAAAAATTGATTTACCACACCCCGACTTTGCAGTTTATCTCGATAAAGATAAATATTTATCAGAGATTTTGGAAAAAGGCGGATTAAGATTATTCAACAGCCACAGCGCAGTAAGGGTTTGCGACGATAAAGCCACAACTTATATTAGACTTGCTGGCGAGGGCGTTAAATTCCCTAAGACCATATTTGGCGCTTTGTGTTATAACGACAATTTGCCTGTTGATAAACAATCGGCAGTCAAAATCGGTGATGAACTTGGCTTTCCCCTAATAGTTAAAGAAAGTTTTGGTTCAATGGGAAAAGGCGTTTATAAAGCAGAGAACGTAGACCAACTTTTTTCAATAATGCAAAAGGTAAAAACCAAACCCCACCTTTTCCAAGAGTATTTGTCTTTCAAAAAGGGAGTAGACGTTAGAGTTATAGTAGTTGGTGGTAGAGCAGTTGCTGCAATGGAAAGAAGTAATCTTAATGATTTCCGCTCCAACATTGCAAGCGGTGGAGTTGGTAAAAAAATTAAACTTTTTTCATCATTCCAAGAGGTGGCTGAAGCGTGCGCTGAAATTTTGGGTCTTGATTATTGCGGTGTTGACCTCCTTTATGGAAAAAATGGCGAACCAATTGTCTGTGAGGTTAATTCAAATGCGTTTGTCGGTGGCATTGAAGAGGTAACTGGCGTAAACGTTTGCGCACTTTATGTAGACCATATAATAAAAACCATTTATAAAAAATAAAAAATCGGTATATAAACACAAATAAAAGTTAAAACTAAACGCAAGTGCTTATTCTTGCGTTTTTGTTTTTTAAAAAATCAAAAAAATTTTTACATAAACTCTTGACAAAAAGAAAACACTGTGTATAATAAGAATTAGCAGTCGACAGTTGAGAGTGCTAACAATCAATCGTTGCGAGTGCTAATATTAATAAAAATAAAATTAAAAGGAGATATAAAATGAGAAACTATTTAACGAGAAGAAACAATGATTTTGGATTTAATTTTTTTGATGATGCATTTGAAAATTTTTTCAGTCCGGTATTTTTTAAGGGCACAGAGCATAGTATGAAAACGGACCTTAAAGAAACGGAAAAAGAATTTGAACTTTCCATCGATATGCCCGGTTATGACAAAAAAGATATTTCTTTAACCTTAGAAAACGGGTATTTGACGGTTGAAGCAAAAAGAGAAGAAAAAGAAGAGGATAGCAAAAATTATTTGCGAAGAGAAAGAAGTTTTTCTTGTTCAAGGAGTTATTTCGTTGGAGAGGGTGTTACAGAAGAGGACGTAAAGGCAAAATACAATAACGGCACGCTCATTTTGAACGTTCCTAAAAAAGAAAAACAAATACCTCAAAAGAAAAATATAGAAATCGAATAAAATTTTCCGCCGACCGCAGACTGAACTGCGGTCGGCGAGCGTTTAAAACAAAATTTAAAATAACTTAAAAATAGATGAAAAAAGTTGACAAAAAAGATAGAGTGGATATAATATTATTTAGCACTTAAAACAAGAGAGTGCTAAATTTACTTGATTTTAGGAGAGAATATGAAGCAGTTTAAGACCGAGTCAAAAAGAATTTTGGATTTGATGATAAATTCAATTTACACTAACAAAGAAATATTTTTGAGAGAATTAGTATCTAATGCTAGCGACGCAATAGACAAGTTAAAATTTATTTCTCTCACTGACCAAAAGGTTGAGTCAGATTTTAAAATCACAATCACGCCAAATAAAGACCAAAGAAAACTTATAATTGAGGATAATGGTATCGGCATGACAGAAGCCGATTTAGAAAAAAATCTTGGCACAATCGCCGAATCGGGAACTTTTGCTTTCAAAAAACAAAACGAGGGAAAGGCGGAGAACGAACTTATAGGTCAGTTTGGAGTTGGGTTTTACTCTGCATTTATGGTTGCAGATAAGATTGAGGTATATTCAAAAGCATACGGTCAAGACGAGGCGTTTAAATGGGAGAGCAAGGGGGCAGAGGGTTATACCGTTGAAAAGACTGAAAAAGATAGTTACGGAACTAAAATCGTTCTATGGTTGAAAGAGGATTCGGAAGATTTTAAATATTCCGAATTTTTAGAAGAATTTAGGTTATCCTCTCTAATAAAACAATATTCTGATTACATTCGCTATCCCATTCAAATGATGATGCAAAAAAGCAGAAAGAAAGAGGGGTCGCCAGACGATAAACCCGAATACGAACAGTATTCAGAACTTGAAACGTTGAACAGTATGGTTCCACTTTGGAAAAAACCAAAGACAGAGGTAACAGAAGATAATCTTAATGAATTTTATAAAAACGAATTTCACGATTTTTTAGACCCTATTAAAGGAATTTACGCTAAAATCGAGGGTTCTGTAACTTACGATACCTTGTTGTTCGTTCCGTCAAGAGCGCCTTACGATTATTATTCAAAAGATTACAAAAAAGGTGTTAAACTTTACTGTAACGGCGTTATGATAATGGAAAAGTGCGAAGAACTTCTTCCGGATTATTTCGGTTTTATTAGAGGTATTGTAGATTCGTCTGATTTAAGCCTTAATATTTCCCGTGAAATTTTGCAACAGGATAGACAAGTTAAGGCTATTGCGCAAAGTCTTGAAAAGAAAATTTTATCAGAACTCAAAAAAATGCTCGAAAGTCAGAGAGAGGATTATGAGAAATTATTTAAAGAATTTGGGCTTTCAATCAAGTTTGGCGTGTATGCTGGCTTTGGAATGAATAAAGATAAACTTAAAGACCTCTTAATGTTCTATTCTTCAAAGAAAGAAAAACTAGTTACTTTGAAAGAATACGTTCAAGAAATGCTCGAAGGTCAAGAGGCTATCTATTATGCTTCTGGCGAGAGTTATGATAAAATCGCAACTCTTCCTCAGATAGAAAAGGCAAAAGACAAAGGGTATGAAATACTTTTCTTTAAAGACGGAGTAGACGAATTTATTGCAAAGATATTGTTAGATTATGAGGGTAAAAAGTTTGTTTCAGTTTCCGAAGCAGATTTTTCGCTTGATACAGATGACGAGAAAAAACAATTAAAACAAAAAGAAGAGGAAAACAAAGAACTCTTACTCGCTATTAAAGAATGTCTTGCAGACAAAGTAAAAGAAGTTAAACTCACTTCTAAATTAAAGAGCCACCCCGTGTGCTTAACGGCTTCTGGCGAAATAAGCATTGAAATGGAAAAAGTGTTTGCCTCAATGCCTAATGCGGACGGCAAAATGAAAGCTGAGAAAATTTTGGAAATAAGTTCAACTCACCGCATTTTAGACGTGCTTAAAAAAGCGAATGACGAGGATAAAGATAGGCTCAAAAAACTTTCAATCGTTTTATATGAACAGGCAAGGCTTTTAGAAGGCTTATCGGTTGATGATGCGTTGGCTTTCGTCAGTGCGATTTCTGACATAATGTAACAAAATTCACAAAAATTTCTTATTTAGCGTATAAATATTTTCGGTTAACTTAAAACTTCCTTATCCAATTTAAGGAAGTTTTAAGCATTGTATGATATAATATTACAAAATAAATTACTCAAACAGTAGTGCGGTTTATGATTTTCTTAAAGGAGAAAATTTAATGTTAAGGCTAAAAGACGTTACTAAAAATTATCAAGTAGGCGAAAACCAAATAAAAGTTCTTAAAGGATTAAACGTTTCTTTTCGAAAGAACGAATTTGTTTCTATACTAGGTCCGTCGGGTTGCGGAAAGACCACAACGCTTAATATCGTTGGGGGACTTGACCAGTATACTTCGGGAGACCTTTTTATTGGAGGAAAGAGCACAAAGCATTTTTCCGATAGAGACTGGGATACTTACCGCAATAATAGAATAGGTTTTGTTTTTCAAAGTTATAATCTTATTCCGCATCAAACGGTGCTTGGCAACGTTGAACTCGCATTAACCATATCGGGTATAGCCAAGGAAGAACGTGTTAAGCGTGCATTAACTGCTCTTGAAAAGGTAGGGCTCAAAGGAGAAGAATATAAACGCCCTAATCAACTCTCAGGTGGACAATGTCAGCGTGTTGCCATTGCAAGGGCACTTGTTAACCAACCGGATATTTTGCTTCTTGACGAGCCTACGGGTGCGCTAGATAGCAAGACTAGTGTTCAAATAATGGAACTTATAAAAGAGGTTTCAAAAGATAAACTAGTTATAATGGTAACGCATAACGCAGAGATTGCTAGGGATTATTCTACAAGGATTGTTAGATTAGTTGACGGAGAGATTGTCGAGGATACCAACCCATATTCCGAAGAAGAGGAAATAAAAGAATATCAACAGGTAACTACAAACTTAAAAACAAAAAAGAAAAAGAAATCAAAGATGAGTCTTTGGACGGCGTTTAGATTATCTTTGAGAAACTTGTTTACAAAGAAAGGAAGAACGCTTTTAACTTCTTTTGCGGGAAGTATCGGTATAATTGGAATAGCCTTAATTCTTGCAGTTTCGCAAGGCACGACAGCCTATATAAATCATGTTCAAGAAACTACGCTATCTTCTTATCCCATCACTTTGGAGTCAACTGCAATAGATTTAACCACATTGATAGAAAGTTTTATGGGCGTGGGGGAAAAGGACTCTGAACACGGCTCTGACGCTATTTATAAAGACCCCGTTATATATGAACTTGTTAACGCATTGAGCAAGGTTGAAACAAGTGAAAACGACCTTAAATCATTCAAGGCTTACTTAGAAGGGGAGATGAATAAAAAAGATTCCGCTCTTTCCAAAGCAGTTAGTGGTGTGCAGTATTCGTACGATTTACAGTTTGATATTTATACAGAAAATACCGACGGCGAAATCATAAAATCAGACACCCAAGAACTTATGAGCGATATGATTACTAAATACATAATGGGTGTTTCCACCGGCTCTATTCAAACTAAACCCGATAGTTCTAGCAATCCCACAATGTTTAGCACAATGATGATGAGTAACGGAATGTGGCAAGAACTTCTCCCAGAGACAGACGGAGGCGTTGTAAACGGGTTAATAAAAGAGCAATACGACTTAATTTACGGAGATTGGCCAACGCAATATAACGAAGTTGTTTTAGTAGTTAACGATAAAAACGAGATAGATGATTTAACGTTATACGCATTAGGTCTTATCGGAGAAGATAAGATAGATGCCATAATTAACGCTGCTATTAACGGTCAAGAATTGCCACCGGAAGAAGTGAGTTGGAGTTACGAGCAAGTTTGTCAAAGAGAGTATAAAATGTTTTTACCTTTTGACAATTATTCATACAGCGACCTAACGCAAATATGGTTTGACAATACTTCGTTTATGGACCTTTCCGCTCTTTACGACAAGGCAATGCCTCTTGACGTTACGGGGATAATCAGACAAAACCCCAAAGCCGAAAACCATATGTTAACGGGTAGTATATGCTATACGTATAAGTTAACAGAACACGTTATAAACCAAGCGGAAGATGCGGACGTTGTTAAAGCACAGCTTGAAAACGAAAACATAGACGTATTTACTGGGAAACCTTTCAAATCCAGCACGGGCAACTTGACACCTTCGGAAAAGAAAACTGCTTTTATAAACTACGTCAGCAATCTTACGGATAGGGTAAAAGCAAAAACATATATTTCAATAAAGAGCATTCTTGATGACACAGTTTTAACTTCAAGCGCTCAAAACATGTTAAGCACAGAATATAATACTACCGAAGCACAAATAGGTTTAATTGCAGAGGTCTATTCTGCGCAAATGCCTAATTTAGACGTTAATCAAATAAAATTAGCGCTTGGTGATTTAAGTCCCGAATACGTTGAAAGCGCTGCTCTTGTGGTGTGTAAAGGTATAGTGCAAATGCGTAACGCCACTATGGTTGAACAACAAATTAGAGGTCTTTATCCGGATGACACCGAAGACACTCAAATAGCCGAACTTTTAGAGCAGGACATTCAAAACGACGTTTACACCCAAGATGAATATGCTTTGTATTACGACAATTTGACCGAGTTTTCTTCTTCCACGTTTGAAAGCAATCTAAAAAAACTTGGTTATATGGATTTAAACAGTCCAGACAAAATAAACATCTATGCATCATCTTTCGAGAATAAAGACGTAATAGTTGCGGCAATTGATGATTACAACCAAAGCGTTGAAGAAACCAAAGCCATTAAATATACTGACTTTATGGGATTAATGATGTCTTCAATTACCACTATTATTGATGCTATAACTTACGTTTTAATTGCTTTCGTTTCCATATCGTTAATAGTTTCTTCTATTATGATAGGCGTTATTACTTTAATTTCCGTTCAAGAACGTACTAAGGAAATAGGCATACTCCGTTCAATAGGAGCGTCGAAGAGAGACGTTTCCCATCTGTTTAACGCAGAAACGCTAATTATAGGTTTATCTTCGGGATTGTTCGGAGTTTTGGTAACTTATTTGCTTTGTATACCTATTAACTTGATTTTACAAGCACTTACGGGAATTGCAACTCTAAAAGCAACACTTCCAATAGTGGCAGCCGTAATTTTAACGCTAATCAGCATGCTTTTAACTCTCGTTTCGGGAATTATACCGTCGAGAAGCGCCGCAAAGAAAGACCCCGTCGTTGCTTTAAGAACAGAATAAAATGCGTAAAAATAATCGCCACCGTTTATCAAAGAAACGGTGGCGATTTAACTTTGTTTTAAAATTATAAATATTTAAATTTTTTAGGCTTAAAACTCTTGACAAAGACTCATAATAGTTGTACAATTAATCCAAAGTTGGCAGTTAAAGTCAAAGAGTGCTAACAGAGGAAAAGTCAAAGTGCCAAAGGGGTAGTGTTAATGAAACTTTCCGAAAGAAAAAAGAAAATTCTTCAACTGGTGGTGGATGATTATATTTCAACTGCGCAACCGGTTTCCAGCAAGAGTATTGCTGAAAAGTATATGAATAGTGTCAGTTCAGCAACCATAAGGAGTGAACTTGCAGGGCTTGAAGAACTTGGATATCTTTCTCAGCCACACACTTCGAGTGGAAGAGTGCCTTCTGTTGAAGCATATAAGTTATACGTTTCCGAACTTATGGATAAAAATAAGTTATCTGCAAAAGAGGTAGGCGTTATAAGAGAGGCGTTCAAAAACCACGCAGATAATCTTGAAACTGTTGTTCAAAATACAGTAAAGGTAATAAGTGAGCTTACCGATTACACTTCGATTGCACTTGCCACTCACAGCAAAAAAGATAAAATCGTTAAAATAGAGTTATTTAAATACAAAAAAGACCAAGCGCTTTTATTAATCGTAACAGAAAGCACACTTATTAGAGACAAATTTATTTATATCCCCGAAAGCATGACTGATGCTCAGATAATAGAGGCGAGCGAATTGCTTTCCAAACTGTTTATAGGCAAGCAACTCGGCGAGATAGTTGGTCTTTCTGAAATCGTTAAAGAAGAATTTGACAGTTACCGTGAAATTTTTGACGGGGTTATGTCTGCGATAGAAGATTATATCGGCAGAGAAAACGCAAAAGTTCTCTTAGAGGGCGAGGGAAAAATTTTAAACCACCCCGAATACAACGACTCTGAAAAAGTTAAGAACTTTTTATCGGTGGTAACTAGCAAACAAAAACTTGCAGGGCTTTTAGCGGATAACACGGATAACATTGAAATAAAAATCAAAATCGGTGGAGAGGACGGTAAGGAGATGCCCAAAGACTGTTCATTGGTAACGGCAACCTATTCTGCAAGCGGTGTAGAAATAGGGACTTACGGCGTTATAGGTCCGCTTAGAATGGATTACCAAAAGGTCGTATCCGTTTTAGAAGGCGTTGGTAAGATTTTGGAAGATATGTTGACAAATAAAAATAAAGGATAGAGACATGGAAGAAAAAGAAGTAAACACCACTAACGAACAAGAAGAAATATTAGAGACTCAAACGGAAGAGCCTATCGAAAGTCAAGAAAATCAAATTGAACTCTTGAAAAGGCAAGTTGAGGAGTATAAGGACAAGTGGATGAGAAACGTTGCAGAGTTTGATAACTACAAAAAGCGCAATGCAAAACTTTGGCAAGATGCTTTTAATGAAGGTGTGGCAAGCGTAATTATTAAAATCTTGCCCGTTGGTGATAACCTCGACTGGGCGCTCGGACTTGGACTTGATGAAAAAACCGAAGAGGGTATAAGAGGTATTAGAAAGAAATTTGATGAAACTCTTAACGGCTTAGAGGTAGAAGAAATTAATCCCGTGGGCAAACCGTTCGACCCCAACGAAGCCGAAGCGGTTATGCAGGTGGAAAAGCAAGACGGTGAAGAAAGCGATACCGTTAAACAAGTTTTCCAAAAAGGATATAGAAAAAAAGACAAAATTATAAGATACGCAAAAGTGAGCGTAATTAAATAAGAAAATAAGGAGATTATATATTATGAAAACAATAGGTATTGACTTAGGAACAACAAACTCATGCGTAGCCGTTATGGAAAATGGCGAACCGATAGTTATCGCAAACGCAGAAGGTTCAAGAACTACCCCTTCGGTAGTGGCTTTCCAAAAAGACGGAGAAAGATTAGTTGGTCAGGTTGCAAAGCGTCAAGCGGTTTCAAACCCAGACAGAACTGTTGCATCAATTAAAAGGCACATGGGTTCTGACTATAAAGTGGCAATAGATGACAAAAAATACACCCCACAAGAAATTTCAGCAATGATACTTACCAAACTTAAAAAGGATGCTGAAAGTTACCTTGGCGGAACAGTTACAGATGCTGTTATAACAGTTCCCGCATATTTTTCAGACAGTCAACGTCAAGCAACCAAAGACGCTGGTAAAATTGCAGGATTAAACGTTCTTCGTATTATAAACGAGCCAACGGCTGCCGCTTTATCTTACGGTCTTGACAAAGAAGGCAAAACTCAAAAGGTTATTATTTACGACCTCGGTGGCGGTACGTTTGACGTTTCTATAATGGAAATAGGCGACGGCGTATTTGAGGTTTTAGCAACACACGGAAATAACATGCTCGGTGGAGACGACTTCGATAAAAGGGTTATGGATTATTTAGTTGCTGAGTTCAAGCAAAAAGAGGGAATAGACCTTGCTAACGATAAACTTGCTATGCAAAGACTTAAAGAAGCAGCCGAAAAAGCAAAAATCGAACTTTCCGGCATGAGCAAAACTAACGTTAATCTTCCCTTCATAACGGCAGATGCAACCGGACCTAAACACTTAGACGTTGACATAACCAAACAAAAGTTCGACGCTTTAACCGAAGACCTTGTTGCAGCAACGGTAGTTCCTATGCAGAACGCAATGAAAGATGCAGGACTTTCTTATTCGGATATTGATAAAGTTATTTTAGTCGGCGGTTCAACTAGAATTCCTGCTGTTATCGACGAAGTAAGAAAAATAACTGGTAAAGAACCATTTAAGGGCATTAACCCTGACGAATGCGTCGCAATAGGCGCAGCAATCCAAGGTGGTGTTTTATCTGGCGAAGTTAAAGACGTTCTTCTTTTAGACGTTACTCCGTTGTCTCTCGGAATAGAAACTCTCGGTGGCGTATGCACCAAACTTATTGAGAGAAACACTACTATCCCCGTAAAGAAATCTCAAGTATTCTCAACGGCGGCTGATAATCAAACGGCAGTTGATATTCATATTCTTCAAGGCGAAAGAGAGTTTGCAAAAGACAACAAAACCCTCGGCAACTTTCAACTTACTGGTATTGCCCCCGCTCCGAGAGGAGTTCCTCAAATTGAAGTTACGTTTGATATTGACGCAAACGGTATAGTTAACGTTTCGGCAAAAGACCTTGGAACGGGAACTTCACAAAACATTACTATAACTTCTTCTACAAACCTTTCAGATGCAGATATTGAAAAGGCAGTTAACGAAGCAAAGCAATACGAAGAAGAAGATAAGAAGAGAAAAGAAACGGTTGACAACCACAATAAACTAGACGGACTTATCTTTACCGTTGAAAAGACTGTTAAGGATTCGGGAGATAAACTCACCGAAGAAGATAAGGCTAAGGTTGAAGAGGCTGTTAAAAAAGCAAAAGAAGAACTCGCTTCAAACGATAACGATAGAATAGTTAAAGCAACCGAAGAACTTTCTAACGACGTTCAACCCGTTTTTGCAAAACTTTATCAACAACAAGCGCCTAACGGAGACCCAAACGCAAACGCTAATGGTGGGGATACGGAGTTCCATCAATAATTTTTAAGGCGTATAATCGTCGCAAGACGGCGTTACTGTTTAGAGTTTTGACTTCGATGACCGAATGGTCTATCTCATCCAAAACTCTTCACGAGCCTTGTCTTGCTTGATTCTCCGCCTTAAAAAGGCAAAGTGAAAAACATGCCAAAAGACGGCGTTACTGTTTAGAGTTTTGACTTCGATGACAAACTCTTATATAAAATAAATAAATTTAATTAAAAGGTTACTGAAAGGCAGAATCCTGCCTTTCAGTTTATGCTTAATTTGACGTGTAAATGATTAAATATTTTAACTGATAAATTAAGAGAGAAATTACTTTATAGGATTAATTATGGCAAAAAAAGATTACTATGAAATTTTGGGCGTTTCAAAAAACGCCACTCCTGATGAAATAAAAAAAGCCTATCGTTCTCAAGTTAAAAAGTACCACCCTGACCTACATCCGGGGGATGAAGCATGCGCTGAAAAGTTTAAAGAACTTAACGAAGCGCACGAAGTTTTGTCGGATGAGAAAAAGAGAAAGAATTACGACACTTTTGGAGACCCCAACGGAAATATGGGTGGCTTCGGTGGTGGCGCTAGTGGTTTTGGTGGCTTTGGCGGATTCGAGGATATTTTTGGCGATATTTTTGGTGGCTTTGGCGGTTCTAGGTCGAGAGCACAGACTAAAACTAAGGGAGAAGATATTACAATCGAATTATCGCTTAGTTTCTTAGACGCTGCAAAGGGTTGTAGGAGAGAAGTTGTTTACACGAGAAACGAGCCTTGTTCATCTTGTAAAGGAACGGGCGCAAAAGGTGGAACGGCTTATAAAACTTGTGAAAAATGCGGTGGCTCGGGACAAATTCAATACACGTCAAGTAACGGCTTTTTCCGTTCTGTAAACGTGCGCCCTTGCGACGAATGTAGAGGAACGGGTAAAAAGATTATCGATTCTTGTAAAGATTGTGGCGGAAAGGGATACGTTAAGGCTCAAACTAAACTTACGTTAGATATTCCTGCGGGAGCAGATACTGGCAGTTATATTAGAAAAGTTGGCTTTGGAGAGGCTAGCCGAAACGGTGGCACTGCAGGAGACCTTATCATTGTTATGAAGGTTGAGCCAAGCAAGATATTTAAAAGAAAGAATTTTGACTTATACGTTGAAGTTCCCATAAGTTTTAAAACGGCTGCGGTTGGAGGAAAGGTTAAAGTTCCGCTAATAGACGATACTATTGATTACATCATTCCAGAGGGCACGCAGAGTGGAAAGATTTTCTTCGTTCGTGGTAAAGGTATTAAGTCATCGAGAGGGACGGGAGACCTTTATATAGTCGTAACAGTAGAAGTGCCGACAAAACTTTCGAAGGAACAAAAGAAGATTTTAGAAGAACTAGAAGATGCAACGGACGTTAAACAGTGTCCGCAAATGAAACAATACAAAGATAACGTTGAAAGCATGTACGGAAAAAATCCGTATGGAAAATAATATGGGGAAATTTATTGAATTAACTTTAACAACAACTCATGACGGCGCAGAACTCATAAGCGATATGCTGTGGGAGTATACAAATTTAGGCGTTGTTATATCCGATATACAAGACGTAATTGACCTTGATAGGGCGGGTAAAGCATGGGATTACGCTGATAAATCTATATTTGAGCGTGATAAGACCGTCCTAATAAAATCGTACTTTAAAACAGAAGAGGCGACAGAAATTATAAAACAGGTTGAAAGACGTTTAGAGCAGTTTAAAAATTCTGATTTTATTGATTTCGGCACACTTGAAACGGCAAAAAGAGAGGTGGACGGCGACCTTTGGAGAACACAGTGGAAAGAACACTTTAAGCCTATACATATAAATAAAGTCGTAATTGTTCCCGAATGGATAAAATATGAAAAAGCGCAAGACGAACAAGTTGTCTTGCTTGATTCAAACATGGCGTTCGGCACGGGCGAACACGAAACAACTTCTATGTGCGTGGAGTTTTTAACCAAGTACGTAAGTTGTGCTGATACCGTTTTAGACGTTGGTTGCGGTAGCGGTATATTAGGAATAACTGCAAGTAAACTAGGCGCAAAAGAAGTCATAATGACAGACATAGACGAATGCGCAATCGTTGCAACTGAGCATAATATGAAACTGAACGGCGTTAAAAACGGCAAAGTTATGCTCAAAAATCTTTTGGATGATAACACGGTTAAAGGTGATGTTATCGTTTGCAATATTATGGCGGAGGTGCTTATAGCGTTTGCGCCGTACATTGGTGGCAATTTAAAGAAAAACGGCGTTATAATTTTAAGCGGGATTTTAGTTGAAAGATTATCCGCCGTTAAAGAAGCGTATATTAAAGCTGGATTTTCTTTTGTCGAAGAAAAGATTAAGGGAGAATGGTCGGCGCTTGTTATGAGAGGTCAAGACTAATGCGGGCGGTTGTATTCACTCTCGGATGCAAAGTTAATGAGTGTGAAAGTGATTCGCTAATTGCTGGGTTAAAAGAAAGAGGTTATCAAGTAAGTGATAAACTAGTTGTTGCCGACCTTTACGTTGTTAACACGTGTGCAGTTACGGCAGAAGCCGAGAAAAAATCACGGCAAACGGCGAGCAGAATAAAAAAGCTTAATCCTAACGCAAAAATTATTTTCACAGGGTGCGCATGTCAAAAAAACTCAAAGGCTTTTTCAGAAAAAAGTGCTGATTATTTAATAACCGGCGCTTTCAATAAAGGTAAAATTTTAGATATGATTGACGAGGTTGGTGAACATATCGATAAAGAAACAACCGAGTTTGAAGAACTTTGTTTTCCCACCTCGCTTAGAACAAGAGCATACGTTAAAGTTCAAGACGGATGCAATAATTTCTGTTCTTACTGCATTATTCCATATTTAAGGGGCAGAAGCAGGTCAAGAAATCCCCAAACGGTTATAGAAGAAATAAAGAAATTAAATCCGAGTGAAACGGTTATTAACGGAATTAATCTTTCCTCGTATAATTACCAAGGCGTAAATTTGACAGGACTAATCGAAAGGCTTAAAGACCTAAACACGAGAATACGTTTAGGCTCTTTGGAGGTTGGGGTTATAACCGAAGAGTTTTTATCCGCACTTAAAAATCTCAAAGATTTTGCACCGCATTTTCATTTGTCGTTACAGTCAGGGTCAAATAGAGTTTTGAAGACTATGAATAGGCACTACACAGCCGAAGAATACGTTCAAAAAGTCGATTTAATAAGAAAATTTTTCCCTGATGCCGGAATAACTACTGATATAATTGCAGGTTTTCCCACCGAGACAGAAGAAGATTATCAAGACACCATTAGTCTTATAGAAAGAGTAAATTTTTCAGATATCCACCCATTTCCGTTCAGTCCACGAGAGGGAACGGTTGCAGGGAAAAAATATAAAGATTTAAACGGCGAAATAAAACGAAGTCGAGTTGAACAACTCTTGAAGATAAAAGAAATACAAAAAAGTAAGTTTGCTCGCTCGTTCGAGGGTAAAATTTTACGCTTTTTGCCAGAAGAAGAAAAAGATGGATACACCGAAGGTTATGCTGAAAATTATTTAAGGCTATACGTTAAAGGTAACGTTTATGATAAAACCATAAATAAAGTGATTGTAAAAGGCTGTTATAAAGACGGCGCAATTGCTGAATTGATAAAGGAGTAAAAGAATGGAAAACTGTATATTCTGTAAAATTATTGCTGGGGAAATTCCTGCAACAAAAATGTACGAAGATGAAAATATGATAATTATAAAAGATATTGACCCAAAAGCAAAAAACCATTTTTTGTGCATTCCAAAAAGTCATTTTAAACTTCTTGCAGAAATGAATGAAGAGCAAAGCCAAATGGTTAGAAAATGCCTCTTAAAAATCCCAACGCTCGAAAAGGAGTTGGGGCTCGAAGGTGGTTATCGTTTAGTTATAAATCAAGGCGATAACGCTGGTCAAACGGTTTTCCATTTACATATTCATATATTATCTGGTCAAAAAATGGGTTGGACTCCTGCTTAAAAAAACAACAAAAATTATGAAAAAAGAATATATAGGTAAAACGCTGTGTTTTGTGGGCAAGCAACAAAAGTGCTATCTGTTTAACAGAGGTGTTGTGGGGAATAGAGCAATTATGGCTCAATATATTTTAGAGGACGAGGTGTAATTTTTAAATATGATACTTTAAAGAAAAAACCTAAGAGATAAGGCAAAAAATAAAACCAATAAAAAACATTCCCCACCATAAAGAAATTCCACAGATGAAATAGCAATTAATGAAACTTGTTTATAATTTGAAATAAGGAAAAAGGCTTAACAACAATTTTGTTAAGCCTTTTTTATGTAGACATTTTAATTTACATAAGTTAATAGTTTATAACTCTCAACTGGAAGTAAGCCTTCGGATGGTCGCAAACAGGACATTTTTCGGGCGCTTGTTCGCTGTCAACGATATGTCCACAGTTACGGCAAATCCAAACAACTTTTTGGTTTTTCTTAAAAACAGAGCCGTTCTCAATATTTTTAAGAAGAGCAAGATATCTCTCTTCGTGTTCCTTTTCAATAGCAGCAACGCCTTTGAATAAGTTAGCAATATCGATAAAACCTTCTTCTCTTGCTTCTCTTTCCATGCGAGCATACATGTCAGTCCATTCTCCGTTTTCACCTTCGGCAGCGTCTTTAAGGTTATCTATCGTTGAGCCGATTCCGTCGTGAAGAAGTTTAAACCAAATTTTAGCGTGTTCTTTTTCATTGTCAGCAGTTTCTAAAAACAAAGATGCGATTTGCTCATAACCTTCTTTTTTGGCCTTTGATGCGTAATAAGTATATTTATTTCTTGCTTGCGATTCTCCAGCAAACGCTTCCATTAAATTTTTTTCGGTTTTTGTTCCTTTTAAATTCATAATAATTCTCCTTTTTTATTTTTCTCATTAATTATAACTAAAAAAACATTTAGTGTCAATACAGTTTTAAATTTTTTATAAATAAAAAACCGTATGCAAGAAACTCTTGCGTACGGATTTCGTTTTTTATTAAAACTTAATTTTTTCTGCTATGTAATTTTTGAGGTCTGATATCGGAAGTCTGATTTGTTCCATCGTATCACGGTCTCTTATTGTTACCGTATTGTCTTCTAAGGTGTCGAAGTCAATGGTTATGCAGTAAGGAGTTCCGATTTCGTCCTGACGGCGATAACGTTTTCCGATTGAACCCGATTCGTCATAATCAACGGGGAAAGACTTGATGAGGTCGGAATAAATTTCATCTGCTTTTTCGCCGAGTTTTTTAGAAAGAGGCAATATTGCCGCCTTAAAGGGCGCTAACGTTGGGTGTAAGTGGAGGACTGTTCTAACGTCGTTTTTCTCTTTGTCGATAACTTCTTCTTCAAAAGCGTTACAAAGCACTGCAAGTACCGTTCTTTCTACGCCGAGACTTGGCTCAACAACGTATGGAATATATCTTTCGCCCGTTTCTTGGTCAAAGTAAGAAAGGTCTTTACCTGAAACGTTTTTATGCTGAGTGAGGTCATAATCAGTTCTGTCTGCAACCCCCCAAAGTTCGCCCCAACCGAATGGGAATAAAAATTCAAAGTCGGTCGTCGCTTTTGAGTAGAAACAAAGTTCCTCGGGGTCGTGGTCTCTTAAACGCAATTTTTCTTCTTTTATACCGATTGACAAAAGCCAATCACGACAGAAACTTCTCCAATAACTAAACCATTCAAGGTCTGTTCCCGGTTTACAGAAAAATTCAAGTTCCATTTGTTCAAATTCACGCACACGGAAAATAAAGTTACCGGGAGTGATTTCGTTACGGAAAGATTTTCCTATCTGCGCAATACCGAAAGGCATTTTCTTTCTTGTTGTTCTTTGAACGTTCACAAAGTTTGTAAATATACCCTGAGCCGTTTCTGGACGGAGATAAACGGTATTCTTTGCGTCCTCAGTAACGCCTTGGAAAGTTTTGAACATAAGGTTAAACTGACGAATATCAGTAAAATTATGTTTTTTACAAGTGGGGCAGGGGATATTGTGTTCTTCAACGAAATTTTTCATTTCTTCGTGAGAAAATGCGTCGATTGGTTTTTCTAACGTATAATTATTTTCATTTGCCCAGTCTTCGATTAATTTATCCGCTCTAAAACGTTCGTGACACTCTCTGCAATCCATAAGCGGGTCGGAAAACCCAGCGAGGTGTCCAGACGCTACCCAAGTTTGCGGGTTCATCAAAATTGCCGCATCAAGACCAACGTTCAGTTTGTTTTCAGTAACGAACTTTTGCCACCAAGCACGCTTTATGTTGTTTTTGAGTTCAACGCCCAAAGGACCGTAATCCCAAGTGTTTGCAAGTCCGCCGTATATTTCACTGCCGGGGAATATTATACCTCTGCCTTTGCAAAGGTTAACGATTTTTTCCATTGTTGCGCTTCCATTATTAATTTCCATAGTGAAAGTCCCTCGTTTATTATTTTTTCTTAGATATTTTAACCTATTGCAAACTTTTAGTCAAGTAAACGAGAGGTTTATTAAAATTTTTAATATTTTGCTTTGGTATTTTAAAATTTTGTGATATACTTATTCTGTTATTATACGAGAGGTCTATTTATGGTAGAGGCAACTAATTTTATTGAACAGATTATAAACGAAGAACTTGAAAGCGGAAAGGTTAACGGTGTCTACACACGTTTTCCACCTGAGCCTAACGGATATCTTCATATAGGACACGCTAAATCTTTATGTATTAATTTCGGCACTAAGGAAAAGTATAACGGCAAGTGTAACCTATTTTTTGACGACACTAACCCGTCAAAAGAAAAAACCGAGTTTGTCGACGCTATTAAACAAGATATTAAATGGCTCGGCTTTGAGTGGGATAAGGAAAATTATGCTTCCGATTACTTTGAGAAAATTTACGATTTTGCTGTAATGCTTATCAAGAAAGGCAAGGCTTTCGTTTGTGATATGACTCCCGAACAAATCAGTTTAAATAGGGGTACGCTTACCGAGGCAGGAAAGGAAAGTCCGTGGAGAAATAGGTCGGTAGAAGAAAACTTATCTCTCTTTGCCGACATGAGGGCAGGAAAGTTTAAAGACGGGGAAAAATGCCTTAGAGCCAAAATAGACATGGCATCTCCAAACATCAATATGAGAGACCCTGTTATATACAGAATACTTCACGAAACCCATCACAGAACGGGGGATAAGTGGTGCATTTATCCTATGTACGATTATGCGCATCCTATTTGCGATTATATGCAAGGGGTAACCCATTCGCTCTGCACTTTGGAGTTTGAGGACCACCGTCCGCTTTATGATTGGGTGGGGATTGAACTCGGTTTTTCACCAAAGCCACGCCAAATAGAGTTTGCAAGGCTTAACGTTACAAACCTTGTAATGAGTAAAAGATATCTCAAAAAACTCGTTGAGGACGGTTCGGTTGATGGTTGGGACGACCCAAGAATGCCCACCTTAGCAGGAATAAGGAATAGAGGTGTACCCGCAGAAGCGTTAAAAGATTTCTGCCAAAGAATTGGTGTTAGCAAAGCCAACTCCGAAGTTCAGATTAGTTATTTAGAGGCGTGCATAAGAGAATACTTAAATATCCACGCTGAACGTGCTATGGCCGTTCTTAAACCCTTGAAAGTTACCATAACCAACTATCCTGACGGTAAGAGCGAAGACGTTGATTTTGAAATTAATCCTAACGAAGAAATCAAGAGAACGAGAAAAATAACTTTCTCTAAAAACTTGTTCATTGACGCTGATGATTTTTCGCTTAACCCACCGCCCAAATATTTTAGGCTTAAAAAAGATGGCTACGTGAGGTTAAAGAGCGCATACATAATCAAGTGCGACCAAGTTATTACCAATGACAACGGCGAAGTGGTTGAACTCTTATGCTCATACGTTGAAGAAAGCAAGAGTGGAAACGATACTTCTGGTATCAAGTGTAAGGGCGTTATTCAATGGGTTAATGCAGAAACCGCAAAGGACGTTGAAATTCGTCAATACGGTTACCTTTTGAACGACGAAGAGTATGCTGGTCAAGACTTTTCCGAACGAATGAACAAAAATAGCGTCAAGATACTTAACGGTAAAGTTGAGCCGTATATCTTTGAAAACGCTCCCGATACAGCATATCAGTTAATACGTACGGGATATTTCAAACGACTTAACGTTAAGGATAAGGAAATAGTCAGCGAAATTGTTTCGCTAAAAGATAATTTTAACGTTAAAAAATAATCTAAAAGAACCCGCATGGGTTCTTTTTTGAAAGGGAGAAACAATGTTAGATTTTGTTTATAACACCCCAACCAAAGTTTATTTTGGCAAAGACGGACAGAAAAAAGTGGGGAAAATCATTTCCGAACTAGGCATAAAAAAAATTATGATGCAATACGGAAGAGAAAGCATTAAAAAAAGCGGATTGTACGACGAGATTTTATCTTCTCTTTCGGAGTTTAATATTGAAGTTGTTGAAATGGGTGGGGTTGAGCCTAATCCAAAACTTTCTTTCGTTAGAGAGGCGATAAAAGTTGCCAAAAGTGAAAAAGTTGAACTTATTCTCGCCGTTGGTGGTGGAAGCGTTCTCGATTCTAGTAAAATGACTGCGCTTGGAGCGGTAACTGATGAGGACGTGTGGGAGTTTAGCATGGGTAGAAAAACCCCAAAAAACGCTCTTCCCACAGGTTGTATTTTAACTATTTCTGCTGCTGGTAGTGAAATGAGTAATTCTGCGGTGTTAACCAACACCGAACTAGGCATAAAAAAAGGTTGCACTAGTGAATTTAACAGGTGCAAGTTTGCTATATTAAATCCTGAATTAACCTTTTCGGTGAGCAAATTTCAAACCGCATGTGGAATAGTGGATATGATGTCTCACACTTTGGAAAGATATTTCACAACCGTTCCGCCCGTTGAAATCACCGATTCAATAGCAGAAGCAATATTAAAATCTATTATATGCGCAGGTAAGACATTGATAGAAAATCCCAATGATTATAACGCAAGGGCAACGGCTATGTGGGCTTCAAGTCTTTCGCATAACGGTTTAACCGCTTGCGGTAGAGAAAATGCGCTTGCCGTACATCAATTAGAACATGCGTTGAGCGGATTATATGATGAAGTTGCTCATGGCGCTGGGCTTGCCGTTTTATACCCAGCATATGGTAAATACGTTTACAAATATGCACCTAAAAGGTTTGCCCGCTTTGCGAGAAACGTTATGGGCGTTGTCGAAGAGGACGATTTAACTGCCTCAAAAATGGGAATAGATAAACTTGCAGAATTCTTTATTTCTCTCGGTATGCCGAAAACGTTAAGAGAACTCGGCGTTCCAGAAGGTAAGGCAGAAGAACTTGCAAACGCAACCACCTATAATAAATCAAGAGTAATAAACAATTACATACCTCTCGGATTTAAAGAATGTAAAGAAATTTTTGAGAGTTGTTATTAAACGGTTTATCACGAAAAGCGCAAGAAGTTTTGTTAAACTCTTGCGCTTTTAACTTACAGATTATAATTTAAAATATTTCTCTTATCGCCAATATTTCTCCGCTTATTCCGTCAACTAAAAAGGCTTTCAGTTTTTCGTTTCCGCTGGCTAACCCAACGTACCAATAGGGATGTGAATTTTTTACGATTATTCTTAAATAGAGTTCTGCGTTAAAAGAATTATCACTCTTAAAAGAATTAATAAGCGTTGGTTGTTCTTTAACTATAATTTTAGTTACTTCTTCGAAAGTTAAGGTGTTTTCAGGTATTTGCGATATAAAGTTTATTGGGATTTTGTTATCTGCGAAACATAGATTTGCTGAAAAAGTATTCTGTTCAAAATCATCTATTTCAAATGATAAGTAAAGCGTATCGGACACGGGGTTATATTTAAAATCTGACTTGTATTCCTTTCCGTTTATCAACGTTTCCAGAGAATAGGTAATATTATCATCTGCTCGGTCTAAGAGTTTGAACGTTAAACTTTTAACTATTTGCCCGATTTTTCCGTCGTTGATAAAGGGCGTTTCCTTAAACCCGTAAGACGCTTTAAGTTTAAAGCCGTCTGACTCTCCATAATATAATTGACTTTTCAATTCGCTCACAAAAGGAACTAGTGAAAAAGTGTTAGAACAGCCTGTAAGCAAAAACATAAAAACAAATGGTAATACCAGCAAACAACAGATTTTTTTCATATTACACCGCCTTTTAATGTTAAAATATGTTTTATAACAAAAACTAATTCCTAAATCACTAATTTTTTTGCTGTAAAGTATTGATTTTTTCTTCTATCTTTGATAAAATAGTAAAAATTATATTTTAAATGGAAACATTGCTTTGAATAAACTCATTCTAAAAACAACGGTAATAACATTGGCATCAGTTATTATTGCGCTAGTGCTGTCTTTAAGCGCAATGGTTTTTTTTGCGCCAAAACTTATTGGCTCGTTGTTTGACGGTTTGGGAATGTATTCTGCGTCGGTTTTCTTTTACGAAAAGCAATACCAAAAAAGCGAAGATATTCACGACCTCGCTCTTTTGATTGATAAGTTAGATAAGGATGAGGACCTTGAAAAATCCAAGTTATACTTGACAGAGATAGTTGAGAGCGAGGAGTTTTCATCTTTCTGCCAAATGGTAGATGAAAACAAAACGGTTACCGTTACTTCCAACGAATACTATTACTTGCTTTTAACACAAGTGGTTTATTTAGCCGACGGTTTTGAGGAAAGCGTATCCGTTGCGTTAGAGTACGTTGAAAAATTTTCTTATACGGCGTTTAATCCTATAAGAATAATAATCTCTGATTACGGTCAAACTTTACAAGAACAACAACTTCACCAATTAAAAGGAGTGATTGAGCAAAAACTTCCCTCTCTTTCGGCAGAGCAAACGGTTTTTGCAAATTACGACTTAAACGATATACAAACCTTACTATCAGAAAAATAAAGGAGAATTTTTATGGGTAAAATTATTAAAGAAGGCTTAACTTTTGACGACGTGTTGCTCGTTCCTCAGGCAAGTAATATCGTTCCCGCTAACGTGGATTTATCCACTGAACTTACAAAGGGTGTTAAACTAAACATACCTATCATGTCGGCTGCAATGGATACGGTAACTGAATCTAGACTTGCTATCGCAATGGCAAGAGAGGGCGGTATCGGTATTATTCACAAGAATATGAGCATAGACGAGCAGGCTCAACACGTTGATAGAGTTAAAAGAAGTGAACACGGTGTTATAACCGACCCCTTCTTCTTAGAGCCTGAAAATTTGGTTAGTGATGCACTTAAACTTATGGAAAAGTATCGCATAAGCGGTGTTCCCATTACCAAAGAAGGTAAACTTGTCGGTATATTAACCAACAGAGATTTACGTTTTGAAAACAACTTTGCTCAACCCATCGAAAACGTTATGACTAAGAATAATCTTGTTACCGCTCCCGTTGGAACATCTCTTGACGAAGCGCAGAAAATTCTTGGCAAAAATAGAATTGAAAAATTACCTATCGTTGATGAGAATGGATATTTGAAAGGCTTGATTACTATCAAGGATATCGAAAAAGCAATTCAGTATCCCAACTCGGCAAAAGACGTTAACGGCAGACTTTTGGTTGGTGCAGCAGTCGGCGTTTCAGTTAACACTATCGAAAGGGTAGATGCATTGGTTAAATCAAAGGTAGACATAATTGTAGTTGACAGTGCGCACGGCCATTCTAAGAATATTCTCGATATGGTTGGTAAAATCAAGGCTAAATATCCCAATCTTCCTATCATTGCTGGAAACGTTGCAACAGCGGACGCAACCGAAGCGCTTATCGACGCAGGCGCAGACGTGGTTAAGGTTGGTATAGGTCCTGGCTCTATTTGTACGACTAGAATTGTTGCAGGTATAGGCGTTCCACAGCTTACCGCTGTTATGGATTGTGCAGAAAGAGCGGAGAAATTCGGAAAGAAAGTTATCGCAGACGGCGGTATTAAGTATAGTGGAGACATCACAAAAGCAATCGGAGGTGGCGCTGCTGCGGTTATGCTCGGAAGCCTTCTCGCAGGAACGCTTGAAAGCCCAGGCGAAATTGAAATTTATCAGGGCAGAAGCTTTAAAGTTTATAGAGGTATGGGTTCACTTCCTGCTATGGCTTGCGGTAGTAAAGACAGATACTTCCAAGAAAACGCTAAAAAACTCGTTCCCGAAGGCGTTGAGGGTAGAGTACCTTATAGAGGTGCTTTGTCGGAAATAGTATTCCAAATGTGCGGAGGAATACGTGCAGGTATGGGATATTGCGGAACAGCAACTATCGACGCTTTAAGAAAGAACGCTCAATTCGTTAGAATTACAAACGCTGCGCTTATAGAAAGCCATCCACACGATATTTCAATCACCAAAGAATCTCCCAACTATTCTCCAAGAAATTAGAAATTTTCCACCCTTTTTAATAAGGGTGGATTTTTATTTTAAATAATGATTTACTAATTTTAAAAAATAGTGTACAATATGCTTATGGATAAAAACGACGTAAAATTTCCACTCGGCGCTAGCACCGGTGGGTTTAGTTTTTTATTAATGCTGGCTGTATATTTAGTTTTATCGCTTGTTGGACAGTTAATCGTTGGCGCAGTTTTTCCGAGCGGTGGTGTGCTTGCAACTGCTATTAACTCAACTTATGCGGTAATTGCTATGCTAGGGGTTATTATTTACCTATCAAAAAAAGGTCAAATTTCTATAATAAAAGCAACGAGCGTTAAGAAATTCAATGTGAAATACTTAATATATTCTCTCGTTTTATCGCTAGGAATGTTTTTCGGGTTAGGATTCTTAAACACCGTCTTTGTGAACTTATTAGATAAACTCGGTGTAAGCGTTAGCGGAATAAACATTCCGCTTGATAACGTATGCGCAACAATATTATTCTTGTTCGTTTTGGCGGTTTTTCCTGCGATACTTGAAGAGGCTTTTTTTAGGGGATTGATGCTAAATTGCTTAAATAACGTTAAACCGATTATCAGTTCGTTATTTATTGCACTTTGTTTTTCTCTATATCATTGTTCGCTTGCGCAACTGTTATACCAATTCGTATACGGTTTTGCCCTAAGTGTGTTAGTGATAACGGCAAAAAGCATTATTCCATCAGTTATTGCACATTTTATAAACAACGGCGCTGTCATACTCTTACAGTATTGTAACGTTTACGTGGATTTGTTTAATCCTTTAATAATTATTAGCGGTTTACTTTTGCTCGTTCTGTTTTTCGTGGGGACTTTTTTGAACATAAAAAATCAATATTCAAAAAAAGAATATAAAGATAGTGAACGTTGTGCCAAAACATTTTGGGTTCCTTATGCAGTTTTTGGCTCTACAATATGCGTGCTGATTGCCGTATTAAGTTTGTTTTAGGAGTTTTATGATAAAAATCAATCTTGTAGCGGTGGGTAAAGTTAAAGAGAAATACTTTCAAGACGCAATAATTGAATACGCAAAAAGGCTCAAACGGTTTTGCGAGTTTAACTTAATTGAGGTGCAAGAAGAAAACTTCCAAAAGGTGGATGAAGGCACAGCGCAGATAATAAAACAACGTGAGGCAGAACGTATTAAACCACACCTTAGAGGGAACGTCATTTGCCTTGCAATCGAAGGAAAGAAACTGTCAAGCGAACAGTTCTCTAAAACCATTGATAAAATATCGTTAGAGAGCGGTTTAATAACTTTCGTTATCGGTGGGTCTTACGGCATTGACGATACGATTAAAAAAAATTCAAACGCTTTAATTTCTTTTTCAGATATGACCTTTCCACATACACTTTTTAGAGTTATGTTCGTTGAGCAGATTTACCGTGCGTTTATGATTAACGGAGGTAGCGCCTATCACAAGTGATTCATATAATAACGTATGGACGTTTGTGATAAACTTTATGATTTTTACCAAAAATTTAAAGGCGAAAAAGGGATTATAGGGCAAACTTTACTTAATAGACCTATTTTTTACTTTAACGTTAAAAAAACGGATAAACCTATTATAATTGCTCAATACGGTATACACGCAAGGGAATATATAACCACTCTTTTAGCCTTAAAACACATAGAAGAGTTTAAAAATAATCATATAAAAGGTAACGTGTTTTTTATTCCAGCCGTGAACGTTGACGGAATAAAGATAGCACAGCGATTGTTACCGCAATATAAAGCAAATGCGAGAGGGGTTGACCTAAACGTTAATTTTCCCGCTAAGTTTGGTTGCGGAGAAAAAAATCAAAAACAAAAAGGTTGCGAAAATTTTATAGGTAAATTTGCCTTTTCCGAACCCGAAACGAGAGCACTTAAAAATTTTACTGAATTAATTCGTCCAAATATAACTTTGAGTTTTCATTCTAAGGGAGAGGAGATTTATTACGAGTTCTTTCAAGAGCAAAAACAAAAGGAAAAGCATTTTAAAATAGCGTCGGCAGTTTCAAAATGTACAGGATATAAAATAAAATCCACGCCAAACTCTTCGGGTGGATACAAGGACTGGTGTATAACTAAATTAAAAATTCCGTCGCTCACCATTGAAGTGGGAGACGACACACTTGCCCACCCACTAAAAGAGGAGTGTTTAGAAGAAATTTTTAACAAAACCAAGGACGTTTTAAAAGTTGTTATTAATTCACTACAAAGGGAATGATATGGAAAACAAATTTATGCAACTTGCCATAAGCCAAGCGCAAAAAGCGATTAAAGAGGACGAAGTGCCTGTCGGAGCAGTTATCGTTATGGACGGAAAAGTTATTTCAAAAGCCCATAACACTATGGAGAGGACAAACCTTGCAACGGCGCACGCCGAAATCAACGCAATAAATAAAGCGTGTAAAAAACTAAAAAGTTGGAGGTTAGACAGCGCAGAACTTTACGTTACCGTTGAGCCATGCGCTATGTGTGCCGGGGCAATAGTTAACGCACGCATTAAAAAGGTTTACTTTGGTGCTTATGAAAAAAAGAGCGGTTGCGCACTTTCTAAATATTCTGTTCTTACCGATAGCGGTCTAAACCATTCGGTGCAATTCGAGGGCGGAATACAAGAAGAAATTTGTGCAAATATGATAAAAAAGTATTTTAAAGAAAAGAGATGTAGAAAAAACATTGACTAATAAAATAATTTGTTATAAAATATAAGCGTACTATATGTACATAAAGTTACATTAGGAGAAAATTTAAAATGATTACACACGGCAACTCAATTGAAATTCTTGCAGGAAATTCTAACAGACCCCTTGCAGAGGCTGTTGCTTCCGAACTCAAAATTCCACTCTCAAACGCAGAAGTCGGCAAGTTTTCGGATGGGGAAATCAGCGTTACTCTTCCCCAAACGGTAAGAGGTAAAGACGTATTTATTATTCAATCTACTTCTATTCCCGTAAACGACAATCTTATGGAACTTCTCATAATGATTGATGCTTGTAAAAGAGCGTCAGCAGGGCGTGTAACGGCAGTTATGCCTTATTTTGGATACGCTAGACAGGACAGAAAGGCTCGTCCCAGAGACCCGATTACGGCTAAACTCGTTGCAGACATATTAACTAGCGCAGGTGCAGACAGGGTTTTAACTATGGACCTTCACGCTGCGCAAATTCAAGGATTTTTCGATATCCCCGTAGACCATCTTTATGGTGCGCCTATTTTAGCAAGATATTACAAAAAGAAAATGGATGAAAACTGGGTTGTCGTTTCACCGGACGTTGGAAGTGTTGGTAGAGCAAGAAACTTTGCTTCTAGAGTAAACGCTTCGCTTGCAATCGTGGATAAGCGTCGTCCCAAAGCAAATGCAATAGAAGTTATGAACGTTATCGGAGACGTTGAGGGCAAAACCTGTCTTATGGTTGACGATATGATAGACACTGCGGGAACTATTTGTCAAGGCGCAGAAGCGCTTATGAAGAACGGAGCAAAAGAGGTTTATGCTTGCTGTACTCATGGTGTATTAAGCGGACCTGCAATGGAAAGACTTACTGCTTCTCCCATAAAAGAGATTGCCGTTTTAGATACGATTAACATGCCTGCAAGCGTAACGGACAATCCTAAAATCAAAGTTTTGTCTGTGGCAAAACATATTGCAAAAGCAATCGCTTCGGTATACTCCGATTCTTCGCTCTCTGCAATTTACGAGGACTGATAATTTTTACAAAAGACAAGCCGTTGATTTAATTGACGGCTTTTTTAATGGAGATAACAATGAAACTTATCGTGGGGTTAGGCAATCCCGATGACAAATATAAAAACACTTTCCATAATTTAGGCTTTATGGCGGTTGATAAAGTTGCCCAAACGTTAGGGGTTGATTTTAGCAAGCAAAAATGCCGTGCGCTTATAGCAGAATATAAGTCGGCAAGTGAAAAAGTTATTATTTGCAAGCCCCAAACTTATATGAATTTAAGTGGTGAAAGCGTTAGAGAACTTCTTGCGTTTTATAAAATAGAACTTAAAGATTTAATAGTCATATACGACGATTATGACCTAGTTAAAGGTTCGCTTAGAATAAGAGAGAGCGGGTCTGCGGGGACTCACAACGGAATGAGAAATATCGTTGCACTTTGTGGGAGTAATTTTGCTCGTATTAGAATAGGTTTTAAACCTAGCGAACAAACGTCTATTCCGCTAATAAATTTAGTGCTTTCCGGAATACAAGAACAAGACAAACAACTGTTTATGAAAGCAATAGATAACGCATCAAAAGCGGCTATTGAATTCGCAGAGGGACTTTCCGTTCAAAACGTTATGCAAAAATATAACGGAATGCCTGAATAAAAAAGGGCTTATAAACCATGCCTGAAAAAATCCTACAACTCAAAAATAGAAAAAACTCGCTGAGCGAGTTTTTAAGTTGCGTCCGCCAAGGTATTCCTTCGGCGGCGTTCGGCGTTACGGACGCTTTCAAAAATTATATGGTAAGCACTATTGACGACAAAGTGTTATACCTAGTTAAAGACGGTATAACCGCTAAACTTGCTTCCGACCAAATACAAGAACTTACAAGCAAAAAAGTAGTATATCTTCCGCCTAAGGATGAGATTTTGTTGCCAATCAAAGCATTCTCCAAGGATAACGTTTATCGCAGAATATGTGCTCTCGACCAAATAAAACAAGCGGACGTTATTCTTTTAACGGCAGAAACTCTTATGCAGACCACGCCAAAAAGTATTGAAAGTTTAATCCTTTATAAGGGAGAAGAACGCAATCAAGAGGGTGTGATAAACAAGCTAGTTAAGATGGGATACGTTAGAGTGGAAAGCGTCAACTCGCAAGGAACGTTTGCCGTTCGTGGGGATATTTTAGACGTGTTTCCCATAAACACCGATTCGCCCGTAAGAATAGATTTTTTTGGGGACGAGATAGAAACTTTAAAGTTTTACGACGCTGATTCGAGAGAAAATCTTGGTTTTACCGATAAAATAAAAATTTTACAAGCGGTTGAATTTTGTTTTTCTAATGACGACGTTAATGTTATTCTATCGCAAATTAAAAATCAAGTAGCAAAGGCTAACTCTAATCAACGGACTAGACTTAAAGTATTGCAATCGGATTTTGAAGTTGCGATTGAAAATTTTGACCTTGACGGGCTTAATTCACTTTCCCCGCTTTCTATATCTGTTGGAAGCGTTTTTGATTACCTTGAACGAGAAACGGTTGTCGTTATTGACGAAGCAAAAAGAATACACGAAATTGCCTGTCTTTGTGAAAGAGAATTTAACGAAAGGTTTGACGCTCTTTATCAAGCGGGTGAAACTTTTGAGTTTTCAAAAAATAATCTTTTGGGAGTGGAAAAACTTACCGAAAACTTAAAGAAATTTAGAATATCTGCACTGCAAACCTTGTCAACCGTTATACCCTTTTTTAATCCGCTTAAAATTATTAATCCCGCCTCAGGTGGTGTAGCCGATTATCAATTGGATTTTAAAGAAATTTTTACCGATATTGATAACTGGCTTAAAGGCGGATATTCTGTTAGCGTGTTTACTGCCGATAAAAAGAGGGCGGATAATTTCAATTATGAACTTTCAATGCGAGGTATCGCTTCGTGCGTAGACCAAGACGTTTTGCTCAAAGGCGTTAGAATTATTTCAAAAAAACTCTCCAAAGGCTTTATTTTCCACGAAGAAAAGGCAGTGGTTATAGGAAGCGGTAATTTGTTTGCTAAGCCTGTATCCTCACGCAAGTTAAAGACCAAAAAGAACGGCTTTTTTACTGCGCCGGAAGTGGGGGATTACTGCGTTCACGAAACTCACGGCATAGGAAGAGTATTAGGTAATAAAAAAATATCTTCGACGGAAGGGACTAAGGATTACGTTTCAGTTGAGTATTCGGGTGGAGATATTTTATACGTTCCCGTCGAACAAATGGATATTCTTACAAGATATCTCGGTGGGGATAAAAAACCTAAACTTTCTAAAATAGGCGGTAAAGATTTCGAACGTATAAAACGTAGCGTTAAAGAAAGTATTAAAAAAATGTCGTTCGATTTAAAACGCTTATATCAAGAAAGAGATGAACTAAAAGGTTTTAAGTTTAACGACGATAAAGAACTTCAAGCGGTGTTTGAAAATTCCTTTCCTTTTGAAGACACGCCTGACCAAGCAACAGCAAACAAAGAAATCAGCCTTGACATGACGAGCGGTAAGGTTATGGATAGGCTTGTTTGCGGAGACGTTGGGTTTGGTAAAACAGAAGTTGCGCTTAGGGCTGTTTTTAGGGCAATAGTGAATGGCAAACAAGCGGTAATGCTCGCCCCAACTACAATTTTGACAGAGCAACATTACAACACGGCAAAAGAGCGGTTTAAGGATTTCGGAATTAAGATTGCATGTCTTAACAGATTTAAAAGTTCAAAACAACAACAAAAAATTCTGCAAGACTTGAAAGAGGGTAAAATTGATTTTATTATAGGAACGCACAGGCTTTTAAGTAAGGACGTTGAGTTTAAGGATTTAGGGCTTTTGGTGTTGGACGAAGAACAAAGGTTCGGCGTTGAACATAAAGAAAAAATCAAACTTTTAAAAACTAACGTAGACGCTTTAACCTTAACGGCAACTCCTATACCTAGAACTTTGCACATGTCGCTCTCGGGTATTCGTTCAATAAGCACTATTAACACCCCGCCTAAAAAACGACTCCCCGTTCAAACGTACGTAACCGAAGAAACTGAAATGCTCATTAAAGATGCCGTTACAAGAGAAGTTAATAGGGGCGGTCAAGCGTTTATTTTATACAACCGAGTTGAAAGTATAAATACCTTTGCTGAAAAAATTAAATCGTTAATGCCAAACCTTAGGGTAACCGTCGCACACGGGCAGATGGAAGAACGTGTTTTAGAAAATGCAATTCTGTCTTTTTACAGAGGTGAAAGCGACCTGTTAATTTCTACCACAATAATTGAAAACGGAATAGATTTGCCGAAGGCAAATACGCTTATTGTAATCGACGCTGATAAACTGGGTTTATCGACGCTGTATCAATTAAAGGGAAGGGTTGGCAGGAGTGATAGGCTTGCTTATGCGTACTTTACGTTTAAGAGAGAAAAAATACTAAGCCAGACGGCGTTTGAAAGGCTTAACGCAATTATCGAATTTACCGAGATGGGAAGCGGAATTAAAATTGCTATGCGAGACCTGGAAATTAGAGGCGCAGGCAATATTTTGGGCGCAGAACAGCACGGACATATGGATAAAATCGGGTATGAACTTTATGCAAAACTCCTCAGAGAAGAGATTTCCGGTGTCAAAGAATTTGTTCCCGAACTCGACGTTAGAGTTACTGCGTTTATTCCAGATAACTATATTGAGGGTAACGTTGCGAGAATGGATGCTTATAAAGAGATTGCAGAAATAAATTCTCTCAAAGCCGAAGAAGAATTCAAAAAGGCACTTGTCGACGGTTATGGAATGATACCGCAAGAGGCAGAAAATCTTATAAACATTGCCGTTGTAAAAATGCTCGCTATGAAACTCAAAATAGACAAAATTAAAGTGAGCAAAGAAGAGGTTAAACTCACGTTTATAGACTTTAACGCTTTCGCAAGCGAAAAACTGGGCAGGGCGATAGATGGGTTTATGGACGGCGTAAGGGTGTCAATGGCAACCGCTCCTGCTTTGGACTTTATTAGAAACGGTGAAAGCAATGAAGAAATGTTGCTGAAAGTAAGGCAATTTTTAATACTCGCAGTGTAAAATTTTAACCTTTTATTAATTTAATAACAATATATAACGAAAAAAAAGCAAAAAAGCAAAAAAATTAATTGCAATTTTTTTCAGTATGGTATATAATTTACGAGTATAACAAAAATTGTCAACATTTTGGGAGATTTATATGAGAAAGATTTTTATTGCAATCGCTATGGCATTTATCGTTAGTATAACGGCTGCGTTTTCCGGTTGCAATCTTATAGAAGTTAACGGTGAAAAAGATATGAATCAAGTTGTGGCAACCGTTCAAATTGAACAGTCTGCCCCAAAGGAAAAAATCCTTAAAAAGGATATAGCAATGGCGTATCTTAACTATGGTTATTACTACGAACAAAGTTATGGATACACCAGAGAACAAACTATAAATCTTATCGTTAATAACCTTATTGTAACAAGGGTATACGTTCAGAACGCAATCTTAAAGTTTGATGCAGATGAAGGAATTTATGCAGGTCAAATCGCAAACAGCCAAATTACCGACAAGTGGGATTTGGAAAGATATTTGACCGAAGAAGAGATTGTTGAAGCAACTTATTTAACCAAAAAGGATATGGACGACCTTATAACAAGTTATGAGGACGTTAAAGAGGATGAAGAGGTTGGAGATGCTCTCACTGAAACGGTTAGAACTGCTCCCACCAACGCTAAAAATAAAGAAGAGGACGAACTTACTCTTCAAGAAAAACAAGATTTTACAATTGACGTTCAAAGCACGGCTGAAAGAAGAAAAGCGTTCAATAAAGTTATTAATCTCCTAGACGCTAATAAACTTTTGGGCGAATACAGAAACGAGATTTCTGAAACGGATTTTTATAAAGAGACTTTAAAAAATTATCAAGAACAAAAAATTGTTGAAAAATTCGAAAACTGTGTTACCAATTCTGTTTTAAGTGAGTATGATTTTGCTGACGTAGAAGAATTGTTTAATCAAAAATTCCAAGAACAAAAAGACCAAACGGATGCAGAATATTCGGCAGCGCTATCTTCTGCATCTGCAAGCAGTCCGATTTTATATGCTCCGACGGGTACTTACGGATACGTTTACAACTTACTTTTAGGTATAAGCGACGAGCAGAAAGAAGAACTTGCTGACTGGGATGAAGAACACCCCAACGCAACTGTTAGCGAACGTAATCAAGCGAGAAAAGTTATCTTAGATAAAACTGTTGTAAAGGATTTACGTTCTACTTGGATTCAGAGTGGTTATGATTTTGACGGCTCGAAATTCACTGGGGATTACACTTTTACCGAAGCAGGTGCAAGTCTTGAATTTAACGGACAAGTATTGCATCTTAACAGTGATG
Organism: Christensenellaceae bacterium; assembly: GCA_045647765.1. GTDB lineage: Bacteria > Bacillota > Clostridia > Christensenellales > Borkfalkiaceae > UBA1259. The sequence continues at coordinate 60,385 of JAZRMR010000017.1, forward strand.
AAGAACAAGAAGAAGATTATAGAGCGGAATACGGCGTTAAAAGTGTAAACGAAATGAGCGTTACAGAATTTGTAAACTACATGGAAGAATACGTTTACGGTGCTGTTCAAACAGAGAAGAGTTATGCTGACTCTGCTGTATACAAGGCTGTTGAAGCAAACGCTTCGCAATCACAATACAACGAGAGAATTAACGAATTGCTTTTCGCATATTCAACTGACGGTGGTTCGCTTAATACCTATAAAGGTTACGCTATTAGTCCTATACCTGATGCAAGTAACACAGAAACATATATGCAAGAGTTTGCAGATTACGGAAGAAAAGTAGTAAACGGTGAAGTTGGCGAAAAGGGATATATAATGGTTGCAACTGATTACGGTTATCACATTATGTTCTTCTCGGAATGCTATGAAGCGGGTTCAGTTTATTCTGACCTTACCTCTTATCTCAATGGTGAATGCGCTGAATATCTTGAAAATGGACAGACTTGGGCAGAATATTTTAATGAAATGAAAGCCGAATGGAAAGATTTTGAAGATACTGAGAATTATATCTACGTTCTTTTGAGCGAACTTGTTTCAACCAAAATAAGTCAAACGGTTACAAAAGAACAGAACGACATCTTGAATACTTACGTTTACGGTGAAAACAGCAAAGTCGTTAAATATGCCGATAGATATCAAGACCTTTTACAAGGTTAATGAAAATTAAAAACAAAAGGGCAAAACGGTAAACGTTTTGCCCTTGTTAAATTTATGATACTTTATTTAGATACCGAAACAAGCGGATTAAGGCCGGGGCAAATTTGCCAGTTATCCTATATAATGCAAGATAAAAATTCCACAACGGCAAAAAATTATTTTTTCTCTGTGGATTTTGTTGAGATGGGTGCACTATTGGTTCATGGTTTTTCAGTTGATAAACTTTTTTCTCTTTCAAGGGGTAAGAAGTTTAGTCATTTTGCAGATGAAATAGAAAAAGATATTTTATCGGCAGACGTGATAGTGGCGCATAACGTATCGTTTGACGCTATGTTTTTAAGGGAAGAATTTTTGAGAATAGGGAAAGTTTATTGTCCAAACAAAGAATTTTGCACAATGAAAATGCTAACACCCGTTTGCAAATTAAAGCGGTCAACAACAAATGCATATAAATATCCAAAATTGCAAGAGGCCTGCGACTTTTTTTCTATCACTGATACCGAGATAAAACAGGACGTTAAAAGACTTTTTAATGGCGAGGTAGGTTATCACGACGCTAGGTTTGATACGACGGCACTATATCTTGTTGCAAATAGAATGATGGATGATAAAAATATTTCCGGAGGGCTTGAGAAATATCTATGATTAAACTTGAAACTCACTGCCACGTATACGGAACAAGTCCTTGCGCTGATTGTGCTGACTCTATTATCATTCAAAAATATAAAGATGCAGGTTACGGAGCAATTGTCGTTACCAATCATATTCACCCAAAATATTTTGAAAATTACAGTGGTAGAAATCATAAGGAAAAAGTTGATTTTTATTTTTCCCAGTATGATAGATTTGGTAGCAAATGCAAAGAGGCTGGAATAAAAACGTTTTTCGGGGCAGAAGTTCTTGTAAATTGTTCAGAAGGACATTCGGAATTTACCATTTACGGTTTTGATAGAAGTTTTCTATATGACAATAAACCACTTTATAGCTTAACGCAAGAAGAACTTTTTAACCTTGCAGAAAAGAACAATCTTTTTATGTATAAAACCCATCCTTTTAGGATTGGCGAAGTACACGGAAACCCTAAATTTATGCACGGCGCAGAATGCTTTAACGGACATTATCATCACGTTAACAATAACGAACTTGCGGAAAAATTTTGTCTTGAAAATAATTTAATAAGGATGTCTGGGACAGACTTTCATCACGACGACCAGCCGATAACCGCAGGTATTTATATTCCTAACTATATAAATAATGAAAGTCAACTTACTGAGTATATATTCAAAAAAAATTTTGAGTTACTAATTGATAATAAAACTTATGCAGAAGAACTTATACGTTACAAAGGAGTAAAATAATGAACATAGATTTTTTAACAGTAGTCATCACAGTTGTATCTTTGATTTTACTAGCAGTGCCTGCTTTTATATTGGCAAAAGCCAAACTGCTTCCTGAAAAAGCGGGAGAAGTGCTTTCTACAATAGTTCTATATGGTTGCCAACCTGTGCTTGTGTTTATGAGTTTTCAAGGCGAAAGCTATAAGCCTGAAATAGGCGTTAATATGCTTATCGTTTTAGCAATTGCTACCGTAGTACACTTGTTGATTATAGGACTAGCAAGTGTGTGCATACGAGGCAAAAGTCAGCCGTGCAAGATGCGTTGTATTCGTGCATCTAGTGCGTTCGGTAATTGCGTTTATATGGGGCTACCATTTTTACAAACACTTTTTGGCGGTAGCGCATTGTTTGGAGAAGTGATAATATATACAGCCACCGTTGTTGCCGTTTTTAACGTGCTGAATTGGACGTTTGGCGTTTATATGGTAACTGGTGATAAGAAAAATATTTCACTTAAAAAAGTTCTATTAAATCCAACAATTATAGGCACAGTGCTTGGATTTATAATATTTGTAACAGTAAAAGTACCGTTTGTTGAGTTAGCAGAAGTTGGGACAACGGCGCATACTATAATTTCAAACGTTGTTAACAGTTTGAACGTTATAGGTAGTGCTGTAACTCCGCTTGCCATGTTTGTAATAGGTATTAGACTTGCAGGTGTGAATTTTAAGAGCCTTTTTGCGGACAAATGGGCATACGTTACGTCTTTTATGAAATTAATCGTATGTTCAATCGTTACTATTTTGCTTGTCGCATTTCTGCCCATTTCAGGGGTAGTAAAATATACTTGCTTTTTCTTATTATCAATGCCTTGCGCAACGAGTACGGCGTTATTTGCCGTTAGTTTCGGCGGAGATGGAGACACTGCCTCGATATGTGTTTTATTGTCAACCATACTCTCAATTATTACCATACCATTGATGTTCTTATTGTTTTCAGGAGTGTTTGGAGTAGTTATATAATTAGATTCGAAAAAAAAGCAAAAAGTTTTTAAAAAAGATAAAAAATACTTGTAAATTTTTTAATGATTTGATACAATACAGTAGCAAATCATATAGGGGTATCGCCAAGCGGTAAGGCAACGGACTCTGACTCCGTCACTTCGGTGGTTCGAATCCATCTACCCCTGCCAAATATTAAGGTTTTTAGGCTAAAAAGGCTTAAAAACCTTATTTTTTTACCTTTTGTCTTTGTGCTAGCAAACTGCTGGGGACTAAATGGGGACTAAACTGGCCCAAAATCACAAGTCATAATCTACTTTTTTTGCCTCGCTGAGTTGAAACGTCCATGAAAAGTCGGTATAGCCTCGGTCAATCTTTGAAGATTTAACGTCTTTGTCTGACTCGTGGCCGTCCCATAGCATGACAATTTCGGGATTAACCCCGCATTCCTTGCATCGAGTTATAAAAGTGTATCGCAGTTCATGTAGGTGATGGGTGGGTAGAATCCTTTTCATTGCTGAATTTAGCGTATGCATATTAACGTTCTTGGCCCGTTCAAAATCAACGTGTTTAAGAACTCGCCGAAACACCGGCAAAAAAGGAATAGTCCGCTCGACTTCATTTCTTCCCATAAGTGTTTTACTGGATATGCACGTTAAAGATTCCCCGGTCGTTTTAATGGTTTTGAGTTCAGACCGACGCAATCCAAAATATAAGAGTACCAGCAATGCAGAACTAGCTTCGAACGTTGGATTATTGATGCAATAATCTACAAGCAGTCTTTCCTCTTCGAGAGTAAGGGCATTACCGGATTTTGATTCATGGTAAGGAAGAACAACGTTCTTCATCGGAGACCGTAAACCGAAGTCGTCCGCAGCGAGGTCGAAAATGCATCTTAGAATCAAATGTATTTTTTCCGCCGTTCTGTATTTCTGAGCATCGGTATATTTAAAAAGAAACCGCTGTATAAAATCTCTCGTAATCTCAGGTAGATGCATCTCACCAAAGGTAGGAAATATGTCATGGCTAGATAAACGCTCGTATTCCGAAAAAGTAGAAGGCTTTGTAGTTCGACGTTTAAGGTCAAGCCATGAATTGAGGCAGTCCTTAAAATAGATAGAATCAACGCACGGTTGTTTAACGGTTGGCTGTGTTGCTTTTTCAAGGGCATCAACAAATTTCTTTTTTAAGATAGACAAGTCCTTTGAAGAAACCTCTATATGAAGATTGTTTCGTCTTAGTCGGCACTCGTAAACACCGTTTGGCTTTTGGCGGTAAGTAATAATCATATCTCGACAAGCGAATATATTTTTGTATTGTTTTGGCATGTTATTTATCTCCTTTTTAGAAAATAATAAATTATGCCGTTCTTTTGCGTTTACATGCGTATTTAGTTTACAAACAGCGTTATCCGAAATTCGTTCGGCATTGCGATTAAAAAAAACGACTTGCTCATCACGTCGCTGTCGTTCTTCTTCCGGAGAGAGCGAACCTACAACGTAAAAAGACCTTAAACGTTGTTCGCTTTCTTGCTCGCAAACTCGCCAGCGTTCCTCCTCTCGTTTTTGGCGAAGGAAGTGAGAGAGTTCTCGCAAAGTATTTTCAATATAATTGTAATCCTCTTTTTTCATTTGCGGTTGCTCCTTTCAACAAAAATCGGAGCAAATTATATCAAAAAAAAGAGGTTTTTTTACAATGTGGTTTTAACTCACTTTTTAAACAGTTAGTAAGTATTTTAACTAATCTGTAAAAAGTGAGTTATTTTTTTATTGATTATGCGCGGTTCTTCAGGTTGGAGTTTTGGTTAGACCGTCTGGCAAAATACTCAGCGTCATCAATAAGTTTATCCTTATCAATTTTTTCAAGTTTCCTGTATGCATACAAAAGGCGCTGCTCATCATTCGGCAGTTGGTCAGTTAACTGACCGGTGGAAACGGTTACGCTGTATATGTCATCCTCAATGCCTACAAGATAGTCAAGGCTAACTTCAAAAAAAAGAGCCATAGCTGTTAATACTTCTAAACTTGGACGTCCTTTATTGTTCTCAAACTGAGAGAGCGTGTTAGTTGCTATATTCAAAACCTTAGCAACATCTTTTTGTGTTAAGTTTTTCTCAAGACGTAAGTCTTTTATTTTTTTCGAAATATCTATCATATCTTCAGGTTGGAGTTTTGGCTAGACCGTCTGGCAAAATACTCAGCGTCATCAATAAGTTTATCCTTGTCAATTTTTTCAAGTTTTCTGTATGTATACAAAAGGCGCTGTTCATCGTTCGGCAGTTGGTCAGTTAACTGACCGGTGGGAAAGGTAATATTTTCTAACTCATCTGAGTTACATAAAATGTAATCTATACTTACTTCGAAAATTCTAGATAGTAGTTTAAGTGTTTCTATATTCGGTTCTAATTGCCCACGCTCGTATTTACCAACCGCTGTTTGATTGCAGCCAAGCATTTTTGCAAGTTCACTTTGTGATAATTGTTTTGACAGTCGTAATTCTTTTAATTTAATCATATTTTTAATTGCGGTTTTTCGAGTTCGAACTTTGGCTACATCTTCTTGTGAAATGTTCAGCGATATCAATTATTTTATCCTTATCAATTTTATCAAGTTTTCTGTATGTATACAAAAGGCGTTGCTCGTCATTCGGCAGTTGGTCAGTTAACTGACCGGCGGAAACGGTTATGTTGCCAGTATCGTCCTCCCTATTTAGAAGATAATCGATACTAACCTTAAAAAAATCCGCTAATTTAATTATTTGACTTGCGGTTGGTTCATTTATCATCTTTTCCCAACGTGCTATATTAGACTGACTAGTATTGATTGCCAAAGCAATATCGTTTTGAGTTAATTTTTTATCTTTGCGTAATTCTTTAATTTTAATCATATTTTTAATTGCGGTTTTTTAAATTTGAGTATTGGCTAGACCGTCTAGCAAAATACTCAGCGTCATCAATAAGTTTATCTTTGTCAATTTTTTCAAGTTTCCTATATGCATACAAAAGGCGTTGCTCGTCATTCGGCAGTTGGTCAGTTAACTGACCGGTGGGAAAGGTTATGTTTTTTAGTTCGTCCTCTAATTCCAAAAGAAAATCTGAAGAAACCCCAAAAGCAAGAGATAATGCGGAAATGGTGTTAGCATTTGCCTCGCGCTGTCCTGTTTCAATCATAGAAATACACGAGGTAGTTAGTCCTGAAAGCTTGGCTAATTGCGCTTGCGTAAGATTTTTTTCTTTTCTTAAATTTTTTAAAATTAAACTTAATGGCATAACAAACACCTGTGTTTTTTATTAATTAGGCGCGGTTCTTCAGGTTGGAGTTTTGGCTAGACCGTCTAGCAAAATACTCAGCGTCATCAATAAGTTTATCCTTGTCAATTTTTTCAAGGTTTCTGTACGCGAACAAAAGACGCTGTTCGTCGTTAGGAAGTTGGTCAGTTAACTGACCAGTAGAAACGGTTATGTTTCCTAATTCATCTGAGTTACATAAAATATAGTCAATACTGACTTCAAAAATGCTCGAAAGTTTAAGTAAGCTTTCGATACTAGGAGAACATCTGCCATGTTCCCATTCATAAATCATGTTCGTCGACATATTTAATTTAGCTGCAAGGTCTTTTGCAGCTAAATTTTTTTCTGCTCGAAGTTGTTTTAATCTTGTATAAAAACCCATACAATTCTCTCCTTTTTAAAATTTGACAAAAAACTTGAAAGTCTTAACAACGCAAGAAATTACGTAATTCTGTAATTTTATCATATCATCTAATACGGTTTTTTAAATTTGAGTTTTGATTAGACCGTCTGGCAAAATACTCAGCGTCATCAATAAGTTTATCCTTGTCAATTTTATCAAGTTTTCTATATGTATACAAAAGGCGCTGTTCATCGTTCGGCAGTTGGTCAGTTAACTGACCGGCGGAAACGGTTACGTTTTTTAGTTCATCCTCTAATCCAAGCAAGAAATCTGCACTACAGTCAAACGCTGATGCTAATAGTACAACATGTCTTGCTGATGGAGCAGAACTTCTTGGAGGAAAGTATTGTGTTAAAGTAGATGCAGGGATTCCAGAAACCTTGGATAATTTAGCTTTGTTTCCGTCAAATTTTTCATTTAATAATTCATTAAAACGTTCTAAAAAAATATTAATCATTGATTTCATCCTACTTGTTTATAAATTTTACAAAAAAACTGTGAAAATTTCTTGACAACACAAAAAAACTGTGCTATTTTTTAAAAGCACAGAATATTTGTGTTTTATTTCTCTCCAAACTAATTGAATCACGCATTTAACGGGAAACGTTGGCGAGTTGCCGTAATCCGAGCCCGTATAAATAAAAAAAAGGAGGTTAAACAGAAAGGAGAGAACTGTTGACCCTCCTTTTAAACTTTTTAGGAGAAATTAGAATGACGTTAAAAGAACTCCGAGAGCAAAACAAAAAAACCGTCGCTGAGGTTGCGACGGCTTTGGGAGTAGCACAAAGCACTTATTACGGGTATGAGAAAGGAACTAGAAGTATAAACATTGCTCAAGTATTAACTTTGGCAATTATATTCCAAGCGGAATGTGAAGATGTTATTTTGGCGCAACTAGAGTCTGTTGCTAAATCTAAAATCTAGAAATCAGTTAAGCCGATTAAAAAGTCTGCAGATACGCTAAAATACACGCAAATTTTTTTAAGTGTTTCAATCGACGGCTCTCTCTTGCACTGTTCGTAGTTTGCGTAAGAAGTTAGTGGCATTCCTAAATCTTCAGAAACTTTTTTTAGGGTTAAGCCTTTTTCAAGTCTAAGTTCTTTTAATCTTAATCCAAATTGCATATAACACCTCACGTAAAATATTTTACTCAAAATGCGTAAATTTACTTGACTTTACTCAAAACGAGTAATATTATATAATTACTCAAAACGAGTAAATTATTTGTTTTGAGTAAAAAGGGGGGGTAAAAAGGGAGAGATTTTACTCCCCTTATATAAAAACGAAAAAACAAAGGAGAATGTAACAATGGCAACAATTATTATCCAGGGAACGAAAGAAGAAACACAAAAGACAATGACGGCACTTCGTAGTGGATTCAGCGCAGTAGTGTCTAAGGGCGTTGCTAAAACCAAAGATGAAGTTGTAACGGTGGTGGAAGTATGCCAGGGCGATAGCACGTCGATAGGCTTTACACCGGAACAAGTGATGCAGGGGCTTGTATGTTGCTCTGACAAAGAGCGAGACTGCATATCTTGTCCGTATTTCGACGTGAAAAATTGCAAAACGCAAATGGTTATAGATGCAGCAGTTCACGTTAACCGTCTTTGTAACCAAGAAGAGCCTACGCCGAGAGTTAACGTTGTTGGGAAGGTGATTGGGTAATGCAAGTATCAATCAGAATCAGAGGAGAGCCGGAAGAGTTGACAAAGGCAAAAGAGATTATAAGAAACAGTTTTGACGTTAAGACTGAGTCGGGGGATTATCCGGACAGGCACGGAAAAACCTGCAGAACGTATATCGAGGCTAAAATCAAACCTGGTCAGTTAACTGACCAGGCTATAACCGAGACAGACTTAGAGAATGCCTGAAATGAATCAAAAAAAGAAAATTTAATTTAAGGAGATAAAAGCATGAAAGGGATGTCAGTAATTGAAGGCGAAAAGCGCCTGACACCAGCAGAGCAGACAGTTATTATTATCAAGGAAGAACTTGAGAATATTAAAGAGCGATTTTTTGTCGTAGGGTATTACCTAAACGTGGCGCAGAAAAAAAACGAGTATTATATGCTCGGCTATCCGGATATTTACTCGTATGCAGAGCAAGAGTTTGGACTGGGTAGGACAAGCACGAAAAATCTTATGGAAGTAAACAGAACGTACAGCACAGGATTTTATTCGGCGCCGACCAAAGAATTATCTGCAGAGTGGAAGGGCTACTCGCAGACACAACTTGTTGAGATGCTACCGTTAGGGCCTACAGACAGGCAGAATATAACGAAAGATTTTACTGCGCAGGACCTAAGAGATTTAAAAAAAATCCGAGACGTTAGGTTTGACACGTACAAAAATTTTGGCGTAGCGAGTTACGAGATTAGCAAAAACCCCAGGATTTATATCGACCTTTATCGCAAACAGAAAAAAGACGGTGTGCTATCTGGCGAAAGTTACACGGCAAAAGAACACACGTCGCTTATGAAAAATCTCGACGCACTAATTAAGCCCAAAAAGGCGGACGAGATTCCGCCCGGGCAGTTAGTCTTAAATGACAATGACGAAATCGAAGAGTTTCATCAGAGCGGTGCTGAAGAGGTTGCGCCTATTCAAACAACAGAAAAAGGGCCTAGCGCTTTTGTCAAAATGTTTGACGAGCCGGTGCATCAACCGGATAAACACAACCTAAGGAACGATACTCAGCGTGAAGAGTTTATAACGGACGAGAACAACTTTCCGGCGGCCGTTATCGATAACGAAGAACTAGGACTTAAAATAAGCCGTTGCGATTTTGCGAACGGTGCAAAGTTATACAGAATCGAGGGGACGCGCTATTCCATTATAAAAGGCAACTTTGAAAAGAAAGTCAGTTACGCTTTAGTGGATGAGAGCGACAGAAAAATGCCTAAGACGGCAGGATTCTTTCAGCCGGACTGCAAGACGTTTTCTCTAAACGGTAACAGCATGACGTTTATACTTGACTACATGTCAAAATACGCTAAAGAGATTTAGGGGGGGTGAGAATATGGCTAGTAGAAGAAAAATTGTAACCCCTGAAGAGGACGTTGAATACATCATCAGATGTGGTAAAAAAACGAATACGTTTCGTTGGTATGGTGAAGAAGAAAAAGGGCGCATCAAAGTATGGAACGTTGGAAGAAAGTACTACACGACGTTTACGAAAGAGTATTTTTCGCACTTGCTTAAACATTGTCTAAAAGCAAAACGCCCGGCGCCGATGGGCGATGTGCCTCAAACGTACTCGGAGGCGAAGGCGTTAAGACTGGCGGAGATAGAGAAGATGAAAGAGCAAAGGAGAAAAGAGGAAGAGCTTGAAAAGAAGTTAAACAGTCTAACAGTGCCGACTGAAGAAGAAAGAACGTTTGCAGAAAAAGCGCTCGAGGACCTGAAGAACTTTTCAGCGCAAGATAAATATTATATCAGTATGGTTTTCCCTAAGGGTAAACACGTACAGGACTTAATAACTCAGTTTACGCTTTTTCTTGACGGCAAGTTGACGGAAAGACAAGCAGGTCCGTTATTTGGCAGATACGTTGACGTCGTTAATAAAAAGAATCAGCATTTAAGCGATTTGGGAGGGTGTAAATAATGAACGAATTTTTAGTTGAGTACGTTGTAATAGCAAAAGGAGTATTAACCGTTGAAGCAGACAACCCCGACCAAGCAAAAGAAGTAATGAAGTCTTTTAAAGAATTCGAGTTGTACGACGACAGTCGTGAGGCAGAAATAAAAATAGGAAGGATAATTAAAAAATGAAGAAAAGATACGAAGCACCGACATTGTTAATATATAGAGATTATGAACCTTGCGTTATATGTGGCGCACCTGTTCCTGAAGGATACGGGATGGTATGTCCCATATGCGCACAAAATGCTTTTTCGTCGGCTTAAGATAGGGCCGTTCTTCTCCTTTTATTCCGCCTCGGACTGCGCCGGGGCGGGAGTATGCTGAATGTAGGCAAAAAGTGGGTTCGAGTCCCACGTTTGGCATAATTCTCCAGTAAGTTTTTCTCTCGGTGGCGGACGAGAGAAAAATGTTGGGTAAGGGTAAAAGCGAGGTTCGACTCCTCGGCCCAGCAAAACAAAAAAATACGTCGACGGGTTTGTCGGCAAAGGAGGTAAAAATGAAAAGGTTTTTAGTAATACTCGTATCGTTACTTGTAGCGCTGGCTATCGGACTAGGTGTATTCTTCGTGGTTGATTCTTGCCAAAACAAAAAAGACGACGGAGAAAACAAGCATAACGTAGCATTCGAGCAGGAATTCTTGGAGGAGACGTATGCTCAAGGCGACCTCATTATGTTAAGGGGTATAGCAACTGCAGACGTTGAATTTACAGGCATGACGTATACTATTAACAATGCATCGGAAGTCTCAATGACGGTTAAGTCTGGTGAATCTGCCGACGTTGAGGACGAACTCCCCGGCAATGGTAAATTTTACGTTGACTCTGGTATCGAAATGATTGATACAACTGACATGGAAGTGGGTTATTACGTATTAGCGTTCTACGCTCAAGACGAAGATGGCACACGTTACAAACTTGGTGAACCTCAAATTTTTGAGATAGTTGCATCAACCAACAACTAACAGCAATACCCGGCTGTGTTGGTCAGTTAACTGACCCAAAAAATACAGTCGGGCATTCGTATTTTACGCGCGCAGGCGCTTTACATAATAAAAAGAAACAAGGAGCAAAAAATGCAGAAAAAATTAACTTTGCGCTGGCTAGTGCTAAGTGCAATAATCTTTTTCGGCGTTGCGCTTTACTTGTTGTTTGGTGGGTTCTCTCCCGGTGTTAGTGCAAAGGCTGACGCCGACACGTCAAATGCAAGACTGCAGGCGACGCTGGATTCAGCAGAAATCTCAATAGTAGACGGTGCGTCTGTTTCGATACAGAGTCCGTTTGTTTTAAGCTTTGGTGTTAACGTTGGCAAAACGGTTGATTCAGACATCGAAACCTCGTTAAAAAAAGCTTACGACGACGTTGATGAAGAGTTCTTTTGGGTCGACTGTTACCAGTGGTATACACAATATAAATTATTGCTATTCGAAGAAGATATTCTCCCTGAACTTTTCCTAGGATTGCCCGGAGTGAGTGTTAAGTATGATATAGATAAAAGCATATTTAGTAATAGCTTCATTACTGTAGACGACGCTATTGTAATCGACGGAGTCGAATACAAGACCGAGCGTTCTATGTCGATAAAAAATGTTATACCGAGCAGGGACGAGCAGGGCAATAAAAGTTACAGACTTTCTTTTCAATTAACGAAAGAGGACATTCACAAAAATTACATTCCGATTCTTGTAGTTTTCGCCGGCTACTATTGTGCAGGCCCGTTTGGTATAGATGCTTATTACTATGCGGCCACAAGATTGATTTACAATAAAAACTCCGTTAGGAGCGTCAGTATGGTTTCGAACGCCGCGCTCGAGAGTGGTTATTATGAGGATGATGACGTGGCGCTAAAAGTATTAGCGCAGAACGTACAAGGGAACAACAATTCGGATAATATGCAACCCAGCGGGACGCTAACTAATTTAATTGACAATTATCCGCTAGATTTTCAAATTGACGCAGGCGCAACGTTAAGCGCTGATGGGCAAGGATTAACCTGGCGGTGTACGTTTGATTTGACGAATTTTAACAAGTTAGAAAGTAGCGTAAAAAAAGTTTCACTTTGGTGGGTAATATTACCGTTTGACGACTACACAAAAGATTTTAACAAAAACATATCTACGGCAATAAGGGTTTTGCCAGAGCACGATTTTTTCGTGGATGATTCAAAATATGTTTCAGAGGTAACGTTTTATCCAGACGACGTAGACGAATATTACATAGCAATACCGGCGATAAAAGTTGTTGGATATAAATCGTCGGCGCAGTCGGAAACGGTAGTACCGTTTTCTGACGTCGTAAGTGGAACGTATCTAGTAGCCGAGCCGAGAGACAATGCGAGGAGTCTAGCAACGCTTTTAGGAGATACGGGCGAGTACACATACACCTTTATATATCTAGAAGAAATCGAAGGCAAACCGTTTGCGCTTGAGGTTTCAGAAACAAAAACACTAAAAAAACGCTTAGACTTTAACCAATTGGCCCATGAAGATTTTGCAGACATGTTAAATCTTGAAACGAACGAAGACGGGGAAGTAGAATGTTTGTTATCAACAGTCGTTCATTGGCTAGTTGAACAAGACGACATATCGAATTATACAATCTATGCAATGTACTCATTGATTCCGCTGACTTTCGAGAACGATTTAAGGGAGGTGGAAGTTGAGATGTTGGGATTAATACCATTCACACAGATTGACGACCGAGGAACTTACGCAACGCTTTTGACGGCATTAAAAGACAAAGAAGGCAATCGTTACTTTGAAACGTTGAACGAAGTCGATAAAACAAAGCTTTACGGATATTTTTATACGTATTCTTACGAGTCGGAAAAGGCAAATCCGAACTGGGACGTTAACAAAGATAAATACGACGGATATATTAGTTACTTTACGGAACTGACGCACGTGGAATATAAAATAGGATATTCAGAGATAGGCTCTTATGGTGCTATTGGTGGTGCAATTATCGGGGCAACGATTGGTGCTATTTGTGGTGGGCCGGCCGGAATGCTAATCGGCGCAGTAATCGGAGGCGTAGCAGGAGGAACACTCGCTGCAGGAGCAGCGGCGCTGTTTGGATGCGAGCAGGACAGCCGAGAAGTTTACTACAACATAGAGTACGGATTTTTAGACGGCACAACAAAGAATCCTGGCGGACATTACGACACAAAGGCTGACCCAGAACTTCAGATATTTGAAAAGATATTATTAGCCGTAGTAGGGCTTTTCGAACTATATTTATTCATGTCGGTTATGAGCAAATTTAAAATCAACTGGATAACGTCGCTAATAATAGGGCTAGTAATGTTGGGACTGTTCGGATGGTTGGATTATGAATTATATTTATTTTTTCTAAAATAAGGAGGGAGTAACAATGAAAAAAGAAAAAAACACAAAAAAAATATTAACAGGCGTCGTAGCATTAGCGTTAGGCGCAATAATAGGCGTGGGAATTTTAACAACGCCAACAAATACAAAAGAAAAAACTGTTGACTATACATCACAGATTAAGGTTGAAGAAGTATTATCGCAAGGCATTCAACTAGAGAGAAAAGTTATCCCAGCAAGTTCTTTTGCCGAAGAAGGAATAAACTCACAAGCGTCAGCAGTGCAGACGGTAACAGCAACGGTAACACCGGATAGTGCGGGGACGCAACGTTTAACGTGGACGTTAGACTGGGTAGACGAAACTGACTCGTGGGTAACGAGTTTGGGGATGCCAGCAGATAATTTCGTTAAAATGACGGTGAGCGCTGATACAAAAACGGTAACGCTCGAAAGTTTACGAGCGTTTGGCGCACAAATAATGCTGACGGCAACGGCAAAGACAAACTCCGAGGCAAAAGCGCAATGCACGATTGATTACTGGAGCAGAATACATACCGTTAGAGGAACGATGGGTAGTTATAATCTAACCGGGGAAAGTATTACACACGTGTATGATATATCTACTCCGAAAGGTGCTGAGACAGCGGAACCGCAGATAATTCTAGGGGACCATACTGTAGAAAATCCAGAAAAGACTATATCAATTTCTGTTACGCCAAACTCTGAGTTATTCACGACTAGTTATTTTGACACAACAGAATATTATAATGACTGGGTTTTAGGTTATCTTCCTGTTGCTGGCTGTGATATTCTTTCATGGACTTTCAAAAACGGACAAAAAGCATCAGAAATGGACGTTAGCGATATTGTTGAAATAATGAGCAGTTGGGAAATAGGGACGAAATTATATACCGTTACTATAAGCTGGACCATGTCAGGTGAGTCAGGAAGTGTTTCAACAGATATTCTATTTGGTGGCGTAATTGATACCGCAATTACAGAAAGTGTTAGTCTGAGTAGTGGCAGTATAATACTTTAAGGGAAGGGGGATAAAAAATGAAAATTGGCCATCTTTTCGGAGTGTTATTAATAGTAGCGATAGGATTTTTTACTGTGCATTACATATCAAATATGGACGTAACAGAAACGCCATCAAAACCGACGCCAAGCCGGCCAAGCATAGAGCAGGCTGTAGACGTTGATTTTAACAAATATAATATAAAGTTTTAATGGAGTAAAAAAATGAAAACTAAAAGATTTAATAAGGTATATATATTAGCAAGCATCTTAATGCTATGCTTGTCGTTTTTCTCGCTTTTCGGCGGGATACCCAGTCAGCGAGCAAAGGCAGAAGAAAACCTGACAGCAGAGACCGTAACAACCGGATTAAATATTCTTGACCTTTTCGAGACAGAAGAACTTGAAGTTGGCGACACCATTACGGATAAATGGATATATACTTGGGATGTTGTTGTAGAGATTGTATTGTCTAGTGGGACTACCGTAGGAATAGAAAACCAAGACGGAAACTGTGCGTTTATAACAGTAACAGTTCCTCAGATTGGCCAATATGAAAACTTGGCGAGCAAGGGTGAAAATTATATGCAGAACTACGTATATAAAATAAATAGCGGTACATATTATACGGACGTGCCTGAAGGATATACGAGCTCTCCGCTTGAATTATCCGCTACAGATACTGTAGCGCAAATATCATATAACGGACTTGCCCCGGGGAAGGTAAAAGTGATAACCGGCCAAAAATATTCAACAAACCCTATAGATAACAGCGAAGGCGAGGCTGGTCAAATAGTAAATAAATTCGCGACAGACATATTATCATTAAAACCGCTTAGTGCAGGCGACAAAGTCGGTGGCAAAATTATCATTAATGAACCCATGCTAAACATCGAGGTTCTTGGCGTGAATGGAATAAAATCGTTGTATTTATCAAATGGTTTAAGCTTTGTCGCCCCGGGCGGACCAGATCGTTACTGGATTAATGCGATAGATTATACAGATGAATCTACAAGTTTATTTCTTTTAAATAAAGGGACGTTGGAACTTTCAAACGGCGAGACGTATATTATTGATGATTCAACTGTGGTAGAAGAAGGCATAGACCTCAGTGGATTATATACAATCGACGAGGGGCCGAAAACTGGGGGTAACGGAACACATGTCGGAGGAGGCTCTTCTATTAATTCAGGCTCAAGCACTTCGAAAACAGAGAATGGCGAATTAAGCAATATCGAAATATTTGCGCTCGTAGTGGCCGGAATACTTGAGTTTGTAATTCTTTGTTTTGTTGGAATGAGTCTCAAGGGCAAAGCGATGCTAACAATAGTGCTGATGCTACTAGCTGGTTTTATAGGTGCAGACGTTGCGCTTTACTTATACTTTGTTTAATTAATGAAAGAAAACAAAAACAGTGCATTAAATAAGCTCCTTGCGGAAAAGAATAAAGGAGCGGAGGAAGAGCCCGGGACAGCTCCTGAGCAAGCGTCAAAGCGCAGCATAACGCTCGCCGATGGGAGAATTGTAGACTTAACTGGCAACGAGCTGACAGCTGCAGATAAGACTAACAAAGATTATCCATTCCGGCTTGAGGGTAAAGGTTATCGCCAGCACTACGCAAGGCCGAAGAATAGAGAGTTGCAGCTCCCTGTAATCAAAGAGTGGTATGACCCGCCGGAATACATAAAAAAATGGCAAGAATCGTTTAAGGGGCTGACTGAAAAACAGATACGGTATCGAAACGACGTTGTTGATGAAGAGACGTTAAACCGGCCAGCGCCTAAAATACAGAAGAACAACAACCCGCAAGGCTGGGACCGTTATATATTCTGGACGGATTTTATAGCAAGCAAAAACGGGTTTATCTATTATACGTTACCGTTACTTGCGAGCATAATAATATTTATTATAAAACTCTCTTTTCACGAGTTTTGGGTAAACGCCTTTTTCTCAGCGCTAATACTTGCTGATATATTCGCATTACGAGCAGTCTTTAAAATGAAAGCAAAACCGATTGAGAAAACGTTAATGCTTGCCGTGCTGATAGGCGCGAATGTTGGAATCGCCTATTTATTGTCATACTATACAACTTGGTTAGAGGGCCTAGAGTTATCGTTTGCACTCCAGATGTTATTAATCTTTTTTTCCATATATCACTTTGGAAAATTCTACGTTTATTTTGCGATGGGATATGCGCAAGACGTTAAGCTCGACGTGGGGAATGCCGTACAAATTAACGCGGGCAAGCCAGGATGCGGAAAGACGTCATCCGGCGTTCACGACGTCGTAATTATGGGCAAGAAAAAGTGGGAAGAATTACAATACGATTATCGCATTGCAATCAGCAGAGAGGATAAAATCCTGGCTGGGAATAACAATTTTGAAAAACTTAAATTACACGAGCTTAAGATTAGCTATAACTTCTATATAATGCGACGTTGCCTCCCGTGCGTTTGGGCCATCATAGGCGTGTTTGACAAACACGGTAGACCGGCGCATCAGGTTACGCTCGAGCATCTAAAAGGAATCGAACGTTTACCTTTATATTCGGTATTATTGCTTGACGAGATAGGCGCAATATTAAAGGCTGATGACGGGTTAAATAGGAAAGGCGTAGAAAAGCCCTTAGACGTATCAGATATGTTTAGATTGGGCAGACACTTCTTGAAATGGGCTGTAATCGGCTGTGAGCAAGATTTTAACCATATATACATAGATTGTCGTCGAGTAGTTGGGTTTAATAAGGTAATACAGGGCCAAGAATGGACCTGTAAGCCTCTGTTGTTACACGGCATCTTTAACTTCTTAAAATTCTTGTTTGTAGACGGTTGCGACAAAAAAATGAAAAAAGCACCATTTGCTAGTGCAGTGTTATCGAGGCTAGAAAGGTTTATAAAAGGAGTAGGGTTCAGAAAGATACGTTTCGGATACGCAAGCAACACGCAAACGAATGCAGGATTAACGGCAACAGATGAAGATTCTAAGGTTATAAAACTCGAGGGGGAAAAGACGAGAATAATCCCGTCGAGTTTGGCCGGTGATTATGATGATAGAGCGTATCGGCAAAAATACCCGAGTTATTTCGATAAAGAAATACGAGGGGAATTGCATAAGTATTTGCACATAGAAGGCGTGAACCAAAAAACGAATCAATTTGTCAACGTAACAGATGCATTGTTAGAAAAGCGCGAAGCGCAGAAAGAAAAGATAAAAAGAATTGCGTAAGAAAATAATGGGCAAGGATTTTTCCAACTTCGGGTTACTTGACAAAACAGCGAAAATATGCTATTCTAACCACGAAAGGTGGTTAACGAAGTTTTTCGCTAAGAACAACTAGTAAATGAACGATTTGAAGTATGGTAAGCAAGGATTCAAAAAAGTTCATAGTTAACCTCCTTTTTCTATTTTAAAAAAGCGTGTTTTCGAGGTTTAGTCAAGTAGGGTAGTTTTGCAAAGCAAACGGTATTACAAAAATTGCGTTAAGAAATGCGCTGCCAAAAAAAGCGAAAAGGACAATGACGATAAGGGCGTGCCCTTACGTCATGGCCTTTCGCTTGAGGCGGCGGCGAATTTTAGCAATTTTTGTGGCGACGAACAGACAGAGAGACAGTCTTACGCAAGCGAGACAATGTTCTAATAATGTTATACCGATTGAAATATAAATACTATTCCAAAAAATGAAAAATATTGACGTAGCGTAGCGGAGGCGATATTTTTCCGCCTCTGCAGAAAAAGAAAAAATCGAGGGGAAAATGGCAAATCAGAAATTAATCTATGACTTGTCGCAAGTTTCTGATGCGCTCCCACAAATCTCTCCAGCGATGGCGCTATTAAACGTTTATATGGCGCTTGTGGGCGATGATAATCAAGTATCGATAACGAAGAACGCGCTGGCTAACGCAGTCGGCAAAAGCAAGCGTACGGTGTCAGATTGGATTATTCGCCTCGTAACCGCGGGGGCGATAAAATATAAGTATTCTGGGTTAACGTGCTTAAATCCGTTTTTTTACTACAAGGGAACGGAAGAGGGGCACACGTTAGCCGTCAGAACGTGGCAAGAATTTAAAAGCGATATTCCGGCGCAGTAGCGCCAGGTATATAAAAAACATGTAGCCGTCCGGAGGCTACATTAAAAAAATTTTTTCAAATCGAGCACATTCACTCGGTTTTATAAGCGCGCCCAAAACACTATTTTTTTGAGGAGTTATCGGGATTCCCGTAATAGGGAAATTCCTATTACGGGAGTTTTTTTATTTATTTAAAACTCCCGGTAGGGAATCCCTGTTTTTAGAAAAAACAGGGTACTATCCTTTGAAAAAAGGTTGGTATTATATCCTCGAAAGAGCTTTTTAAAGTACAAAACCGACCACTCGAAACGTGATGGGAGACGAGACAGTCGGTTTTATTTGAAAATAGCCGGCCAGCCGGCGCTGATAAATAGTGGTTAGTTGAACTAACTGGGGGACCAAAGGGGATTCAATATGTAAAAAGCAAAAGAACGGCGAGTTTTTATTAAAATGTGTTAGTTTTTTTTACTTTTTTGCATTCTCTGACTCCGTCACTTCGGTGGTTCGAATCCATCTACCCCTGCCAAACATAAGCACCTAGTGGGGTGCTTTTTTGTTTGGCAGGGGTAGATGATTTGTATGAGAAACGCAGTTCGGGCGACATTGAATGGCAAACTTGATGGGCGAGCCCTCCGTAGCAAAGCGTAGGAGTATCCACTCAAAGA
>JAZRMR010000018.1:0-16882 GCA_045647765.1 Christensenellaceae bacterium
TACACCTTTTTGCATAGAGCTAGTTATAGTAGCTTCTCCATTGATAGAAGAACTAAGTTGTGCATATCCTACGCCAATAAATGCAATAGAAAAAGAAAGCACAACGCTGATTAATATTTTAAGTATTTTCATACGTGCCTCTTTTTTTAATTGTTTTAGTTCTTTTCTTCCGATTTGATTCTTAACATTTTTCCAACGTTTAGTTTTATTACCGAAGTATCTTTATTTTTATTTCCTGAATATATTTCTTTTATGTATCCATTTTGAATTAGGGTTTTGGTGTCTTCATAAGGTAAAGCAGTAACTTCTAGTTGTTTATCCGTGCGTGTAATATTAAGCTCGTTCATCATATCATTAATCAGTTCCATAGCAAATTTAATAGAACGCCTACTTCTTATTTTAAGGGCAACGGGAACTTCAGTAAATTTTTTCTTGTCGGAACAATCAACAATAAAATATTTACTATTGACATAGTTGCTTGGCAAAAGTTTGAGATTGAGCCACAGACACTTTCCACGTATGGTAAATTTTGCGCATTTTACTCTTCCTATGCTAAAAGTTTCAGCACTCCAACTTGTTCTTGCCTTGACCTTATTAAACGAAAGCAATTCACGTTTAATAATACAATATTTATCTTTAAACTCATCGTCCGATTGAATTAAACGAGCAGAATAGGATTTTCTATAAGTAACGTACGTAACGTCGTCTTGCTTTTCAATGGGAATTGGTGTAATTATATTATCAATTTTAATTTTGGGTACCGAATAGGATTTTCTATAAGTAACGTGTGTAACGTCATCTTGCTTTTCGATTGGCATTGGTGTAATTATATTATCTATTTTAATATCGGGAATGGCGGTAACGGCAACTTCTTCGTTATTAACGTTAGTTTCTTCATAAATGTGTTTTATTTCGTTTTCTTCAACCGTTATTTCAAACATATATAAAACTTTATATGCCGTCGCAATAAAGAACTGAGAATGAGTTTTGTCATCATTTTCATACGTTAAAATAGGGGATTGTATGGTATCACGTATTTCAAGCAATGCCTTAAATGAATTAACGTGCAATAGTTGATAAGCAGAAAAATTAAAAGGATTTAATATTTTTTGTATGTATGAATCGTAATTTGAAAGCAGTTTTTTAACTTTTCTAGCATAATCTATATGTTTATCAATAGAAAAGAATATATATAGCAAAAGAATGATTATAGTGAGTAAATCTGAACACCCAAATACGATAGCGAATATTTTTAAATTATTATAAGAAGACACGTCTTTAACAATAATTTTTTGCTCACCAGTAGGTACGGTTGTAGAAACAGAGGGAGAAATAACTGACTGCATTAATGGAATATTAAGCGAAATAGTATATAAATCTTGGTTGTCTGTTAAAAAACTTTCGCTCATACCAATAACGACAATATCCATTTTTACGAGCAAAATATTTTCGGTGTTTTTTAAATTGTAAGCCGTGTTAAAATCATTAGCTTTTTTATTGAATTTTTGATAGTCAAATTCAACGAGTTTTCTTATATTCAAGACGGTACCGCTTACTTGAGCGGTTTCTTCGTATAAAATTTCGTGAATCGAGTCATAGATTTTAGTTTTAGTGGACTTGTCTTTTATAATAAGGCGTGCATCTATTTTATATGAATATTGAAAATGTACGTTGTCTATTTGCATTTTTAAATCATAAGAAAAGTCTGCTGTCATCTTATTTATTAAAGATGCAACGTAAGCGTGGCTTCCGTTCAAATATTCTTCTTCGTAGAAATCGTTATCTGCTAAATATGCTCGATAAATAACATTGCCTTCTTCCGTATAGGTTGCGTGAGCATTTTTGTTGTTGGTAACAAAAAGCGTTGATGTGATTATAGTAGCAAGCGTAAGAATACCTACTATTATCATTTGAATCCAAATAAGTTTTTTACGTTTTCTTTGATATTCTGCTCTTTTAATTTTTTCAAGTTCCGACATGTTAGTCCTCCTTCGTGCTCAATTGGATGGAATGTTTTATATAAATAATGACCTAACCCATAAACTTGGGTAGCCCATATATTTTATTTTCAATTGTATAATGCCTACGATTTGTGCATCGGTTATATACCCAGAATCAACACTATCGTTAGCGTCGCCCTTTGTGTAATATCTAATTTCCCCGTTGATGTTGTTAATTTCAACGATACGGTGAACGATTAGTGCGTTATCTTTATTAAACACGATAACGTCTTCCGGTTTTAACGTTTGTTCGTCGTAGGTTTCGTAAATTACTGCATCGCCTTTATCAATTGCTCCTGTCATACTCTCGGTTGCAATCACGAGAATTTTATATTGAAATACACCTGAAATTAGCATAACAAAACTTATTGCTAAAATCGTTGCTATTGTTGTAAGGGCGACGTTTAATCTTCTTTTTGTTTTTGCAGTAACCTTGCTTTTTGTTTTATAAACAAGGCTAGTTATTAAATAAATTCCAATAGGAATTATAATTTTTGCAAAAGATAATAATGCATCAGAAATTTGCGGTCTAAGTGCAAAAATATAAGGATAAATAAACAGTATAAGTTTGTATGGCACTACGGCAATAGCACCAAATTTTTGAGATATATGATGATATAAAAAGTTTGCGGATATGCAAGGCAACACAACAAGCCCCAACGTATCCATAAAATTTTCAAAATTAGAAAATGCTTGAACTTTCGTTAAAACTAATACGTCTATCGCTACGCATATAGCGTAAGTTATAACGTTTATCAGTTTGTTTTTTTGCGCTATAAATATGCTTCTTGCTATTTCAGTACCTATAATAATCGCTACGATAGGGATAACGTACAACCAAAGAGCCGAGTACGATACTGCAACCTTATAATATCCGAATTTGATACCGCTAATAAAATATAGTGCAACTGAACATACCGCAAAAGCTGTTAAAATAAGCGCAACTTGCTTTTTGGGTAAACTATATATGCTCCGTTTCTTAATAAAATAACATATGCTTACGGCGGATAATACGGAAAAAACTGCCAAAGCATGAATTTGCATGGTTTTGTTTTGCACAAAACAAACAAGAAGGAATACGACAAAATAAACTGCCGTCAATATGTATAACTTTTTTTTATCGCTATTCATGTTTTTCCTCCTTGTAGTTTTGCGTCAAAGGTTGTTTGTGTTTTTAGTCTTGTTATCAAGATACTATGCGATTTCTTGTTTTGCTGCAACACTAAAATTAAACGTTACATCATGATCAGTATCCACTTGCGGATATTGCGTCAACGTGATAGTAAACGTAACGGTGATTTCCCCACCATTAGCTGTAATCGTCTCTGCCGAAGGAACTGCAATCACGGTATAATAGTTGTCGCTAGTAGGAGTAGCGGTAGCAGGGGTAACGGTTACGTCTTTAGCAGCATACTTAGAATTGTTCTTAACAGTTGCCGTAATGGTAGTAGTATTATTTATAGCCAAGTCAGACGTGTCAACGGTGAACGCCAAAGTGTCGTTTGTATGGGTAGTTGTAGTAACAGCAACTCCAGATACGTTATCACCAGTTACGGCTTCCGTCCATTCAATTTCGAAAGCGGGACTATAAGTAATTTTACCCGTACCATTAATAGTACTACTCATCGCTGCAAAACCAACACCAATACACATGATAGCCACAAGTAAGATTGCAACAACAAAGTTTCTTCTACACTTCATAGTTTTTTTACCTCCTTTTTAGATTTTTAGATTAATTTGATACGTTTATATCAAAATTCTAAACCAGTATAAATGTTCAATTTTTGAAATTAAAACATATGGCAACATAACGCTTGTTATGTATTCAAAAATTGCCAAATACAATTAAAAAATATTTTGAAAACTTATAATAGCATAAATTAATTAATTTGACAAGCCATTTTACTACATAAATAAAAATTTATTTGTATCTTTTTTAAGTTTTTTGCATAGCGAAAAAGCCTGTTACACAACGTTTTAATTCGTTGGTTTGAAAGGCTATTTTAATATGCAATTTTTTTGTCTTAATTTCCATCTTCAAGTAAAACATATTTTTTTTATACAACATAACAAGCGTTATGTTGTAAGGTCGCAGTAAGTCGGTCTTTTTTTTTGCCTTTTTCTATATAATAAGTCGCATATTTTCCATTTTGCGTTTGTGTTCCGTGGCGGTAGTAATAATATAAATTCTAGTGGTGTTTATACTTGTGTGTCCAAGAATATCCGCAAGTTTTGCAATATCCTTTTCAATACCATAAAACGTTCTAGCAAACAAGTGGCGAAGATTATGGGGAAATACTTTACTCGGGGACACGTTTGCTTCGATGCATAACCCTTTCATGTCTCGCCAAATATTGTGTCTACTAACGGGTTTTCCGTTTTTCGTTACAAATATTGCACCTGATTTTATGTTTTGAGTTTTAATATACTGTAATAATTTCTTTCTTAGTTCTGTGACAATAAAAATTCGTCGATTTTTACCTTTGCACTTAACAAAAGCCTCACTTTTTAATACTGCTTCAACAGTTATATACTGTAATTCGCTTACTCTTATTCCGCTTCCACAAATTGTTTGTATAATTAAGTTTAATCGTTCGTTTCCTTTACTTTTTGCAACTTGTGTTAGCCGTATATATTCGGCTTTGGTTAGTTCTTTATCTTCTGTACAAAACGCCGATCTTTGTATTTTGTATTGCTTTATACATAAGTCAAACATACCGTGAAATCTAAAAAAGGTATTTAGTGCAGCAATCATTGAATTTGCGCTAGTTACTTGATATTTGTCTATAAGACGTTGCTTATATTCCAAAACTGAAGATTTGGTTAAGTCTTTTTTCTCCATAAAAGAATAAAAAACTCGTATGTCGTGTAAATATTTTTCAATCGTTGACGTACTTCGTTCTTCAAAATAAAGATACTTTTCAAATTCTTGTAATTTTTGCTCGTCTAATAAATTATTCATTAATGCCTCCGTATATTGTTTTATATAATTATTTTACAATAAAAGGCTTTTAATACGTTTAAAAATACGTATAAATATAATAATATACTACATTAACAAAATTTCATGAAGAAAGAAAAGTTCAACACTACACAAGTGTTGAACTTTCATTTTGCTTGGAGAGAGGACACATCTCCACTTCGTTACGATGGCAAAGCCGATAAAAGAGAAAGCACTTGAAGACGCTATCGTCCGTGCGATAAACAAACTTATGGAGAACAAGAAACAATTCCTTGCCGAACTAAAAGCAACGGTTCTAGAAGTTATGCTAGACGATACCAACGACCCTATCGTAAGAATAGACACGGAAATAGCCGAACTGCAAAACGAAATAACGGTTGCGCTAGAACGGATGCAAAAAGCCGAGATTACGGCAGAAGAATACAAAACGCTAGTCGACGGCTATAAGCGAAAAATAGATGTGCTTAACCTAGACAAAGAAGAAATAATCTTCGAAAACGGCAAGATGCAACTACTAGAATATCGCATAGCCGAAGTTGAAGATCTACTGGGCAATAAGCGCATCCTAGAAGAATTCGATAAAAACGTGTTCAAGGGTTTAGTACAGCGAATAATCGTACTCTCCCAAAAGGAAATCCAAATAGACTTCAAGTGCGGTATAACGGTAAAAGAAAGCTTATAACTATAAAAAGACTGATGGAGTGAAATTCATCGGTCTTTTTGTTTTGAAAAACTGGTAAAATTGTATAAAAGATTTTAAGAGCATACGAAACCGATTGCAAAAAAAAGCTTTTGATGCTAAAATATAATAGGAATACTTTAATTATCGTTAGGGCGAAACTTTATAATTTGTCAGAGAGAAAAATGATTAATAAGATTATTGAATTTTTTAAAAAACCATCAATTCGTTTGATTTTGCCTATTATAGGTATTGTTTTTATTATCGTATCTTCGATACTTCTTTTGTGGCACGGAAACGCAAATAGCAATCAATCTTTCCCTGCATATACCGCTAGCGTGTATTTTGAGGGACAATATCGTATAGGCGATGGTGATTTTCAAGATATAAAAAAAGGCGAACACATCTCTTCAACGCAAGGCGACGTTACTTTACGTGGTAACTTCCATATGTTAGCGCCAAATGGTGAATACGTTGGTGTTTATAGAGAAGAAATACCTATTGCCTTTTATTTAGACCATATCAGTTTAACGTTCTATGAAGTTGGTAGCGAACCCTTTATGCTAGATATGGAAAATCCTATTTATGGAAACTCCGTTTGCGGTGTGAATTGGGAGGCTTATAACTTAACAAGCGAAAGAGACCATTTAATAGAAATTTTAATTCACAATCCACATAACTATGGCAACGAAAACGCAATTGATGAGATGTTATCAAAAGTAACGCTTTGGACGCCAATTGAATTTGAAAAAGACGTGTTAGATAGTGGCGCAACTCAAAGAAACATAGGGCTTGCAATTATAATTGCATCCGTTATGTTCTTAGGAACGGCGTTGTTTTCATCATTGATACACGTAAAAAACAGTAAATTTATATGGTTACTTGGGCTTGTAATTTTATTTGCAGGCATATACTTTACTTATAGTTCTTTTGGTATTTCTTTTTGGAGTGAATCGATAGTCTTTAACACTTCAATACTTGGAATATCAATGATGCTTTACACCTTGTTTTTATCTATGCTAATTACAACGTCGTTTAAAAAAACAAAGAAAGTAGGCGTTGTTACCTGCCTTATCTTAGGGATTGTAAACACAATATTCTTTATTTTGCCTATGATAACGAAAGTATTCTTCTATGATACTTGGCGTTATTGGTCGATAATACAAAGTGTTGCTAACGTAGCACTAATCGTATGTACAATAAATGAGTTGATTAACGCAAAAGGCAAAAACAAATTGATATACATAGTTGCATTTTTACCGTTAGTTGCGTTTAGCGTTGATGCATTTGCTACGCTATTAGGTCTATGGCAAGGTGGCATTACGAGTCAATATGTATTTATGATTATATTTATAGTAGCAATAGTTATTTTACTTAGAATTATACCTAACAGTATTAACGCAATTGCAAAAACTAAAGAACTCGAAAACGAAAAATTAGCGTTAAACGCAGAGCTTACTGAAAGTCGTGTTTCTACAATGATGAGTCAAATTCGTCCACATTTTATTTATAACACGCTTGGTAGCATTGAACAACTTTGTGAATTAGACCCACCTAAAGCAGGCGAATTAGTTCATAACTTTGCAAAATATTTAAGGGGTAACTTTGGCGAACTTGACAACCCTAAACCAATCCTAATGTCGCAAGAAATGGAGCACGTTCACCATTATATAAATATTGAAAACGTGCGTTTCCCCGATATGACTTTCTCATTCGAAATGAATTGTAACGATTTTCATATTCCTGCACTCACTATTCAACCTATTGTTGAAAACGCCATTAAGCATGGACTTATGAAACTTTCAAAAGGTGGTACTATAAAGGTTATATCTTACGAAACGAAAGAAAACTACTGCGTTACGGTTCAAGATGACGGAGCTGGATTTGACACGACCGTTTTGCTGGATGAAAGAAAACACGTAGGTATAAGAAATATTCGAGGAAGATTAAAAGCAATAGTAAACGGAACTATAGAAATTGAAAGCACCATAGGTATAGGCACAAAAGTCTTGATAACTATTCCCAAGGAGGACGGAAAATGAGAGCAATAGCAGTTGATGATGAGGAATTGATGCTTCGTGCACTTGTTAGAGCTATTAGCGCTTCACCAGACATTAAGGATGTTGTAAAGTTTTCAGATTGTGAAAAAGCGCTTGAGTACGTAAAAGAAAACTTCATAGACATTGCCTTTTTAGATATAAATATGCGTGGCATGGGCGGGATTTCTCTTGCCGAAAAGATTATTAAGCTTCGCACAAACAGTAAAATCGTGTTTTGTACGGGTTATGAAGAATACGCTATCCCCGCATTTAAAATTCACGCATCGGGTTATTTAATGAAACCAATTTCCGCAGAAGATGTACAAAACGAAATTGATAATATTAAAGGCTTAAGAAAAAAAGAAAAATTATTAGAAGTGAAATGTTTTGGTAATTTTGAAGTTTATATAAAAGGCGAAAGGTTATCGTTTAAACGGTCAAGAACTAAAGAGTTATTTGCATTTTTAGTAGATAGAAGGGGCGCAGGTATGACAGCAAAGCAAATTTGTGCGGTACTATTTTCTGACGATACCGACGACGTAAAAAACACAGCCTATCTTCGTCAACTTGTAATGGACTTAAAAAACACATTAAAAATGGTTGGTGCCGACGCTGTCTTTTGCCACGAAACCCCGTTTTATCGCGTTGATACAAGCTTGCTAAAATGTGATTATTTTAGTTATTTAGAAACGGGGAAACCAGAATTTTTGGGTGAATATATGGCACAATTTAGTTGGGCAGAAGAAACTTGTGCAATGCTTCAAAGTAAATAAATAACTAACAATTAAAAGGAACGGTTTTTTATAGCCGTTCTTTTTTTTGTAACATATTTGTAACGCCATATATATTAGGATATTTATATATATAATTATCGGTAAAAAAAATAAAAGTAACAATAAATAAATAGAGGGATTTTATGATTAAAAATAGAACAGTGCAACTAATTTATCAAACAGTTTATTGCACTTTAGGTCTTGTTGGTTGTATTGCTTGTCTTGGTATTTTTGACGATATTAAAATGTTTCGTTGGGATTTTTACGTTTACTTTACTAACCTAAGTAATTTCTTGTGTCTTAGTGTTATGGTTATGGCGCTAGTTCAAACGGCAAAAAAGAAGGAAGATAGCTTTGTTAATGCGGCACCTCTTTTGAAGTTTATCGGAATGCTTGGCATATTGCTTACCTTTCTCGTGTTCAACATTGTTCTTGCGGGTGAAGAAGGTCGTAATCCTCAGCTTAACTGGAGAATTGGCAGTATTTGTTTCCACATCGTTCTTCCTATTATGTATATAGCCGACTGGTTTTTGTTTTATGAAAGGGGAAAATGCACTTGGCGTTATCCTATAGCATCTATAGGTTTCCCGCTTGCTTATGCGATATTCCTTTTAATTCACGCAACAATTTTGAGATTTGACTCTTCCATTTTAACGCCCACGGGAATGGGGATACTTATTTATCCTTATTTCTTTGTAAATATTGAAACACAAGGTGTGTTGGGAGTTTTAATGTGGATTGCTATTTTATCCGTTGCTTTTGTGGCTATGGGGTTTGCATTCTATGGACTTGATAGAATTAAAAACAAAAAATAATTAATCAGGAGTTTTATGAAAAAAGATTTAATTTTTGCACCTATTTTATTAGTTGTGGGGGTGTTACTTGGCTTACTTAAATTAACTGGAATGCCTGTGCATATTGCAATATCGGTAGTTGGTACTATCGTTTTAGTAGTTTATACCGTTCTTACTAAAAAAGACTGGAAAATTTCTGCGCTTGAAATTGGCATGAGAGCATCTTACGGAATTGCTTTAATTTCGGGCATTGTACTAAAAATAAAATATATCGTTACACTTGATATTGTACATAAGATTTTCGCAATATCATTCGTAGTTGCGCTCGTTGTTTTATTTATTCATAAATTAATTACTAGGGAAAAATAAATAGAATGGATAAATTAGTTAGAAAAATTGAAATTCCTCTTGCTAAAAAGATTATAGAAAAAGCGGGGTTATATATAGTTAAAAAAAAGGACTTAGACCGTTTGGCAGAAGTTGCAGCAGACGCATATAAAGATTACCCTTTACACAATTATTTCACAAAGGGTAAATACGATAAAAAAGCGTCTAAACTTCTTATGCAAATTTCCTTAAAAACAATGACTGAGGATGCGATTATTTACGCCGATAGTGAAGAAATGAATGGTTTTGCCGCTTGGCTTCCATTTGGTTTTACGGGTAATAAGACTATGCCGTTTTTATTGAGTGGTGGTCTTAAATTATTCTTTCATTCGGGCTTTGGCTTAATAGGCAGGCTTTTAAATTACGAAACTTACGCTATGAATTTAAAGAAAGAGTTTACCGATAATTACGATTGGTATTTATTTAATCTTTCCGTTAAAAAAGAAGCTCAAGGAAAAGGTATAGCAAGCAAGTTAATGAAACCTATGCTCAAATTTTTAGATGATGAAAAAATGGTTGCTTATTTAGAAACTAATAAAGAAAGCAACGTAGGTTTATACGAGCATTACGGATTTGAACTTAAAAGGAAAGAATGCGTTCCTAAAACAGACGTTATGCATTACGCTATGGTGAGAAATCCAATTGATAAAAATATTTTAATATAAAAAACCAAGATTAATAAAATGGAGGCATTTAAAATGAAAAAAGAAAGAAAAGAATTAGTTAAAAAATTTAAAGTATTAATCGAAGACTTATTAGATAACTACGAACAATATACCGATGAAGAAAAGGCTCAAATTAAAGAAATCTTCCAAAAAGCTGCTGATTTAAATAAAGTTCTAGATAAGTACGACGTTGCTAAAGAAAGTTATTGGGCTGAATATTTAGCAGCGTGCAGTCATTTTTTTGGTCCATACGGTACAATAGGATTTTAATAATTAATAATTTAAAAATTTTTATAAACAACTTGGTTTTTATATTTGGGCTATCGACTTTAAGAACTATGGTATATAGAAAAAATCCACTTGAAGTCGATAGCCGTGTTTATACTTTGATTATTGCTTTGCAACTATAAAAGGAGACTTTTATGAACAATAGTTTTGTTATAAAAGGAAACGTCTGCCAAACGATAAACCCAAAAGAACTTGACTTAAATAACAATGCTTTCGTCGTTTGCCAAAACGGAATTTCAAAAGGCGTTTTTAAGGTATTACCCGAAAAGTTTAAGCCTTTACCTGTTTACGATTATGGCGATGCTTTGATTTTCCCTGGTATGATTGATATGCATGTTCACGCACCGCAATTTGCTTTTCGTGGAACAAGTATGGATTTAGAACTGATGTATTGGCTTAACCGATACACGTTTCCCGAAGAAGAAAAATATGAAAATTTAGAATATGCAAAAAAAGCATACGGAATGTTTGTAGATGCTTTGAAAAAAAGTGCAACTACGAGAAGCGTTATATTTGCAACGCGTCATCGCTACGCAACTGAACTATTAATGAGTTTGATGGAAGAAAGCGGGCTTATAAGCTACGTAGGAAAAGTCAATATGGATAGAGAGGCTAGCGATAATTTAACTGAAAAAAGCGCAGACCTTTCAGCCTACACTACCTTTGGCTGGATAAATGCGGTTAAAGATAAATATACAAGAACAAAACCTATTTTAACTCCACGTTTTATTCCGTGTTGTACGGATAAGTTGATGGAAGAACTTCGTGAAATTCAAATGGCGTACGGTATTCCCGTGCAATCTCACCTTTCTGAAAGTAAAGGGGAAATAGATTTTGTAAAATTTTTACGCCCTGAGAATGAGTTTTACGGAGATTCCTATAACGAATACGATTTGTTTGGTAAAAATGATGATATAGGTACCGACGTAAAAACGGTTATGGCACATTGTGTTTGGTCAACTGATGAAGAAGTGGAACTTATGCGTAAAAACGGCGTGTTCATTGCGCATTGTCCTGCTTCTAATATGAATTTAACTTCAGGCATAGCCCCTATTCGCAAGTACCTAGATTTAGGTCTAAATATTGGACTTGGTAGCGACGTTGCCGGTGGACATAGCGAATCTATATTTAGAGCAATTACCGACGCTATCGGGGTTTCTAAAATGTATTTTAGAATGGTTGATGAAAATTATAAGCCTTTAGTTTTTTCAGAAGCATTTTACCTTGCAACAAAAGGTGGCGGAAAATTTTTTGGCAAGGTAGGAAGTTTTGAAGATGGTTATGAATTTGACGCAGTTGTGTTAAACGACGACCTTTTAGTCCATCCACAAGAGTTTAATCTTGCTGAAAGAATGGAAAGGGCTGTGTATTTGGGGCTTGATGAGAAGAATATAACGGCAAAGTTCGTTGCTGGAACTAAAGTTTTATAAACTAGATAGATAAGGAGTAAAGAAATGCCAAAAAAAGAAAGAAAGTTTGCCGACGACGGTTGGGCTGTGTGGATTGATGGCGACGACGTTAGCACAATATACATAAACGATTGGCTTAATCCGAAAGGTAAAAGCTATGTTGACCTTGCCGTTCGTATTCGCGGGGTTAAGGCAAGTAAATCAATGAACGTTTATGTGCCGTTCTTAGTTAAAAATGAAGAAATTGAGGACGTATCCTTTCAGTTTAACGATACTAATATATTGCAAGCTACTTTTAGTGCATCTTGTATCATCGAATATAAAAAGAACGAATACACTTCGGAAATTGCATATAATGGAAAAATCGTAGATATCGTTCATGTAAGCGTGCTTGGATTTAAAACTAATACTCTAAGTGAAGGAACGCTTATGAAAATCGACTTAGAAAAATTACGCCCTTATTTAGATAATGACGAGGCTTATTTTATTTGGAGAATGCCTCATAAATCCTTAGATGAAGTATTTGCACCTCGTAAAGATATGAATAGTGCTATGGAAAGATTAAAAGATTTAATAACCACCCCAATCGTAGCAGAAAAATTCGGATATTCTATTCGTATTAATGAAGCAAGGCTTTTACCTGAAGAAATCACAAAAATAGGAGCATTTCATCGCCAAAAATTAAAAAAAGCAGTTGTTACACTTTCTGTTAATGAAAGTTATGAACTTAACGATTCTGGGGCTTATCGTATTCGTAGGTTAGAAGAAAACTTATACAAAGACTTTTTACCTAAAGGATACAAAAGCGAAGACGTAATAACATACCAATGGCAACAAAATAGAGAAACTAACCTTAAAGGTCATTTTAATTTTTATTATAACGTTAATAAAAATTCAGTAAGCCGTGGCAGTATGTTTTTATACTTGGTATTGCTTACCATAATTGGCGTTGCAGGCAACCTTGTTGCAGACTTAATAAGTAAACTTTTAGGGTTATAGGAGGTATTAAATGGGTTTATTAATACTATCAACTCTTATTAACTGTATTTTAGCAGTTGGTATATATTTGCTTGAAAAATATACGCCAATGAAAAAATGGAGATATGCTCTAAAACAAATTGTTATAGGCGTTCTTTTTGGAGGGGCATCTGCATTTGCATCAAGTTTTGGCGTTGAATGGCTTGGCGCAGTTGTAAACGTTCGTGATGCCGCTCCTTTATCAGCGGGATTAATTTTTGGTGGTCCTGCTGGAATAATTGCTGGGTGTATCGGTGGACTTTATCGCTTTTTTTCCGTTTATTGGGGCGCAGGAACATATACGCAGGTAGCGTGTAGTCTTGCTACAATTTTAGCAGGACTTATGGCGGCAGTCGTTAGAAAATGGATGTTCGACGATAAAAAACCTAACTGGATTTACGGTATTTGTATTGCAATCGCTTGTGAAGTCGTCCATATGATTTTAATTTTTATTACTAATATGGACAATTCTTCTTATGCATTTGAATTTGTCAAGGGTGCAACTCTTCCGATGATTATTGGTAACGCTAGCGCAGTAGGTCTTTCTTTACTTATAATTTCGTTTTTTAACTTGGAAAGAAACGCTAAAAAATCTGAAGGGATAGCAAACACTTTCCAGCGTTGGCTTTTGATATGTATTGTAGTTGCCTTTATAACGACGAGTTCGTTTACTTATGTTTTACAAAACGGAATAGTTAAAGTTGAAACTCAAGAAGTATTTACTTCTGCAATAAACGACGTTGAAAATGACGTAAAGGGCAAATCTAACGCTCAACTACTTGATATAGCTAAAAACGTTAAAAACGACTATGAACAAAATCCAAGCGTTTCTTTAGTTGAATTAACTGAAAGATATCAAATTAAAGAAATTAACGTTGTTGATAAAGATGGCATAATTAAATATTCAACCGAACCAGATTCTATAAACTATGATATGAATATTAAGTCGCAATCAAAAGAATTTGTTGATAAACTAAAAGTTCAAGATTCTTTCGTTCAGGATTATAGTCCAAGGGGTAAAGATGAAAGCGTATGGAGAAAGTACGCTGCAATGAATCTTGAAAACGGTGGGTTTATACAAGTAGGTTACGACGCCGAACAATTCCATAAAATGCTTAACGACTTCGTTATTGACGTTACTAAAAATCGACACGTTGGTTCGGGTGGTTTCGTTGCCGTTTGCGACGATAAACTTAATATGGTTATTGATAACGAATATAAAGGAAAATCAATATCTGAAATAGGCATTACTCCACCTGCGGAAATGTTAAGCGGAAAAACTGCTACAACGATTTATACTGACTCTCTTATTGATGGAATAACTGATGCTAGCGAAAAATATATGTACGTATTTAAGTTTATTGAAGGCTATTGCATAATTGCCGCAATGCCCGAAGCAGAAGCAACCTTTATGCGAGACGCATCCGTTTACACCGCCGTATTTATGCAAATCATCGTTTTTGCAGCTTTATTCGTGTTTATTTACGTTTTAATTAAACGAGTAATAATAAACAATTTGAAAAAGGTCAATAGTTCGCTTGGGCGCATTACGGGAGGGGACCTTAACGTTACGGTAGACGTTCGCGCAAACGAAGAGTTTGCATCTTTATCAGACGATATAAATTCAACAGTTGCAACGTTAAAAAGATATATCGCAGAAGCAGCGGCTCGTATTGATAAAGAATTAGAATACGCAAAGCAAATTCAACTCTCTGCTCTTCCAACAAATTTTCCTGAAGTGGAAGATTATAAGATATTTGCACAAATGATTGCAGCGAAAGAAGTTGGTGGCGACTTCTATGATTTTTATAAACTTAACGACAACACGGTTGCCTTTTTAGTGGCGGACGTTTCTGGAAAAGGTATTCCTGCCGCTATGTTTATGATGACGGCAAAAACGATAATTAAAGACTTGGCGGAAAGCGGTATGTCGGTTAATGATATTTTTACAAAAGCCAACCAAAAACTTTGTGAAAATAACGAATCGGGTATGTTCGTTACTGCGTGGATGGGTATTTTAGATATACCTACGGGTAAACTAACCTTTGCAAATGCAGGACACAACCCACCACTACTTAAACGTGCAGATGGCAGCTTTGAATACTTAAAAACTCGTGCAGGCTTTGTTCTTGCTGGTATGGAAGGTGTGCGTTATCGCGTTAATGAAATTACTCTTAACGCTGGTGACAGAATATTCTTATACACGGACGGAGTTACGGAAGCAACGAACGAAAATAACGTTCTTTACGGCGAAGATAGACTTCTTTCGTTTATGAATAAAAGCCTTGAACTTGACCCAACTAAACTTTTGTCTAAACTGAAAAAGGATATTGATAAATTTGTAGGAAAAGCACCGCAATTTGACGATATTACAATGCTTATGTTCGATTATAAACTTAAAAAAGGAGAAACTTACGTGGAAAGTAGAACGTTCCCTGCAAAAACCGAATCGTTGACGGACGTACTTGCATTTACCGAGCAAATATTAGAAAAATATCAATGCTCAATGAAGATTCAAACGGCAATTTGCGTTGCTATTGAAGAAGTATTCGTAAACGTTGCACATTATGCTTATGGAAATGAGCAAGGCGACGTAAAGTTTGACATTTCTTTTGAAGAAAAAACGAGAAACATTACCTTCCGTATGGCAGACAAAGGTGTTCCTTTCGACCCTCTTAAAAAACCAGAACCTGATATTACTTTATCTGCTGAAGAGCGCGAAATCGGTGGACTTGGTATTTTCATAACGAAGAAAACTATGGATTTGGTAACTTACGCTTATGAAAATGGTGAAAATATTTTAACTATGATAAAGAAAATTTAAGG
This sequence comes from Christensenellaceae bacterium, assembly GCA_045647765.1. Classification (GTDB taxonomy): domain Bacteria; phylum Bacillota; class Clostridia; order Christensenellales; family Borkfalkiaceae; genus UBA1259. The sequence goes on from JAZRMR010000018.1 coordinate 15,840, forward strand.
AGATAACAAATGACTATTGAAATTAAAAAGAACGCAGATGAACTTGTTTTGGAAATAACTGGTAGGCTAGATACAATCACAGCACCTGCGCTTGATAAAACAATCTATGAAAATTTAGGTGAAATTAAAAGCCTTATCCTTGATTTTAAGAACCTAGAATACATTTCTAGTGCAGGTTTACGCGTACTTCTTAGCGCTCAAAAGAAATTACAACAAAATGGCACAATGAAACTTAAAAACGTGCGTGAAGAGGTTATGGACGTTTTTGAAATAACGGGGTTTGCAGACATTTTAACTGTTGAATAAAAGGTGATATTATGAATTTAAAATGCAAGTTAATTTTAGAAGATTATAGAAAACAAAAAGAACACTTTGTAACCCTTGGCAACGTTGTTCACGATATGCTATCAAATATTGCTAAAAATTTAGGTTTAACCGTTCTAGCAGTTGAACATCGTGTAAAAGAAGAAAAAAGTTTAGCGGGTAAACTTGAAAGAAAGGGTGATGGATATAACACTTTTGAAGATATTACCGATATACTTGGTTGCCGTGTAATATGTTTCCTTTCAGACGAAGTAGATAAAATAGGTAAAAAAGTTGAAGAAAGTTTTGTGGTAGACTGGGAAAATTCTTCTAATAAAAAGGATTTATTAAAAGAAAATGCTTTTGGGTATTTATCACTACACTATATTTGTTCGCTTCCGTTTGGCGATAAGTGGCCCGATGAAATTTGTGGCAAGAAATTTGAAATTCAAATTAGAACGATACTCCAACACGCTTGGTCTGCAATACACCACGATATAGGCTATAAAAGCGATTTTGGTGTACCTAGGGAAATCAATAGGCAATTTGCCCGTCTTGCAGGACTTCTTGAACTTGCCGATGATGAATTCGTTCGCGCTCGTGATAATATGCTTTCTTACACCGAAGATATTAGAAAACGTATTATTACCGATGATGCAGACGAAGTTATTATCAATATGATTTCGCTTAACGAATACGTTTTACATAATAAAAACATGCAAAAGTTAATTAAGGAAATA
>JAZRMR010000019.1:0-2180 GCA_045647765.1 Christensenellaceae bacterium
ATATCGACCTTTACGACAAATGGTCTTCTTATACCCCTGAAAAAGAGGGCGTTACCATTTGCTACACTTCGGTTTACGGAAATACTAAAAAAGCCGTTCTTCTTTTGAAAGAACAACTTGAACAAGACGGGGTTAAGGTTGCACTTTTCGACCTTGCTCGTGACGATATGGCAGAAGCAGTTGAAGATTCGTTCAAGTATAGCAAATTAGTTCTTGCGACCACTACTTATAACGGCAGTATCTTCCCCTTTATGAACACATTTATTGAAACGCTTGTTGAACACAACTACCAAAACAGAACGATAGGTTTTATTGAAAACGGCAGTTGGGCACCGATAGCGCAAAAGATTATGAAAGGCAAATTAGAAAACTGCAAAAATATTACCTTTACCGAAAACAACGTTAAGATATTCTCTGCAGTTTCAGAAGAAAACCTTGCTCAAATTAAAGCACTTGCAAACGAATTAAAATAAAAAGAAAAACACGACTTATGTCGGTTGCATTAGGGATTTTTTAGAGCATTATAAAAGACTAACGAATAATTTTCGTTAGTCTTTCTTTTTGCTTTGCAAAACACACGACTTTGCTTGCAAAGTATAGTGTGCTACACTTTTGAATTTTTCCACAAGGATAACTGTTCGATAAATTGGAATTTGTTAGTATCTATTACCATAAAAAGCTTTTGCTTTTTTCGTATATTTCTTTACGAACTCGGTCTTTGCGTTTGTATAAGCATCTCGATTATGCTCGTATTCTTTCCATAAAGAAATCTTTAATTTTTCATACTCTTTTGCTATATCGGGAAACTCGATAAGATAATCCCTAAAATACAATTCATCGTTATCCCCTGCATATCTTAAATGCAAATGAAATACTTTCTCGGAAAATCCATTTTCGGTATATCCTTTATTAAAAGAAATTCTATCTTCGCTTTGCGACATACAAATATAGCCGTTGTTTGTAATCAAATCTTTATAATCAAACAAGTTGCTTTCTTTGAGAACTTCCACGAGAATATCAACAACAGGCTTTGCCCAAATGGAAGAAATCGCGGTACTTCCTATATTACTTATCCTTTGGACTTTTGGAAGAACTTTCTTTAACAGGGTTTCTTCTTCCAAATACCATTCTTTCCAACACTCTTGATGTTCTGTTAAAATGATAGGAAACAACTGCCACAGTTCTTCTAAACTCATTTCGGTTAATTTTTTGCTCATTATACACTCCGTCAAATTCTTATTTTCCTAACTGTTCGACCTATTGGAATTGGGTTAATTCACATTTGTAGCGGATAACCGTTTCACCGTCATAAATTTCAGAGAATTCTGTAATACTAAAATTGTTCTTCTGATAAAAACCGACGGCATCATTATCCGTTTCAGCATATACAGACAATAAATCATAATTATTTATCACTTGTTTTATCATATAAGAACCAATGCCTTTGCCACGAGCAGATAAATCAACCGCAATTCCTAATATCTCAACTTTCTTCTGTTCAATAAAAGAAACAGCCATAACACCCACAATCTTTCCGTGACTAAAACAAGCAAAGATTTTTACAGAGTTATTATTCAGAAATTGTTCTACTTTCTTATTAAACTTTTCTTCGGTAGGCATAAACATACAGTGTTTGTAAATCTCATATGTTTGTAAAATATCGTTCTTGTGAGTTAATTCTATTAGGTTCATTGCACACACCTACAAATTCTTATTTATCGAATAGTATTATATCCTTAATAACTTCGGCGGAGATTAAAAGACCTGCGACTGACGGTGTGAACGAGATTGACGCTACCGTCTTTTTATCCTCATCTTTTGGTGTTATGGGTTTTTCTTCTGAAAAAAGAACTTTTGTATGATTTATTCCGCGTTGTCTTAATTCATAGCGCATAACCTTTGCGAGTGGGCAAACGCTCGTTTTTGAAATATCCGCAATTTTAAGCATTTCGGGGCAGAGTTTATTTCCCGTACCCATACTTGAAATGATTGGCGTATTCGTTTGTTTTGCCTTTACTATAAGTGCTATTTTTGCCGACACGTTATCTATTGCGTCGACTATATAATCCACCTTTGAAAAGTCAAGATTTTTGACAACTTCTTCGGTCACAAAAACTTTATTTTCCTCGATTATAATATCGGGGTTGATACTTCTTGCCCTATCCCCCGCTACCTTAACC
>JAZRMR010000020.1:0-141455 GCA_045647765.1 Christensenellaceae bacterium
AGACCATCTTTTGATGGTCTTTTTTCGTTAAAAAATTGATGGGACTTGAATTAAGGAGAAAATTTGCACTTGCAAATTTCCCGAAAGGGTAAACAGTGGACACCCACTGTTTATCGGGTATGGTCGCACAGGCGAAAGTCCAATCCTTCACACCAAAATAAAAGACCATCTTTTGATGTCTTTTTTCGTTAAAAATATTTCTTTATATACTAAAAAGAGTTCCACAACAAACCTACGGTTCGTTTTAGAACTCTTTTGGTGCGGATAAAGGGACTTGCTTCTCTCGAGCCTCCCGCAAAATAGTCCACTGGACTATTTTTTCGCTTTCAGCGAACACGCAAACAGGTTTGCTGGCTCCTAATTCAAGTCCCTTTTCTTTCTATTAACAACAAAAAAGAGTTCCATAACAAACCTAACGGTTCGTTTTAGAACTCTTTTGGTGCGGATAAAGGGACTTGAACCCCCACGGTCGCCCACTAGATCCTAAGTCTAGCGCGTCTGCCAATTCCGCCATATCCGCAACTTTAACTATTTTAACATAACTTTTAAAAAGTTGCAAACAAATACGCATTGTTTTTGTAATTTATTTAACTATTCTTCTTTTGTATTTGATTTGACATTGTTTAAACTATACACTATAATTATATAAACAACACATTATGAGGAAGAGTATGAATAATAAAATAACCACAGTTGCACTTATTGCGCACGATAATAAAAAACAAGAAATAGTTGAATGGGCGATTAAAAATAAAGATATTTTGTCTAAATACCAACTTTGTGGAACTGGTACTACTGCGAAGAAAGTGTCAGAGGCGACGGGGCTTTACGTAAAAGGGTATCTTTCAGGTCCGCTCGGCGGAGACCAACAGATAGGTGCAAAAGCTGCGGAAGGCAAAATAGACGTTATAATTTTCTTTTGCGACCCTTTGCAGGCTCAACCGCACGACCCTGACGTTAAAGCGTTGCTTAGAATTGCAAACGTGTATAACGTGCCTATCGCAACCAACGTGGCTACGGCAGATTTGATAATCACTTCTACTATAATTCAAGATTAACTCTTATTATTTTTATAAGTAAACATTGTGAAAAAATTCATTTTAATTTCACATTCATTTAAGGGCACTCTTTCTTCCAGTAAAATATGTGAAATTTTATCGGAAAGAATAAAATTTCACTTCAATAGTGCTAAAAGTGAAGAAAATCTTAAATTTGCAATAGACAACATTTTAAGAACGTTGAAAGTGTTTGACAATAATTTACAATAATGATAAAATTCATTATAATTTCAAGCGTTTAGAGGAGAAATTATGAGCGCAGAGAGAATTCCCGAATTGTTTGGGACAATGGTGTTTAACGATAAAGTTATGAAAGAGCGTTTGCCCAAAGAGGCGTACGACGCTGTTCGACGTGCTATTGAGGCAGGTAAACCTCTTTCACACGAATACGCAAAGACGGTTGCATCAGTTATGAAAGACTGGGCTATTGAAAAGGGCGCAACCCATTTTACCCATTGGTTCCAACCCATGACTGGGATTACCGCAGAAAAGCACGACAGTTTTATCGAGCCGTTTGGCGAATGCGAAGTCATAATGAAATTCTCTGAAAAATCGCTTGTTAAAGGTGAGTCAGACGCATCAAGTTTTCCGTCTGGCGGACTTAGGGCAACTTTTGAAGCCAGAGGTTATACGGCGTGGGACCCAACGTCATATGCATTCGTAAAAGACGGAAGCCTTTATATACCGACGGCTTTTTGTTCTTATAGCGGTGAAGCACTAGATAAAAAAACGCCTTTGCTCCGTTCTATGGAGGCTTTTAATAAACAAGCGATTAGAATTTTGAGATTGTTTGGCAACGATAAGGTTAAAAAAGTAACTCCCACCGTAGGCGCAGAACAAGAATATTTTCTTATAGATAAAAGTGTGTATGAAAAGCGAATGGACCTCATACATTGTGGAAGAACGCTTTTCGGCGCACGTCCTTCAAAAGGTCAAGAACTTGAAGACCACTATTACGGTGCGATTAAATCAAGAGTTTCTGCCTACATGAAAGACCTTGACAAAGAACTGTGGAAACTTGGAGTCTATGCCAAAACAAAGCATAATGAAGTTGCACCGTCTCAACACGAACTTGCACCGGTATTCACTTCAACAAATACTTCGTCAGACCAAAACCAACTCACGATGGAACTTATGAAAAGCGTTGCAAATAAGCATGATTTGGTTTGCTTGTTGCACGAAAAACCTTTTGCATCTGTTAGTGGTAGCGGAAAGCATAATAACTGGTCAATCTCAACAGACCTTGGTGAGAACTTGTTAGACCCTGGCGCAACTCCAAATGCTAACGCTCAATTCTTGCTTTTCTTAGTGGCTGTTATTAAGGCTGTTGACGAATATCAAGACTTGCTAAGAATAAGTGTTGCTTCGGCTGGAAACGACCACCGATTGGGAGCGTCAGAAGCACCTCCTGCCATAATATCAATATATTTGGGTGAAGAATTAGACGATATTCTCCGTTCGATTGAGCGGGGTGAAGAGTATAGCGCAAAAGAAAAGACCGAACTTAAAATTGGTGTTTCCGTTCTTCCGACCATACCAAAAGATTCAACGGATAGAAACAGAACTTCGCCGTTTGCATTTACGGGCAATAAGTTTGAGTTTAGAATGGTTGGTTCATCTGCGAATATAGCATGCCCTAATTTCATTATCAACACAATAGTAGCCGAAGAGTTAAGAGTTTTTGCCGATAGGTTAGAAAATTGCGAAGATTTTAACCTAGAACTAAGTGGTTTGATTAAAGAAACAATAAGAAACCATAAACGTATATTATTTAGTGGAAACAACTATTCAAAGGAATGGGAGAAAGAGGCAAAAAGGAGAGGACTGTTAAATCTTAAATCAACGGTTGATGCGCTTAGCCATTACCCCGATTCTAAAAATATTGCCCTTTTTGAAAGACACAACGTTTTATCTAAGAGTGAAATTAATTCAAGAACGGAAATTTTGTTAGAAAATTACAGTAATATAGTGCACATTGAGGCTCTGACCGCTATTGATATGGCAAGGAAAGAAATTGCTCCATCGGTTATAGGGTATGAAAAATTCTTGATGAAGGAATTGACGCTTAAAAAGCAATTAAATCTTCCCTGTTCGTTAGAGAGCAAATTGCTTGAACAAATTTCTAATTTGTCAGAACAATTTGCAGTGTCGTTGGAAAAGTTGATTTTATCAGAAAGCAAATACAACGTTTCTTGGAGTAATTTGAAAAAAGCAAAGTACGCAAAGAACGTATTGCTAAAAGGAATGAACGAACTAAGAAAACACGCAGACAGCATGGAATTGTTAGTAGGTAAAGATTTTATAACAATGCCTACTTACGAAGATATATTATACAGTGTAAAATATTAATAAGCACAAAAAACTCCCAACAGTTTAAGGTTGAGAGTTTTTTTGCTAAAAATTAGTATTTTCAGGGGTTATAAGTTTGCATTTTGTTTGAGCAATCTTTTCAACGTATTCAATAGGGGGAGTCTTGTCGGTTATAAGATAATCAATATCATCAAAGTCAAAGTCTGTGCAGAGGAAAGTTTTGCCGAACTTAGTGCTGTCGCAAAGCATTGCGACCTTGTTAGAGTTTTTACGCATTTGAAGTTTAAGTTTTGCTTGCTCTATACTAGATTCAGTAAAACCGCTTTGAAGATTGATTCCCGAGCAAGAAATTAAAGAAATGTCCGCATGGATTCTTGAAATATAATCCATTGTGTCAGAGCCGACGATAGAGTTTGAATGATTTTGAATTTGTCCGCCGGCAATATAGATTTTAATATTGTTTGTTTGTGATAATAATAGTGCGTTTCTAAGTCCGGTCGTGGTAACGGATAAATAATTAAAATTGTTTAAAAGGGGAATGGTTACGCCAACGGTACTCGACGAATCGAGAAAAACCGAATCGCCGTTTTTAATAAGTTTGACGGCAAGGTTGGCAATAGTTCTTTTTGCCGAAGTATTTTCCTGTTCTCTAATTGCAAACGCAGATTCTTCTGCGCTAGATTTAAACGGCATAGCCCCACCGTGAGACCTCTTGATAAGTCCTTGTTTTTCCATAGACCTTAAATCTCTTCTAATGGTGGCTCCACTGACAAAAAGTTCAGCAGCAAGTTCTTCAACAGTTGCCGATTTATTCTTGTTCAAAATCTCCAAAATTTCTTCTTGGCGTTCAAGACTGAGCATATTTTTCTCCTTTTTCGCAAGTTTTAACACGATATTTGCACATTTCTGTTTATTTATGTTTACATTTTATCATAAAAATATTTTATTTGCAACTTAAATTCAAGTGGTTGCAAAATATATATTTTATGTTATAATATTAAAGAATAAAAAACTAGGAGGATATCACCCTAATGAAGACCAAAGCAGTTAGACTCTACGGGCAGAGTGATTTGAGACTTGAAGAATTTGAATTGCCCGAAATTAAAGATGATGAAATTTTAGCAAAAGTAGTATCGGACAGTATTTGTATGTCCAGTTATAAAGCGGCTATTCAAGGTGCTAACCACAAAAGAGTTCCCAACGACGTGGCAACAAACCCCGTTATTATCGGACATGAATTTTGTGGTGATATTATAAAAGTCGGCAAAAAGTGGCAACACCTTTTCAAAGAGGGAATGAAGTTCGGTATTCAACCAGCAATGAACCTTCCTGAAAACCCAGTTGCTGCTCCCGGATATTCTTATCACTATATCGGAGGAGATGCAACTTACGTTGTTATCCCTAACGAAGTTATGGAAACAGATTGTCTCATTCCTTATGAGGGAGAAAGTTATTTTAAGGCTTCTCTTGCAGAACCCATGTCGTGTATAATTGCTGGCTATCACGAAAACTATCACAGCGTATACGAAACACACTCTCACGAAATGGGAATTAAAGAGGGTGGCGCAGTAGCAATACTTGCAGGTGTTGGACCTATGGGTCTTGGCGCTGTTGATTATGGTATTCATGGAGACAGAAAGCCTTCTCTTATGGTAGTAACAGATATAGACCAATCAAGACTTGATAGAGCGGCAACTCTTCTCACTGTTGAAGACGCTGCTAAAAACGGGGTTAAACTCGTTTACGTTAACACCTCTGCTATTGAGGACCCCGTTGCTTATATGAAAGAACTCAACGGCGGTAACGGTTTTGACGACGTGTTTGTTTATGCTCCCGTTGCACCCCTAATCGAACAGGGCGACGCACTCTTGGCTTATAACGGATGCTTGAACTTCTTTGCTGGTCCTACTAAAACCGACTTTTCGGCAAAGTTTAACTTCTATGACGTTCACTATTCTTTCCACAGAATAACCGGAACTTCGGGCGGAAATACCACCGACCTTAAAGAAGCGCTTAAACTTTCAGGCGAAGGCAGAATTAACCCCGCAATAATGATTTCACACGTTGGCGGTCTTGACAGCGTTATAGACACAACGCTCAATCTTCCCAATATCAAGGGTGCAAAGAAACTTGCTTACACGCATATCTCAATGCCTATGACGGCTATTGCAGACTTCGCTGAACTCGGCAAAACCGATAAATTCTTTGCAGACCTCGCTGAAATTTGTGAAAGACATAATGGTATTTGGTCTGACGAAGCAGAAAAATACCTCCTCGCAAACGCAAAGAAAATATAATACAATAATATAAATAACTGAAAAGGAGATTATTATGGCAAAACCGATTTTGATGCCCAAAGCAGGCATTACGGTAGAAAGTTGTATTCTAACCAGCTGGAACGTTAAGGTTGGCGACACTGTTAAGGTTGGCGACGTTATCTGTTCTTATGAAACGGACAAGTCGTCGTTTGATTTGACCGCAGAAGTTGAGGGCGAAGTTTTGGCTCTTTTCTGTGAAGAAGGAGATGAAGTACCTGTTCTCACGAATATTGCCGCAGTAGGTTCGAAAGGTGAAGATTTTTCAGCTCTTGCTCCAAACGGCGCATCTGCTCCCGTTGTTGAAGAAGTTAAGGAAGCACCTGCATCTAAGGTAGAAAGCGTACCTGCTCCTGCACCAGCGCCCGCAAAATCTACCAATGCAAAACCAATTACTATGCCAAAAGCAGGTATAACGGTTGAAAGTTGTATTTTGACAAAATGGAACGTAAAAGTTGGCGACTCAGTAAAAGTTGGCGACGTTATGTTCTCTTATGAAACGGACAAAGCGTCGTTTGACTATCAAGCAGAAATCGAGGGAGAAGTTTTGGCTCTTTTCTGTGAAGAAGGGGACGAAGTACCCGTTCTTTCAAATATCGCAGCAGTAGGCAAGAAAGGGGACGACCCTGCTCCTCTTGCTCCTGGTGGAGCAGTTGCAGCAGCACCCGCTGTTGAAGAAGTTAAGAGTGCTCCCGTTGTTGAACAAACAGTTCAAGCAACCGTTGCTAATAATGACGGTGGAAGAATTTTTGCATCTCCGAGAGCAAAAAATCTCGCTGAAAAACTTGGCGTTGACTTATCTACTGCAACGGCAACAGGTCCCAACGGTAGAATAATTGAAAGAGACGTTCGCACCGCAAGCGTTGCTCCCAAAGCAGAATGTGCACCCGCTGTTGCACCCGCACCCGTGGCATCTCAGCCCGTTGTTGCTGCTTCTGCACCTGCAAGCGCAGACTTTAAGGCGTTTAAGGACGAAAAGATGTCTAACATCAGAAAAGTTATTGCAAAGAATATGGTACTAAGCCTTTCAACAATGGCTCAACTTACACATACCATTTCTTTCGACTGCACAAACGTTATGAATTTCAGAAAATTCTTAAAAGACAATGCAGAAACCTTAAAATTACCGTCTATCACAATAAACAATATTATAGTATACGCTGTTTCAAGAGTGCTTAAAAAACATAGAGATTTGAATGCACATCTCATTAATGGCGACACTATGCGTTATTTTGAACACGTTAATATGGGTATCGCAACCGATACGCCCAGAGGATTATTAGTACCCACCCTTTTTGGTGCAGATACCATGAGCCTTTCAGAAATTGCAGTTAAGTCAAAGAAACTTTCACAAGACGCAATAGACGGAAAGTTAGCACCCGAACTTCTTACAGGTGGTAGTTTTACTATCAGTAACGTTGGAACTATGGGAATTGAAAGTTTTACTCCCGTTGTAAATCCTCCGCAAACTGGTATTTTAGGCGTTAACACTTTGGAAACTAGAATCAAGTTAGGAAAGGAAGGAGAAATCATTCCTTACACCGCAATGGCACTATCACTTTCATACGACCATAGAGCACTTGACGGTGCGCCTGCATCTAGATTCTTAAAGGACCTCAAAGATTATCTTGAAAATTTCAGCGTAAATCTTATGGCTGATTCCATTTAACAATAAAGGAGAATATTATGGAAATTTTTGATTTAATAGTAATCGGTGGTGGCCCCGGCGGATACCTTGCCGCAGAAAGAGCAGGACACGCAGGATTAAAAACTATGGTTATCGAAAAGAGAGCGTTTGGTGGCGTTTGTCTTAACGAAGGTTGTGTTCCAAGTAAAACTTTCCTTAACTCGGCAAAGGTTTTTGATTATGCAAACCACGCATCTGCTTACGGTGTAAACGGCGTAGGCAAAGCGACCGTTGACCAAAAGTTTGTAGTTGAAAGAAAGAACGGCGTTGTAAAAATGCTTGTTTCAGGCGTTAAATCTCAACTCAAAAGAAACAAGGTTACGATGAAAGAAACCGAAGGCTATATCGAAGGCAAGTGTGATGACGGATACGTTATCAAGGCTGGCGAAGAAAAATTTGTTGCTAAGCGTTTGATTGTTGCAACAGGCTCTATGCCCGTTGTTCCTCCGATTCCAGGTCTTAGAGAAAACCTCGAAGCAGGCGTTGTAATGACCAACAGAGAAGTATTAGATTTAACCGAAATTCCTGCAAAACTAACCGTTATCGGTGGTGGCGTTATCGGTCTTGAAATGGCAAGTTATTTCTCTTCGGTTGGTTCAAAGGTTACCGTCGTTGAAATGTTAAATAAAATTGCAGGTCCTACCGAAAACGAAATTTCGGGTATTTTGCAAAAGAGTCTCGAAAAGAAAGGTGTAGAATTCAAACTCGGATGCAAAGTTACTGCTGTTGAAAAAGACGGCGTAGTTTACGAAAAAGACGGAAAGAGTGAAAAAGTTATGGCTGATAAGATATTGTGTTCTATCGGCAGACGTGCAGTAACGCAGGGAATAGGTCTTGAAAATATCGGAGTTAATTTAGAGCGTGGCGCAATAGTTACCGACGACATGATGAAAACTAACGTTGCTAACGTTTACGCTGTTGGAGACGTTAATGCAAAGGTTATGCTTGCACATACCGCATATAGAGAAGCAGAAGTTGCAGTAAACAACATCTTAGGCAAAAAAGACCGTATGCGTTATAACGTTATACCGTCGGTTATCTATACCAACCCAGAAGTTGCTTCGGTTGGCGAAACAGAGGAGAGTGCAAAACAAAAGGGATTAGACGTTAAAGTTGTTTCTATACCTCTCACTTTCTCTGGTAGATATATCGCAGAAAACACCGACCTTAACGGAATTTGCAAACTCATTGTAAACAACAAAACCAACACTTTGGTTGGCGCACATATTATCGGAACTTATGCAGGAGAGTTTATCGTTAGCGTTTCATCAATGATAGATTTAGAAGTTGATATTGAAAACATTAAAAAACTCGTGTTCCCGCATCCAACCGTATGTGAAATCGTTAGAGAAGCGATTTTTGCAATCTAATAAATTTGAAAAATTATAAGGAGATATAAAAAATGCCAAAAAATCTAGTTATCGACCCTAATTTTATTAGGGCGCAAGGCAAAGTATCGTTCACGGATATCCCTGTTAACGTTTACAACAAAACTATTGAAGATGAAAAGAAAAACTTCAAAAAAGCCGATTTTGTTCGTATCTTTAATGATATCGCAATGCTAAGAGAATTCGAAAGCATGATAAACGAAATCAAAATCAAAGGAGAATATCAAGGCTTTAAGCATTCTTATCCCGGTCCTGCGCACCTTTCAATGGGTCAAGAAGCAGCAGCAGTAGGTCAAGCATATATCCTCGATATGGACGATATGACTTTTGGTTCACATAGGTCGCACAGCGAAGTTTTGGCTCGTGGTCTTGCTTCAATCAACAAACTTCCCGAGGACAAACTTTATCAAATAATGAAGGACTTTATGGGTGGTGAAACGCTTGCTCCCGTTGAAAAATTCAACAAAACTGGCAACGTTAAAGACCTTGCAGTAGATTTCCTTCTTTATGGGTTTATGAGTGAAATTTTTGCTCGTCGCACCGGTTTCCACAGAGGAATGGGCGGTTCAATGCACGTTTTCTTCCTCCCGTTCGGAATTTATCCTAACAACGCAATCGTTGGTGGTGCTGCTCCCGTAGCGCTCGGCGCTGCTCTTTATAAAAAAGTTAACGACAAACCCGGTATCGTTATCAGTAACGTTGGTGATGGTGCTGTTGGTTGCGGTGTCGTTTACGAATCAATGAACTTTGCGTCTATGGACCAATATCGTCAACTTTGGGAGAAGAAGGGTGGACTTCCCATTCTCTTTAACTTCTTCAACAACGGTTACGGTATGGGCGGACAGACCAGAGGCGAAACTATGGCTTACGATTTCCTTGCTCGTCTCGGCGCAGGCGTATCACCCACACAACTTTACGCTGAAAGGGTAGACGGATTTAATCCGCTCGCAGTTATCGACGCAATGAAGAGAAAGAAGAAAATCCTCGTTGATGGCGACGGTCCTGTTCTTTTGGACGTTGTTACTTATCGTTACGGTGGACACTCACCTTCGGACTCAATGAGTTACAGAACTATCGAAGAAGTAGAAAACTGGAAACAGTACGACCCGATTGTAACTTACAGAAAATCGCTTGTTGACGCTAAGGTTGAAAGCGACGGTAAGTTTGACGATATACTTGCAAGCATTAAGGAAAGAATGCTCAAACTTTGCAAACTTGCTGCTGACCCCGTTGAATCACCTTATCTTGATTTCAAGAAAGACCCATATTACGTTGAAGACCTTATGTTCTCAAACGGCGCTGTTGAAAGCATGAGCGACAGAAAGGTAGAAGTTGGTAAGGACGTTAAAATCCCAATGGAAGAAAACCCCAGAGTTAAGCAAATCGCTGGTAAACTCCGTTACGCTTTCGACGAAAAGGGTCAACTCGTTTCTAACATGAAGAGATTCAATATCAGAGACGGTTTGTTTGAAGCAATAATAGACAGATATTATAAAGACACCACGCTCACTTCTTATGGTGAAGACGTTAGAGACTGGGGCGGAGCATTCGCAGTTTATAAAGGACTTACCGAAGCACTTCCTTACCACAGACTCTTCAACTCTCCTATATCAGAAGCAGCAATCGTATCTTCAGCAGTAGGTTACGGTCTTTGCGGTGGTAGAGTTATAGTAGAACTTATGTATGCTGACTTTATGGGCAGAGCAGGTGATGAAATATTCAACCAACTCGCTAAATGGCAAGCAATGAGTTCTGGCATTCTTAAAATGCCTGTTGTTCTCCGTGTTTCAGTAGGTTCTAAGTACGGCGCACAACACTCACAAGACTGGGTTGCTCTTCCCGCACACGTTCCGGGACTTAAAGTTTGCTTCCCTGTTACTCCTTACGACGCTAAGGGTCTTATGAACGCAGCCCTCAACGGAACTGACCCCGTTATCTTCTTTGAAAGCCAGAGAATTTACGACAAGGGCGAAGAGTTCAGAAAAGAAGGCGTTCCGGAAGGATATTATGAAATCCCGCTCGGCGAACCCGATATCAAGAGAGTTGGTAGCGACGTTACTATTCTTACCATCGGTGCAACCCTTTACAGAGCAATGGACGCAGCAAAAATTCTTTCTGAAAAATACGGTGTTGAAGCAGAAGTTATCGACGCAAGGTCTATTGTTCCATTTAACTACGAAAAGGTTGTTGAATCAGTTAAGAAGACTGGCAGAATCATTCTCGCTTCTGACGCTTGTGCAAGAGGTTCAATCCTTAACGATTTCGCAAGAAACATTTCAGAACTTTGTTTCGATTACCTCGATGCACCCGCAGTTGTTTGTGGCGCTCAGAACTGGATTACTCCTCCGTATGAATTTGATGCTGAATTCTTCCCACAAGCAGATTGGATTATCGATAACATCAACGATAAAATCCTCCCGCTTAAAGGACACGTTAGCAAGTTCAACACTTCTGATGCAGAAGCATTGCGTAAAGCAAAGAAAGGCGTTTAATAAAAGTCTAAACTCGGGGGCTGAATTCAGCCCCCGAAAATTCTTATTTAGGTATTAAAATGCAAAAGTTTAAGTTTATTACTCACGACAACACGGATGCATACTTTAATCTTGCCTCCGAAGAATATTTTTTAAAACAAACTGACGGATATTATTTTTATCTGTGGATAAATGCGCCTGCGGTTATCGTTGGCGCAAATCAAAACGCCATAGAGGAAGTCAATCTGCCTTATACTGAAAAAGAAGGGATAAAGGTTGTAAGGCGTTTAACGGGTGGGGGAGCAGTTTATCACGATTTAGGGAATCTGTGCTATACCGTAATTGCGCCATTTGACAGTGAGGCTGATAATTATAAAGAGTTTACAAAGCCCGTTATAGAGTATTTGAATTCACTTGGAGTTGATGCAAAATTTTCCGGGAGAAACGACATAACTGTTGATGGTAAAAAAATTTCTGGCAACGCACAAACTGTTTATAAAAACAGAATAATGCATCACGGAACCTTGCTCTTTTCGTCTGATATGAGCGTTCTTGGTAATGCGCTTAATCCGTCAAAGATAAAAATGGAAAGCAAGGGTATTAAATCTGTTAGAGCAAGAGTAACAAATATCTTGGATTGCTTAAAAGACAAAATAGATATTAAAGAATTTAAGAACGGATTAAAAAATAAGTTTTTAAGTTTTTGCGAGGAATATAATTTATCTGATAACGATTTAGAAAAAATCAACCAACTGGTTATAGATAAATATTCTAGTTACCAGTGGAATATAGGCAGTTCTCCAAAAGGTAAAAACGTCTTTACAAAGAAGTTTGATTTTGGTATTTTCACACTAAACTTTAATACCGAACAAGGTATGATGGCAGAAATTAATATAACTGGCGATTTCTTTTCAAAGAAAGATGTTTCGGAATTTTGTCAAAGCCTTTCTGGAATAAAATTTCAAAAGAGTAGCCTTGTTGTTGCATTCAAATCAATAGGAGATTATATTGCCGGTGCAAACGGTGATGAAATTGTAAACGCAATTTTTTCGTAGTAGCCTATTTTTGTCCGCTAATATCAACGTTTATATTTGCATTTAAAACTGAAAGATAATTATCTTTATATCGGCTGTATTGCTTATTATTAAAGCGATACAGTTTTTCTTTTATATGAAAAAAATCGCACTGCGTGCTCTTTGAAACCTCAACTAGTTTTTCGAGATTTTCATAAAAATATTTTTTAGCTTCGTTTATAACTTCTGTTGGTAAGGGCTTATTTTGAGAGAGTGCTTGGTCGGAACCGTCTGCACTGTGGTCGCTTATTTTACAATATAGTTTAACAGTAACGTTGAAAGTTAAATTGTCGTCGGTAGCAGTTAAGGAAGTGTTAGATGAACTTTTTAATACCGATAAAAGATAGTTTCCTTTTCCATCAACTTTAACTGGAATAGTTGTACCTTTAAAAGTTGATATAACCGAATTAAATGCTAAGGTTAAATCAGAATCAAGTTCGCCAACTTTTTTTCCTTCTTTAAAAAGAGCCGTCGACCTAGCGTCAAAGAGTTTATCACTTTTGCTTTTGTCGGAATTTCCACCGTTTGTTGCATTGCCACTGCTTGAACCGTTTTGACTTCCGCTAGACCCAGAGCCGTTAGATGCTTCATCACCAGCAGGTATGACTTTGATAATAGGCATATAAGCAGAACTTGAAAAAGAATAGTGAGAAGAGCAAAAAGTTTTAACGTCGGTATCGGCAACGTCTCTATCGAAACCCGTGTTCTTTAACATTATTTTTTGAAGAGCAAAAGCAGAAATATTATCGAGAGGAGTGGAAAGGGATAGTAGTTCTTTCGCAGTACTTTCGCTTAATGCAACGAGTGCAGAATCCTGAACCCTTAACGTTTTTGCAAAGTAATCTAGCACTTTTATAACGTTATCTGACGCAAGTTCTTTCCCAATTATAATAAGGTTGCAAAAAGAAAGTTTTGGAAACCAACCTGAAAGGTCGCCCAAATCTTTTAATGCTTCGCCAACCGTTGAGCCTTTTCCAGAAATTTGAGTTTTTAAGTTTTCGCTGTTGGTGTCTGTTGCTTCTGGAACGGCAATTTGCGCTGTTAAAAGATAATCGTTATCATCAGCTTTATCTATCGCTATTGCAGTTATGATTGAAGTTTTTTCAACGTCTATAAGCCCGAAATCGCTAGAAAAGAAAAAAATGAAAACAATAGCGATAACAATCATAACAATTTTGGCTTTACGAATTTGCATTTGCTATCTCCTTTTTGCCTTTAAATTTAACCGCAAGGCAAAAAACGGCAGGGAAAACGTTGGATAAAAGAATAAAAAATGCGCTAGCATAGTTAAGAATAAAATTTTCGATAGAGAAAAAGTACTGTTCAAAAAATAGCATTATTAAAACTTGTATTCCAACGGTTATAAGAGGCGCAAGGTAGGTTTTCTTAAACTTAAATATGTGGTTTAATATTCTTGCAGAAAAAAATAGTGGTAAACTAAGTCCAAACATATTTGAAAACAGCAACATAAAAATGCCTATATAGTCAAATCTTCCGATATTATTAATTACCGTTGAGTATTTTGAAATTTCTGTTAAGGCAAAGCGTTGTCTAGGCGCAATAAAAGTAAAAACCGAATAAAAAATTATTGCAAAAATCACCACGGCAATAGCGCCTACAAGATAGGAAAAAAATATTTTAATTCCGTCTTTTTTGCCATAGACAAATTCCCCCGTAAGGAACATAAAGTAAACGCCATCGCCAAACCAAGTTGCTGTGTGATAAGAGCCGTTTATCACTGAAAAAACACCTCTTGCACCTATGGGTAAAATTGCAGAAAAATCAGCGTTGGTTATTGATAGAGAGAACAAGATTAATATACCGATTAGAGTAAATAACCATAATATATCAGACGCTCTACCTAAAACCCTTAACTTTTTGGTGCAAATATAAAACGCAAATAGGAAAAAGGGCATAAAATAAAATTTTGTCGGCATTAACGTGTATAAGGTTAATTCAACGTAATCTTTTTGTTCTCCAAGAGGGATAATAGCTTTTAGCGTAAAATAAATAAAATACAGACAAAGTATAAATATAGAAAAACCTTTACCAAAAGTTTGGCTTAGCAACTCAAAAAACCCCTTATTTTCCCGTTTGCAAACAGAAAAGAGAATAATAATAGTTAAAGCGTCTAAAATAACTGAGAATAAAGCAGAAATCCACATATCTTCGTTAGCAAAAGATGCAGAAATACTTGGCATTGTGAACAGTTTAACGATAGGTACAAGCGCTATAAAAAATAGGCAAACCTGTCTTGATTTTAATTCTTTTTGCATTTAATTCTCCTTTTTTGAGATGGATATTCTCTTTTTGTTTGTGTTTTTAATGGATTTTGGTCGGTTAGTCATTTCGCATAAAAATCCTTTATAAAAGGTATCTTTTAAGTCCTCTTTTACGAGTGGCGAAAAGGGAGCAAGTAACGGTGTTTGATAATTTTCAAAGGTTATCAAATACACCAAAAGCATCGCCACGAGAACGATTAATCCATATGCGCCAAAAGAGCCTGCAATTATCAAGAAAAATAGCCTTAAAACTGAAAAAGTTTGTTCTAGTTCGGGCGCAGTGTAAAGGCAAATTCCAGAAAGTGCGATAATCATTAGCGTTGGTGCTGAAATTATCCCTGCGTTAACAGCCGTCTCACCGAGAACAAGACCGCCAACGATAGATACGACCATTCCCACGTATTTAGGCATTCTAACGCTAGCCTCGTTTAGAATTTCAAAAATCATAAGTGTAAAAAACATCTCGTAACTGGGTGATAAAGGAATACCCTTAATACTGTTAACGATAGTTAGAAGAAAACTAAGCGGTATGAGTTGCAGATGAAAAAGTTCGCTCGCAACGAAAAAAGCAGGTAAAAACAAAGCAATCATAATAGATAAAAGCCTTAAAAGTCTTGCAACAGTTGCGCTGTACGACGAGTTATAATAATCGCTCGGAGACTGAAAGTCTTCTAATAAAAGGTATGGCACGGTAAGTGCGATAGGCGAGCCGTCAACTAAAATTGCTACACGCCCTTCTAAAATTTTAGCGGCTAAAACGTCTGGTTTTTCGGTGTTTCCTATCTGTTTGAAAATTGAAACGTCGTGTTCACCTAGGCACTTTGAAATATATGAAGAATCCAAAACCGCATCTATATTTATAGTTTGCAGTTTTTTTTCTAATTTTTTAACTAATTTGTCGTCGGCAATTCCTCTAAGGTAACAAAGAGCGACGGGAGTTTTGGAAAATTTTCCAACGCTAAGATTTTTAAACGTTAGTTCAGGGCATTTCAGTTTTCTTCTCATAAGTGAAACGTTTACGGGTAAACTTTCCACAAAGCCTTCTCTTGGGCCTTTTAACACGGTAGAGGTTGGAGGTTCGCTTATTGCTCGGCGTTCAAACTGTTTAAAACCGAAAGAAAGTGCAAAACCGAAGTTATCTGCTAGAAGCATTGCGTTTCCGAGAAGAAGTTCGCTCAAAAAATCCTCGGTGTCAAAAATTTCCTTTTTTTCTGGACTTAGAAAAATTTCGGTCAATGACGTGCTAGTAAGATTACCGTTGAAAATCGAAGCGGGTCTTAATATTAATTCTCCAACCGAATCTTTGTTGATTAAGTCGTTTACAAAAACTAAGCAAGCAGAATTCTCTGCAATTTTAAATTCTAAAAAGGTAATATCGTCAGAAATAATATGTTTTTTAAAATATTCAAGGTTTTTTGATAAATCGGTGGTTATTTTCATAAAGGTAGTATTTATATTAAAAGGTTTTTTATTCCAAGTAAGAAAAGGTGTCATTCCGAATTAGAGAATGACACCTTTTGCTTTGCAATTTAATTTGTAATAGAGTAAACCGACTTTATGATGAGCTCTGCAAGAGCGAGAAGTTGTTCATCATTAACGTCAAAGTCGGTCGAAAGATTTGCCTTTATTATTGAAAGAATAACTTGTTTAGCATTATCATGTTGAGTTTCTTTTTGCGTTTGACCTTGGCTTAATAAGTCGAGGCCAACTAACGCTTGCTCCAACTTGATTGCAACGTCAGTTTTTATACATTCTGGCACTAATCCGTTTATTAATCCCTCGATTAAAAGAACGGTTGCGCTTGCAGAGGTATTAACGTCGCCTCTTTTTATTCTTGCAAAAAGATTAGTCATAACCGTTGAAACTGTCCCGCAAACTATTCCGGACAGAAAAATTTGATTGTCAAAACTAATAGCACGGCTTATGAAAATCAAGTGGTAAATAAAGTACAAAACGACCGACAAGATAAAGGGAATTTGGTTTTTAACCGCATAACTTATTTTATCTTTTAGTAGTTTGTCGGTGAGCGCACACACTATTGAAACGATTAAAGCGATTAATAGCGTGGGCAGGGAAAATGAAGAAAAAAATTCTGAATAAAATTGAAATTCCATACGTCACCTACTTTAAGGGCGAGCGTGATTTTTCTCCTCGTATAAAAGTTCGAATTTTCTTAACCGCTTAAAAAAACGGTGAAAGTTTAGATAGTAACAGGTTCTAATATGGTGCTCCCCCTTTAATTTTTTTCCAAACGCCGAGAGTATATTAACAGATAAAAAAAATAAGTAAAGCGATATATGACAAGAAATGGACTAGCAACTAGGAAATAGCAAAAAAGTATAAGCATACAATTAGCATAGGAAAATTCGGAGGTTGTATAATGTTTTGGAATTTTTTGAGTTTTTTACTTGGCAAGATAACTTTTTTTACGGGAAGCGTTATAGGTAATTCGTCATACCCAAAGCCATTAAGTCAAGAAGAAGAGGCTGAGTGTTTAAGGCGAATGAGAGCGGGTGATGAAAAGGCAAGGGAAAAGCTTATAACACACAATATGCGACTTGTTGCACACGTTGTAAAAAAATATTCGGGGGCAGCAGAAACGGACGATTTAATTTCTGTGGGGAGTATAGGTCTAATAAAGGCTGTAAATACTTATCAATCGGGTAAAGGTACTCAACTTGCGACCTACACTGCAAGATGCATAGAGAACGAAATTTTAATGCTACTTAGAGCAAACAAAAAGCATAAAAATGACGTTTATTTGTCAGACCCAGTCGGAACGGATAAAGACGGAAACGAGTTAACATTGATGGACTTACTCTCAGAAAAGGAAGATTCTGTTTTTAAGACTGTTGACAATTCGATAGAGCGAGAAAAGTTTTTGCAATTTATAAAAGGAGTTTTGACGAGTAGAGAATATACCGTGTTATGTTTAAGGTATGGTCTAAAAGGTGGAAAGAATTATGCGCAAAGAGAGGTTGCTATAATGCTTAAAATTTCTCGCTCGTACATATCTAGAATAGAAAAAAAGGCAATTGAAAAATTAAAAGATGCAATAAAGAAAGGGCAATTTTATTGCTAAAAGTTTTACGTTGTGGTAAAATATTAAAAAGGAGAATAAATGGAAAACAAAATTGCAGTAGTGGCGATTATAGTAAGTGATATAAACGCCGTTGATAAAATCAATTCAACTCTCCATTCGTTTGGAGAATACATAATTGGCAGAATGGGTATCCCATATAAAGAAAGGTCGGTAAACGTTATAAGCGTGGTTATGGATGCGCCACAAGAGATAATAAACAGCCTTTCTGGAAAACTCGGAATGGTTAAAGGAGTAAGCAGTAAAGTTCTTACTGCTAAATAGTTATGGGATATGCGTTTATAAGTGGAGCCACAGGTGGTATAGGCAAAGCGTTTGCGTTTGCCCTTGCAAAGAGTGGGTGTAATCTTTTTATAACGGGCAGGAGCCAAGGTAAAATTTCCGCTCTTAAATCCGAGATAACATCCAAATATCCGGTAGCGGTCGAGGGAACGCCTTGCGATTTAGCGAGTGAGCGTTCGAGAAAGAAACTTCTTTCGGTTATTGATGAAAAAGCAATTAAGTTTGTAAAGATTATAAACGTTGCGGGTATAGACACTCAAAAGGCTTTTACAGAATACACCGAAGAAAAACTTCTTCGCCAAATAAAAGTTAACGCAGAATCAACTCTTGCATTAACTCACGCATTGCTTACAAGAAGAGAAGAGCAACGTGAATTAGAAATTTTAACTGTATCCAGTATGTCGGGCGTAACGCCTATGCCTTATTTTGCAGTTTACAGCGCAACCAAAGCAATGTTAACAAATTTCTTTACCGCTCTGCATTACGAACTTAAAAAAGATAGAGTAAAGGTAACGGTGGTTATGCCGGGTGGAGTTTATACGAGAGCGGATATTGTAGAGGAAATAAAATCACAAGGCTTTTGGGGGAAACTTTCGGCAAAATCTCCTGAGTTTGTTGCCGAAAAATCGCTTAAAGCGGTAAGAAAGAATAAGATTAAATATATACCGGGCTTTTTCAATAAATTTTTGAATGTATTAATGAAAATTGCCCCAAAAAGAATTGTACTCTCGTTTATAGCGAAGAGATGGAAAAAACACAGTAAAGACGCATTTTAACAAAAGATAAGGGAGATAAAAATGAGTATAGCAGACCAAATATTTATCAAGAATTGCACCGATATAATTGAAAACGGTTTTTGGGATACAGACCTTCCCGTTCGTCCTAAATGGCATGACGGAACACCCGCTCACACCGTTAAAAAATTCTGTATAGTTAATAGATACGATTTGACAAAAGAGTTTCCTATTCTAACCCTCCGCCGAACGGCTTTTAAATCTGCCGTTGATGAAATTCTTTGGATATGGCAGAAAAAATCTAATAACGTAAATGATTTGAATAGTCATATTTGGGATTCTTGGGCAGATGAAACGGGGTCTATCGGTAAGGCTTACGGATATCAACTTGCAAAAAAGAGCAAGTACAAAGAGGGTATGTTCGACCAGGTTGACAGAGTTCTTTTCGACTTGAAAAACAATCCATCGTCAAGGCGTATTATGACAAACATTTATAACTTTGACGATTTGCATGAAATGCATCTATATCCCTGTGCATATTCTATGACGTTTAACGTTTCTGGCAACGTCTTAAACGGAATATTAAATCAGCGTTCAAATGACGTTGCGGTGGCAAACAACTGGAACGTTGTTCAATATTCTGCACTTTTGATGATGTTTGCGCAGGTTTCAGGGTTAAAAGTTGGCGAACTCGTTCACGTTATTGCAGACGCTCATATTTACGATAGGCATATTCCCGTAATAAAAGAAATGATGAAAAATCCTCAGTTTAGTGCGCCTAAGGTTACGCTAAATCCAGATGTTAAAAATTTCTATGACTTTACCGTTGAAGATTTTATTATCGAGGATTACAAATTTAATAAAATAGACTCAAAGTTTGAGGTTGCAATTTAATGAAAGCAATAGTTGCGGTGGATAAAAAGTGGGGAATAGGAAAAAATAACGATTTGTTGTTTTCTATACCCGAGGATATGAAATTTTTCAGAAGTAAAACTTCGGGCAAAATCGTTGTGATGGGCGCAAACACGCTCCGCTCTTTCCCGGGCGGAAACCCATTGAAAAACAGAGCAAATATCGTACTTTCTTCAACGATTAAAAGAAATGATTGTATCGTTGTTGAAACGCTTGACAAATTAAAAAAAGAACTGTTAAAATATCCGCAAGATGACGTTTATATTATAGGCGGAGCAAGGTTTTATCAAACTATGATGCCATACGTTTCGGAGGCGTTTGTAACCAAAGTGGATGCGGACGGTAAGGCAGACGTTTTTTTTCCTAACTTAGACCAAACAGATGGTTGGGAATTGTCAGAAAAAGGGCAAGAGATTGAAACAGGCGGATATAAAATATCTTTTAATACTTACGTTAACGGAAGAGTAAAAGAGTTTAAGTAATTGGTATGAACTTTTTTAGGAGCGTTTTCCTGCGTTGGGAAAGGCAAAAACAAAAAAATATTTGATTATTAAAGTAAAAAGATTTTAACTGCGGAAATTCCGTGAGCTAATCTTTTTACTTTTTTATTTTATAAAAAATCACAGAATGTCAAACAGGAGAAAATCATGCGTGCAAAAACTGAACTTGACTTAACGAGCGGTTCAATATTTAAGAGATTAATTATTTACTCAATACCTTTCATTTTTACTAACATTTTGCAGATACTTTTTAACGCTGCTGACGTTGCTGTGGTGGGAGTTTTCGTTGGAGAGCAAGCAGTTGCTGCGGTTGGAGCAAACAGTTCGCTCAACGTTTTGCTGGTAGGCTTATTCGTTGGGCTTTCAATAGGAACTAACGTCGTTTTGGCAAGATACGTGGGTGCTAGAGATATAGAAAATGCAAGGCGAACGGTTGGAACGAGTATTTTAGTTGCTCTTATAGGTGGAATAGCGTTGCTTTTAATTGGTGTTCCTCTTGCTGAAACATTTTTAGTGTGGATGGGGTGCGCTCCAAACATACTAGAAATGGCAACTTCATATCTAAGAATTTATTTTTTAGGTATGCCAATAATGATGGTATATAACTTTTGTGCGTCAATATTAAGAGCGGTGGGAGATACTCGCCGTCCTCTTATATATTTATTGATTGGCGGAGTGGTAAACGTCGGACTGAACGTGTTTTTCGTCTTGGTATTAAAAATGACGGTTGAAGGGGTTGCGATAGCAACGATTGCTTCACAATTGATTTGTGCAGTTTTGTCAATAATAGCATTACTCAAAAGTGATGGATATGCTTGTCTAAAAATTAAGCATTTAAGATTTTATAAAAGACAACTAAAACAAATTTGCATTATTGGTTTACCGTCTGGGTTACAAAGTGTTGCATTCAATATCTCTAACGTGCTAATACAATCTACCGTGAATTCTTTTGGGGACGTTGGGATGGCGGCAAACACCACCGCTCAACAATTCGACGCTGTAATTTACAACGTTGGTAACGCTATATCAATGTCTTGCATGGCGTTTATAGGACAAAACATCGGTGCAAGAAGAATGGATAGAGTTAAGCAAACAATTTTAAATGGCGTTCTACTTAGTTTTATTTTCACGTTTGGGGTAGGCGCTCTCTTTGCGCTACTAAGCGAGTTTTTGTGTGGAATAATAGCGTCTTCTGAGGAAGTAATATCTTACGCTTGCAAAAGGCTTACCGTTCTAGGAATAACTTATTTTTTGTGCGGAATAATGGAAGTGTTTGCAAATTCAATGAGGGCGCTCGGAAAACCAGTGATTGCTCTTTTTATCAGTGTGTTAGGCGCTGTAGTTTTAAGGTTATTATTTTTGGAAATTTCAATGGCGCTTTGGCCGTCGTTTGCAATTATATTTTATTCTTATCCTGTCAGTTGGCTATGCACTATATTAATTTATTTATGTGTTCTTCCGAGTGTTTATAAGAAAGTTAAGCAAAAAGTAATGCAAGATGAGTTGAAAACCGATTGACACAAAAGCAAATTGGATATATAATATATAAAAAAATATTTAATAATGAAGACCAAAGGAGAAATAAATCATGGCAAACAAAATTACTGAAAACACGACTATATTCGAAGCAATTCAAATAAATCCCAAGGCAGGCGAGATTTTAATGTCTCACGGGATGCATTGTCTCGGTTGTGCGCTTGCACACGGCGAAACTGTTGGTGAAGCGGCTGACGTTCACGGGGCAGACCTCCAAAAAATGCTTGAAGAATTAAACGATTTCGAATAATGATATTGTTTATATAGGTTATTAATGGGGAAAAATTTGGGAGTTAACGGTCAAGACTTTAATCAAGAAATAGTAGACACAGAAAGTGTAAAATGCTCCTCTTGTGGCTCAAATATGGTTTTTCATCCGGAAAGCCAAATGCTGATATGTCTGCATTGCGGAACGAAGCAAAGTTTTAAGACGGATACCGTTGCTGAGGAAAGGAGTTTAATAGAGGGGCTAAAAAGCGCAGACAGTTGGTCGAAAGAAGAGGCTGTAGTTTTCCATTGTGAAAATTGTGGAGCAAAGGTAGTGCTTCAAAAAAGTGAGACGGCTTCCTCTTGTCCTTTTTGTGGGACTGCACACGTTAAAAAGACGGATGAACTTGCAGGTGTAAAACCAAACGCTGTTGTTCCTTTTAGTTTTGACGGGGATAAAGCCATTTCTTTAAGTAAGGCTTGGGCAAAGAAGCGTTTCTTTGCACCTAGAAGTTTTAAGAAGAATTTAAGTGCGGAAAGCGTTAAAGGAACTTACGTTCCTACTTTCACTTTTGATAGTTTTACCACATCCTATTATCATGGAAGGATAGGGATAACAAGAACTAGAACGGTAGGCTCTGGTAAAAACCGCAGAGTTCAGACTTACGTTGTTTGGAGAAATATAAGCGGAACGTTTAATTTGGGCTTTGACGACCTTTTGATTTCTGCTGGGACAAAATTTAACCAGTCGGAATTAAATAAAATATCACCTTTTGATACAAATAGTGGCAAGCAATACCAAGAAAATTACTTGCTCGGTTTTATGGCGTATCATTACGACGTTGAACTGACCGAATGTTGGGCGCAAGCAAGGAAGATTATTGATGATAGGATTAGGTCGTCCATTTTAAGAGGTTATCATTACGACAGAGTTGCTTTCCTTAACGTGTCAACAAGCCATCAAAACGTAACCTTTAAATACGTTATGTTGCCCGTTTACGTTGGTAGTTTTAGTTTTAAGAAAAAACTTTATAATTTTTTCGTTAACGGAAGCACGGGTAAGGTAGGAGGCAAAACTCCTAAGTCAATACTGAAAATTTTGGGTGTGGCACTTGGTGCGGTTTTAGCAGTAGTAGGAGTTGCGCTGTTTTTTACTCTTTAATAAAATGAAAAGGAACAGAAAAATCTGTTCCTAAATTTTTTTAATCTCAGTATTTTAAGTTTAAATTAACCGTTTTATGCCAAAGTTAATAAATTTTTTGTATAATTTTGGATAAATTCAAAAAAAATCTTTAATTTGCATTGACTAAAACAACAGAATGTTATATAATTTTTAGGATAGGCTTGTTATAATTTAGGCGAAAAGTTTAACTTTTCGTATGGAGGCAAAAATGAGTAAAAGAAAGTCAATAACTTTATTGTCGATAATAAGCGTTGTGGTGGCGATATTGCTCGTCCTCACTTTTGCACGCTTTCCCATCGGAGAAATCAAAGAATACAAATCCGCATTGGGCGCAATAGAACTGGATTACGACATTGAGGGGGGAACGGCTTACACGCTAACCCTTGCAAGTGATAACGAAGAAGAAGTTGAAGACGTTAACGACGTTATCAGCGTTTTAGAGTACAGATTGTCTGCGCTCGGATATTCGGTATACACCGTTAAAGCTGTTAAAAGCGTTGATAGCGACGTTCTTGATTACGATATAAGAATCGAAACCAAAACTACTGAAACGCTCGCTTCGGATATTGCCGTTGTTTCGGCTTATGGTGAAGTTAAGTTCTTTGGAGGCACGAGCGCAAACCCGACGGAAGAGATAATGGATGATATTAAGGTGGTTGCTGGTGCTGAATATCTCGGTATGACCAGTGATGGAACTAATACTTATTATCAAGTTGCAATCAACTTTACCGACCAAGCGCACGACGTTATTATGGATAAGATAACTGAGGCAGAAAGCGGAGAGGGAAGTTTTTACCTTGAAATTAAACTTAACGATACTGTTCTTCTATCAGGTAGTTCAGCATTAGATAAGAGTTACTTTAACGGAAACACCCTTTATATTACCAGTCAAAACGAAGCGTCTGCAAAACAGATGGTTCTTCAAATGCAGTCGGGTGGACTTGCTTATAAATACGATTTGTCAGACCCTGTAAGCGTCTCATCTCCTTACGGTGATGATTTAGGACTTAAAATTTCCGTTGTTATCGCAGTTATGTCCTTAGCGATTATGGTTGCTCTTATACTTATGTATAAAGGATTTGGTATTGTATCTGCATTATCAGTTTTACTTTTCATATTAATTGAAACGTGGATGCTTATTGCTGTTCCGGGAATAACTTTATCGCTCGGCGGTGTTGTTGGAATCATACTTGCAACCGTACTTTGTGCTTATGCACTTTTCCTAACTAGCGCAAGAGTTAAAGAAGAGTACGCTCACAGCGAAAAAACCGTTAGAGCGGCAATCAATAAAGGATTTAAATCCTCACTCGTTCCCGTTATTAGCGCACACGTTGTAAGCGGATTAGTTGTAATTGCGCTTTTAGCCTTTACTTCTGGTATAATCAATAACTTTGCCGTAACTTTCGGCATAGGCGTTGTTGTTTCTGCAATTGCTTCGCTAGTATTTAGCAGAATGTTTACCGCTCTTATTTTGCCACTCGCAAAAGATAAAGAAAAATTCTTAAACACTAAAAAGGCGGAGGTTTAATCATGAAAAATCTTAACCTTAATAAAAATAAACTTTTCATCATTACAATACTCGTAATTTTAGTTGTTGGCATGACCTTACTCGGAGTGTTCGGATTTAATAGGTCAGTAGATTATAGCAAGAGTTATGAGTTAACTGTAAGCATTGACCAAAACTCAGGTAACGCAACGGAAATCTTAAAAGACCAGACGGACGCTTTCCTTGCAGAGAACGGTCTTAAAAGCAAGGGCGTTATTCAAGATTTAGATGAAGGTAAATCGCTAGTTTATAAATTCTCTTCAAACGTTTTAGATAGTATTGAAGATTTAGATGGATTTATTACTGATAAATTAACGGCAGAAGGACTTACCACCGTAAGTGTAGACGTTTCATTTAATGAGACGGTCGAAAGAAGTTCGTTCGGTGCTTGGTGGGTTATTATTGCTCTCGGTGTTGCGTTAGTTGCAAGTTTTATATACGTTATAATAATGGATAAACTTGCTGTTTCCGTGGCAACGGTGTTTGCTTCTCTGTGTGCTACAATTCTGTTTATTGCATTACTTGCAATTACTAGAATTCCCGCAACACCATTTATTGGAGTTATGATGGCGGTTAGCGCTATCGTTGCATCTGTTTTCTCTGTAACTACTCTTAGAAGATATAAAGATGAATGGAAAAACTCAGAAAACGAAAAACTTTCAGCAAGCGAACTAATAGAAAAACTTGCGCCCGCAATAAAAGTAAAATACGTTATTGCATCCGCTTTAATTTTACTTGGAGCAGTTCAACTTTTCGCTATATTCTCGCCATCGCTTATGATTGCAGGGGGTCAGTTCTTAATCGCAGGCATTTCGGGTATTTTTTCTGCAAGCCTTGGCGCACCGTTAATCTGGTCGGCTATTAAAGATTCTAAAACAAAATAAGTCTTAATTCTAAATTAAGAATAAACAGACTTCAAAACAAATTAAGGCGGAAATTTTTCCGCCTTATTCGATTTAAACGGTATATCAATTATGAAAATAATTTACGGCAAAACTCTTAACGAGCAAGAAACACAATCGGTTTTATCAATTTCTAAAGAATGCGATATCCTTTTTGATACCGCAAGGCTTTTATTTTGCCGTGGCATTAAAACTCCTGAGCAGGCTAAACGGTTTTTATCGCCTGGAAAACAATATTTTCATAATCCATTTTTACTTTCAGCCATGCAAGAGGCTACCGAAAGAATAAAAAAAGCAAAAGAACAAGGCGAAAATATACTAATTTTTGGTGATTACGATGCGGACGGAGTTTGCGCAACGACCGTTCTTTATAACTGCCTTTTAGAGTACGGAGTCTTTCCTGAAATTTACGTTCCCGAAAGAGAAGAGGGATACGGGATTAATTTGCAAACGGTAGAAAGACTTTCTCAGCATAATAAAATCGACCTTTTAATAACGGTTGACTGTGGAATTAGCGACAGTGATAAAATAGACCAACTAAAAAAATTAGGTGTAGACGTAATCGTTACAGACCATCACGAACCGCCCGAAGTGTTGCCAAACTCTGTTATAATTGACCCGAAAATTAAAGGTCAAGAATATCCTTTCGACGGGCTTTGTGGTGCGGGCGTTGCGTATAAATTAGGCTTTGCGTTAATAGGCGAAAAAGCAGATAAATACCTAGATTTTGTCGCCCTTGCTACTGTTGCTGACAGTATGGATTTAGTTGGGGAAAACAGAGATTTAGTAGTTGAGGGGCTTAAAATATTAAACGATTCTAAAACTTTGCGCTCGTCTTTTAAGAACTTAACTTCTTCATCTTCAAAACAAATCACTTCTCAAACGCTTGCATACGTTGTTGCGCCTAGGATAAACGCTGGTGGCAGAATGGGTGATGCAAATTGCGCCTTAAAACTTTTTACCACTAAAAACGAGAACGATATATTTGATTTGTCGGTAAAACTTACCGAGTACAACGTTGAAAGGCAGGCAATGTGCGAAAGCATATATAAGCAAGCCAAACAAATAATAACCGAGCGACATTTAGAAGAAAACTGGGTAATAACCGTTGCTGATGAAAATTGGAAGGCAGGATTTGTTGGTATTGTTGCTGCAAAACTAGTAGAAGATTATGGTCGACCAGTGATAGTTTTTGCAGGGCACGACGGCTATTTTAAAGGTTCTGCAAGAAGTATTGACGGAATAAATATATACGACGCAATTTCATCTGCAAAAGACATTTTAATCGCATACGGCGGACATTCACAGGCGGCAGGTGTTGCAGTTTCTAAGGAGAATTTTGAGAGTTTATCAAAACATTTGAATGAATATGTTAGACCTCTTATGAAAGAGGTTAACGCTGAAAAAGCCGTTTATGCAGAATGGGAAGAAAATAAACCTATCACGTTAAGGTTTGCAAGAGAAGTTGAATTAATGGAGCCTTTTGGAGTTGGAAATCGTAGGCCGGTATTTGCCACAACGGTTGACAAAATACAATCTTTGCCATTAAAACTAGGTTCTCCGCACTATTCTTTCAATAGTAAAACAATTGAAATATTAGATTTTAACGGAGAGAAAAACGTTTGGTTATTATCTCTTCCGATTAATAAAAAAATTGTGTTTGAATTAAATCTTTCAACGTATAAAAACAGACAGTCTATGAAAGGTTATTTGAGAACGGTAATACCCGAATACGGTGAATTTACACAATTAAAGTATCATATTTTTTATAACGAACTTAAAAAACTTTTAGTAGAACAAACGGACGTTGAATATATAGGATATGAAGAGGTTGAAAAACACTTTGATAATAGAACGCTTTTTTCAATTTCCGAACCAAGCAATTTGAAATATTATCCATTTTTAAAAGATGCTCAAATAAGTGCTTTTACGCCCGATAAAAAGTCGGGGTTGGAAATAGTCGTTTCGCTTAATGAAACAGAGCAAAGAAGGGCAAAAGTCATATATCTCGACAGACCTCTTGCCGTTAAGACTTGCGGTGAAAAAACGCTTGTTGTTAAAGACTTTTGTTCTTATAAATTTATTGAAAAATTGAGCACTAATAGGCAAGACGTTATAGAAATTTATCAAAAACTGAGAAATTTAAATGCAAAGCCTTTTACAAACACGGTATCTTTTGTGGAAAATTATTTCCATGAAGATGAATTTTATCAGGCAATTTTCGTAACGGAAATATTTTTAGAATTAGGAATTTTTAAAATCATAAACAACGTTTTATACTTTGACACAAAAGTACAAAACGCATTGACAAATTCAATTCTGTATAGTAAAATTAATACGTTAAAGGATAGTTATGTTAGAGATATTGAGACGTATTGAAGAAGTATATAACGGAAAAGATTTAATTCTTTTGAAGCACGCATACGACTATGCGAGAAAAGCGCACGTTAATCAAAAGAGAGCGTCGGGCGAGGATTATTTTATTCATCCTTGTACGGTCGCTAAGATTTTGGTTGATTTAGGGCTTGACGCAGCAACTGTAGCGGCTGCCTTTTTGCATGACGTTATTGAAGATACGCCGGTATCAGAGGGCGATATAAGAAAGGAATTCGGAGAAGAGGTATTAGAACTCGTCGTAGGTGTAACCAAACTCGAAAAAATAGAATTCACGTCAAAGGAAGAAGAGCAAGCGGAAAATTTTAGAAAAATTTTCGTTGCGATGGCAAAAGATATTAGAGTAATTATTATAAAACTTGCCGATAGATTGCATAATATGCGTTCACTAAATTTTTTATCGCTTGAACGCCAACAAAGAATGGCGAGAGAAACTCTCGATATTTACGCTCCGCTTGCAGATAGGCTAGGCATTTCGCAGATTAAGTGCGAACTTGAAGACTTATGTTTAAAGTACTTAGAGCCTGATTTTTACGAGTATTTATCTACCAACGTAGAAGAAAGATTAAAAGAGACGGGAGATTTAGTAGACCACGTTGTTAGCGAAGTTAAAAAGATGCTGACCGATTCTGGTGTTTCGGGTGATGTATACGGCAGAAAGAAGCACCTTTACAGCATTTACAGAAAGATGAAAGAGCGTGGAAAAACGCTCGACCAGATATATGACCTTGTTGCCATTAGAATAATTGTAAACACCGTCGACGAGTGTTACGAAGCGTTTGGTAAAATTCACCATAGATGGAAACCTGTTCCAGGAAGAATTAAGGATTATATAGCGACTCCAAAGCCTAATATGTACCGTTCGCTTCACACTACGGTAGTTACTAACTTTGGAAAGGTCTTTGAGATACAGATAAGAACGTATGAGATGAACCACGCTGCCGAATACGGTATCGCAGCACACTGGAAATATAAGGAAAACAAAAAAGAAGCAGACGACCTTGATACAAGACTTTCTTGGATAAGAGAAGTTATGGAGTGGCAAGGCGGTCTAAAAGACAGCAAAGAATTTATAAACTCGCTAAAAGGCGATATATACAGTTCGGAAGTTTTGGTTTTCACACCAAAAGGGGACGTTATAAGTTTACCAAAAGAAGCAACACCCTTAGACTTTGCATATAACATACACTCGGCGGTAGGAAATAAATGCGTTGGCGCAAAAGTTAACTCAAAAATGGTACCACTTAACACCGTTTTACAGGTGGGAGACGTAGTTGAAGTTATCACTTCGCAGAGTTCGAAAGGTCCGTCTTGGGACTGGCTTAAAATAGTAAAGAGTTCTAGCGCAAAAGTAAAAATTAAACAGTTCTTCAAACGTGAAATGAAAGAGGAGAACGTTAAAATCGGCAAGGTTATGTTTGAGGCAGAGGCTAAGCGCAGAGGTTATTCGTTATCTGAGTTGGTTACAGATGAAGCCTTTGAAAATGTCGCAGCCAAAATGTCTTTTAACAGCCAAGACGAAATGTATGCATCCATAGGATACGGGGCTCTAACCGTAAATCACGTCATAGTAAAATTCGTTGATTTTTACAGAAGAAGTCAGCCTCAACAAGAAATAGTAAAGCATATGACCTCAAAGCCAGTCAATACTGGTGGCGTTGTTGTAAAGGGAATGGCAGGACTTTTAGTGCGTTTTGCAGGGTGTTGTAATCCCGTTCCTGGCGACGATATAGTGGGCTTTATTTCAAGAGGTAGGGGTGTTGCAGTACACAGAAGAGATTGCCCTAACTTAAAACATGTTGAGGATGATAGGCTAATAGAAGTTAGTTGGTCGGAAAAGAATTGCTCAGTTTACAATGCGGGAATAAAAGTTGTAGGAAACACGCAAACGGAAATTTTGATAATAGTTTCCTCGGTTGTTGCACAACTTAAACTTGAAATTGTGTCAACAAACGGCAGAACCGACCACAAAACTAAACAAGCAGTTGTTGATTTTAATATTAGATTAAACGGAAAAGACGAACTAAACAATCTAATTACCAAACTAAAACAAGATTCCAAAATTATAGACGTTTATAGGACGACTAATTAATGAAACTTTACCATTTATCAAGCGGACCGCTTAAAGTAAACACATATTTTATCGTTAACGAGCAAACGAAAGAGGCTATCGTTATAGATGGCGGAGAAAATTACAAAAAAATAAAACAGACCGAGCAGTCGCTCGGAGTAAAAATTAAAGCCTTACTTTTAACACACGCACACTTTGACCACGCAGGTAATGCGAAAAAACTTCAAGATGACGGCGCAAAAGTTTATATAAGTGAGATTGACGCTCCAAAACTTTTAAACGAGCAGAATTTAAGTGGTAAATTTGGTCGTGAGTTTGAAAAACTTTATGCCGATTATACTTTTACAGATCAGCAAGAAATAAATGTTTGTGGAATAAAAATCAAGGCAATTTTAACGCCTGGACACACCGACGGCTCTGCGACTTTTTTGCTTGATAATATGTTGTTTACAGGCGATACACTCTTTTTAGAATCGGTGGGAAGAACAGATTTTATCACGGGGGATAGAGACCAGTTAGTAAATTCCGTAAAGAAACTTTTTTCGCTTGACGGTGATTATAACGTTTACCCAGGTCATCAAGAATTTACAACGTTAGACCACGAAAGAAAATATAATTTATTTGTTGATTATGATTGATACAAACCTTTTAATGTTAGAAAACGAACTTCACGAGGTTCAAAATTTATTCGAAGGTGCAGAAGAACTGAAAATTAGGCACCGCTTTACAGAAGGAGAAAACAAGTTCGTCAATACCGTTACCATCAACGGTAAGGTTTTTGCGTATGGCAATTTGGTTAAAGAGTTTGATGATGAAATAGAAAAAAAGCGAATCACCAAAAGATATGCAAAATTATCGTTATACAAAGGTTTATCAAAATATTTTGGTAAGGATTTACCGTGGGGTGCGCTTACCGGTATAAGACCTACAAAACTTGCTTACCAGCAGATAGAACAAAGTGGAGATTTTGAAGAGTTTTTTGTGGACACCATGAAGGTCAGCAAAGAAAAAACCGCACTTGTAAAATCTATTATTAAAGCGCAAGAAGGGATATATAAAAAAGACGATGATAATACCGATTTTTTTGTATTTATTCCATTCTGCCCATCAAGGTGTAAATATTGTTCGTTTATATCGGCAGACGTTAAAAATGCAAGAAAATACGTTGACCAATATGTTGATACTTTAATTGATGAAATTAATTACAGCAAGAGATTTATTAAAAATCTTAAAAGCATATACGTTGGTGGAGGAACGCCGGTCGCTCTTTCGGATATGCTGTTAGACCGAATACTATGTGCGCTTGACGACATTAACAAAAACGTTGAATTTACTGTTGAGGCAGGCAGACCTGACGCAATTACCAAAGAAAATTTAAAAATTCTTAAAGACCACGGAGTAACAAGAATTTGTATTAATCCGCAAACTTTTTTGGACAAGACCTTAAACTTGCTAGGAAGAAATCATACGGCTAACGACGTTGTTGAAAAATATATGCTTACAAAGCAAGATTTTACAGTTAATATGGATTTGATTGCAGGGCTTAGCGGAGAGGATTTTTGTGATTTCAAATATAGTTTGGATAAAGCCGTGGAGTTGTCGCCAGATAATATTACTGTCCATACGTTATGTATAAAAAAAGGCTCTTATCTTGCAGAAAGCGAACACAGACTTTCCGGAGAAAAGGTTTTAAAAATGGTTGACTATGCGTTTGAAACTTTAACGGCAAAAGGTTATAATCCTTATTACCTGTATAGACAGAAATATATGGCAGGTAATTTAGAGAACGTGGGGTATGCCAAAAAAGGAAAAGAATGCGTTTATAACGTTAACGTGATGGAAGAAATTTCTTCAACTGTGGCGTGTGGTGCTAATGCAATCAGCAAGCGAGTATTTAACGGCGGAGAAAGAATTGAACGTTCTGCATCACCGAAAGACGTTAAAACTTATTTAGAAAAAATACAAATAATTAAAGACCAAAAGGCTAAATTGTTTGAAAACGCTTAAAAAACAGTTTACAAATATAACAAATTTTGGTATAATGACTAGGCTTGATACTTTTTGCAAGGTTTTGTGGGTCTCCTCCCAAGACTTTGCTTAAAGCG
Source organism: Christensenellaceae bacterium (assembly GCA_045647765.1). Lineage (GTDB taxonomy): Bacteria > Bacillota > Clostridia > Christensenellales > Borkfalkiaceae > UBA1259. Next base: position 32,057 of record JAZRMR010000020.1, read on the forward strand.
AATTATTCCATTAATAATAGGAGGTAAAAGAATATGGAAAAAGCAAAGAAGCAAGAAATCATAGCAAAGTTCGCTCGTCATGAAGGTGATACCGGTTCAGCGGAAGTTCAGATTGCTCTTTTAACTGAGAGAATCAACCACTTAAACCAACACTTAACGGCAAATAAGCACGACAATCATTCAAGACGTGGTCTTATGAAAATGGTTGGTGAAAGACGTAGTCTCTTGTCTTATTTGAAAGAAATCGATATCGAGAGATACAGAAAGATTATTGCAGACTTGAATTTGAGAAAGTAAAACGTCGGGGCGACATAATTTTTTGTCGCCCGATTTTTCTTAAAAAGAGGTAATTGTGCGGATGTGCGGGTTGCACTCCGTTTCATAAAATAAGAGTTAGAAGGAGAGAACAATGACAGACACTTTTAGAGTATTTAAAACGACTGTTGGCGGTAAAGAACTCGTTGTAGAAACGGGTAAATACGCTGAACAGACAAACGGTTCATGCGTTATCAGATGCGGTGAAACAGCCGTTATGGTAAACGTAACCATGGCACCATCACCGAGAGACGGAATGGATTATTTCCCACTCGGAGTTGATTTTGAAGAAAAAATGTATTCAATCGGTTCAATACCGGGCGGATTCAAGAAGAGAGAGGGTAGAGCGTCTGATAAGGCAATTTTAACCAGCAGACTTATCGACAGACCTATCCGTCCGCTTTTCCCCAAAGGATTATTTAACGACGTTATAGTAATCGCAACCGCTCTTTCAGTTGAGCCGGACGTTCAACCAGAACCCCTTGCAATGCTTGGAAGTTCGATTGCAATAAGCATTTCAGACATTCCGTTTGCAGGACCTACCGGTAGCGTCGTAGTTGGCATAGTAGATGGTGAATACGTTATCAACCCTGATGAAGAACAGAGAAGCAAGAGCACGCTAACGCTTAACCTTGCAGGAACGAAAGATGCAATAATGATGGTTGAAGCGGGCGCAAAAGAAATCAGTGATGACGAGATGGTTGGCGCAATACTTTTTGGACACGAAGAAATCAAACGTCTTTGCGCATTCCAAGAAGAAATCATTAAAGAAATCGGCAAACCCAAAAAGGAAATGGAACTTTACCATATTCCCGAAGAAATCGACAGTGCAGTTAGAGAATTTGCAGACAAAATGCTTGATGAAGCGCTTGATACGTTTGACCGCCACGAGAGACAAGAAGGTCAAGACAGAGTTGAAAAAGCAACGCTTGAACACTTTGCTGAAATATTCCCTGACAAGTCGAGAGAAATTAAAGATGCGCTCTATTATATGACCAAAGAAAAGGTTAGAGCAAAAATCACCAACACAGGCATCCGTCCGGATGGCAGAAAACTTGATGAAATCAGAAAAATTTGGTGTGAAGCAGGCGTACTTCCCAGAGTACATGGTTCTGGTGTTTTCACCAGAGGAATGACGCAAGTTCTTTCTACTTGTACACTTGGGATGCTCTCCGAAGCACAAAAGCTCGAAGGGCTTGACGGCGAATCAACAAAACGCTATATGCATCAATACAACATGCCTGGATACGCTTCTGGCGAGGCAAAACCGTTGAGAAGTCCTGGTAGACGTGAAATTGGACACGGCGCACTTGCAGAAAGAGCGTTAGAGCCGGTTATTCCGTCAGAAGAAGATTTCCCATATGCAATCAGAATAGTTTCTGAGGTTATGAGTTCAAACGGCTCAACCTCTCAGGGTAGTGTTTGCGGTTCAACCCTAGCGCTTATGGATGCAGGCGTTCCGATTAAAGCACCCGTAGCAGGTATCGCAATGGGACTTATCAAGGATACCGAAACAGGCAAAGTTTCAATCTTGTCAGACATTCAAGGTTTAGAAGACTTCCTTGGCGATATGGACTTTAAGGTTGCAGGAACAGAAAAGGGTATCACTGCAATTCAAATGGATATTAAAATCAAAGGTATAGATGAAGCAATTTTGAGAAAAGCGATTGCGCAAGCAAACGTTGGCAGAAAGCATATTCTCGGCAAGATGCTTGAAGTTATCGACCAGCCGAGAGCAGAACTTTCAAAATACGCTCCAAAGATTATATCATTCAATATCGACCCTGAAAAGATTGGCGACGTTGTTGGTAAACAAGGTAAAGTTATCAACAAGATTATAGAAGAAACGGGCGTTAAGATTGACATTGACGACGATGGAAGAGTAAACATTGCAACCGTTGGTAACGCAGAAAACGCTGAGAGAGCAAAAGCAATAATCCTCTCAATCGCAAAAGACCCAGAAGTTGGCGATATGTTTATCAGTGAAGTAGTAAGAATTCTTCCAAAAGTTGGCGCATTCTGTGAACTTGCTCCCGGAAAGGACGGACTTATTCACATCAGCAAGATGAGTGAAAAGCGCATCAATTCGGTTGAAGAAGTTTTGCATATTGGCGACAGAGTTAAGGTAGAAATCATCAAAATCGGTGAAAAAGGAATAGACCTTAAACTTTTGGAAATCGTTGAGGACTAAAATTTATAAACAGTATGCAAGGCGAAACGCCTTGCATATTTTTTATATTAAAATCAATAATAATAAGGCTATATAAAAGCGCATCCGCATACAAATATAGTATAGCGGAGGCGTATATGAATAAAAGCAATAAAAAGATAACGATAATAACAAATATTTTATTATCGGTCATAATAGCCATAGTGTTAGCAGTAAGTTTTATTCCCGATAAAATCGTTCCCATTTACGGTGGGGAAAAACTTTCTCCCATATACAACGGAAATTCCCAAAAGAAAAATGTTTCTTTAATGTTCAACGTTTATGAAAATACAGAAGTAGTAAATGGCATCATAGACTGTTTGAATCAAAAAGGCGTTAAAGCGACGTTTTTCGTTGGTGGATGTTGGGCGGACGATAACGGGGATACGCTGTTAAAAATAGTTAACAGTGGCCACGAAATTGCAAATCACGGATATTTTCATAAAGACCACGCAAAACTAGATTACAAATCAAACGAGCAAGAAATATCGCTTACTAGCGTTATAGTAAAATCGCTTTGCGGAGCAGAGATGAATTTATTTGCCCCTCCGTCGGGAAGTTTTTCGCAGGTTACTTTGCAAGTTGCTTCCGACCTCGGATTTAAGGTTATAATGTGGTCAAAAGACACTATTGACTGGCGAGATAAGGACGTTGAGGTGATTTTTAAGCGTGCGACAAAAAATCTTTCAAACGGTGATTTAGTGCTTATGCACCCCAAACCACACACACTTGAAGTATTGCCTCGAATTATAGACAACTATTTAAATTCAGGTTTTTCAGTGATAACGGTAGGGGAAAATATTAAATAATAACATTCGGAGAGAAAATGAGTTATATAAAAAGATACGACAACGGTTTAAGATTGGTTTTAAGCCAAATTCAAGGTATGTATTCGGTGTCGGTTGGCGTTATGGTGAGAACGGGCAGTATAAACGAAAATAAAACCGAAAACGGCATATCTCACTTTATTGAACACGTTTTGTTCAAGGGGACAAATAAACGTTCGGCATTTGAGATTTCTGATTACGTAGATAGAATTGGCGCACAGATTAATGCATTTACTTCCAAAGAACTCACTTGCTATTATACAAAGTCAACCAAGGAAAGGCTTGAAGATTCGATAGAAGTGCTTTCGGATATATTTTTTAATTCTACTTTTGAAAAAGAAGAGTTAGAAAAAGAAAAGGGCGTTATTATTGAAGAAATCAATATGTGCGAAGATACTCCTGAGGATTTATGCTTTGACCTTTTATCTAAAAGTTATTTTGGAAAGGAAGGTTTAGGACAAACGATACTAGGAAGCGTAAAAAATATAAAAAGTTTTTCCCGTGATGACGTTAAACGATATATGGACAAGTATTATACGGCTGATAACGTCGTAATATCTATTGCGGGCAACTTAGATATCGGCGAAACGGAAAAACTCGTTGATAAATATTTTGCCGATAACTTTGACGGAAAGAAGAGCGCACCTCAGGTCGAAAAGCAATTGACCGTTAGAGAAAAAATTTATAAAAGCAAACGCATAGAACAAAGTCATATAGGATTTGCTATGAATGGGCTGAAAATTAACGACCAACTTTCAGACGCTTTCAGTATAGCGAACACCATTTTGGGCGGAGGAATGAGCAGTAGGCTCTTTCAAAAAATAAGAGAAGAATTAGGACTTTGTTATAGCGTGTATTCCTATCCGTCGTCGTATAAAAATAGTGGTGTTTTAGAAGTATATGCCGGTGTAAACACCGAATCAAGAGACCTTGCGGCAGAAGCTATTGCCGAGCAGATTAGAAAATTCAGAAAAGAAAAAGTTACTGAACAAGAGTTCCTAAGAGCAAAAGAGCAACTTAAAAGTTCAACAGTTTTCGGTAGAGAAAGCACCGCTTCGCAAATGCTTATCCATGGAAAATATATGTGCTATTTAGATAGAGAGTTTGATTACGATAAAAGGGTTGAAAAACTTAACAACGTAACTATTGAAAACGTATTTGAGGCAATCGAACGTAGTTTTGATATTGATAACGCATCATCGGTTTCGGTTGGGCCAAAACGCTCTCCGTTAAAAATATAATTTAGATAAGTTTTAAAAGACTTTTCCTTTTGGAAAAGTCTTTTTTAGTAATACAACAGAATATATTTATTGTATGAAAACGTTGAGAATTTTTAGTGGATTGATAATATGTTTTTGTATATTAATCACTTCGGTATACGGTAAGGACGTTATATCTTCTGGGGGAAGACCCGTTGGCGAAAAAGAAGAATATCAAGGGATAATTTCACTTTGGCAAATAGATTCGTTTGAGGGCGGAAGAGGTTCTAGAAAACAGTTTTTAATGAAAGTTGCTCGCTCGTTTGAAAAACAAAACAAAGGTGTTTTAGTCGTAGTTTCCGACTATACGGCAGAGGGTGCGGAAAAAAATTTTGAAAAAGGAATATACCCAGACTTAATATCTTTTGGGTTAGGCACTGAAATAAGCGGTACTTTTGAGATAAGTGAAGAGCAAGATTTTATAGGTGGAAAGGTCGGACAAAAGTTATACGCAACCCCTTGGTGCAGAGGAGGTTACGTTTTAATTTTTAATCCTTTACTCATAGAGGGTGATGAACAAATAAATTCTATGAGTTTTGAAAGTTTATTAGTTTCGCAAGGTGAAAACACAAATCCGTTGTTAGCGCTTATAAACGACGATATAAAAGTGAATACGTTAGAGATAAAAAGCCCTATGGATGCATACGTTAAATTTGTTTCGGGTAAAGTAAAAGTAATGTTAGGAACGCAAAGAGACGTGGTAAGGCTGGAAACGAGGGGAATGGAGGTGCTAACAAGGTCGATAAAAGGGTATAACGACCTATATCAGTATATTTCACTAACTTCTTCCGATAGTATAAAAAGAGTATATGCACAGCGATTTATAAAGCACTTAATGATGCAGGAAACACAAAAAACTTTGAATGAAATTTCAATGATGTCAGCGTTTTACAAAGTGGAGTTTGACAATCAACACTTAGAAGAAATGCAAAAAGAAAAAAACTTTACCACAATTCCTTGTTTTACTTTAAAAGAGCAGTTGAAAGAAATAAAGCTTTATGCAAATAACTTTTATAACGGGGATATAAGTGCTTTAAATAAAATAAAAAATATGCTTGTCTATCCTTGAAAAAAAGCAAAAAATATAGTAAAATGATATAAGGAGTTATATGGGGTTAAAACAAGAGGTTCAAGATTTTTATACGTCCAAGATAATCGTATACGACCAACCCATGAAAAAACACACTTCTCTTGGAGTGGGCGGGAATGCAAAATATTTTGCCAAAGCAGACAGTTTATACACGTTAAATTCTCTTATAACTACCGCTAAAAAATACAAATTACCATTTAAAGTTATCGGTGCTGGAAGCAATATTTTGGTGTCCGATAAAGGCTTTGACGGATTAATTATTTCAACAGTTAATTTAACCGACGTATTTTTTAAAAGAGATTACGTAAAGGCTATGGCGGGAGCAACTTTAAATAAGTTGTTCAAGTTTAGTTTAGAACATAATCTTACGGGAATGGAAGCACTGAGCGGAATACCTGCAACAGTTGGAGGCGCAGTCGTTATGAACGCAGGTGCGTTCGGGCACAGTATTTCGGATAATCTCGTCGAAGTGGAAACGATAAAAGATGGTAAGATTTGTAAATACTTAAAAGAAGAATGTAAATTTTCTTACAGAACAAGTAGGTTTATAAAGAGTAGAGAAACGGTAGTTTCCGCAACCTTTTGCTTTTCCGAGTGTGAGCGAGAATTGATTAAAGCAGGTCATAAATCTTTTTCTGAAATACGAGCGGAGATTCAACCAAAGGGAAAGACTTGCGGTTCGGTGTTTAAGAATCCGAAACCTTTTATTGCTGGAATGTTAATCGAGAAAGCGGGGTTAAAAGGATATACAATCGGTGGGGCAACCATTTCAGAAAAACACGCAAATTTTATTTTGAACACCGCTAACGCAAAAGCGCAAGACGTTTATAATTTAATTTTACATATAAAGCAAAAAGTCAAAGAAGTATTCGGCGTTGACCTAACGGAGGAGGTCGTTTACTTAGGAGAATTTTAATGAAATTAACGGCAGATTACCATACCCATACAACGTTTAGCCATGGCAAGGGAAGTATTTTGGATAACGCCATATCTGCAAAAGAAAAGGGGCTTAAAGAAATAGGAATATCCGACCACGGGTTTTCTCACCCCGCCTTTGGTTTGACTAAGAAAAAATTACCCGTTATGCGCCGTCTTTGTGATGAAGCGACTGAAAAGACGGGTGTTAAAGTTCTTTTGGGTATAGAATCAAATATTATAGGAACTGACGGAAAAGTTGATTTAAAAGAAAAATATTATGGTGATTTTGATATTTTTTTGGCAGGTATTCATAAATTCGTCATGTATAAATTTAAAAGCATTTTCACGCTTGCAACGCCTAACTTAATTAACTCTTATTTAAAAAAGAAAGAGGTTTCTAAAAGTTTAATCAAAGAAAACACTAAAACCTTTATAAACGTTATAAAAAACAACCCAGTCGACGTAATAACTCATCTTAATTTCTGTTGTTTTGCAGACGCTGTCGAGGTCGCAAAGGTTGCTTGTGATTACGGAACAAAAATCGAACTTAATAGCAAAAAAGTTCACTTGGATGATGAGGAGATTTATAAAGTGCTAAGTACAGGCGTTGAATTTGTTGTCAATTCAGATGCACACACTCCTGATAGGGTTGGGGAAATTTCGCTTGTTGAACAAATGATAAAACGAATAGGCTTTCCAAAAGAAAGAATAGTTAATATAGACGGTAGATTACCCGACTTTCGTTTTAAGAAATTCAAGGAGGAGAAAGGGCTTTGAATTTCGGTGATTCGATAAAAAAAGAAATTCTTAAAAAAACTGTTAAGGATAGACATTGTAAAAAGGCTTTTATAGCAGGGTTAATAAGGGGTTCGGGAGCATTATATGAGAAAGAAGGAGAACTTGGTTTAGAGTTCTCCGTTCCCGATGAAGAAACGGTAATGTTCGTTTGTTCGACGTTAAGAGCACTTTACGGTTATGAAGTTAGAGAAATATCCGTTGGAGAGGACAGGCTAAACAAAAAGGACAAGTTCACCTTAAACCTATGGGGGGAAGGCACTTACGATATTTTAAGTTCTTTGGAAATTCTAATAGACAATCAAGGCGAAAAGGCAGTAAATCTAAAACTATATGGACAGTTAACCCAAAAAGAGTGCTGTTTACATTCGTTTATTAGGGGACTTTTCGTTGCAACGGGAGGCGCAACGCTTCCCACAGATAATCAAAATTCAAGCACGGGGTATCATTTAGAACTTGTGTTTTCACACTATACTCCCGCTTTACAAACTAGTGAAAAACTTGCAGAACACGGTGTTTTAACTAAAATCACAAGAAGAAAAGACACTTATGTCGTATACATTAAAAGCGCAGAAGAAATAAAGGATTTTTTGGCATTCTTGCCTGCGCCCGTTTCGGTACTAAAACTAACCGATTTAATAATAAACAGAGAAATCACAAACAAATCTAATAGACAAAAAAATTGCGATATAGCAAACGTTAACAAGCAGGTAGAGGCTTCGGCAAAACAACTTGAATCGATTAAGAAAATAGACCAAATTATAGGGATAGACACACTTAAACCCGATTTACAATTAACGGCAAAGTTTAGGATAGAAAACCCCGATATGACGCTTTCCGAACTTTCAGAACAGCTTGGGGTTACAAAAAGCTGTTTAAACCACAGATTAAGGAAACTCGTGTTGATAGCAAACGAGTTATAGAGGGATACAAATGGCACAATTCGTACATTTACACGTTCACACCGAATACAGTCTTTTAGACGGTGCGACTAGAATAGACAACGTTTTTAAGGCGTGCAGAAACAAGGGTATGCATGGTCTAGCTATAACTGACCATGGAAACATGTTTGGCACGTTATATTTTGCCGAGTGCGCAAAGAAGAACTACCTTAAAGCGTTGGAATCAGGAGCATCTGAGGAAGAAGCAAAAATGCAAGCGATAATCGGTTGCGAAGTATACGTTGCTGAAAACTATAAAGAACAAGCGAGAGAATACGACCATTTGGTATTGCTCTGTAAGAATAAAAAAGGATATAAAAATTTAATAAAACTTGATTCTATTGCATACGTTGACGGGTTTTATTATAAACCGAGAATTGATTATAAACTACTAAAAGAACATTCGGAGGGGTTAGTGTGCCTATCTGGGTGCCTTGCAGGTAGAGTAAATAAAAGACTTTTGCAGAACGATTACGAAGGTGCAAAAGAAACAGCCCAAATGCTCAAAGACATTTTTGGTGAAGATTTTTATCTGGAAATTCAAGACCACGGAATGGCAGAGCAGAAAAAAATAAATCCGCTTATTATAAAACTCGGCAAAGAACTGGGCATAGGTTTAGTTGCTACTAACGACGTTCACTATATTGAAAAAGAAGATAACGAAGTGCAAGACGTTATCGCTTGTATTAGCACGAAATCTACCATCGACGACCCAACTAGGTTTAAGATGGAAACAGATCAAGCCTATTTAAAAACGCCCGAAGAGATGGAGGCGTTGTTTTCACATATTCCCGAAGCGCTTTCAAACACGGTCGAGATAGCCAAAAAATGTAGCGAAGAGCAAGTTTTTGACCTTAACAAGAAATGCGAGCCTATAAGAGATAACTCGTTAATCCCAGGATATATTCCAGACAACGGTCAGTCCGCATACGAATTTTTAAAAGGCATAGCCGAAAAGGGGTTAAAGGAGCGTTATCCTGTAATCACAGATAAAATTAGAGAGCGTTTTGACTATGAACTTTCAACCATACATTCAATGGGGTATATTGAATATTACCTAATCGTTTGGGACTTTATCAACTACGCAAAAAGTATAGGAATATCTGTCGGTGCAGGGCGAGGAAGCGGTGTTTCTAGTATAATTGCCTATTCTGTGGGAATAACTGACGTAGACCCCTTAAAATACGATTTAGTATTCGAGCGTTTTTTAAATAAAGAACGTGTAAGTATGCCTGACTTTGATATAGACTTTCAAGACGATAGGCGTGGCGAAGTAGTGGAATACGTTCGTGGTAAATACGGCGCAGATAGAGTTGCGCAGATAGTAACGTTCGGAACGCTTGCAGGTAGGGCAGCAATTAAGGACGTAGGTAGAGTTTACCGTGTGCCTTATTCTGAAACGGATAAGATTACCAAACTAATGGACGGAAAGAGCGGTATAAGCGAATGTTTTGGCTTTAAGAAAAACAAAGACGGCGAGGACGTTAGCGTCAAAGAACTTAAAGAGATGTATGAGCAAGACGACACTGTTAAAAAGGTCGTTGATATGGCAATCAGAGTAGAAGATATGCCAAGGCAGACGGGAATGCACGCAGCGGGCGTTGTTATTTGCGCAAAGCCTATTGCGGATAACGTTCCGTTACAGCGTAGTGGAGATGACGTTACCACTCAGTTTGACATGAAAGAAGTTGAGCAATTAGGTATGCTCAAAATGGACTTTTTGGGACTTAGAACTCTAACCGATATAGCCAAAGCAATGCAATATATTAAAGAAAACACTGGCAATGTTTTAGATTTTCACAAACTTGGTTATGAGGACGAAGGAACTTATAATATGATAGGCGAAGGTGAAACCGATGCCGTATTCCAACTTGAAAGTCCGGGTATGAAAAGGTTTATGCGTGATTTGCGTCCGTCTAACTTTGAAGATATTATCGCTGGAATTTCTATGTATAGACCGGGACCTATGGATTCAATACCGACTTACGTTAAGTATAAGCACCATCCCGAAACTATAAGATATAAGCATCCACTATTAGAGCCGTTGTTAAAGGCTACTTACGGCGTGTTAATTTATCAAGAACAGGTTATGCAGATTTGTCAGGTTCTTGGAGGATTCTCTCTCGGACAAGCAGATATAGTTCGTCGAGCAATGGGAAAGAAGAACGTCGAAGAAATGGCAAGGCAAAAGAAAATCTTTATTGAGGGTGGTGTAAGCGAGAAAGGCGACCCTATAAACGGTGCGGTTAAAAACGGTGTTCCCGTTGAAATTGCAACCGAGGTTTTTGACGAAATGGCAGGCTTTGCAAAATACGCTTTTAACAAGTCTCATGCAGCCGCTTATGCGGTTTTAGCATATCAAACGGCATATTTAAAACTTTATTATCCAGTGGAGTTTTTCTGTTCTATTTTAAATAACCGTATTGATAAAATTGAAGAATTATCCAAATATTTAACCTATATAAAGAGTAAAAACATTCAAGTTTTGCCTCCCGATATAAATAAAAGTAAGGCATATTTCTCATGTGAAAACGGCGGTTTAAGATTTGGATTAGTAGGATTAAAAAACGTTGGACTAGGCGTTATAAACGAAATAGTCAAAGAGAGAGAAAAGGGCGGAGACTTTAAGTCTTTTGAGGATTTTATAAACAGAAGTATTTCTCTAGGAATAAATAAAAGGCTTGTTGAAAGTCTTATTCTTGCCGGTGCATTCGATAAATTTAACGTGAACAGACGTACAATCATGGCCGTGTACGCAGATTATATGGACAGAATTGCTTCTGCAAACAAGAAAAAAGATGATATGCAGATTAGCCTTTTCGGAACCATTTTAAGTGAGGACGAGGGGTTAGAACTAGAATATCCCGACATGAGCGAGTATTCTTCCAAAGAAAAGTTAACTTTGGAAAAAACCGTTTTAGGCATATATTTATCAGGTCATCCACTTTCAGACTATACCGAACAGTTTTCAAAATATACCTTCAATACGAGTGTTTTAGATTATTACGAAGAGGACGACGAGGGGAATAAAACATATACCGAAGTTAAAGAGGGTGAACACGTCGTTATGGGCGGTATAATATCTGAATTTAAGCGACTTGCAACAAAGAGTGGGCAAACAATGGCGTTTGTTAAAATAGAAGATATTTACGGACAGATAGAGGCAATCTGTTTCCCTAAAATATTTGAAAAAGCAAGAGACGTTTTAAAAGAAGAAGAGGTAGTTAAAATAAGCGGAAAACTGCAAGTGAAAGACGGCGTGCCTCAAATTTTAGCAGAATCGATTGAAAAACTGGAAATTAAAGAAGACCTTCCACAAGTGGCAGAAGAGCAAGAATATATGGGCGTTATATTAAAAGACGATAAGTATTTAACAGACGTTCAAGACGTTTTGGATAGTTATCCTGGTAATATTCCCGTCATAATAGCAATGAACGGAAAGAAATACAACGCACACGTTTCTATTAGAAAATGCGAAGGTTTAATAAGCGAATTAAAAAATTACCTTTCTTCTGAAGATATAATATTCTTCAAGAAAAAAAATTAAAGGAAAAAAGATTATTTTGTAAAAATAGTGGCTTATTTTAATTGAAAAAATAATCAATTTGTAATAAAATAAGTTATAGTGGGAATTTTGAGGAATTTCCACAGTATTGATGTTTTTAATACACAAATAAGAGGAAAAATTATGAAACGTATTGCAGTATTGACAAGTGGCGGAGATGCTCCGGGAATGAACGCTTGTATTAGAGCAGTAGTTAGAACTGCTTTAAGTTATAAAATGGATATATACGGAATTGAAAGAGGATATGCAGGCTTGGTTAAAGGCGAAATTAAGCGTCTTGAAAGCCGTTCAGTATCCGATATGATTCATAAAGGCGGAACTTTTTTAAACACGGCAAGATGCCCCGATTTTAAGGATATTGAAATGCAGAGAGAAGCGGTAGAGGCTCTTTCAGCATATGGTATTGAAGGTTTGGTTGTAATCGGAGGCGACGGAACGTTTAGAGGAGCAAAAGACCTTAGCGATAACTTTGGCGTTAAAGTTATAGGAATACCCGGAACAATTGATAACGACCTTGCTTATACCGACTATACCGTTGGGTTTGATACTGCGGTTAACACTGTGTTATGGGCAATAAATAATCTTCGTGATACCCTCCATTCACACGACAGAGTGGGGCTTTTAGAAGTTATGGGAAGAAATTGCGGAGATATAGCGTTATATGCAGGAATTGCAGGCGGTGCGGAATACGTTCTCGTTCCTGAAATTCCATATGACCTTGATAAAATAGCATCTTCTATAAAGAAGAGTTATTTGAGAGGAAAAACGTCTAATATGATTATTCTTGCAGAGGGTGCAGGAAATAGAGACGAGATTGCCGAATACATTGGGAAGAAGAGTGGAATAGGCGTTAAGGTAACTAATTTTGGTTATATTCAAAGGGGTGGCTCGCCAAATATGATGGACAGAGTTTTGGCAGCACGCTTTGGATATAAAGCCGTTGAATTGTTAAAAGACGACGGCGACAGTTGTGCAATAGGAATAAAAGATAACAAAATAATAACCGTAAGTTTTGATGAAGTTAAGGCGGCTGAAAAGCATTTTGATAAACGTCTTTACGATATTGCACATATATTAAGCTTGTAAAAAATAATAGATAAATCAAAGGAGAAGAATTATGAAAGGAATTAAAGGCGCACTTATGTTCGCACAATCTGGCGGTCCAACGTCGGTTATCAACGCAAGCGCAGCAGGTGTATTTATCGAGGGGTTAAACTCAGATATGATAACCGAGGTATACGGCGCAGCGCACGGTATTAGAGGTATTTTGAACGAAGAGTTTTATGACATATCTAAAGAAGATATGAAGGAACTAGAACTTTTAAAGCATACTCCGTCATCAGCGCTCGGCTCGGTTAGATATAAACTTAAAGACGCATCGGTTGACGAAACTGATTATAAGAGACTTTTAGAAGTATTCAAAAAATATAACGTTCGTTATTTCTTTTATAACGGCGGAAACGACAGTATGGATACTTGCAACAAAATCAGTAAATATATGGCAAAATCTGGTTACGAAATGAACGTTATCGGCGTTCCAAAGACCATTGATAACGACCTTTTCGGAACAGACCATTGTCCTGGTTTTGCAAGCGCAGCAAAATATATTGCAACTTCAATTATGGAAATTAACCTTGACGCAAAGGTTTATGATACTCCTATGATATGCGTTATCGAAGTAATGGGAAGAAATGCAGGCTGGCTTACCGCAGCCGCTCAACTTGCTAACGCAAAGGGACTTGGGGCTGACCTTATATATCTCCCAGAAGTTCCATTCGACCTCAACAAATTTATTTCAGACGTTAAAGACGTTATGAAAAAGAACAATAACAAGTGTATCGCAGTTGTTTCAGAGGGTATTAAGAATACTGACGGTGTTCTAGTTTGCGAAGCACTCGGCCAAACTGGTGCAAGGGATAGTTTTGGACACGCACAACTCGGTGGCGTTGCAGCAACTCTTTCGAATATAATAAAAATTGAAACTGGAAGCAAGGTTAGAGCAATAGAACTTTCACTTATGCAAAGATGCGCATCACACTGCGCAAGTGAAACAGACGTTGAAGAAACTTTCGAAGCAGGTAAACAAGCCGTTCGTGCAGCAGTTAACGGCGAAACTGATAAAATGGTTTGCTATGCGAGAAAGGATGGGGATAAGTACGAATGCGAATATAAACTTTTACCCTTGGAACTTGCGGCAAACACCGAAAAAACTGTTCCTATGGAATGGATAATTAACAACGGTACGGGCATTTCAGATGAATTTGTTAAGTATGCGCTTCCTCTTATTCAAGGCGAAGTAAAACTTGAAAAAGAAGACGGACTCCCCAGATTTGCTCGCCTCAAAAAAGTTCTTGTTAAGAAATAATAGTAAAATCAAACTAAAAGCGACGGTTAAAATTAACCGTCGCTTTTGTTTTACGTTTTATAAACTAATTTTTAACCTTAACAGTGAAAACACAAGGCGTGTTACCAGATATTCTGTCAAAACGAATGCGCACTCTATTTTCTGAGATTGCTTTATAAGTTAAAGTAATTAATTTTTCGCCCTCAATTTTTTCTTTTATTATAGTTTCTTTGTTGCCTACTGTAATTTTAACGTCTAAATATTCAGTGTTACTACCAGCCAAAACTTCTATAACGTTTTCTTTATTCGGGTTAACGCTAACTTCATAAGAGAACCAGCCGTGAGCATTAATCGTGCTCCATTTCATACCGTTTCTGTTACCGGGGATACGGCACAGTTTATCATTTAAGATGAGTGTATCAGAGAAATTGACTTCTTTTTGTAGTCTATGACCTTCGTTTGCTCCACCGCAAACAATATAGTCTAAATTATTTTCACTATTAAGTTTTTCGGCCGTTTCCTTTTCAATTTTAAAACTCTTTTGAGTTTCCTCAACAAAATGCTGTATGAGTTCCATTCTGGAATAATTGCTGTATGCTCCGTCTCCTATGACGCAATAAAAACGGTCGCCTAATACATTAACACCCTCATCGTTTATTACTTTTAGATTATTTAGTGCGGTATAAAGTTTGTTTTCGTAAGACGGGTCGTTTGTTTCAAAATACTTAACGTAAGAAATAAATGCGTTTGTAAGTTCACACCATGCGTTTGCAACTAGCGAAAGATTTTTGAATTGAGTATAAAGTTTGTGATATTCTTCGGGGGCAAGTTTACCGTTTAGTTTTAAAAGTTTATCAAGCATTACGTTTGCTTGTTCTTTCGCCGATTGTTTTTCTTCTAACACACTGCACAAATCGCCACGAACCCAGCCGATAGGAATAAACCACTCGTTTGAAGCAATATCGTAATTATCTTTCATCATTTCAAAATAGAAATGGTTTTTGCTGTGGTTAAGAGAGGGAAATAATGAAAGTTCGCTGTAATAGTAACCTTTTAGATAGATAAGTTTTTTAAGTACGTCTTCGGTTTGCATCATAATATCTTTAACTTCTTTCCAGCAATCGTTGTATTTGTCTTTAAAGAAAGAGTTAACTTGTTCATCAACGTTAAGACCGTTTAGAACTGCGTGCATAATTACAAGGTTAACTTCGTTAACTTCACCGAATGGGTGGTTGCCGTTTCTGTCAATACGAGAAACGTAACCAGCTGGTGAAAACTTTTCACAATATTCGAACTTTTGCTTTATGTGGTCTAAGAGCATAAGCGGAAGTCTGCCCTTACCAAAGAATTCTCCGAAAATATCCGTTTCAACGAATAGGGGATTATTTTTTATTTTATTATAAAATTTGTTATGAGGAGCGGTAAGCGACCAGTCGAACTGTGTCCACTTATCCATTATTAACATTTCGTTTGAAATTTCTTCGTAAGCCTTAGTCATCATAACGTAATCTTCTTCAAGACTAGCAAAAGGTCTAACGATTAGGTCTTTACCTAAGCTCTTACAGATGTCGAAAAGAATTTTAGTAACGTATTTAACACGTTCAATTTTGTCGAGTTTTTGATTCTTTAATTTTAATAGTGGTACTTTGGTTTCGTGTAGTGTAAGAATAAGTCCGTCCATATAAGGATAAGCATCAAAAAAATCTATGATTCTATTTTCAAGATAATCCTTAACGATAGGGTGGGTAACTTCAATATCTCCAAGGTCGTTTAAAGTTTCGGGGAAAGCGTTTTTAAATCCCAATGGCAAATCTAACTCGTGATGCCAATAATAGTTCTTTATTCCATGGGCAGATGCTTTTTTGGTAGCCTCGTTAACAGCGTCAAGACAGTAGTCAACGTATTTTTCATCTTTTTCGCAGTTAAATTGAGCATATTTTCTCAGATAAATCATACCATCAACGTTGCCCTTAACTCCGTCGTGAGTGGGCCCTATGAGTTGTAAATGGTCGTAACCGTATTTAATGGCGTAATCAACCATTTTCAGATAATAGTTTTTTTCAACCTTAACAGGGTTAAGAAAAGAAATACCTTTTATCATTTTTCTTGTATTTTTGTTTTCCATTATAATTCTCTCCTCAACAAATTATATATATCAACAATTTATATATATATTTTATTATAAATACAACATTTTTTCAATAAAAATAGATAACGATTTGCCCAAAATTACATATATAGTAAAGAAAATTTACAGCTGAAAAAATTGCAAAAAATATATTTTTCTTTGCCATATATGTATTTTATTATTAAAAATCAGTGTTAAAATCACGGTGATTTCGGAGGGGGAAATTAACTTGAAAGAAGAGATTATTACAAAACTTATTCAGATTGAGAAAGAGCAAGATTATAGAAACAAGTTTGATAATCTTAAAAACTACAATTCAGGGGAAAAGGTACATAAAAAGCAACTTGCTTTTCATAAATGCCAAAAGAAAAATAGATGGGTATTCGGCGGAAACAGAAGCGGAAAGACCGAGTGTGGCGCAGTTGAGGCAGTTTATATGGCAAGAGGAATTCACCCTTATAGGCAAAACAAGGACAACGTGTTCGGCTGGGTGGTTTCTCTTTCTCAACAGGTACAAAGAGACGTTGCGCAATCTAAAATTCTGCATTATTTAAACCGTTCGTGGATTGAGGACGTTACTATGCTGTCTGGTAAAAAAGACAGTTTAAAATATGGTGTTATAGACCAAATTCGCATTAAAAACGTTTTTGGTGGAACGTCTATAATAGGATTTAAATCTTGCGACCAAGGTAGGGAAAAATTTCAAGGCAGTTCACTGGATTTCGTGTGGTTTGACGAAGAACCGCCAGAAGATATTTACGACGAGTGCCGTATGCGTGTGCTTGACAAAAAGGGCGATATTTTCGGGACTATGACACCTCTTAAAGGACTTACTTATATTTACGACCACATCTATCTAAACAGTTCAAATTCTAGCGAAGTTTGGTGTGAGTTTATGGAATGGGGAGACAATCCATACTTAGATAAACAAGAAATAGAAAATTTGACCAAAACTCTTTCAAAAGACCAATTAGAAAGCAGAAGATTCGGGCGATTTAAAAGTAATAGTGGACTAGTTTATACCGAGTTTGACCAAGACGTTCACGTCTTAAAAGAACCGTTTAAAATACCACCTGAATGGCAGGATATTATATCGATTGACCCAGGATTAAACAATCCCCTTTCAGCGCACTGGTATGCAGTAGATTATGACGGAAACGTATACGTCGTAGCAGAGCATTTTGAGGCAGGTCGTGATATAAAATATCATGCAGATAAGATAAAGCAAATAAGCCAAAGTCTCGGTTGGAAAAAGGGCAGAAGTGGTTATATTGAAGCACTAATCGACTCTGCTGCAAACCAAAAGACCCTCGCATCATCAAAGAGCGTAACAGAACTGTTCTTCGAGCATCAAATAGCGGTAAATCCAAAGGTTAATAAAGATATGTTCAGCGGTATTCAACGTGTTAAGCAGTATTTATCGGTTAATGAAAACGGGGCAAAATTAAGGATATTTCCATGTTGTGAAAACCTTATAAGAGAACTAAAAAGTTATCGTTGGGGAGAGGGAGACGTTCCAAAAAAAATTGACGACCACTCTCTGGATGAACTGAGATACTATTTGATGACAAGACCTGAAAATCTTCCTCCGAAACGGCAAAAGACGGCAATAGAAAAGGACAAAGAAAGACGAATCAGGATGATTATGAATGAAAGAAAAAAGCAAACGTAAAAAGGATGTCGACAAGCAAGATTTCAAGCAAGCCTTAATAAAAAAAGCACTCGGGTTTGATGCCACGGAGATTATTGAAGAGTACGTAGCGAGCGAGGAGGGAGAAATAAAACTTACCAAAAAGAAGGTAACAAAAAAGAACGTGCCTCCTGATATGACTGCGCTAAAAATGCTTATGGATGGCCAAACTGACGATTATCAAACCATGACCGACGAACAACTTGAAGAGGAAAAAATAAGACTTCTTGAAATGCTTAAACGGTATTCAAATTAAAGGAGAAAAAATTGAAGGAAAAAACATCTAAACAAACACAACAAAAAGATAGGGAAAAGTATATCGAAGAACTGATTTTGGAGGTGGAAGAAGATTATAAAAACCGCCAAAAAGAAAGAGTTTTGCTAGAAAGACAATGGGAACTCAATATTAACTTTTTAAGAGGAAATCAGTATTGCGACCTTTCTAAACGTGGGGAAATAACAACGGCAGACAAGGATTTCTTTTGGCAAAAAAGAAGTGTGTTTAATCATATTGCGCCAATAGTAGAATCTCGCCTTGCTAAATTTTCCAGGGTATCTCCAACGGTGTCGGTTAGGCCAAAGACAGACGACGATAAAGACGTTGCAGGCGCAATGCTTGCAGAAAAAATAATAAGTAACGCATTTAAATCAGCCGATACGGAGGGAGTTGTTAAAAGGGTAACCGAGTGGAGTGAAACTTGCGGTACAGGTTTTTATAAAGTCGTGTGGGATAATGACGGTGGCGCAAAAATAGGGGTTATGGACGGAGAGCCCGTTTATGATGGGAGCGTAAAAATTATTGAAGTTTCACCCTTTGAAATATTTCCCGACTGTTTGTTTAACGGGGATATTGACGACTGCGCAAGTATAATTCACGCAAAAGCGGTTAGCGTTTCTTACGTTAAAGAACGGTACGGAGTAAGCGTCCTTGGCGAAAAAATAGGGATATATGACCTATCTACACAAAAGATGAGGGCGATAGCAAACAACCAAGAAAAGGTGATAAACGACGCAGTAGTGGTTATCGAGCGGTATGAAAAACCGAACAAAGAATATCCAAACGGAAGGCTGGTTACCGTTGCGGGAGGTAAACTGTTGTACGTGGGCGAATTACCTTATATAAACGGCGATAACGGTGTTAGAAAATTCCCTTTCATAAAACAAGTTTCACTTAACGTTGCCGGAAATTTTTTCGGTAGCAGTATTATAGAGCGATTAATTCCCGTTCAGCGTGCCTTCAACGCAGTAAAGAATAGAAAACACGAGTTTTTGAACAGACTGTCCATGGGATTATTGACCGTAGAGGACGGGTCGGTTGACGTTGACGACCTTGCCGAAGAAGGTTTATCGCCCGGCAAAGTATTGGTATACAGGCAAGGCTCAAAAGCACCCGAAATGATGACAGAGATGACCATGCCCGACGACTTTTCAAAAGAAGAGGAAAAACTGCTTAACGAGTTCGTTACCATAAGTGGTGTGAGCGACGTGTCGTCTAGTTCAACTAACGCAAGTTTAACGAGTGGTTCGGCACTTGAAATTTTGGTGGAGCAAGATAATTCACGACTTATATCCACGGCAGAAAATATAAGGCGTTGTTATTTGGAGATAGCAAAGCAAGTGATTAGGCTTTACGGACAGTTTACCGTTGGGTTAAGAACTGTTAAAGACAGTGAAAAGGGCAACAAGACGAAGATTTATTACGCAGATGAAAATGCGGTAAATTCAGACGACGTTTACCTTGAAGACGAGAACGAATTATTATCGACTTACAGTCAGAAAAAAGATATGATATTTAAACTTTATCAAAGTGGTCTTTTGACAGACGAAGAGGGAAAACTTAGAGCGTCAACAAAAGAAAAGATATTAGGATTACTGGGATATAAAGAATTAGATTATCAAAAGGGAGTTGCAAAACTTCAAGAGGAAAAAGCACAAAAAGAAAACGAAAGAATACTAAAAGAAATAGTAGAGGTTGAAATTATAGACGACCACGTTATACACGTTGACGAACATACTAGATTTATTTTAAGCGAGTATGACAGAATGAGTCAGTCTGAAAGACAAAGATGTTTCGACCACGTTAAACAGCATAAAGACCAAATGCTAGAAAAACAACAAAATAATAAGGGAGAATAAAATATGGAACAACTTAAAAATGAACAAACCCAAGAAATCGAATCGCACCCCGCAGAGGCGGAAGAAGTTAAAGGCGAAAAAGAAGAAGGAGTCTCATTGGGAAAGTTTAAGGACGTTAAAGCACTGCTAACGGCTTACAATTCTTTGGAGTCTGAATTTACCAAACGCTGTCAGAAGATAAAGGAATTGGAGGGGAAACTAGGCGCTGTCGACAAGGCGGAGGACAAAAATAAAGAAGCTCCGACAAAAACCCAATCAACCTCGCCAGAAAACGTAACTGATAAAAAGCAAGCGGAGGACTTGCTTAAAGAGTACTTAATGGGCGTAGTCGAAAAGAAGCAGAGCGCAACGCTTTTGGATGGAAGTGGTGTTGGGGTAAGAACACCAATAAGCCGTCCAAAAACCATAAGAGAAGCAGGGCAACTTGCAAAGGAAATATTTGATAAAAAATAGAAAAAGGAGAAAATATGGCAATAACATTGCAAAATGCCGACAATGCATTAAAGTCGGTATATCTTGACGTAATTAGTGAACAACTTAACAACTCAATCAACCCGTTTTTATCGGCAATCGAAAAGACCACGAACGACGTTTGGGGTAAGGACGTAAGAAAACTTTCAATACACGGATTAAACGGTGGTATTGGGGCAGGAACGGAAGACGGAGACCTTCCTTCGTCATCAAGTAACGGATACGGACAAATAGTAAGCACGCTTAAAAATTTGTACGGCGTTATCGAGATTTCCGATAAGGCTATAAGAGCGTCTGAAAACAATGCAGGCGCATTCGTTAGCCTCTTAGATTCAGAAATGGAAGGCTTGATTAAATCTAGCAGATTTAACTTTGGCAGAATGCTTTTCGGCGACGGCACAGGCGTTATCGCAAAAGTAAGTTCTGTATTGGACGGAATAGTAATGCTTGATACTACGAGAAACCTCATGGAAGGAATGATTGTTGATTTTAGGGATAAATCTGGCAATATAATTGCAGGCGGAGAGGGTAGAAAAATTTCCCACGTAGATGCTGCAAACAGCGCAATTATGATAACTGGTACTATGCCAACTCAATCGGTTTTCCCATCTGGAACGTTGATTAGTGTGCAAGGTTCATACAACAACGAAATCACCGGTATCGGCGCAATTTTTGATTTGGATAAAGAGGAAATTTACGGAGCAAATAAGACCGATAATCATTGGCTAAATCCCAACTATATGTTTGATGCAGGCGAACTTACCGAGAACAAGCTTCAAACAATGCTTGATAATATTGAAGAACAGAGCGGTGGCTCAGTCAACTACATAACCTGTTCGTGGGGTGTAAGAAGGGCACTTTTGAATATGTTTGCAGATAAGAAGCGTTCACTTGACACTATGGAACTTGCAGGTGGTTTTAAAGGACTTAGTTATAATGGCATACCTATCGTTGTGGATAGATTCTGTCCTAAAAACACAATGTATTTATTGAATACCAACGACTTTGCAATTCATCAACTCTGCGACTGGCAGTGGTTAAGTGACGACGATGGTAGGGTTCTCAAACAAGTACCGGGTAAAGCAGTATACACGGCAACGCTTGTTAAGTATGCAGAACTAATTTGTTCAAGACCTAACGGGCAAGGCGTTATTATGGGCATAACCGAAGCGTAAGAAAGAAAATTGCCGAGCAAAATTGCTCGGCAATTTTTATAATAAGGAGGATTTATGACGGTAAAAGAAATAATCAAAACTGGAGCGTCTTTGCTTGGTAGAGGGGAAATCGTGTCCTATCTTGATAGTGGAGAAGACACCGATAACGTTATTCTTGCAAACGTAAATTTAATGACAAGGCTTGTTAATCTAGTTATAAGTGAACTTGCAGACAGTTACGTTCCAATGGTCAAGACGGAAGAAATAGCAACCGACGGCGGAAAGATATACTTTAAGGACTTATCTGAAAACTTTTTATCAGTCAAACAAATAACCGACACCAAGGGAAGGAAAATAGATTATAAAATTTATAACGAATACATCTTAGTTAGTAGAACTGCGGTAATTTTAGAATACAATTTTGCCCCCTCGAATTACGGTCTTGAAGATAAAATATTCTATCAAGAAAAGGATATTCCGTTAAGGGTTATAGCATATGGTGTTATAGCCGAGTTCTGTATCACGGAGGGCAGTTTTGACGAGGCGGTTATGTGGCATAAAAGGTACGCCGAATCAATAGAAAAACTCTGCTTGCCAACGAATAAAAGGGTAGCCCAAAGAGGGTGGGTATAAATTATGAGACCAAGAACTATAGAAATATTTAACCAACCTGAGAGGAATGTAGTTTTTGCAGACTTTAAGCAAATTACTTCCAGAATGGAAAACGTAAAAGTTAGCGCCGATAAGATAGATTTCGGATATACCTTTAATATGATATTAATCGATTATGGAGTGGTAAAATTTTTAGAGATTGACGGGAAATTTTTCCTAATATATAATACTGGACATATAAAAAAAATAACTGATACAGGTATTAGTCAAATTTACCAAACGCAACCAGGGAAAAGCGTTAATATTTATCGAGAAAATTATCTTGGCGAAGAGGGATATCTTCTTTTGATAGAGGGGGAAAACGCAGTTTTCATCAACCAACAGTTACAAAGCGTTGACCTGCAAATTAAATGTTTAAAGCATTCGGTAAAACTAGCGAACACATATTTTACAGGCGAGGGTAATAAATTAAAATTTTTTACTCTTGTAGAAACTGACGGAGTAAAAACAGACAGCGCAAACAGTTTTTTAATGCCGTTAGACGCTGGCGATATAGTCGGACTTGTTGCCGAGGAAAAAAGGGTTAAAATATTTTGCAGACACGCAATAATGCAACTAACTCCTTTTGGTGATAAAATAGATTTTTATCTGCAACGTTTAACCTTGCCTATTCTCGATATCGAACAAGACAGCGTTGTTAAGATGGGGTATAGAAGTGTGTTTTTAAGTAACGGCGAGATAACCGTTTTTGACGGCAAGCAAGTGAAAACGGTTAAAACCTGTTTTGACTTAAAAAACTATTCGGTTTATAACAAATGTGCGTTATGGAGTGTAAATAAATACGTTCTTCCCATAGTTGTAAAAGAAAGACGTGAAAAATATCTTTTCGTTTATGATTTTACAGATGATTCCGAGTGTATAATTCCATCTGGCGAATGCGCCGTTTCAGACCTTGGGTATTTGGTTAAAAATTCACTGATATATCAAGTTTCAAACAATGGAGAAATGATTGGCGAACACGCAATTTGGGAGAGTAAACCAACGGGATTTATAAACGGAGAAACAACATCACTAAAAGAGATATTTGTAAACTCAAACACTGATGGGGATTTTGAATTAAAATTGCTTGGCGATTTTGGTGAAAAGACAGCTAAAATAAAAAAAGGTAGAAACACTAAAAAGCTTAACGTAAACTCGCAAGAGTATGCGGTAAAGGTTGAGCACTATCAGCCGATAAGTTTCAACAACGTGAGATTAAAATTGAGGATAAGGGGGAATAGATAATGGAATTTAGCAATCCAACCACAAAAAGCCAAATGTATTCTGTTTTGAACGACATATTCAGTTATTACAGAATAAGGCGTGGAACGTTTGAAGATTTAAAATTAGAACAACTTGAATTAAGCAGAATGAGTTTTTCTTTACCCGTTCCCGAGCAAATAACCCAAAAGGCGCAAACTTTGATAGATGCAGAGATAGAGCAGAAGAAAAACAAAGATAAAGCACAAGTAAAACAAAGAATAACGTCAATAAATTCCGAGATAAATAAACTTACAATATTGAGAGATAAAGTGAGTGGTGATGCGGAGAATCTGTTTTTAAAAAGCAAGACGGAAGTTGAAAACAAGGCTTTCAAAAACGGGTTGGTTTCGTCAGGAGTGGTTGTGGATAAAATAAGTGCGTTGGAAAAAGAAAAGAACAACAAAATTTTATCGTTAACCGCAGAATATGATAAAAAGATTGCAAGTTTACAAGCGGAATCAGATGCGCTTTTATTAAGTTTAACAGAAATAGATGAGTTTTATTTAGCGTTAAGGGAAAAGGAAATTGCTAAAAAAGAAGTTGAGATAAATGAAGAGATAACAAAAACCGAAAGAGAGGTATTTAAATATAATAATGCCTTAGAGGAAAAACTTCAAAGATATTCCAACACGCTCATACAGGCGAATGCTAGTTTGGAACTAAAATTCTTAGAGATAAACTCTGGTGATTTCAGTCAAACGCAACTGATTGACATGGGTTATTACGAGGACGTTATGCGTTGTGTAAGCGCATACTATGACACAATGACTCCAACCAGTGCTTATCAGGATATGCAAAAAGAAACCAAACTTACAATATACTTAGACAGTTACTATCAAAACTTTCTCTATATGTATAAAATTAGGGCTGGCTACTAAGGACGACGCAAAAACACGTTGCGAACGATATTCGCAACGTGTTTTTTCATTTAAAAAGAGCGGGGATTTTGATTTAATCAAATAAAAAAACCTCTTTACAATTAGTAAATTTTATGATAAAATACATCTATGAGTATTAAAGTTAAAATAGGAAAAACATCAATAGGCGGTGGAGAAAAGATTGCAATTCAGTCAATGTCCACCTTTAAAATTTCAGACGTTTCAAGGGCTATTGAGCAATGTAAAAAATTACAATCAGTTGGTTGTGATATTTTCAGATTTTCAGTAACCGACGAGGCTGACGCAAAGGCGTTTGGTGAGGTTAAAAAACGTACGGATATGCCACTTGTAGCAGATATTCATTTTGACTACAAGTTGGCGTTATCGGCAATAGACGGCGGGGCGGATAAGATTAGAATAAACCCAGGAAATATCGGCGGTGAAAACAGAATTAATGCGGTAGCAGATGCATTAAAAAGTGCGAAAATTCCAGTTAGGGTAGGCTCTAATACGGGTAGTATAGATAAAGAATTTCTGCATAAATACGGAAAGAATGAAATATCGCTTGGTGAAAGCGCATTAAAGAACGTTGCTATACTTGAAAAATACGGTGTGAATGATATAGTTATTTCGGTAAAGGCATCAGACGTTAGGCTTGCGGTAAAAGCCTATGAATATATTGCTCAAAAAACAGATTATCCCTTGCACCTCGGCGTTACAGAGGCGGGAACGGAATATAACGGCGTTGTTAAAAATTCAATCGGAATAGGTTCGCTCTTATTAAAAGGGATAGGCGATACTATGAGGGTGAGTTTATCGGCAGACCCAGAGAGAGAGGTTATCGCAGCAAAGGCGATTTTGTCTGCTGTCGGACTAAAAAATGATTGTGTTAAAATAATCGCTTGTCCTACTTGCGGAAGATGTGAATGGGACTGTATGGCTTTCGCTAAAAAAGTTGAGGATTACACGAAAAACCTTTCAAAAGATTTAAAGATAGCCGTTATGGGTTGTGTGGTTAATGGTCCAGGAGAGGCTATGGACGCAGACTTGGGGATTGCAGGCTCTAAGGACGGTTGCGTTATATTCGTTAAAGGAAAGGTAGTTAAAAAGATTAAAAAAGAAGAAGTAGAAAAGGAATTTTTCGGAGAGATAGATAAATGTATACTGTAAAGAGCAGTACCGAATTTATAGCCGACCTAAAATCTACCGACGAAAAGCTTAAAAATATAAGGCTTAGCGGTATAGAGGTTGATAGGCAGAAAAAGGGGATATGTTATAATTTTATTTGCGACCAAGCGATTGATGATGTGCTTAAAGATAGAATACTAAGCGAGGTTGAAAAGATAACCTCTCCTGCTTTTAAGTCGGTAACGGTAACGGTCAAAAAAATTGTCAGTAACGACGAGTTGATTAACAACGAAATATACAAATATTTGAGTGAAAATTATCCGTCGGTATCAATATTTTTAAAGCCGACAGACGTTATGTGTACGGTTGTTGGGAACGTTGTTAAGTACGTGTTAAGACTAACAAAAGACGGTGCGGATTACGTTAGAAAGAACGGTGCGCTTGAAAAATTGAATGATTTTTTGGCGCATAGATTTTGTTCGGATTTTGTTGGTGGAACGGAGATAAAAGAGGTGGAAGAAACGGTTAGTTTGTTGTCTGACGAGGTATTTGCAGACGAATTGCAAAAGATAGAGCACCGTACTATAAAAGTTAAAGACGTTATAATTATTGACGACGAAAATATGGGGGACTTGGCGCTTTATATAGAAGACGCAATATCGGGAGAAGTAACGATATGCGGAACGATAACCGACATTTCCGAACGGCAAACTAAAAACAGCAAGCCCTTTCTCATTATAAATTTAGATGACACTACGGGTAAAACGAGCGGAGTGTATTTTTCAAAGAAAAACACCTATCACAAGATAAGAGAGTTGGCGGTTGGCGACACTATAATCGTTAGGGGGAACATAGGAGAATATAACGGTAGAAAGTCGTTTACTTTCGACAAGATAAATCGTTGTACTTTTCCATCTGATTTTATAAAAAAGGATAAATATAAAAAAGCAGTACCTAGGGAATATAAGGTTATATTTCCAAGCCCAGCAAAAACGGTTAAAATCAAAAGCGTTTTCGACGGAGAGGAGCGTTTGCCCGAAGAACTAACAAACACCGAATACGTTGTGTTTGACCTAGAAACAACCGGCTTAGATTTGATGAGTAACGGTATAACGGAAATAGGCGCAGTAAAGATAAGGAACGGTAAAATTTCCGAGCAGTTTACAACTCTTGTTAAGCCGGATTATCGAATAACGGAAGAGAACGTGGCGATAACGGGCATAACCGAGGATATGGTAAAAGATGCGCCAAAAATAAGCGCAGTAATTCCCGATTTTATGAAGTTTATCGAAGGTTCGGTAATAGTAGCGCACAACGCAGAATTTGACATAAAGTTTTTAAAGAGATTTGCCGGCGCAGAGGAGTATGACGTTAAAAATAAAGTTCTAGACACGTTAGAACTTGCACGGGCAAACTTACCAATGCTTAAAAGACACGATTTGCATACTCTTGCCGAACATTTTGGGGTGGTATTTCATCACCATAGAGCGCTATCTGACGCATATGCCACTTCTGAAATATTTATTGAATTGATGAAAATAAAATTCGGCGTGTAAAACGCTTGCAAAACAAATAAAATTATGTTATTATAAATATGCTTATACAGATGTTGACTTATGAGAACGGACTTTCCGTTCTCATATCTTTTTATAAGGAGCGGTATGAAGATAAAATCCAAAGACCAACTCAAAGAATTTTTATCAAAAATAGGCTTGCCTCTCGGCGTATCAGTCGAAGAGGTGGAATTCAAACAGGGCAAGAACCCAACCCTAACCGTATATATTGATAAAGACGGCGGTGTTGACCTTAACACTTGCGAACTTTTTCATAGGGCGATAGATGAACCTATTGATGAGTTCGACCCGACTT
The DNA here is from genome assembly GCA_045647765.1 of Christensenellaceae bacterium. Lineage (GTDB taxonomy): Bacteria > Bacillota > Clostridia > Christensenellales > Borkfalkiaceae > UBA1259. Next base: position 59,688 of record JAZRMR010000020.1, read on the forward strand.
ACGGTCAGCCGTACACTTTAAACGTTAGCAGTCTTGGGGTGGATAGGCCGTTTAAGACTGACAAAGACTTTTTTAGCCATATAGGAAAGAAAGTTGAAGTAAAACTTTATTCGTCTGTTAGGGGCAAAAAGTTTTACGACGGGTATTTGATGGCGTATGACCAAAAGACCATAACTCTAAAAGTAGACGAAAAGACTACCTTTACGATAGACCTTAAAAATTGTGTAAAAGTTAACGAATACGTTGATTTTGAATAAAAAGTATATAATTACCAAACAGTAAACAAGGAGAAAAAAATGATTAACCAAGATTTCTTTTTAGCACTCGAAGATTTGGAAAGAGAAAAAGGCATATCTCAAACAGAGTTTATTTCTGCTCTTGAAAATGCGCTCGTTATAGCGTATAAGAAGAGTACGGGAACTTCTGGCGGTGTTGAAGTAAGACTTAATCCTGAAAAAAAGTCAATAAAGATTTATAGCACCAAAACGGTAGTTGCAGAAGTAACCGATTCTGAGAAAGAAATAAGTCTTGAAGAGGCTCGTGAAATTAAAAAGAGTTACAAAGAGGGAGACGTTATTACCAAAGAAATTATCGCAAAGAACTTTGGTAGAATTGCCGCTCAAACTGCAAAACAGATTTTAATGCAAAAACTTCGTGAAATCGAGCGTGAAAACACCGTAAACGAATTCGAGGATAAAGAAGGCGAACTTATGGCTTGTACCGTACGCCGTATAGAGGACGGAAACGTTTACGTTGAAATCGGTGGAAACCAAATTGAAGGCATATTGATGCCAAGAGACCAAGTACCTGGCGAAAAATACGAATTAAATCAAAGACTTAACGTATACGTTAAAAAGGTAAAGAACGGCGGTAAGGTTGCACAAATCGTTGTTTCTAGAACTGCAAACGGTTTGGTTAAGAGATTATTTGAAAACGAAGTTCCCGAGATTAAGCAAGGAGTAGTTTTAGTTAAGTCAGTAGCAAGAGAACCCGGTCAAAGAACTAAAATTGCAATTTACAGTGAAGACCCGATGGTTGATGCAATCGGTGCATGCGTTGGTAACAAAGGCGCAAGAGTTAACGCTATCGTGTCTGAACTCGGCGGAGAAAAGATTGATATTATAAATTGGAGTGAAAATCCGTTAGAATACATTTCAAGAGCGTTATCACCTGCAAGGGTTATAAAAGTTATCCAAACGGGAGAAGAGAGCGCAATGGCAATTGTTCCTGACGATAAACTTTCACTTGCAATCGGCAGAAGCGGTCAAAATGCAAGACTAGCCGTTAAACTCACTGGTTGGAAAATAGACGTTAAGAGTGAATCAGGAGCAATAAACGAACTTGGCGCAAGTGCAGACGTTGAGGTTGAAACCGAAGAAATATCGGAGTAATATATGGAAAAGAAAATTCCTATGCGAACTTGCATAGCGTGTAAAACCGAACGCCCCAAAAAGGAACTCGTTAGAGTTGTTAAAAACAAAGAAGGCGAAATCAAACTTGACTTAACCGGAAAGTTAAACGGAAGAGGGGCGTACGTTTGTAACGACAAAGAATGCATAGCAAAACTTAAAAAACAGCGTCTATTAAACAGAGCGTTTTCTTGTCAGATAGAAGACGAGGTTTATGACAAGATTTTGGAGGAGTTCCTTGGAAAATAAGAGTAAAGCGCAAACATTTGTGGGCTTTGCAATGCGAACGGGGAATTACCGTATTGGCGCAAACGCTTGCGCAACGTTAAAGAGAGCGTATCTTGTGATAGTGTGCCGTTCGGCAAGTGATAACACTAAAAAAGAGGCAGAAAAACTTTCTAGGAAGTTTGGGTGTCCTTTACTTGAAACGGCGCAACTGTTGTTAGAGGAAATTACCCACAAAGAAAATTCAAAAGTAATGGCGATAGCGGATAAGAAACTGTCGCAAGCGATAATAAGTAATTCGGAAAAGGATTTTATTGCGAGAATTTAGGAGAAAACATAAATGGCTGAGAAAAAAGAAATGCGTACTGAAAGCTTAAAATTAGCTAACGATATTTTAAAAGGCGGAAAACTTGAAGAGTTGGAAGGCAAAAGTTTAGGATTAGAGCGCAAACTTAAAGACGCTAAGAATACGCTTGAAGAAAAACTTAAAAAACTTCAACTTTTGCGCAAGGAGACGGCGGAAAAACAAAAAGAAGAAACCGTTACTATTCAAGCACAAGAATCTACCATAGTTAAAGCGCCCGAAGAAAAGAAAATTCCCGAAAAAGTTGAGGAAAAACCAGAGCCTAAAAAACAGCCTGAAAAAGCGGTTACTATGGAAGAAAAGATAGAGGTAAAAGTTACCGAACAAAAGGCTGAGGAAAATAAAGCAGAAGTAAAACCGGTAGAAAAGGTCGTTGAAAATACGCCTGCGCCCAAACAATTTGTTCCTCAGGAAAGACCTTCCTTTATCGTAAGGCGTGAAGGACCTATTCAGCGTCCCGAAAGAACGGAAAGGACCTTTGAGCGTCGCCCCAAAGACGGACAGAAGCCACCCTTTAATTCAGAAAGACCTAGGAGAGAATTTGCTCCGTCAAAGGGTAAAGACGAACACGGCGATAAAAGACCTCAATTTGGTCAAAAGCCTGACTTTAACCGTCAAGGCGGTGCAAAAAAACCGCAGGCAACGTTTGTTGCGCCTGCAATTATTCCCACCGCTAACGATAAACGTTCGTTTGCGAAGAAAAAACAGGGCGGAGAGAAACAGTACGAGGACAAACATACCATAAATAAGCGTGCTCTTATTAAGAACCAAGTAGACGTTGATGATTTTGATGAAAACAAGAGCGGATATAGAAAGTTCCGTCCGGTTAAAAAAGCAAAAGAGCGTGCGGAAAGCCAAGTTATAAAGATTGAAAAGGCAGTTATAAATTCCGAGATAATACCGTTAAAAGTGCTTAGTGAAAAAATAGGTATAACAGCCGCTGAAATAACAAAGAGATTATTCAAAGAAGGAATAATGAAAACTATAAACGATTCAATCGATTTTGATACGGCAGCGTTTATAGCAGACGATTTAGGTATAGAACTCGAGCTTAAACTCGACAAAACGGCAGAAGACGTTTTGAGCGAAGGTTTTGGCGATTCTGTCGATTTAGAAGAAAACCTTAAAAAGCGTCCCCCCGTAGTTACGGTAATGGGACACGTTGACCACGGTAAAACGTCTATTTTGGATAGAATAAGAAAATCAAGTGTCGCAGCAGGCGAAGCAGGTGGAATTACCCAACATATCGGCGCATATCAAGTAACTGCTGGCGGAGAAATAATAACCTTCCTCGACACGCCTGGACACGCAGCGTTTACGGCAATGAGAGCAAGAGGTGCGCAAGCAACTGATATAGCAGTATTAGTCGTTGCTGCGGACGACGGTATAATGCCACAAACAATCGAAGCGATTAACCACGCAAAGGCGGCGGACGTTCCGATATTAGTTGCAGTAAACAAAATAGATAAACCCGAAGCAAATATAGAGAGGGTAAAAACACAACTTACAGAACACGGATTACTACCCGAAGAATGGGGTGGAGACGCAATAATATGCCCGGTATCTGCAAAAACAGGTGAAGGTTTTGATAATCTTTTAGAAAACATCAACTTGCTTGCAGAAATCAAGGATTTGAAAGCAAATCCAGACAGAAAGGCAAAAGGCGTTGTTATCGAAGCAAAACTCGACCAAAGCAAAGGCCCGATTGCGACCATACTCGTTCAAACAGGAACGCTTAAAGTTGCAGACAGTGTTATAGTTGGAACTGTAACGGGTAAAATAAGAGCAATGGTGGACGACAAGGGCAGAAGAGTAACCAGTGCAGGTCCGTCCATGCCGGTATCAATAATGGGATTAGACGAAGTTCCAAACTCCGGCGATATATTATATGCAGTTGAACAAGAAAAACTTATCAAACTCGTTGCAGAAGAAAGAAAGAATAAAGAAAGAGAGAGTATGATAAAAGCGTCGCAGACAGTTACTCTTGACGACGTGTTTAACAAGATAGCCGAAGGCGAGATGAAAGGGCTTAATATCATAGTTAAGGCAGACGTACAAGGCTCGGTAGAAGCGGTAAAACAAAGTTTAGAAAAACTTTCTAACGCAGAAGTTAAAGTAAACGTAATTCACGCAGCGGCAGGCGCAATTAAGGAGTCGGATATAATGCTTGCTGAATCAAGTAATGCAATTATAATTGGCTTTAACGTTCGCCCTGATTCTAACGCTAAACAAATCGCAGAAAGAAGCGGTGTAGATATTAAACTTTACAGAGTAATTTACGAAGCAATAGAGGACGTTGAAAGAGCACTTAAAGGAATGCTTGCACCCAAGTTTAAAGAAGTGTACAATGGAAAAGCAGAGGTTAGAGAGGTGTTTAAAATATCAGGCGTTGGTCAAGTTGCTGGTTGTTACGTTACCGAAGGCAAGATTATTCGTAACGGTAAACTTAGAATTTATAGGAACGACGTTATGATATGTGAAGGAAACGTTTTACAGTTAAAGCGTTTTAAGGACGACGTTAAGGAAGTTGCACAAGGCTTTGAATGTGGTATTTCAATCGAGAAATTTAACGATATCAAAGTTGGCGACTTTATTGAAAGTTATCAGGTAGAAGAGAACAAAGAATAATGAAAAAATCAGTAAGCAGAAACGACCGTCTTAACGGCGAATTTCAAAAAGAGATTTACCAAATAATATCGAGGGAACTGAAAAATCCGCTTATAACCGAGATGTTTTCTGTGTTGAGAGTTGATAGTAGCAAAGATTTATCTTACGCAAAAGTCTATATAAGCGTTTATTCTAAGGATGAGCATAAAAAGAAAACAACTTTTGAAGCAATTAAATCGGATGCGAAGAAAATTAGATTTGAACTTGCAAAAGTTATAAGAGCCAGAACGGTGCCTGAACTCAATTTCATTTTAGATGATTCTATGCAATACGGCGACGAGATGGAAAAGCTTTTTAAGAGCATTAACCAAGGAGAAAAGCGTGATTAGTTTAATAGAACTAGCAAACAAGTTAAAAAGCGAAAAAAGGGTGGCGTTGATATGCCACGTTAGACCGGACGGGGACAGTTTAGGCTCCGCCCTCGCTTTAAAACTTGCGCTTTGCTCTGAAAAGGTGGAAGCAGAAGTAGTTTGCGACGACCTTGTGCCATCTAGATTTTTCTTTTTAGAACAAACACAGACGGTAAAAAGAAGTTTAGACGGTGAATATTCGGCATTGATTGCAATAGATTGTGCAGACCTAACAAGGCTTGGTAAACTTGCTGAACAATTTAATAAACACCCTAACACCATTGTCATCGACCATCACGTCTCTAATAACAGATATGCAAAAATCAACTACGTATTAGACGTTGCAAGCAACTGTGAAAACATGTTTAACCTTATAAAACAGTCGGGAATGAAATTAGATAAACAAACGGCAGACCTCTTGATGATGGGGGTAATGACTGATACCGGCTGTTTTAAACATAAAAACGTAACGGAAGAAACTTTTAGAGTTGCCTCAGAATTAAAAGCCCTAGGAGCGGATGTAAATTTAATTTATTATCATATGTTTTCTGCACAGACCAAAGAAAGAGCAATGCTTTTTGGCATAACTATGCAAAAATTGCGTTATTTTCTTTCGGGAAAATTTGTCGTTGCAACGATAATGCTTTCCGATTTGGAAAAAAGCGGAGCAAAGCAAGATGAAACAGAGGGGTTTATAGATTTCATTATGGGCATAAAAGGTGTTGAAATCGGCGCTTGTATAATGGAAACGGCTAAAAACAAATTTAAGATAAGTTTCCGTTCGCACGAGGTGGACGTAAACGCTGTTGCAGGTAGATTTGGTGGCGGTGGTCATTCTTTGGCGAGCGGTTGTCAGATTAGTGGAGAATACGAAGAAGTGGTTGACAAAATAACTTTTGCCGTCAGCCGTGAATTACCCGAATAAGATGAACGGATTTATAAATTTAATCAAGCCCGAAGGAATGAGTTCGGCTCAGGCAGTCGGGATTGTGAAAAAGAAACTAAATATGCCTTGTGGACACATGGGAACTCTTGACCCTATGGCATCAGGAGTGTTACCCGTGGGAGTAGGGCAAGCATCAAGGCTATTCGATTATTTATTAGACAAGGAAAAAACCTACATAGCAAAGTTTAAGTTCGGTTACACAACCGACACTCTTGACGTTACCGGGACTATAACCGAGCGAATGGGAATAATCCCAAGTGAAGAGCAGATTAACGGTGTTTTAGGAGATTTTGTCGGAGAAATTTTGCAAGTGCCACCAAAGTATTCAGCAAAATGCATTGACGGAAAAAGAGGTTATCAACTTGCAAGAAAAGGTGTGGAATTCACCCTTGCACCAAAAAAAGTAACCATTCTTTCAGCACAATTGCTCGGTAAAACATCAGATGATGAATTTATGTTTAAATTCACCTGTAAAGGCGGAACGTATATAAGGTCGCTTGCAAGAGATATTGCGTTTAAGTGCAATACCTTAGGCGTTATGAGTTCGCTTAATAGGAGCGCATCAGGGATATTTGATTTGCAAAACGGCATTACTGTTGAAGAGTTTAAGAATAGCGATAATCCTGAAAAATATTTAATACCGTCTGACAGCGTAATAAATTTTGAAAAACTTACTTTGTCTAACGAACGTGCAACAAAAATATTGAACGGCGTTTTTGAGGATATAGGGGTAAAAGACGGGATATATAGAGTTTATAACGAATGTGAGTTTTGGGGCGTTGGAAGAGCAGAAAAGGGCATTTTGAGGATAAATACTTATGTCAGATAATATTAAGCCAACTATAATGGCGCTCGGTTATTTTGACAGTGTGCATATAGGACACAGAAAAGTTATAGAAAAAGCACGAGAGCAAGCTGAAATTGTTGGTGCAAAGACAGTTGTTTTTACCTTTGAAGATAATTTAAGAGGTAAAATCCACGATAAAGATGAAAAAGTTGTTTATTTAAAGTGTGAAAGAGAAAAAATATACACTTCTTTGGGCGTTGATGAAATATGTTTTGCGCCGGTTAATGAAGAGTTTTTGGCGCTTGAAAAACAAGAGTTTTTACGGCTTATTAACCAAAAATATAATATTAAGGCGTACGTAACGGGGAGTGATTACCGTTTTGGCAAAAAAGGAGCGGGAACGGTTAAAGACCTGGAAGAATACGCAAAAAATAACGGGCAACAAAGTTTTGTTGTTGAAACGCAAATGAATGGTCATGAAAAGATTTCAACAACCGACATTAAAAAACTTTTGCAACTTGGGAAAGTTAGCGATGCAAAAAAACTTTTAGAAAGAGCGTATTCGGTAACTGGAAAGGTGTTCGAAGATAGAAAAGTAGGAACAAAAATAGGATTTCCTACTGTGAACGTAAGAAATGATTGCAGAAAAGTTGAACTAAAAGACGGAGTATATTTTGGCAGGGTAGAATTTGACAATAAGCAATATAAAGCGCTTATAAATTATGGGGCAAGACCAACCTTTAATTTAAACGAAAAGCTTATTGAGGCGCATATTTTAGATTACTCGGGATGTTTATACGGCAAAGAAATAACCGTTTATTTTGATGATTATATTAGAGATATAGTAAAGTTTGAAAGCGTTAATCAGTTACAGCAAAGATTAAAAAAGGACATTGAAGAGGTCGAGGGGAAAAATTATGATTAAATTCGGTCCGAGCGGTAATTCTCAGTCGTTCGCTCTTGCGGGGTTTAAAAATACCGAAGACGCAGCACGTTGGGTTAATAAATTAGGGCTTGGGTGTTACGAATATTCGTTTGGAAGAGGCGTTAATATGAGCGACGAAAAAGCTCTTTCGATAGGAAAAGCGTTTAAGGAAAACGGAGTAGAAATAAGCGTTCATGCGCCATATTACATAAACTTTGCTAATCCAGAAGAAGAAAATGCTCAAAAATCGTTTGGATATGTCATTCAATCGGCTGAAAAACTTAGGCTTCTAGGTGGGAAGAGAGTTGTTTTTCATCCTGCGAGTCAAGGTAAGATGACAAGGGGAAAAGCAGTTGAACTGACCATTGATAGATTGAAAAGGCTGAGGGATATTATATATGAGCAAGGTATGGATGATTTAATTTATTGTCCGGAAACAATGGGAAAACTCGGTCAAATAGGCACGATCGAAGAGGTTGTTGAGTTTTGTAAGATAGACAAAATCTATACTCCTTGCGTAGATTTCGGACATATAAACGCAAGAGAGTGGGGAAGCCTTAAAAAGGTTGAAGATTATCTATCAAGGCTTGAATATATGATTGCCGAGTTGGGATATGAAAGGATGAAAAACTTCCATATTCACTTTTCCAAAATTGAATATTCGGCAAAGGGCGAAGTCAGACACTTAACGTTTGAAGATGAAAGGTACGGACCTGAATTTGAACCTCTTTCGCTTGCACTTAAAAAATTAGAGTTGTATCCATTTATAATATGTGAATCTGCCGGTTCGCAAGATGAAGATGCATTAAAAATGCAAAAAACGTATTTTGGTAATTGACTTATAGAGCATTTTTTGGTAGAATAAAAAGGTAATATGAAAAACATCCGCTTTGAAGAAAAAAGCTTTTGTCTTATAACCGACAGACTTATAAGAAAATATTTAACGGGCGTTGACGTTGCCGAAGGTTATTTGCTCATAGGCGAACAAACGGTATTTTTTACTGACGCAAGATATTATGCATCTGCTGTAAATACCTTAAATTCAGTAGGTATTGAAACGATACTTTTTAAGGGCGTGGATAGCATAAAAGAATATCTAATACAAACCGATTGTAAAAAACTATTACTAGATTATGAGAGAACTACTGTAAAGGAGTATAATCAATATAAAACTTTCGGGTATGAGATAGAAGATGCTTGCGATAAACTTGACAAAATGCGTTCGGTTAAAAGTCAAGAAGAATTAGCGCTTATAAGAAAGAGCGCACAAATTTGTGAGCAAGCATATCACAGCGCAATCAAATCGATTAAAGTTGGAATGACCGAAACGCAACTAAAAGACCTTATAGAAGATTATCTCGTTCAATACGGGGCAGACGGTCCCGCTTTTGAAACTATAGTAGCATTTGGAGAGAACTCAGCCGTTCCACATCATCAAACGGGAGATAGGCTTCTTGGTGAGAACGTTCAAATACTAGTCGATATGGGCGCAAGTTATAAAGGATATTTATCTGACTTAACCAGAACGTCTTTTTTTGGAAAACCCAGTAAAAGGTTTCTAGAAATTTACGACGTGGTTAAAGAGGCTAATCAACTAGCAATAGAGAGTATCACCGAAAACACTTTGGCATCAGAGGCAGACGGAATAGTTAGAGGATATTTGGAGAAATTTAATTTAAGCAAATATTTTACACATTCGTTGGGGCATGGCGTAGGCATAGAAATTCACGAATATCCAACGTTGTCAAAAAAATGCGATGCAGTGCTGAAAGAAAACACCGTCTTTACAATCGAACCGGGCGTTTATATAGATGGCGAGTTGGGAATAAGAATAGAGGATACGGTGGTTATTAAAAATGGCAGAGTAGAAAGACTCTTTACAGACAGTAAGGAGTTGGAAGTTATACAGATAAAATAAAAATTAAAAATACAGATAAACATTTTAAGGAGAAAAAATTATGATATCAGCAGGCGAATTCAGAAAAGGCGTAACTTTTGAATATGAAAGTTCAATCTACACAATCGTAGATTTCCAACACGTTAAACCGGGAAAAGGCGCAGCATTCGTTAGGACAAAAATGAAAAACGTTGTAACGGGCTCAGTTCTTGAAAAGACTTGGAACCCAACCGAAAAAGTTCAAGAAGCGCAAATCGAAACAAAAAACATGACCTATTCTTACACAGACGGAGAACTTTATTATTTTATGGACCAAGAATTCAACTTAGTTCCGCTAAACTATGACCAAGTTGAAGACGCTCTTAAATGGATAAAAGAAAACGACCCCGTTATAGTAAGGTCATATAAAGGAACTGCATTCAGCGTTGAATGTGAAAACTTCGTAACTTTAAGAGTTACGCAAGCAGACCCATCTGTTAAAGGAAACACCGCAACAAATGCAACCAAAGAAGCAGTTTTAGAAACCGGAACGACACTTCAAGTACCTATGTTCGTTGAAGAAGGTGAACTCATAAGAGTAGACACCAGAACGGGCGAATACATGGAAAGAGTAAAAGGTTAATAAATTAACGAACTGATAGCCGCAAAACGAGTTTTGCGGCTATATTATAGTGAGGGAAAAGGTTTGAAAACAGCCATAGTAACAGGCGCAAGCGGAGGAATAGGCAAGGCGATAGCGTATTCGCTAGTAAAAGAGGGATACTTTGTCTTTGCGCAGTATTTTAAAAATTTAATAGCCACTAATGAATTATCGCAAAGTCTACAAAACGAGAAGCAAATGTTGTTTCCTCTGCAAATGGACTTATCCGACAGTGAGAGTATAAAAAGTGGCGTTGATAAAATAAAAGCGTCATTTTCAGGCGTTGATTTAATCGTTAATTGCGCAGGAGTAGGGCTTTATAAAATGATAACCGAAACAACTAAAAAAGAGTGGCAAGATTTGTTTTCAATCAACGTTGATGGATTAAATCAACTTACTTGCTTACTTTTGCCTGCTATGATAGAAAGAAAAAGCGGGAAAATAATAAACGTTTCTTCAGTTTGGGGAAACGTTGGCGCAAGTATGGAAGTTTGTTATTCTGCGACTAAGTCGGCGTTAATCGGTTATACTAAGGCGCTTGCAAAAGAGGTTGGTCCAAGTGGTATAACCGTAAATTGCATTTGCCCAGGCGTTATCGATACTTCTATGAACAACCGTTTTTCTGAGGCGGAAATGGCTCAATTGATAGATAGCACACCGCTTATGCGCATAGGCAAACCAAAAGACGTTGCCGATTTAGTTAGTTTTTTAGCGAGTGAGAAAGCAGATTTTATCACGGGACAAGTTATAACGGTTGACGGCGGTTTTTCGCTGTAAAATTAAAAGGAGAGGCAGATTGTTCTGCGCACGTAATATTAATGAAAAGATGTAGTGGCGTTTTAATGCCGATATTTTCTCTTCCAAACAAATACGGTATCGGCAGTTTTGGAAAAGAAAGTTATAGATTCGTAGATTACTTACAGGACGCAAATCAGAAAATTTGGCAAATTTTACCTCTCGTGCAAACGGGGTATGGGAATTCTCCCTATTCATCAGTTTCTTCAAAATCAATAAACCCTTATTTTATAAGCGTTGATAAATTGGTAGAAGAAAAACTCATCACAAAGAGTCAAGCAAAAAGCGCAAGAATTGAGGGCGAACTTATTGATTATGGCAAACTTTACGAGGTCAGATATCCTTTGTTAAAAATAGCCTTCGAGCGTTTTGATAAAAATAACGTTGAATTTAAGAGGTTTGTAAAAAGTAAAAAAGCAAGAGATTATGCTTTATTTATGGCTCTAAAAAATCACTTTGATAATAAGAATTTTTACGAGTGGGACGACCCTTTTAAAAAGCGTGATAAAATAGCGTTAAAAAAGTTTGAAAAGCAGAATAGAGAGCAAATTTTATTTTGGCAGTTTTTACAGTTTGAAGGGCAAAAAGAGTGGAAACAACTTAAAGACTACGCAAATAGTAAAGGTGTATACATTATGGGAGACATGCCACTTTACGTTGCGTTAGACAGTGTTGACGTTTGGGTTAATCCCGAATTATTTAAACTTGATGAAAACTATTTGCCAAAAAAAGTTGCGGGCGTTCCACCCGATTATTTTTGCAAAGAAGGTCAGCTTTGGGGTAATCCTGTATACGATTACAACGAGCATAAAAAAGACGGTTTTTCATGGTGGGTTAATAGGTTAAAAGATGCGCTTAAAACTTTTGATTACGTAAGGATTGACCATTTTAGAGGGCTTGACAGATATTACGAAGTTGACAGCGGAATGCAAAACGCAATAGTCGGAGAATGGGTAGACGTTCCAAAAGAAGAACTTTTTGGAGAGATTTTTAAAAATATTAAAAACGATAGGATAATCGCAGAAGACTTAGGTATAATAGACGATAGCGTTAGAAATTTGCTAAAAAGGACTGGTTTTCCGGGAATGAAAATACTTTCGTTTGCATTCAACGGGGATAAGGAAAACTTATACCTACCAGAAAATATAGAAGAAAACAGCGTGTGCTATACAGGAACGCATGATAACGATACGTTAAAAGGTCTTATAACCAACTTTGACGCTTGGGATAAAAACAATTTGATTGTTGGCGTAATTAGTAGCCTAAAAAAATTCAACATAAAAGCAAATATAAATTATGAAAGAAGTTTGATTAAGGCGATAATTAAACTAGGAGCAAAGAGTAAGGCAAATACCTTTATAATTCCCGTTCACGATATGCTTATGCTTGACAGCAGTTTTAGAATTAACGAGCCTGGCTCAGTCAAAGAACAGAACTGGTCGGTTAAGATTAAAAGTAATCTATTAAACAAGAAAGCGTTCAAATTTATAAAAAGCATAACGGGAAAATATAATAGAAAATAAATTGAATAAAAGTAATTTAAAAGGGTCATAATTTTCTTAAAAAAAGTAAGGAGAGAAAATATGAACCCTTTTAAAGAATTACCAAAAACAGCAAAAATTAATTTTGCCAATTGGAAGCAATTAGCCGTTCAGCCTTATGACAAAAACGAGGCAGGTCCATACACTAAAACAAGAATTATCTTGATGAATGGCACTGAGTTTGAGTCAAATTGGTTTTTGCATCACTTAAACAGACACTGCTTAAATAACGATATTAGGCGTGTAGCGGCGGAAGTTAGGAGACAAGAACAGCAACAGCAAAAACGTATTTCAGCCTTAAAACCGCTCGACGAAACTATTTTAGAAACGACCATTGCATATGAGCAGTTAGCAGTTGATTTGACGGCGGAGATGGCTTCAAAGGAAGTAAATCCTTTCGTTAAAGCGCAACTAGATTTTGCTCTTTTAGAGGATTTTGACCATCTGTACAGATATGCAAACCTTCTAGATATGGAAGAGGGTGTACATGCGGAAAGACTTGTCGGCGGATATACCGAAATAACTCCCGGTCGTCCTACCGTGGCAGAACATCGCCATCCAAATGACGATGTCAGATATTATATAAACAATTGGCAAGACGGATTGTTGACAAGGCTTCACGCATCGATCATAACGGCAGCCGAACAGCAAACAATGAATTACTATATGAACATTGCAGGCTTTTATCATAGCGAATTAGGAAGGAAGTTATTTACCGAAATAGCAATGATAGAGGAACAGCACGTAACGGGATACGGCTCTTTGATGGACCCGTCGTGGACGTATTTGGAGTGCTGGGTAATGCACGAATATACCGAATGCTATTTGTACTGGTCGTGCTATAACGACGAGAGTGATGAAAGGATTAAAAAGATTTATCTAATGCATTTTGAAGAAGAACTAAACCACCTAAAAATCGCATCAGATATACTCTTAAAATACGAGGGAAGAGATTGGCAACAATTATTTGTAGGAGGAGCGGAATTCCCGTCGCTGATTAAACTTAAAGAGAATAAAGAGTATATTAGACAGGTTATTAACGATAGCGTTAGGTTAACGGGTAAAAAAGAACTTACGGTAAATTTAGAAGATATACCAGATAGTGCAGAATTTTTTAAGTATCAAAAGAGTGTTAACGGTGCAGTAAAAGACGTTGCATCACATTTAGTTATTGAAAAGAGGATAAAAAAGTGCGGTGAAGATTATCGCTTTGAAAACAAAGCAAATCCAGAGAAGATTCTGCGTGACAGAACACAAGACTGCACAACTCTTGCGAGAAAGAAAGGGGTTTAAAATAATAAGTAAATAACTGATGAATTAATAATATGCGTAGTAATTATCGCTACGCATTTTACATATAAGACAAAAGTAATATAAATAGTCAAAATTTATAAAAAGAATTGACTAGCAACTTATTATATGATATAATAACAAAAGTGAAATTACAGTTTTACTTGATATGTTGTTTATCAATTTTGAATTGATAATTCGGTATATTAGCTTTAACGTCTTTCCCAAAATAGAGAAAGGTATTTAATAAATATGGGTTTAGCAAACAAAAACAACGAAAATTTAAGCCTTAAAGATGCGTATATAAATTCAAAAAACCAAAGACAATCTTTTGAAGAAGAAAATTTAATCTGCAACCAAGATTCAGAAGTCAAGGTTAAACTTCCCTTTGAGGTAAAAGAAGGCGAAGAGTATTTTGTTGAGCAGATTGGTAAGGTAAAGAGTAAGCCAGTATTTTCTTTCGTCAAGAGATTTTTTGATATTCTTATTTCTTTTTTGGGTATTTGTGTTTTCCTTTTGCCTTTCCTAATAATTGCACTAATCATCAAATGCACGTCTAAGGGCAGTGTTTTTTATAAGCAAGAAAGATTAGGATATAAAGGCAAAAAGTTCAATATAATAAAATTTAGAACGATGGTCATTGATGCAGAAAAATACGGAGCGCAGTGGTGTGAGGGTAATGAAGATGATAGAATTTATCCATTCGGTAGATTTTTGAGAAAAACACACTTAGACGAACTACCGCAGTTGTTTTGCTGTTTTATAGGAACAATGTCGTTCGTAGGACCTCGCCCCGAAAGAGAATGTTATTATAATGAGTTTGAAAAGTTTATTCACGGATTCAATCAACGCTTAAAAGTTAAACCTGGTCTTACTGGACACGCCCAAGTTAACGGTGGATACGACCTTAAACCGCAAGAAAAAATCTTGTACGACGTCGAGTATATAAAAAACCGTTCGCTTTGGTTTGATTTAAAGATAATACTAAAAACTGTTGGCGTGGTAATTACTTTTAAGGGCGTTAAATAGTAGGTGGGAGAAATTATGATTGATAATTTATGCGGTGAAAAAACAGATAATAGTTACGGTTTGGTGTCAGTTATAATGCCGACGTATAACTCAGAGCAATATATTTCACAAAGCATAGAAAGTGTACTTAGTCAATCTTATCAAAATTTTGAACTTATAATCGTTGACGATTGTTCAACGGACAATACTTATTCAGTATTACAGAAATACCTTGAAGACAAAAGGGTGTTTTACATAAAAACCGAAACAAATTCGGGAACGGCAAAAGCGAGAAATATTGCAATAAAACAAGCAAAAGGCAAGTATCTTGCCTTTTTAGACAGCGACGATATTTGGCATCAGGACAAGTTGAGCATAACGCTTAACCAAATGGAA
Source organism: Christensenellaceae bacterium (assembly GCA_045647765.1). Lineage (GTDB taxonomy): Bacteria > Bacillota > Clostridia > Christensenellales > Borkfalkiaceae > UBA1259. Next base: position 74,928 of record JAZRMR010000020.1, read on the forward strand.
AAAGCCGATATCGTTTTTTGTTGTACTGATTACACTGTTATTGAAGAGGGCGGAAAACAAGTAACCGTGTATTCGCCCAAAAAGAAAACTTACTCATATAAAGATTTGTTAAAGCAAAACGTTATCGGGTGTTCGACAGTTGTGATAAACGTAGAAAAGGTCGGAAAAGTTTATATGCCTGAAAACGCCATCAAGAGAGAGGATTTTGCTTGTTGGTTAGATTTGCTCAAAAAAATTGATAAAGTAACTTATATTCATCAGCCGTTAGCGTTTTATAGGCTTAGAAACAGTTCGGTTTCGTCAGGCAAATTTAAAATGATAAAATATCAGTATAGGGTTTATAGAAAGGTAGAAAAATTAAACCTTATAAAATCTTTGTACTATCTTTGCTGTTGGGCATTAAGAGGATTGGTAAAATATAAATAAATCAAGTGAAAGGAAAGCAAATATGAAAATTTTGCTATTGTGCGGATACTTTTTTTCCGACGACGAGTTGATAAAGAATTCAAAAAAGGCCATAGAGTATTCTGCTAACGTTTTTCAGCAAAAACTTATCGAGGGTTTTGATGGATTACGTGAAGATTTTTCAGTAATTTCTGCGCCATTTATCGGGGCGTATCCTAACGCATATAAGAAAGCATTTTATAAAGGAGAGCAAAAAGACGGCGTAAAAACGGTTAGTTTTTTTAATCTGTGGGGAATAAGAAATCTTTCAAGAACCAAAAACTTAAAAAAATCTGCAAAAAAATTTATAAAGGATAGTGATGAACAAAAACTAATTGTTGTTTATTCACCGCATACTCCATTTCTACAAACTGCGGTGTGGGCAAAGAAAAAAGACCCCAGAATCAAAATCAGCCTAATCGTACCCGACCTTCCCGAGTATATGAATCTTGAAAAAAAGCAAAGTTTCATATACAAGTTATTAAAAAAGCAAGACGTAAAAAACTTTAACAAGTTACTTCCCGAAGTAGATAGTTTCACAGTGCTTGCACCCGCAATGAAAGAAGCGTTAAAAGTTGGGGAAAGACCTTGCTTAATAAAAGAGGGTATAGTAACCAACAAAGAAATCGAAAGAGCGGAAAAAGAAAGCGTAAAAGATAACGAAAAATACATAGTTTACGCAGGCAAACTAAACGAGAGGTTTGGAATAAAAAATTTAGTAGACGCATTTATAAAAACTTCTGCCGAGGACTTAAAACTTGTGATTTTAGGTGAGGGAGACAGTTCTGATTACGTTAAAGAAAAAGCCAAAGCGGACAGAAGAATTAATTTTATTGGTCAAGTTGAGCCTAAAATTGCTTCCGAGTGGATGGAGCGTGCTTATATTTTAGTCAATCCCAGACAGGACAAAGAAGAGTTTACCAAATATTCTTTCCCGTCAAAAAATATAGAATATTTACTTAGGTGCGATAGAGTTATTTGCTATAAACTCAAAGGCATGAAAGAGGAATATAAAAACTTTATAATTTTTCCAAAAGACGACAGCGTGGATAGTCTAAAAGAAGCGATAGAGAGCGCAAATAATCACTTGTCTACAAAAGAACAATTTATTCGTTACGCAAGAGAAAACCTATTAAACCATAATATTTGTTTTGATATAATAAATATGCACTATTAAGAACAGGAATAAAGTTTATGCAAAGACTAAAAGAGAAATATAAAACTTCAAAATATAAGTTAGGAATTTTCCTAACCGTTTTTGCTTTGATTTTTACGTCTAAGGAGACGCTTGTTTTCGGCACAAACGCAGACGAGAAAGTTAAAATGATAGGATACGTCGTTCCATTGATTTTTCTTTTCTTGTGGGGGGGACAATGGTGGTTAAAGTTTAAAAAATATTCCACTAAAAAAGAAATGGCTATCTTAATCATGGTTTGTTTCCTCGTGGGAATGACGGCTATAACAAATTTTGAATTTTCCGTTAAATACGGATACGAAATTCTTTTGTTATTGCTAGGTTTCGTCCTTGTTCAATGTATTGACGTTAAAGACGTAATAGATGCATTCATAAAGGTAATGCTAATATTGTCGATAATTTCTCTAGTGGTTTTTGTAATAGGTTATTTAGACACTTCTAAATTTGAAATTTTTTCAACAATAAACAACACGTCGGATATGAAATTTTACAACTTAATAGTAGCGGTATATTTTTATAGCGACCCATATGGTGCACTTAGAAATTATTCGATATTTAGAGAGCCGGGAGTATTTGCGCTGTTTTTAATCTTGGCGCTCATTCTAGAAATGAAAAAATCAAAAGACTTAAAGCCATATAGATTGATGTTGCTTTGCACGGCGATTATATCGACCTTTTCAACAGCGGGAATAATAGTCCTTGCAATAGCCCTAGTTGCATTTTTCTTAACCAACCTAAAAGTTAAAGAACTGAACGAAAAAAAGTTAATGCTCGTTGCATACTTTTTAATACTATTAACGTTTTTTGTAACTTTCCTAGATTACGGCAAGTTTGTTAGAATGTTGTTTGACAAACTTTTCAATGGTAGTGGTTCGACTGGGTCGAGAACGGATTCGTTTATACTCAATTGTATGCTAATAGCAAAAAGACCTTTTTCAATAATATTTGGCGGAGGTTTTAAATACGTTGAAGAGGAGTTTACTGTAATTAGTGAATTATATAGTGGAGCAGGAATACACAACACTAACACCTTATTTAAGATGTATGCGATACATGGACTACCATACGGTGCGTTTATCGGATTTTTTTCAATTATATTCTTGACAAAAAAGAGTAATTTCAAGTTTGACAACTTAGTGTACGTTTTATGCGTATTTTTAATGACATGTAACGAAGAAATCATAATGAACGTTTTAATTTATTATTTGCTGTTTTCTTCGATAAAAAATGTGTTCGGGGTTAATTATGAAAGTATTACTTATTAATTCCGTTCCGTACGGAAGCACTGGAAGAATAGTTTTCGAACTTTATAAAAAACTGAAAGAAAACGGTCATCAAGCAAAGATGGCGTTTGGATATTCATATCACCCGATAAAACAGCTTAAAGGCAAGTATATAAAAATAGGCAATCCATTAGATAAAAAACTGCATAATACTTTAACGCTTTTTAAGGGGTATCACGGAGTTTATTCTGTTAGAGCGACAAGAAAACTTATAAAACAGATAAAAGAATATAAGCCAGACGTTTTACATTTACATAATCTGCATAGCGGGTATATAAATATACCGTTATTATTCGAATATATCAAGCAAAGCCGAATTAAAGTGGTTTGGACCTTGCATGATTGTTGGGCGTTTACTGGGAAATGTCCGCATTACACCTTTGTCGGGTGTAACAAGTGGAAACAGGAATGTAGAGAATGTAGTCAACTTTCCCAATACCCGAAGAGTTTAAAAGACCGCACGACTGAAAACTTTTATCTAAAAAAAGAATGGTTTTTAGGTGTAAAAGATTTAACCTTAGTAACGCCGTCCGAGTGGCTTTATAAGGAGGTTAAGCAGTCCTTTTTGAAAGATTACAAAACGGTAGTGATAAACAATGGAATAGATTTATCGGTGTTCAAGAGGGCAGAAGTTAAAGATAAAATAAAAAACGCCCCAAAAAACAAAACCGTTCTTGCTGTTTCATACGGCTGGAATGATAGAAAAGGATTTAGCGATTTAATAAAAGTAGCAGATAAACTTGGAAGCGATTATCAAGTAATAATTGTAGGAACAGATAAGAATAATCAAAAGTATTTAACGACAAACGTGTTAGAGGTGAAGCGAACGGACGGACGGGAAAAATTGATTGAGTTATATTCGCTTGCAGACGTTTTCTTTAACCCGACAAAGGAGGATACCTTTCCTACGGTTAATATCGAAGCGTTGGCGTGTGGAACACCGATTGTAACTTACGACACGGGCGGAAGCGTTGAAATAATAAATTCATCTTGCGGAATAGTCGTAAAAAACGGCGACGTGGATAACGCCGTAAAACAAATAGAAAGAATATGCGAGGAAAAACCTTATTCGGTAGAAGATTGCATCAAGAGAAGTCAAGACTTTAACAAAGAAGAAAAGTTTTCCGAATATATAAGGTTATACGAAAGCAATTAAAATGCAAAATAAAGTAGTTAAAAATGCAATTTGGATAATAGCGTGCAGAATAGTACAAGCAGTTTTATCGCTGGTTGTAACAATGCTTTCGGCACGATATTTAGGTCCAAGCGGATACGGAATAATAAATTACGCATCTTCGCTTGTGGCGTTTATAGCCCCCGTTATGAAACTGGGGTTAGATAGCGTACTCGTTCAATCGGTTGTCAATTCTCCCGATAAGGAAGGAAAGATTATGGGGACTGGATTAACGCTGTCTTTTATTTCTGGACTATTTTGCATTTTAGGAATTTTGTGTTTTACGAGCATAGCAAACGCTGGCGATAAAATAACAATAATAGTTTGCCTGTTATATAGCATAAGCCTAATATTTCAAGGACTTGAACTAATTCAATATTATTATCAGGCGAAGTTAAAATCAAAATATCATTCGGTCTGTTCATTGATAGCATACACGTTGGTTTCGGCTTATAAAATCGTATTGTTGTTAACGGGAATGAGCGTATATTGGTTTGCAATATCTAGCGCTCTTGATTTTATGATAATATCTGTGCTACTGATAATAATTTACAAAAAAGTCGGCACGCAAAAACTTAAATTTTCTTTTTCCATTGCGAAAGAATTGTTAAAGAGCAGTAAGTATTTTATTCTTTCTGGGCTAATGGTAACGATATTTGCAAACACTGACAGAATAATGATAAATTTAATGCTTGGCAAAGAGCAAACGGGATATTATTCATCTGCTGTTGCAACAGCGTCAATGGTGGCGTTTGTGTTTGTAGCGATAATAGATTCTGCAAGACCACAAATATATGCTCTTAAAAAAATAAGCGACAAGCAGTTTGAAAGAGGAATAGTAGGAGTTTATTCAGTAGTAATATATTTATCACTGGCAGTAAGTTTGGTAATAACTTTGTTGGCTCCATTAATAATTGAAATTTTATTCGGTGAGCAGTATTACAGCGGTATAAATTCTTTAAGAATCATAGTTTGGTATACGACGTTTTCATATATCGGCGCAATAAGAGATATTTGGCTACTCGCAGAAGGCAAGCAAAAATATCTATGGATAATAAATTTAAGTGGAGCGTCGTTAAACATAATATTAAATTTTATTTTTATTCCCATATGGGGCATAGAGGGAGCGGCTTTTGCCTCGTTATTAACGCAAATATTTACAAACGTAGTAATGAGTATGATAATTAAGCCTGTTCGAAGAAATAACTTATTAATGTCTAAGGGACTTAATCCAAAACATTTATGGTCGCTCATAAAGAACTTGAAATAAATTTTAAACTTTAAAGACTGTAAAACGATTGACATTAATATATTTAAATGATATTATACATAGGATAAAATTAATCTTTAATTCGGTACAGAGAGACCGGCAAGGTTTTTTAATAACAGCACAGCGGGAGGACCCGTATAATAGCTTAAACGAGCCTTGCTTTTGCACGGCTTTTTTTCATATAAGGAGGATAAAATGGCTTACGTTTTGAAAAACGGAACGGCTTTTGTTCAAGGAAAACTTCAAAAAACTGACCTTTTCGTATCCGAGGGGAAAGTTTTTCTTTCTGCTCCTGAAAATTTTTTTGATTGCGTTGTTATTGATTGTTTAAATAAATATATTTTTCCCGGTTTTGTAGACGTGCATACGCACCTTAGAGAACCGGGTTTTTCATATAAAGAGACAATAAAAACGGGAACGGAGGCAGCGGCAAGCGCAGGATATGGTGCAATATTCACAATGCCAAACCTAAAACCCGTTCCAGATAGTTTGGAGAACTTAAAAGCGCAACAAGATATAATTGATAAAGACGCAGTGATAGACGTATATCCGTTCGCATCAATAACTAAGGGTCAAAAAGGAGAGGAACTTTCGGATATAAAATTACTTTCTGATAAAGTCAAAGGCTTTTCGGACGACGGAAAGGGCGTTCAATCTCAAACAATGATGAAAGAGGCTATGCAAATAGTTAAGCAATCAGGTAACATGATTGTTGCACATTGCGAAGATGAAAGTCTGCTTGACGGCGGTTATATTCACGACGGGGAGTATGCAAGAATTCACGGGCATAAAGGAATAAGTTCTGAGAGTGAATATAAGCAAGTTGAGAGAGATTTGATGTTGGCAAGAGAAATAGGTGTAAAATATCACGTTTGCCACGTTTCGACAAAGGAAAGCGTTGAGGCAATAAGAAAAGCAAAACAATTAAATGTAGACGTAACAGCGGAAACCGGTCCACATTATTTAGTTTTGGACGACAGCATGCTCAAAGAGGACGGGGGATATAAAATGAACCCACCTATAAGGGGTGTAGAAGATAAACTTGCCCTAATCGAAGGCATAAAAGACGGGACTATCGATATGATAGCAACTGACCACGCACCTCATTCGGCAGAAGAAAAGAGCAAAGGTCTTAAAAGTTATAACGGAATAGTAGGACTTGAAACTGCTTTTCCGATAATTTATACAGACCTAGTGTTAAAAGGGGTAATCACTCTAGAAAAAGCCATAGAAGTTATGAGTATTAATCCCTCCAAAAGATTCGGATTAAATTTTGAAATAGTCGATGGTAACGAGGCTACTTTCTCGGTGTTTGACCTAGACACAGAATATCAAATTAATCCAGACAATTTTTTATCAAAGGGAAAAAGCACGCCCTTTAAGGGAAGAATGGTTAAAGGCAGTTGCGAATTAAACTTTAACAAAGGCAAAATAGTATATAAAAGAAAATAAACGCAAAAAAAGATAAAAGGAGAATGTTATGCCAAAGAGAACGGACATCAAAAAAGTTTTGGTAATAGGTAGCGGACCAATAGTAATAGGACAAGCAGCAGAATTTGACTATGCGGGAACACAAGCTTGTTTGGCACTCAAAGAAGAGGGGTATGAAGTTATACTTTGCAACTCAAATCCTGCGACTATAATGACGGACACAACCATTGCGGATAAAGTATATATGGAACCGTTAACGCTTGAATACGTTGCAAAAATACTCAGATACGAAAGACCTGACGCAATAATACCAGGACTTGGCGGACAAACGGGGTTAAATTTAGCAATGCAACTTGAAAAGAAAGGGGTTTTGCACGAATGCCACGTTGAACTTTTAGGTACTAACGCAAAGAGTATCGAGAGAGCCGAGGACAGAGAGTTGTTCAAAGAGATGTGCGAACAAATAGGCGAGCCGGTAATACAATCAGAAATAACTTATAGCATAGAGCAAGCAAAAGAGGCTGCAAAAAGAATAGGTTATCCGGTAGTTTTGCGCCCTGCATTCACGTTGGGCGGAACTGGTGGCGGATTTGCTGATAACGACCAAGAGTTAGAGCAAATAATGAAGAACGCTCTTAAACTTTCTCCTGTAAGTCAAGTTTTAGTGGAAAAGAGCGTAAAAGGATATAAAGAAATAGAATTTGAGGTTATGCGAGACTCAAAAGATAACGCAATAACCATTTGTGGAATGGAAAATGTCGACCCTGTCGGAGTACACACAGGGGACTCAATAGTTGTTGCGCCAATATTATCGCTCAGCGATAAAGACCTTAAAATGCTCAACGATTCTGCAATAAAGATTATAAAAGAACTTAAAATCGAGGGTGGATGTAACGTTCAGTTTGCTTTGAACCCAAATTCAAGCGAATATTATTTAATAGAAGTAAATCCGAGAGTATCAAGGTCGTCGGCATTAGCATCAAAAGCCAGCGGATACCCAATAGCAAAAGTAACGGCAAAAGTTGCACTCGGAATGACGCTTGATGAAATCTTCGTTTCGGGAACGACTGCGATAAATGAACCAAAATTAGATTACATCGTTGCAAAATTCCCAAGATTCCCGTTTGATAAATTCGCATCTGCGTCAAACGTTTTAGGAACTCAAATGAAAGCGACGGGCGAAGTAATGGGAATAGGCGCAAACCTATCTGAATGCATGCTAAAATCAGTGCGTTCTCTAGAAATAGGTGTAAACCATTTCTATCTCTCGAAGTTCGACGATATGAGCGAAGAGCAACTTAAAACCTACCTTAAAGAATTTAAATCGGATAATATCTTTGCTGTAACCGAACTAATTAGAAGAGGCGTAAGTTTAGATGAAGTACATAAAATTACAAAGATAACGAAATTGTTCCTTGAATGCATAAAAGAAATAACCGATATGGAAAAAGAACTTAGCGCATTGGCTTGGAATGAACAAACGCTTAAAAAGGCAAAGGAACTCGGATTTTCTGATGCTTACATAGCAAAACTTTGGAATTCAAACGAGATATCAGTTAATGCGTTCAGAAAGGAAAAAGGCGTTAAGCCTGTATTTAAGATGGTAGACACCTTACATAGTGGAGCGTATATACCATACTTTTATTCAACCTATACAGGTAAAGGCGATTCCATAGTAACGGAAAAAGAAAAAGCAATCGTTTTAGGAAGCGGACCTATAAGAATAGGACAAGGCGTTGAGTTCGATTATTCGACAGTTCACGCAGTTAAAACAATTAAAGAAAGCGGATATGAAGCGATAATAATCAACAACAATCCCGAAACCGTTTCAACCGATTACACTGTAAGCGATAAACTATATTTTGAGCCGTTAACAGCTGAGGACGTAATGAACGTCATAGAGTTTGAAAACCCGATGGGCGTTATAGCATCACTTGGAGGACAAACGGCAATAAATCTTGCAGAGCCAATAATGGAAAGGGGTGCAAATATAATAGGCACTGACTGCGAAGCAATCAATAACGCAGAAGACAGAGACGCATTTGAAAAAATAATGATAAAACTCGGAATACCTCAACCTAAGGGCGAAGCGGTATTCAGCGTTGAGGACGGCGTTAGAGTGGCAGAAGAAATAGGTTATCCCGTTCTCGTTCGTCCTTCGTACGTGCTTGGCGGAAGGGCAATGCAGATAGTTGGTAACGAACAAGGATTAAGGCAGTATTTAAAGACGGCGGTTGACATAAGTGAAGACCACCCGATTCTTGTTGATAAGTATATTGTGGGTAAAGAACTCGAAATAGACGCAGTATGCGACGGAGAGGACGTATTCATACCAGGAATAATGGAACTTATCGAAAGAACGGGAATACACTCAGGAGACTCAATAAGCGTTTATCCAACCTTTTCTGTTAGTGATAAAGCAAAGAAAACAATCATTGAATACAGTAAGAAGTTAGGATTAGGAATAGGAATAAAAGGCTTATATAACATACAGTTCATAGTAGATAAAAACGAGGACGTATACGTTATAGAGGTAAATCCACGTTCATCAAGAACAGTTCCTTTCTTGTCTAAATCCACAGGTTACAGTTTAGCGGATATAGGAACGAGGGTAATTCTTGGCAAGAGTTTAAAAGAACAAGGCATAAATATAATTTATCCACAAGAGAAAAAGCGTTGGTACGTCAAAGCCCCGGCATTTTCATTCTCAAAACTTCGTGGGCTAGACGCATATCTTTCACCCGAGATGAAATCAACGGGCGAAGCAATAGGGTATGACGACAAGTTGACGAGAGCATTATATAAAGCGTTACAAGCGTCGGGAATGAGCGTTATGAATTACGGAACGCTTTTCGTATCTGTTGCCGATTGCGACAAAGCAGAAATGTTACCGCTAGTAAGACGTTTTTACAACTTAGGATTTAACATTGAAGCGACAGTTGGAACAGCAAATTATCTTAAAAAGAACGGTATAAGAACTAGAATAAAGGCAAAACTTAGTGAAGGGAGTGAAGAAATATTAGATGCCATTAGAAAAGGCTACGTAACCTACGTTATAAGCACTAGGGACGTAAATTCACTCGGACAAGCGAGCGACGGTTACCAAATTAGAAGAGCAGCGGTAGAAAACAACGTAACAATGTTTACTGCGCTCGACACGGTAAGAGTGCTTTTAGACGTTTTAGAAGAAACCACTCTTTGTATATCCACCATCGACGCATAGTTAGGAGGTAAGCGAGTTGAAACAAGGGATATTCACAGTTTTAACTAACGAAAAACTAACAGATTCTATATTTAAGATGACGTTAGCGGGAGATACCAGTGCAATAGAAAGACCGGGTCAGTTTGTCAACATTCAGATAGACGGATTATATTTAAGAAGACCAATATCGGTTTGCGACGTTGAAGAGGGTAAATTAACAATAATATACAAAGTTGTCGGAAAAGGTACCGAACAAATGTCAAAGTTCACAACAGGAAAAACACTTGACATTTTAAGCGGACTCGGTAACGGTTTTTTCACTTACTTTGGAGGCGAAAAACCTCTATTAATAGGTGGAGGAGTTGGTGTTCCGCCTCTATATAATTTAGCAAAATGTTTACTAAGTGAGGGTAAAACTCCAACCGTTATAATAGGATTTAATAACATAAGCGAAGTTTTTTATAAAGAGGCTTTTGAAAAACTCGGAATAAAAGTTTTTGTAACCACAGTTGACGGTAGTTTTGGAATAAAAGGTTTTGTAACCGACGCAATAAAAGAGGTGGGGGAATATACCTACGTTTATACCTGCGGACCTGAACCAATGTTAAAAGCGGTGTATAACGCAACTGAAACGAGCGGAGAGTATTCGTTTGAAGAAAGAATGGGTTGCGGATTCGGTGCGTGTATGGGTTGCACCTGTAAGACCAAGTACGGTAACAAAAGAATTTGTAAAGACGGACCAGTTCTAGTAAAGGAGGAAATAATATGGTAAATACAAAAGTTTCCCTTTCAGGAGTAACGCTTGATAATCCAGTTATACCGGCGAGCGGGACGTTTGGATTCGGCTATGAATTTAATGATATTTACGATATAAACGTACTTGGGGCAATTTCTATTAAAGGTACGACGAAAGAGCCTAGGTTTGGTAATCCCACACCAAGAATAGCAGAATGTTCTTCGGGATTAATTAACTCTATTGGACTGCAAAATCCTGGTATTGATGCCGTAATAGAAAAAGAAATACCCAAATTAAGAACTGTTTATAGAAAACCTATAATATCAAACATAAGCGGATTCTCAATTGAAGAATACGTTGAATGTTGTGAGAAGATTAACGCAGTTAAAGAGGTTGACATAATAGAAGTCAATATAAGTTGTCCGAACGTTCATAACGGTGGAATGAGTTTTGGCACTTTGCCCGAGAATGCGGAGGCAGTAACCAAAGCAGTTAAAAAGGTAACTAACAAGCCTGTGTATATAAAACTTACGCCAAACGTAACCGACATTGTATCCATAGCAAAAGCGTGTGAACAAGGTGGTGCGGACGGTTTAAGTTTGATTAACACTTCGCAAGGTCTTAGGGTAAACTTAAAGACAAGAAAACCGATAATAGCAAACAAGATAGGCGGATTTTCTGGTAGAGCAATATTCCCGATAGCGTTAAAGATGGTATATCAAGTATTTGATGCGGTTAAACTTCCCATAATGGGTATCGGCGGAGTAGCAAGTGCAGAAGACGTTATCGAGATGATGATGGCTGGGGCAACGGCAGTGCAGATAGGTGCGGAAAACTTGATAAATCCGTACGTTTGTAGGGACGTTGTAAGAGATTTACCATCGGTAATGGAAAAATATAACATAACCGATTTAAATGAAATAATAGGAGTAGCGCACAAATGAAAAAAGACGTAATTATAGCGTGTGATTTTAACGGAAAAGAACAATTATTTGACTTTTTAGATAAGTTTTCGGAGAGTGAAAAACCTTATTTAAAAGTTGGTATGGAATTGTTTTATGCAGGCGGAGTGGAAATTATAAAGGAAGTTAAAAAGAGAGGTCATAAAATCTTTTTAGACTTAAAACTTCACGATATACCAAACACTGTCAAAAAATCAATGTCTGTTTTATCTGCATATGACGTGGATATGGTAAACCTCCACGCAGCGGGCGGTTCAATAATGATGAAAGGTGCGCTTGAAGGTTTAACGAGGGCAGACGGGACGAGACCGTTATTAATAGCCGTAACTCAACTTACCTCAACGAGCCAAGAACTTATGACTGAGGAACTTTTAATAGAAAAACCCATAGACCAAGTTGTAATGAGTTATGCAGAGAACGCAAAAAATTCAGGACTTGACGGAGTTGTTTGTTCGCCACTAGAAGCGGGAAAAGTAAAGAGTGTTTGTGGTGAAAAGTTTTTAACAATAACGCCTGGAATCCGTTTGTTAGGTGATGACGTTGGAGACCAAAAGAGGGTAACCACTCCTAAAATGGCAAGGGAACTCGGCTCCGATTTTATAGTAGTAGGTCGCTCAATAACGGGTGCGGAAAACCCGGTAGAAGCGTACAGAAAGTGCGTAAAAGAATTTTTAGGATAAAGGAGAATTACTATGGAAATTGCAAAAAAAGTAGCCGAACAGTTGCTTAAAATAAAAGCGGTATTTTTGCGCCCTAACGAGCCGTTTACGTGGGCAAGCGGAATAAAGAGTCCGATATACTGTGATAACAGACTTATCCTCACTTCACCCGAAGCGAGAGACGTTGTTGAAAACGCAATAGCGCAAACTGTTAAAAGAGAATATCCCGAAGCAGAGGCGCTTTTTGGAACAAGCACTGCTGGTATTGCGCACGCAGCAATTGCTGGACATATTTTGAATATGCCAATGGGATACGTTAGAGGAAGCAACAAAGACCACGGCAGAAACAATAAAATTGAAGGCAAACTCGATAAAGGAACAAAAGTAGTCGTTATAGAAGACCTAATTTCAACGGGCGGAAGCTGTATAGACGTTGTTGATGCTCTTAGAGAAGCAGGGGCAGAAGTTTTGGGTATTGTCAGCATTTATACATACGGAATGAAAAAAGGACTTGAAAGATTAAAAGAAGCAAACGTTAAAAACGTGAGTCTTACAGACTTTGACACGGTAATAGGTGTAGCAGCAGAAACCGGGTATATTGAAGAAAGCGACAAAGCAAGACTAGTTGCGTTCAGAGACAATCCATCTGATGAAAGTTGGATTAAAGGATAATTAAAGGAGAACAAATGAGAAGTTTATTATCTATAACCGATTTTAGCGTAGAAGAAATAGACAGTCTTATTGCGGTTGCGGAAGATATAATAAAAAATCCCGAAGCATACAGAGAAAAGTGCAAATACAAAAAATTAGCAACCTTATTTTTCGAGCCTTCGACTAGAACCAGGCTTTCATTCGAATCTGCAATGTTATCGCTTGGTGGAAGTGTTTTAGGTTTTTCAGATGCAAACAGCAGTTCTTCATCTAAGGGGGAAAGCGTTTCTGATACGATAAGAGTTGTTAGTTGCTATTCCGACATAATAGCAATGCGTCATCCAAAGGAAGGCGCACCGTTAGTGGCTTCAAACGTTTCGTCAGTGCCGATTATAAACGCAGGAGACGGCGGACATAATCACCCCACGCAAACACTAGCAGACCTTTTGACAATCAAGACGGAAAAAGGCAAGATTGAGAATTTAACAGTTGGATTTTGCGGAGATTTAAAGTTTGGCAGAACAGTGCATTCGCTTATACAAGCACTAGCAAGGTATAAAGGAATAAAAATAGTTTTAATCTCACCAAAAGAATTGACCATTCCCGATTACGTTAAGTCTGACGTTATGGATAAAAACAATATGCAATATGAAGAGACGGAGAGTTTAGAAAAATCCATAGGTAAACTTGATGTGTTGTATATGACTAGAGTTCAAAAAGAAAGATTTTTCAATGAGGACGATTACGTCAGATTAAAAGATAGTTACATTTTGGATACGGAGAAGTTATCTGGTGCAAAGAAAGATTTGAGTATACTTCATCCGTTACCCAGAGTAAACGAGATTTCCGTTGACGTGGATAAAGACCCGAGGGCGTGTTACTTTAAGCAAGTGGCAAATGGCAGATATATGAGAATGGCGCTTATCCTTAAACTTTTGGATATTAAATAGGAGGCAAGGTATGAAAATTGACCCTATAAAAAACGGAATAGTAATAGACCATATAGAAGCGGGAAAAGGAATGACCGTATATAATTTCTTATCGCTTGGCGACCTTGATTGCACGGTTGCGTTAATCAAAAACGTACCGAGTAAAAAAACTGGAAAGAAAGACATTATAAAAATTGACAGTTTAATGGAAATTGATTTCAACGTTTTAGGATATGTTGCACCTGAAGTAACGGTTAACGTTATAAAAGACGGTCAAACCGTTGCAAAACAAAAGGTAGAACTTCCAGAAGAACTCAAAAACGTTATAAAGTGTAAAAATCCACGCTGTATCACCAGTGTTGAACAGGGAATAGAACACGTTTTTAAGTTAGTGGATAAAGAAAAGAGAATATATCGTTGTATATATTGTGAATCAAAGGCTTAATAATTTTACAAAATAAAAGGCGCATCATTTTCACTGAAAGTGAAAAGGGTGCGCCTTTAAATTTTTATTAAAAGGAAATCAATGTTATTTATCAAACGTTAGTTGTTTCGCCATTATTAGAATTTGGATAAATTTTGGCTTTTTTAAATCTTAGTTCAGCGATAGCGATAGATGAAAGGCACATTATTTCGTTAATAATACCTGCAATTGAAAAAGCGACAAAATTATAAACAATCCAGGATGAACAGGTAGGAATATTTAACATTCTAATCTTATGCGGGTCGCTAACGCCGTAAGCTACCGTTGACAAAACTTTTGCAAAAATTGCAAGAATACTTATGCTTACGGAAAGAATAGTGGCAACGGAATAATCGCTAGATAGCCAAGCAACCGATTTTAATGATGCGTTCCAAGAAAGTATAATGGTGGTCAAACCCGTCGCAATGGTAATAAGTGAAAATAAAATAATCCAAGGCTTAGTGTTTTTGCCATTTTTAACTAAATGTATAAACACGAAATTTCTAATCCAACCGATAAATTCTAATACAACGCCGGTATATGCGCCAAGCAAAAAATATTGAACGCCGAAAAGAAAAGAACTTCCCGTTTTCATTAAAACGATAGTGGAATGACGGTTAAATTGAACGGATATTATTCCAAAAGCAATCGCAACAAATCCAATAACCTGAACGATAATATCAAATAGCATAAAACTCCCAAACGTTAAAATTTCAACAAATAGATTATAGACTTTAAACATTAAAAAAGCAACAAAAAAACAAGCACAAAAATTGCAAAAGGTGTCAAAATCAATAAAAAAGCGCAGAAGGTGTAAAAAAATAGTGAAACTGGACGAAAAAGATAAAAAAAGCATATAAAAACAGTTGACAGCAATTATATGAACAAATATAATAGATTTTACTAAAAGTTTAGATTTATTAAACTTTTTGTTAAAAATGCCTAAACTTGGCAAAAGGGAATAACAGAGAATGATTATCGGCGAAAGAATAAAGGATTTAAGGCTTTCTTGTTCGCTAACGCAAGAAGAGTTAGCGGATAGATGCGAACTCACCAAGGGGTATATTTCGCAACTAGAAAACGATTTAACCAGCCCATCGATTGCAACTCTTATCGATATACTTTCTGCACTTGGAACAGATTTGAAAGAATTCTTTTCCGACGGTGATAATGAGGAAAAATTATCCTTTTCAAAGAATGAGTTTATCGAAAAGTCAACAGATGCATACGTTCTTAACTGGCTTGTTCCAAATGCGCAAAAGAACACCATGGAACCCGTTCATATGATGCTGAGAGTGGGAATGAGTACAGACGAAGATTTTCCGCACGAAGGAGAAGAGTTTGGGTATGTGTTAAGAGGAGAAATAAAACTTATAATTGGCAAAAGAAAAGTTAAGGTCAAAAAAGGAGAAAGTTTTTATTTTTCGGCAAAGAAAGTGCATCAAATAGTAAATACAGGAAAGACTGACGCAGAATTTATATGGGTGTCATCACCACCGTCATTTTAAAGAAAAAATATACGAGGGAAAGACAATGAATAACGTTAAAAAAGCAGAAAAAATAATAGAGATTAAAAATTTAACCCGCCAGTTTGAGAACGGGGTTATTGCCGTTGACAACGTAAGTTTTTACGTTAGAAAGGGCGAATTTGTAACTTTTTTAGGACCTTCGGGTTGCGGAAAGACAACCACGCTCAGAATGATAGCAGGTTTTGACAAACCAACGTCGGGAGAAATTTTATTAAACGGCGAGGAAATATCTAATCTTCCTCCAAATAAACGTCCAATTAATACCGTTTTCCAAAGGTACGCATTATTCCCACACCTAAACGTTTATGAAAACGTTGCATTTGGCTTAAAACTTAAAAAGATAAAAGTAACGTATGAGAACGAGGGTGGAAAAAGATTTGAAAAGATAGAAAAGTTAAAGAAATGGGAAGTTTCCGAAAAAGTTGAAAAGGCGCTAAAAATGGTAGACCTAGAAGGATTTGAAAAGAGAAGTGTTTCTACTTTATCGGGAGGACAACAACAGCGTGTTGCCATAGCGAGAGCGATAGTTAACGAGCCTAAAATACTTTTGCTTGATGAACCACTTGGTGCGCTTGACCTTAAAATGAGAAAAGATATGCAGTTAGAATTAAAAGAAATGCATAAAAAATTAGGCATTACATTTATATACGTAACACACGATCAAGAAGAAGCGCTTACAATGAGCGATACGATAGTGGTTATGAAAGACGGTGTAATACAGCAAATAGGCACGCCTACCGATATTTATAACGAGCCAAAAAATTCTTTCGTTGCAGACTTTATAGGCGAAAGTAATATATTCAGCGGAACGTTTATCGGTGATAAAAAAGTAAGATTTATCGGACATAACTTTGACTGTGTTGATGAGTTTAAGAAGAATGAAAAGGTTGATATAGTAGTAAGACCGGAAGACGTTGAACTTAAAGACAAAGGGCAAGGTCAAGTAGATGGAATAATAATAAGTTCGATATTTAAGGGCGTGCATTACGAAATGGTTATGCTAGTCGGGAAAACCGAAATAGTTATTCAAGACACCGTTGAAAGAAAGGTTGGCGAGCAAGTAAGTTTGATAGTTCTTCCAGACAACATTCACATAATGGAAAAGGAGTTCTCTTCTAACAAATACGACGGTTACATCACGAAGAGAAATACCGTATGTTTTGGCGACGGAGAATTTGAGTGCGACGTAACGCAATTATATAATGGTTCATTCCTTGATGAAGAGGGGTATTTGATAACTGCTGACGGAGACAAGATAGACTTAACAGACGTTGACGTTAACGTTGAGATAGGCTTAAAAGATATTGAGATAAGTGATGATGCAGAACTGGGTGGAGCGGTAGGAAATATAGTTTCTATGATTTATAAAGGCGACCACTATCAATTAATAGTAAGAACGGATGAAAACGAAGAAGATTACGTTTTTGACACAGAAGACACGTGGAATGAAAACGACAGAGTATCCGTAATAATACCGAGAGAAAAAATTAAACTCACCTTAAAAGAGGAAATTAAAAGATGAAAAAAGACTTAAAAGTGGTAAATAAGAAAGAGACTACTTATGAGGGAGATATAAAGGGAAGAAAAATTTATTTTTCCAGAAAGCAACTTTGTATCCCATATGCGCTCTTTCTGGTAATGTTTGTAATAATTCCTCTTTTCGTGGTGGTATACTATGCATTTACTGGCACTGACGGAAGGTTTACTTTTAATAATTTTTTAGCCTTTTTTGGAGATGCTTCAAAGGTATCGACGTTATTAATTAGCATATTAGTTGCTCTATTAGTAACTTTAATATGTCTTTTGATAGCATATCCCGTGGCTTATATATTGTCCAAGATGAAAGGCAAAACGGCATTCGTGTTATTGCTTCTTTTCACCATGCCAATGTGGATAAACTTTGTTTTAAGGGCCATGGCAATGAAAGAATTGTTGTCGTTAATAGGAATACCGCTAGGTAGCATAGCAAATGTAATAGGTCTAACTTATGACTTTTTACCGTTTATGATAATGCCACTATATTCAACGCTTATTAAGATGGATAAGAGTTTAGAAGAGGCAGCGCTTGACCTTGGTGCAAATAAGGTTAAAGTATTTGCAAAGATCACGCTGCCACTGTCTTTTTCAGGAATAATAAGCGGAGCAATGATGGTATTTTTGCCGGTAATGAGTTGTTACGTTATAACGGACGCATTTTCGGGAAGCACAGGATTTACGGTGATAGGCAAACTTATAGCGTGGTGTTTCCTTGGTGAAAACGGAACAATGATAAATACAAACGGCGGAGCGACAATATCCTTGGTAATGCTGATTATAATGTTCGTTACAATGCTTATAACCGGAGGATTTAAAAACGACGACAACGTAAGGGGGACAAATATATGAAAAAATTCTTTTCACGTGGATATGTTTTTCTCGTGCTTGCGTTTATCTATATTCCAATATTTATACTAATCGTTTCAAGTTTCAACAGTGAAAAAACGATAGGCGTATGGGGAAGTTTTACATTTAAATGGTATGGCGAACTAGGTCAAATTAAAGACGTTGTTATAAACACCGTGGTACTTGCCGTTGTTTCGTCAATAATAGCAACCGTTTTAGGAACGCTTGGCGCAATAGGTATTTTTTACAGCAAAGGTAAACTTGGAAAGGCTGTAAAAGGAGCATCACAAATCCCCGTTGTTAACTCTGAGGTGGTAACTGCGTGCGCTTTGGTAATGTTAATGATGATACTAAAAATAGCCCACCGTTCAATCGTAGGGCTGTATATAGGGCACGTTCTTTTATCAGCACCTTTCGTGGTTTTATCGGTAACACCAAAATTAAAACAGATGGACCCGTCGTTATACGAGGCTGCGCTCGACCTTGGCGCAACGCCAACGCAGGCTTTATTTAAGGCGGTTTTACCTGAAATATTACCGGGAATTTTCACAGGCTTTATGCTAGCGATAACCTTATCGCTAGACGATTATATTATAACCGCAACGCTTTCTCCATTGGGTTATGATACAATAAGCACAGCCGTATATAAGGCAATAGCGCTCACAACCGAGCAAGCAAGCAAAAAAATTCCTATATATCGTGCATTGACTACTATCATATTCTTAATCACCGTTGCCATAGTAGTTACTATGAATATTCGTTCAAAAAAGAAAAACAACAATATGGAGGCAAAATAAATGAGCAGTAAAATCAAAAAAATAACCGCTTTGGCTGTTAGTTTATTACTCGTTTTTGCCTTAGCTCTTGCAATAATATTGCCATCGCTTAGTAAGGAAGAACAATCCGAGCAAAAGAGCATAACGGTTTTTAGTTGGGAAGACTATATGTATTTTTCTTGGTTTGACGGAGACGTAGGCTTGCTTGATGAATTTACTGAGGAAACGGGTATAGCGGTCAACTACGTAACTTTTGCTACTAGCGAAGAAATGTATAACGAACTTATGAAAGACCCATCGGCTTGCGACCTATTATGTCCATCTGAATATATGATATTAAAGATGAAAGACGAAGGCTTAATAAAAGAGTTCACAATGCCTACGACGTATAAAGATAACGTATCTCCATATATAAAATCAGAGTTTGAAAGACTAGGACTTTCTAACGGAGATAAAACTTATGCCTGTGGATATATGTGGGGCACTATGGGCTATTTATATAACGCAGAAAAGTATGATGAATCGGATTTTAGTACTTGGAAAAGCGTATTTGAAATAGAAAGTCTTAACGGAAAATCAACCATAAAAGATAGTTTGCGAGATACTTATATAATGGCTGTTGCCATAGTATATGAAGAACAACTATATGAACTTAAAGGGTGGTTTAACGACGGTATAGACGGGCAGGGTAATCCATATGGCAAAGAAGAGTATATAAACGATTTAACACGAATTTTTAACCTTAGAGACCAAGAGACTATTGATAAAGTAGAAGATGTGCTTTTAGAGATAAAACCAAAACTTTACGGGTTTGAAGTAGATGCTGGTAAAGAAGATTTACTGTCTGGGAAAATAGACGTTAATTTCTGTTGGAGCGGAGATGCAGTATATTCGATTTCGGAAGGCGAAGATGCTGGAAAAGATTTAGGGTATGCCGTTCCCGAAGAGGGTACGAACGTATGGTTTGACGGATTTGTTATGACGAATAACGCAGATGAAGAAAGTTCGATTAAATTTATAGACTTTTTATCAAGACCTGTAAACGCTGCAAAGAATATGGAATATATAGGGTATACGAGCGTTATTTCGGGCAATGAGCAGTTTACAATAACATATCCCGAAGAGGATGAAGATGGAGAGTTTATTTATGAAAACGGAGAGTTATTGACGTATGACGTTCAATACGAGGGAATATACGACTGGATGGTACAGACTTTTGAACTCGAAACGACAATGACGGACGGATATGAAATGGTAGATTTGAATTACTTTTTCCCAAATGATGGAAATGATTATACCGTTTGGTCTAGCGAAAGCGGAAAAAGATTCTATGCGCAATACCCACCTGAGGACGTTATAGAAAGAGCGGTGGTTATGGCAAATTTCAGTTCAAAAGATTTAATGTTATTAAACGAAATGTGGAATAGGGTTAAACTTTTGACCTTTGACGGCGTGGCTATGGCAATAATAGTAACCTTATTAATAGCCGTTGTAGTAACCGTGATATTATTGAAGAACAAAGAAAAGATTTTCCAAAAGAAAGTTCCAGACGCAAAGAAAAAAATAAGAAGAAAAGGTTGCAAGGTTATAAAAATTGAAGAGTTATAAAATATATCCCCGAAGAAGATTTTCTTCGGGGATATATTATGTCGTTAAAAATCCCATTCTGGAATGTAATCTGTTCCAACACTTTTTTGGCTTTGATAAAACATGTTTTCTATACCGATAGAAATGGCGTAATCGATAACGCTGTCATATTCACGTTTGGTGATTTTTCTTTTTAGTTCTGGGAAGCAATCAATTTCACCGAAAGGTGTATACTGACTCATAACGTTAATAAATGCACTTTTATCAAAGTCCTTAAACCAATCGAGAATATTTTTACTGTCAAAGATTGCGCCTGGGAGAACTAAGTGCCTTACCAAAACCCCCTGTTTTAACAATCCGTCAGAGCCAAAAACAAGTGGCTTTGAATTAATCATAAATTCAATAGCGTTTGAAGCAATCTCAAAATAATTATCTTTTCCAGTATATCTTTTCGATAAAGTTGGGGATAAGAATTTCATGTCAGGCAGATATACGTCAACAAAATCGTTTAGTTTGTGAAGAACTGAAATGTTTTCATATCCGTGAGTGTTATATACTATGGGTATTTTTGGTCGATAAATTGAAAGTGCCTCTAAAATTTTATCTGAATAATGAGTTGGGTTAACTAAATTAATATTATGAGCGCCCGCCTTTTCAAGACTAGCAAAAATTTCGGCAAGTTCATTAACTGATATAACTTTTCCACGCAAATTTCTTGATAGGGAAAAGTTTTGACAAAAAACACATTTAAGAGAACAACCGCAAAAGAAAACCGTTCCCGACCCATTTTTACCACTAATAACAGGTTCTTCAAATGGGTGAAGATAATATTTTGATATGCGCACTGCTGAATCCGTACCGCAAGCGCCTGGATTTAAGTTTTTGTCAACTTTGCAACCGTTGGGGCAAAGAGAGCAAGAAATATCTTTATTCAAGTTCAAAAGCTCCCGTGTATAGTTGATAATATTTACCTTTCTTTTCTATAAGTTCACTATGAGAGCCTCTTTCTATAATAGAGCCGTTTTCGAGCACCATAATAACGTCTGAATTCTGAACGGTAGAAAGTCTGTGAGCGATAACGAAAACCGTTCTACCTTGCATAAGTCTATCCGTTCCCTTTTGGACAAGTGCTTCTGTTCTTGTGTCAATGGAAGAAGTTGCTTCATCTAAAATCATAACGGGCGCATCTTTAACGGCAGCCCTAGCAATAGATAAAAGTTGTCTTTGACCTTGTGAAAGGTTAGCACCGTCTGCTGTTAGCATAGTGTCGTATCCTTGTGGTAGACGTGTTATAAAATCGTGCGCATAAGCGAGTTTAGCGGCCTCAATACATTCCTCATCAGTAGCGCTCAAACGTCCGTAACGAATGTTTTCCATTATAGTGCCGGTGAAAAGGTTAGTGTCTTGTAAAACAATGCCGAGAGACCGTCTAAGGTCAGGTTTTTTAATCTTGTTAATATTGATACCGTCGTAACGTATTTTACCGTCTGCAATATCGTAAAATCTGTTAATAAGATTGGTAACGGTGGTTTTACCTGCACCTGTTGCGCCGACAAAAGCAATTTTTTGACCGGGGTTTGCATAAAGAGAAACGTCTTTAAGAACGATTTTATCTTGAACGTAACCAAAGTCAACGTTAAACATTTGTATATCGCCTTTAAGTTCGGTGTAGGTGATAGTGCCGTCGGCTTTGTGTGGGTGTTTCCACGCCCAGTGTCCAGTGCGTTCTTCGGTTTCGGTAATAGTTCCGTCCTCAGCGATATTGCAACGCACCAACGTAACGTAACCGTCATCCTTTTCGGGTTCAGCGTCCATAAGTTCAAAAATTCTAGAAGCACCCGCAAGCCCCATAACCACCGAGTTGATTTGTTGTGAAATTTGGTTTATGTTACCCGTAAACTGCTTGCTTCTTGGGAGGAATGCCATTATGGTTGCAATAAACGTTAATTGTCCGCCAGCATATAGCGGTTGAAATCCGGTGATGGACAAGTTGGGTACAGAATAATAAACCAAAAGCCCACCAACGAAAGCGATTAAAACGTATAAAATGTTTCCGAGGTTGTTCATAATAGGCCCTAAAATGTTAGCAAAAGAATGAGCCTTTTGAGCATCGTGAAAGAGTTGTTCGTTCTTTTCGTCAAAACCTTCAATGGATTGACTTTCATGGCAGAACACCTTGATAACTTTTTGTCCGTGCATCATTTCTTCAATGTAGCCTTCTTCTGATGCGAGCGAGCGTTGTTGACGGATAAAATATTTTGCGCTGTTACCACCAACAACTTTTGTTACCATAAACATAGCGATAACACCTAGAAAGATAACTAGCGAAAGCCAAATACTAGAAGTGAACATAATGACGAGCAGAGTGGTTATGCTTATAGTTACAGAGAATAGTTGGGGGATGCTCTGTGAAACTAATTGGCGAATAGCGTCGGTATCGTTAGTGAAAGTGCTCATTATATCGCCAGTTTTATGCGTATCGAAAAATCTAATGGGTAAGGATTGCATTTTGTCAAAGATGCCAGTTCTTATTTCGTGCAAAAACTTTTGCGTTAATACAGCCATTAATCTAGTGTAAATAAAATTGCATAAAATACCTGCAACGTAAACGCATCCCATTGTTATAAAGATTGTGATAAGGTTCATCCAAACGGCATCAAGTCCGTCAATAAGACCACGACCGATTTGAACGATTAAGTTCTCTAAAAAGATTGAGGAGGACACACTAACGACTGCGCTTATAACAAGGCAAACGAAAACGATAGAAAGAAGTTTCCCGTTTGTTTTAAAGAGCATTTTGAGTAATCTTGAAAGTGTACCTTTTTTTGCTTTAGGGCGCAAATGAGCGCCTGTGTTTTTAGCCATGGGTCTAGCCATTATCATCACCTGCCTTGTTTTGTGAGTAATAGAGTTCTTGATAAATTACGTTGTCTTTAAGCAAAGATTGGTGGTTGCCGACAGCGCTTATTTTACCGCTTTCCATAATTATAATTTTATCAGCGTCTTCAACGGATGCAACACGCTGAGCAATAATAATTTTAGTGGTTTGAGGAATATATTCCTTAAATGATTTTCTAATCAAAGCGTCAGTCTTTGTATCAACGGCGCTGGTTGAATCGTCAAGTATTAAAATTTTTGGTTTTTTAAGTAACGCTCTTGCGATACAAAGCCTTTGTTTTTGACCTCCCGAAACGTTTGAGCCACCCTGTTCAATTACTTTATCGAGTGGGAAGGAATCAATTTGAGCAAGGCTTAAAGCGTGCATAATTTCTTGGTCGGAAGCATTTTTATCTCCCCATTGCATATTTTCACGGATAGTCCCGGAGAATAAGAGATTTTTTTGTAGAACCATTGCGACGGAATTTCTTAAAGTCTCCAAATTGTATTCTTTAACGTCTCTTCCGCTAACTTTAACAACACCTTCTGAAACGTCGTAAAGGCGGGGAATAAGGTTAACGAGAGTTGTCTTGCTACTACCTGTTGCGCCTAAAATACCCACCGTTTCACCGCTCTTTATTGATAAATTTATATTTTCCAAAGCATATTTTTTAGCAGATTCAGAATATTTAAAGCATACGTTTTCAAAATCTATGCTACCGTCTTCAATAATGGTAACAGCATTTTGTGGAGAAACGATAGAACTTTCTTCGCTAAGCACTTCAAAAATACGTTTGGCAGATGCAACGCTCATAATAATCATAACCATAATCATAGAGAGCATCATAAGGCTCATTAACATTTGGAAAGAATAGGTCATAAAACTTTGTAGTTCTGCAAGTTTTAATACTTGTTCTTTTGAGTTAATGATGAGCATCGAGCCAATGATATAAATTAGGATAAGACCGACGTAAATAGAAAAATTCATTATCGGGCCGTTAAGCGCAATAAGTTTTTCCGCCTTAGTGAAATCGTTTTTAACGTTATCGCTGGCTTTTTTAAATTTTTCTTTTTCATAATCTTCACGAACGTAGGACTTAACAACACGCATGCCGTGGATATTTTCCTGAACAGATTGGTTTAAAGCGTCGTATTTATGGAATATTCTGTTGAAGAAAGGAACGGCTTTTTTCATAATAAGAATTAAGCAAGTTGCAAGGAATGGAACTGTGCCTAAGAAAATCAATGCCATTCTAGCGTTAATAGTGAAAGACATAACTAACGAGAAAACAAGCATAAAAGGTGCTCTAATAGCAGTTCTTACAATCATCATATAAGACATTTCAACGTTGGTAACGTCGGTAGTAAGTCTAGTAACAAGGCTTGACGAAGAGAATTTATCAATATTAGAAAAAGAAAAGCCTTGAATTTTAGTATACATATCCTTTCTTAAATTTTTAGCAAAACCGCTTGATGCGGTAGCGCAAAACTTCCCCGCAAGAACACCGCAAAGTAGTGATACGAAAGCAAAGGCGAGTAAAATCAAACCGTATTTTAAAATCTGCTGAATTAACGTTTGGGTGTTTCCAGATTCTGCAATAGTTTTAATTTGGTCTAAAAGCAAGGTCATAATATATGGAATAAGACATTCCATAACAACCTCGATTGCAACGAAAAGTGGAGCGAGAATAGACGGTCTTTTATATTGTCTGACAGAGCGACCGAGAGTTTTAATAACAGGAATAAACCCTACTGATGAAGTTTGCTGTTTGGTTTTAGTCATTTACGGTCTCCTTTTTGAAAATATCAATTATAAATTGTAAATCAGGGAACTTGAAAGATTCTTTAAATTCTTTTGGACAAAGGATAAAATTAATCGTTGCGCCTTGAATAATGCAGTTATAGAGTTTAGCGCACTCGGACGGGGAGTGTCTAGAAGAAAAATCGCCCGATTCAATACCTTTTTCGAAAAACGAATGCATTTTAATGTGAGGCGGTTCTTTGCATTTTGGTAAAATAGCGCCAGATTCAGCCTTTATAAAAATGTTTGAAAGAAAGAAATAATACCTATAAGCAAAAATTTCATCTTTTTTCATGTTTTCGAAAGTATATTCGGTCAATTTTTTCAATTTTGACAAATAATCTGTTTTTTCAATCAAAACGTCATCTAAAAAGGTTATCATATTTTTGCCACGGGTTTCAGCAACGGCGTTAAAAATATCCTTTTTGCTTGAAAAATAATGATAAAAAAGACCATGGCTACACCTTGCTTTTTTTACTATATCATTAATAGTCGTGCCATTATAACCTTTTTCGCAAAAGACTTTCAAAGCACTTACAACAATGTCTCTTTTTCTTTCTTCTTTCACCTTAAAAATTCGGTTTTGTGTTTTTTGCATTTAAACTCCTATTTTTGACAATAAAGTCAACAAAAACAATTATATACCTAAGGTGAAAATAAGTCAACTAAAACAGCATTACAACGGCAGTTAATTGACAGAAAAGTCAATCA
This sequence comes from Christensenellaceae bacterium, assembly GCA_045647765.1. Taxonomy (GTDB): domain Bacteria; phylum Bacillota; class Clostridia; order Christensenellales; family Borkfalkiaceae; genus UBA1259. Next base: position 100,990 of record JAZRMR010000020.1, read on the forward strand.
ATAATAATTGGTCGAAAAGTGGCGAAAAACCAATTAAAAAAGTTTAAAGACAGTAGTTAAAATTAAAGTTAAATGCGGTATGCGATTGACACGCTACAATATTTAGTGTATAATAAACAAATAGTGAAAAATAACAAACGGAAGAAATTATGAAAAATTATTTTACGAGTGAAAGTGTAACCAGCGGTCATCCCGACAAAGTGTGCGACAAAGTGTCGGACGCTGTTTTAGATGCATATTTAGAAAAAGACGCTCAAGCTAGAGTTGCATGTGAATGTAGTGCGACCACGAATTTTTTATTAATTATGGGCGAAATAACTTCTTCGGCGCAAGTAGACGTTGAAAAAGTAGCAAGAGAAACGATAAGAGAAATCGGATATACTGACGATAAAATAGGATTTAGCGCAGATAACGTTAATGTTATGATAAAACTTAACAAACAAAGCGCAGATATAGCGTTAGGGGTGGATAATTCGCAAGAAGCGAAAATTTCCGAAGAGGATAAATTCGATAAACTCGGTGCAGGAGACCAAGGAATAATGTTTGGTTATGCGTGCAAGGAAACAGCGGAACTCATGCCACTTCCTATAATGCTATCACATAAACTCTGCCGAAAACTTGAAGAAGTGAGAAAGAGTGGTAAACTCTGTTATTTGCGTCCGGACGGAAAGGGTCAAGTTACCGTAGAATACGACAAAAATAATAAACCTATTAGGATTGAGGCGGTAGTTTTATCATCTCAGCATGATGAAAATGTATCAACTGAACAATTAAGGAGCGACCTTAAAAGGTACGTTATAGATGAGGTTTTACCAAAGGAATATTTAGATGCTCAAACCAAGTATTTCATCAACCCGACGGGTAGATTTGAAATAGGCGGTCCGACTGGGGATTCTGGTTTAACTGGAAGAAAAATAATAGTAGATACATATGGTGGAAGATGTCCACATGGAGGCGGAGCGTTCAGCGGTAAAGACCCAACAAAAGTAGACCGTTCTGCTACCTATATGGCAAGATACGTATGCAAAAATTTGGTTGCTTCCGGGTTGTGTGATGAATGCCAAATTCAACTTGCTTACGCAATAGGTGTGGCAAAACCCGTCTCGGTAATGGTAAACACTTTTGGAACTGGAAAACTTTCAGACGGGGAGTTATCAGATATAGTAGTTAAAGAATTTGATTTAAGACCGTCTGCAATAATAGAAAAGTTGTCGCTAACCAATCCAATATACAAAAACACATCAAGTTACGGACATTTTGGTAAAGAAGAATTTTTGTGGGAAAAAACTGATAAAATTATAGACTTACAAAAATATTTATAAAAATGAGTTTTAAGAAAGTTTTGTCTTTGTTTTTCCGTAAACACGTTTTTAATCCTGAGTGGCAGTGTGTATGTTGCGGGGCAGAAAATTTTGACGGCGGATATTTTTGTAAAGATTGTTTAAAAACACTTTCATTCAACGATAAAGCAATTTGCGACCATTGTGGAAGAAAGGTTATAGAAAGCGAGGCGTATTGTTCAACTTGTAAAGAACATATGACGAGTGTGGATAAGGCACGAAGCGTGTTTAATTACCAACAACCCGTAAGCGGACTTATACAAAACTTAAAGTATAAGAACAACAGGTATTTGGCAGAAGTTTTTGGCGATTATCTCTACGTTATTTATTTGAAAAATTATTTTAATGCCGACTATTTGTGTTACGTTCCAATGACAAAGAAGGCTGAGAGGAAAAGGGGATATAACCAATCGCAACTTCTTGCAAAAGGTCTGTCAATAAAGACGGGCGTGCCTATCGGAGAGTTTATAATAAAAGCAAAAGAAACTGAAAGACAAGCAAAACTAAACAGAAAGGAAAGATTAAAAAACTTAAACGGAGCGTTTAAGGTAACCGATAAAAAATCGGTTAAAGATAAAACCATACTTATTGTTGACGACGTGTCGACAACGGGTAGTACGGCGCAAGCAATTGCGGAAAAGTTAAAAAAGGCAGGCGCAAAAACGGTATATTTGCTCACCGTTGCAAGCACACCGCCGTTAGATAATTATTAAGTTTAAACGAGGAGAATATAATGGGATTATTCAGGTATATCATGGGGGGCGAAGCGAGAAGAAGCCTTAAAAAACTCGACAAGATGGCAGATAGGGTTTTGTCTCTTGAAGAAAAGTATAAAAAGTTCACAGACGAAGAACTAAAAGAGCATACCGAATTTTTTAAGGGAAGATTAAAATCTGGTGAAACGCTTGACGATATTTTGTACGACGCATTTGCAGTCGTAAGAGAAGCAGCGTGGAGAGTTCTTGGAATGCGCCATTATAAAGTGCAAATAATCGGCGGTATATGTTTGCATCAAGGCAGAGTTGCCGAGATGAAAACGGGTGAAGGTAAAACCTTGGTTGCAACCCTTCCTGCATATTTAAATGCTTTGACGGGTGAGGGCGTGCATATAGTAACTGTAAACGATTATTTAGCAGCCAGAGATGCAGAATGGATGGGTAAGGTATATAAGTTTTTAGGACTTACCGTCGGTGTCGCTATATCTGGAATGGAAGATGAGGATAAGAAAAAGGCATATGCTTGCGATATAACTTACGGAACGAATAACGAGATGGGCTTTGATTATCTTAGAGATAATTTAAAGAGCAGAGTGGAACAGATGGTTCAACGTCCTCTGTCGTTTGCAATTGTGGACGAAGTTGACTCCATATTAATCGACGAGGCGAGAACACCTCTTATCATATCTGGAAAAGGTCAAGAATCAAGCGATAAATACGTAACAGCAAACAAGTTTGTAAAAACTCTCGTTGCAGAAAAAGATTTTACTATTGATATAAAGGAAAAAAGCGTGCAGATTACTGAATCGGGCGCAAAAAAAGCAGAAAGTTTCTTTGGCTTGCAGTCTTTTTCAGATATTGAAAACGCATCTCTTTCACATCACATTCAACAAGCGCTTAAAGCAAACCACATATTTAAAAGAGATAACGATTACGTGGTTTCTGACGGCGAAGTTATAATAGTAGACGAATTTACAGGTCGTCTTATGATCGGTCGTAGATATTCAGACGGATTACATCAAGCGATAGAAGCAAAAGAAAGCGTTAAGATAAGAAACGAAAACAAGACTTATGCTACTATAACTTTCCAAAACTATTTTAGGATATATAAAAAACTTTCGGGTATGACTGGAACGGCAAAAAGCGAAGAGGAAGAATTTAGAGCTATTTACGGTTTAGACGTTTTAGAAATTCCCACTAATAAACCGGTCGCAAGAATAGATATGCCAGACGTTATTTATAAAACGACGGCTGGAAAAAACAAGGCAATAGTAAAAGAAATTGTAGAACTACACAAAAAAGGTCAGCCTGTTCTTGTCGGTACTGTAACGGTCGAAAAGTCAGAGGAAATTTCCAAACTTCTACTAAGACAAGGCGTTAAACATAACGTGTTGAACGCAAAAAACCACGCAAGAGAAGCAGATATCGTTGCTCAGGCAGGTAGATTCGGCGCAGTTACAATAGCAACCAACATGGCTGGTCGTGGAACGGATATTTTACTAGGTGGAAATCCAGAATTTTTGGCAAAGAGAAAACTTCGTGAAGAAGGAGTTTCTGATGACGTTATTGAACTAGCAACCTCTTTCATCAGTGATATACCTGAAGACGTTAAGGCTGTAAGAGAACATTATAAGGAAATTTATTCAAAACTCAAAGCGCAAACAGATGAAGAAAAGATTAAGGTAGTAGAGGCTGGCGGATTACACATTCTAGGAACGGAAAGACATGAATCACGCCGAATAGATAACCAGTTAAGAGGTCGAAGTGGCCGTCAAGGAGACGCAGGTTCTTCTATTTTCTTTATCTCGCTTGAAGATGACCTTGCAAAGCGATTTGGCGGGGAAAGAATGCAAAGGATTTATGAGTTTTTCAATATTGAAGAAGACCAGCCAATGCAATCAAAAATGCTTTCAAAAAGTATAGAAAACGCACAGCGCACAATTGAAGGTAAGAACTTTGGTATAAGAAAACACGTCTTAGAATACGACGACGTTATGAATAAACAAAGAGAAGTAATGTACGCCGAGAGAATGAAAGTTATCAAAGACGAAAACGTTCACCAAGACATATTGAAACTTATTCCTGATTTTGTTCAATACACTGTTAGCACTGCTATTGATAATGAAAACAAACCCGAGACGTGGGATTTAGAGGCATTAAACAATGTAATCGAACTTAAACTTCTTCCTAAGGACAGCAATTTCGTAACCAAAGAACGTGCAGAAAACTGGGATTATGAATATCTTGTTCAAAAACTAACCGAAGAGACTATAAAAGTTTACGACGAGAAGATAGAAAGGTATAAAGAAGAGGGAATAAACTTCTCTGAGGTTGAAAGAATGGTTCTATTGAGGAACATTGATACTAAATGGATAGACCATATCGATTCAATGGACCAATTAAGAAAAGGAATTAGCCTAAGAGGATACGGTAACGTTGACCCCGTTATAGAATATAAGAAAGAGGGTTACGAGATGTTTGAAGATTTAACGGCATCTATTCAAGACGATACTGTAACGTTGCTATTAAAAGCGGAACTCAAAAGAACGCAACCGATAAAGCAAGAAGAAAACAAAGACTTGCAAACCAATAGGCCGATGGGACCAGTAATGCCAAGAAAGGCTGTTCACGAAATCGGTAGAAACGACCCTTGTCCCTGCGGAAGTGGAAAAAAATATAAGAACTGTTGCGGACAGAATAAATAAGGTGGATTATGATAAAAAGCGAAGAATACAGAGTTAAAATTAAAGAACTAAAAGGTATCTTAACAGAGACGGGACACTCTCTTTGACATAGACTGTCTAAGAAGTAGTTTAGCGGAAAAAATCAAACTTTCCGAACAACCCGAAGTGTATTCGGACCTAGCAAAATCTCAGCAAATTTCTAAGGAAATTTCATCTTTATCATCAAAGGTTACGGCTTTTAACAAAGCAGAAAAAATAATAAACGACGCATTAGATATAGTTGAACTAGCCGAAGAGGAAAACGACGAGGGGTTACTCGACGAACTTGGTGAAGAGTTAAGCGGTGTAGAAAAAACGGTTGAAGAAATGAGGCTCACTGCATTGCTTAAAGGGAAATACGATAAGCTCAATGCACTTTTAACATTGCATGCTGGTGCCGGTGGGACGGAGGCTTGCGATTGGACGGAAATGCTGTATAGAATGTATATGTATTATGCAGAAAAAAACGGATACAAACTAACAGAACTTGACAGGTTAGAAGGTGATGAAGCGGGTATCAAGTCCGTATCGTTTAAGATTGAGGGCGATTGTGCATACGGTTATTTAAAAGCCGAAAAAGGCGTGCATAGGCTAGTTAGAATTTCGCCTTTTGATGCAAATAAGAGAAGACACACATCTTTTGCTTCGCTTGAAGTTATGCCTGAAATAGAAGATGATGAAGAAATTAAAATAAGTCCAGACGAACTAAAAGTTGATACCTATCGTTCAAGTGGCGCAGGTGGTCAGCACGTTAATAAGACGGAGTCTGCCATAAGAATAACACACTTACCAACGGGCATAGTGGTGGCTTGCCAAAATGAAAGAAGCCAAACTCAAAATAGAGAAATGGCTATGAGGATGCTAATTAGTAAACTTATTGAAAAGAGAGAAGCCGAAAGAATGGAACTTGACCAAGACATCAAAGGCGAAATCAAAAAAATAGAGTGGGGTAGTCAAATACGTTCATACGTATTTTGCCCGTACACGCTTGTTAAAGACCACAGAACGGGTTTTGAGATAACTGATATCCAGTCGGTAATGAATGGAAATATACAAGGATTTATAAACGATTATCTTAAAAAATCACAATGAGTTATTTTGAAAGAATTAAACAACTGCCAATTAAAGAAAATCCCATTATAATGGGTATTGAAACGTCGTGTGATGAAACAGCAGTTGCAATAGTGAGAGGCGGAAGAGAAATTCTGGCTGATGAAATAGTAAGTTCGGCAACTGAACACGCAAGATTTGGCGGTGTAGTTCCAGAGATAGCATCTAGAACGCATACAACCGCCATATTAACGGCAACTGAGCGTGCGTTGAAGAGCGCAAACTTAACGCTTGATGATATTGATGCATTTGCGGTAACAGAGGGCGCAGGGCTTTTGGGGGCGTTGCTTGTTGGCGTTTCGTTTGCAAAAGCACTAGCGTATGCAACGGGAAAACCGCTGGTTCCGGTTAGTCATATAAGGGGGCACGTTTCAGCCTCGTATTTGGCAAATAAAGAATTAAAACCACCGTTTATTTCGATACTTGCAAGTGGCGGGCATACAGCCATAATAGCCGTTGAAGATTATTATAAATTTAACGTTTTGGGGAGCACTCTTGACGACGCTGTTGGTGAAGCATTTGATAAAGTTGCAAGAATTTTAGGCTTGTCGTATCCTGGCGGACCTAATGTTGAGCGATTGGCAAGAGAGGGACAAGACGTAATAATTCTTCCCAAAATGCTTAAAAATTACGACGGTGGTGAGTTTGATTTTTCATATAGCGGATTAAAAACTGCGGTAATAAACTACGTTCATAATCAACAAGACAGAGGAATAGAGGTTAATAAGGCGGACGTTGCTTGTAGTTTTCAATGCTCAGCAATAGACGTTTTGATAGACAAAGCATTTAAGGCTGCGGATAAATACGGTTATAAAACGATAGCGATTTCTGGTGGTGTTGGTGCAAACGGTTATTTGAGAGAAAAACTTAGCGAGCGTGCAAAAAAGAAATTGTTCAATTTAGTATTGCCTGAAAAGAGGTATTGTACAGACAATGGAGCAATGATAGCGTCTGAGGGATATTTACAGTATAAGAAAGGAAATTTTGCAGACTTAACGCTGAATGCAAAAGCAGTTGTTCAGTTATAAAAGGAGAAAAGATGATAAAACACGTAGTATGTTTTAAGTTGAACGAGGGAGAAAGTCCAGAAAAAGCAAAAGAAGTGTTGTTGTCAATGCAAGGCAACGTGCCAATGCTTAAAAGCATAGAGGTTGGTGTAGATAAGTTGCATTCGCCACGCTCTTATGACGTAATATTATCAGTCGTGCTTGATGACATGCAAGCGTTAGCGGATTATCAGCAAGACGCATACCACGTTACCGTGGTTAAAAAGCATATGCATAGCGTAACAAAGTCAAGTGTTTCTGTTGACTTTGAAATTTGATTTTCATATAATATTATAGCGAATAAACAGAGTGCCTTTACAATATCTAGTTATAGAAATTGTGATGAGCGGAGTTTGCTAAAAAAAAGAGAAAAAATCATAGAAAAGATTTTGCTATGCAAAAGATTTTCTATGAAGAGGAAGAGCAACGTAGCGTAGTAGCAATATCTAGTTATAGAAAATGTGATGAGCGGAGTTTGCTCTGACGAGCGAGTATGGCGGAATTGGCAGACGCGCTAGATTCAGGTTCTAGTGGTTAACAGCCGTACAGGTTCAAGTCCTGCTACTCGCACCATAATTAAAAAAAAGATAGGTTATGCCTATCTTTTTTTTAATTGCATTGCAAAGCAATGCGACTTGAACCAACGGTTCAATCCACTAGCGTGGGACGGCAACCCTTTTGTCGCATACGACATTTCCCCTAACAGGGGAATTGCCTGCTACTCGCACCATAATTAAAAAAAGATAGGATGGTGCGTTACTCTTGGGAATTTTTAAAATAATAAAAATATAGTGTGCTTTTTATTTGTTGCAATGCTGTGCCTATCTTTTAGTTGTGGCACGTTACGCATTATCAATATAATCTATATTCGCCCTGATATAGATTTGTATAAGGCTTTTTATGTTTATGTGCATAAAGCAATGTTCTATAAGCACCACCGTAACGAGTTCTTACATAAGCAAATAAGTAATCTGCTTTGTCTATCATCCACTCGTTTCTTTTTATGATTGCGAATTTTTGTGGAACAAGTTCAATTGCCGGATAGACGATTTCGTCGTAGTTTTTTCCAAGAATATCTTTTCTATTGTTTAACCATTTATCCAAATAGGGTGTAATAAATATAAGTTTAGTGCCTTTATGACATTGTTTATATTTTTTTGCACATTTAAGGGCAAAACTGTCAAAACCACCATATCCACCAAGATAAAAATCAACTTGCTTGCCACAAGCAACCATTTCAAAAAGTTTAAGCAACTGTTCTTCATCCTCTAAACTACTTGAATAATTTGAATGTCCACAAAAAGTAATAATCATTTTTTTATTCCTTATGTAAGTATACATTCATATTATAGCAAGTATAAAAGAATAAAGCAAGAAATAGGGAAGAACTCATTCTTATATTTTTTTACAAAAAGAATATAATAAGTATGAATGAATTCTTTCGTATATATTCTTTTAATAGGGGTAAAAGATGACTGTTAATGATGCTGTAGCAAAAAGAATAATTAGTTTGCTTGCCGAAAAGAAAATGACTCAGTATCGCTTAGAGCAACTTTCAGGCATTCAACACGGTCATATGCAATGGATTATGAGTGGCAAAAGCAAAACGGTAACTTTTTCAACCGTTTTACGTTTGGCAAACGGTTTTGGTATGACGGTGCTTGAATTTTTAGATAACGATATATTTCTATTTGAGAACCTTGATGTTGAATAATTTATTAGCAAAATAAAAAGCCGAAATTGAGCAATCAATTTCGGCTTTAACATTTTATTTAATTGTTGCAATTCCTTACCGCAAGAGCGATTTATGCCTATCTTTTTTTTAATTGCATTGCAAAGCAATGCGACTTGAACTAACGGTTCAATCCACTAGCGTGGGAATGGTTAATCGTTTAGCATGTATAGTAAAAATTCCCACCGTTATAGTGTAACAGTGGAAATTTAAATTTCATTTATAAAAAGCAAAACGCCTTATTTTATAACTCTTACTTTGATTATGTTATCAACCTTAGAGATGTGTTCAATTGCTTCATCCGAAACTTTACCGTCAACGTCTAAAATGGTAACTGCATAATCGCCTTTACTTTGATTGGTGAGGTTAGAAATATTGATACCTTCGTTACCGACCGTACCGGTAATTTGAGCGAGAATATTGTGAGTATTCTTGTGCAAAATAACTAATCTATATTCGGTAGTTCTTGGCATAGAGCACGTAGGATAATTAACGCTATTAACAATATTACCGTTTTCGATATAATCAATAAGTTGTTTTGCAGCCATAATTGCACAGTTATCTTCTGCCTCTTCGGTTGATGCGCCGAGGTGAGGGATGCAAATAACGTTTTTAACGCCGATAATTTCATCAGCGGGGAAATCACATATATATTTAGCAACTTTTCCGCTTTCTGTTGCCTTTATAATATCGTTATTGTCAACTATTTCTCCTCTAGCGCAGTTGATTAAAACAACGCCGTCTTTCATCTTGCGGATAAGACCGGAATTGATGAGACCCTTGTTTTGGTCAGGAATATAGGGGATATGAATAGTTATAAAGTCGCAAGATTTTGCAATGTCGTTAAGTTCTTTAACAACCTTAACGCTTGATGATAATTTAAGAGCGGCATTAACAGAAAGGAAAGGGTCATAGCCTAAAACTTTCATGCCGAGGTCAAGTGCAGAGTTCGCAACGAGGGCACCGATAGCGCCAAGACCGATAACACCAAGTGTTTTGCCTTTAATTTCGTGTCCAGAGAAATTTGATTTGCCTTTTTCAACGAGTTTGCCGACTTCTTCGCCTTTACCTTTTAAGGTTTTAACCCATTCAGTTGCATTTATAATATTTCTTGACCCAATAAGGAGAGAAGCAAGAACGAGTTCTTTAACGGCATTAGCGTTAGCACCGGGGGTGTTGAAAACAACAACGCCTTGTTCTGCGTATTCCGAAACGGGGATATTGTTTGTGCCAGCGCCAGCTCTTGCGATGGCGATAGTGCTTTCGTCCAAATTATAATCGTGCATTTTGAATGAACGGAGCATAATGCCAACAGGTTTTTGAACGTCCGACGCAACGTTATAAGTGGAATCGAAAACGTCGTCAATAACGGGACTTATTGCATTAAGGGTAAGAATATTTTTCATTGTTATTTGTTCTCCATTTCAAACTTTTTCATAAACTCGATAAGAGCCTTAACGCCTTCAATAGGCATAGCGTTGTATATAGACGCTCTCATACCGCCGGTAACTCTGTGTCCCTTTAAGGAAACTAATCCAGCTTTTGTTGCTTCCGCAACGAATTTAGCGTCTAATTCTTCGTTGGGTGAAACAAAAGGAACGTTCATAATAGAACGGTCTTTTCTGTTAACCTTATTATTATAGAAAGAAGAATTATCTATAAAATCGTATAAAAGAGACGCTTTTTCTTGGTTGATTTTTTGAATTGCTTTAACACCGCCGAGATTTTTTAACCATCTGAAAACGAGCATAGCGGTATAGATTGGGAAACAAGGCGGGGTATTATATAAACTGTCGTTTTTATCCTGGATAGCATAATTAAGCATAATTGGGCAATTGCTTAAAGCGTTACCTAAAAGGTCTTTTCTCACGATAACGATAGTGAGACCTGCAGGAGCAATATTTTTCTGAGCGCCAGCATAAATAAGACCAAACTTATTAACGTCAACCTCTTCACTTAAAATGCAAGAACTCATATCGGTAACGAGAGTTGCATCAGTTTTTGGAAGAGAGGTATAGCGTGTTCCGTAAATAGTGTTGTTGTAAGTGGTATGCACGTAATCAATGCCGTCACGGAATCTAACAGAATCCATATCGGGGATATAAGTATACTTATCTTCTTTTGAAGAAGCGGCAACAGCCATATCTCCGAACTTTAAGCCTTCTTCATAAGCTTTTTGAGCAAAGTTACCGGTGAGAATATAATCGGCTTTACCGTTTTTCAAGAGGTTAAGTGGGACAGCCGCAAATTGTTGAGTAGCACCGCCTTGAACGAAAAGTACAGAATAGTTATCGGGAATACCCATAAGTTCTCTTAGCAATGCGTTAGCCTCTGCGTTAACAGCCATAAAAGGTTTGCTTCTGTGGCTCATTTCAATTATACTCATTCCCGTGCCCTGGTAATCTAAAAGTTCTTTTTGAACTTGTTCCAAAACGGGAAGCGGAAGAGTTGAAGGACCTGCTGCAAAATTATAAACTCGCATAATTTATCTCCTTGTATAAGAATTAAAGTCTAACTATTTAATATAGTATACTCTTAACCGACTTTTTTTTCAAGCGTTTTAACACGGTTATAACAAAATTGTCATTATGTCTTTTAAATACTGTTTACTTTTTTTTAAAAAAAGTGTATAATTTAGATATCGTAGTATAAACAAGGAGACTAAATTGAAAAGCAAAACAAAAAGCGGTGTAGATTTACCGACAAGAGATAAAAAAAAGAACAATAATAAAAAAGCAAAATCACAGGTGAAAAACAAAAAAAATGATACCGCAAATAAAAACGTAAAAAATCAAGTAAAGAAACAAAAAACAAATCAGATAAAAAACGATAATGCAAAATTACTTAAAGTAAATAAAGTGCAAGTAAAAGACAACAAAAAAACTTTAAAAGTCAGGTTTTTAGGTGGCGTTGGTGAAATAGGAAAGAATATGACCGTGCTGGAATATGGCAAGGATATAATCGTTATCGACGCAGGTATAACTTTTCCCGGGGATAATATGCCAGGTGTAGACCTAGTTATACCGGACGTTACCTATTTAGAACAGAATAAAAGTAAAATCAAAGGCTTCGTTATAACACACGGGCACGAGGACCATATAGGAAGTTTACCGTATATTTTAAAGGGCGTTAACGCTCCTGTTTTTGGTACTAAACTAACTCTGACGTTAATTGAGAACAAACTTAAAGAGCATAAATTAAACGAAGTGAGTTTAAACTGCATAAAAGCGGGGGGAACGATTAAACTTGGATGTTTTAACATAGAGTTTATAAACGTCAACCACTCAATAGCAGGTGCTGTGGGGTTAGCAATAACAACTCCTATTGGCGTAGTGTTCCATTCGGGCGATTTTAAGATTGACTTCACTCCGGTTAACGGAGAAACGATGGACCTTGCAAGGATATCTGAAATAGGTAAAAAAGGCGTATTGCTTCTTATGGCTGACTCAACGAACATTGAAATAGACGGAACTACTATGAGTGAATCGGTTGTTAAAGATACTCTTGACCACGTGTTTTCAGATAACCTTAAAAAGCGATTAATAATAGCCACTTTTGCTTCTAACGTGCATAGATTACAACAGATTTTAGACCTTGCCGAAAAATACAAAAGAAAGGTTGCTTTTTCGGGAAGAAGTATGATTAATATTGCCGAAGCAGCATCAAAAATAGGCGAACTTAAAATTCCTGAGAACTTAATTGTTGACGTAGAAAAAGTTAAAAACTACAAAGATGAAGAGATATTAATTGTTTCAACGGGAACACAAGGCGAGCCTATGAGTGCGCTTACCAGAATGGCGAGCGGAGAATTTAATAAAGTAGTTATCGGCAAGAACGATACGGTTGTAATCAGCGCTTCGGTAATACCAGGCAATGAAAAAATGATATACGGCGTAATAAATAATCTATACAGATTAGGTGCAGAAGTTATATATGAATCGCTAGAGCCGATACACGTGTCGGGACACGCATGTAGAGGGGAACTTAGGGTATTGCACTCATTATTAAAACCGAAGTTTTTTATTCCCGTACACGGCGAATATAGACATTTAAAAAAGCACGCTAGACTTGCAGAGAGTTTAGGGATGAAAGAATATTGCATATCAATTGCAGATATTGGCGACACCGTTGAGTTAACACAAAACACAATGAAGTTTGGTGAAAAATTCCACGCAGGCAGTAAGTTTGTAGACGGTGTGGGGATTGACGGTGCGGATAGTTTTGTTTTAAGGGATAGGATTCATTTATCGGAGGACGGATTAGTCGTAGTAGTTGTTGGTATTGACCAACTTACCGTAAAGTTAAGTTCACTTGAAATAGTAAGCAAGGGCTTGGTATTTACAGACCAAATGATAGAAGAAGCAAAATCCAACGTAGTCAACACGTTAAGTCAGGTTGATTTAAGGGCAATGCGTGATACGGCAGAACTCGAAGCAGTTATAAGACGGAGTATAAAAAATTATATTTTCAAAGCCACAAAGAAAAATCCTATGATTTTACCGGTGGTTATGGTGGTGTGATTTGCAAAGGATAGTTAAACTAAGGAATGAGGCAAAAAACAGGGGAGAACCCGTTTTAAGAACGCAATCTTTTGAAATGTTGCTAAAAACAGTTGAAGAATTAAACCCAGAACGAATTTTAGAGGTTGGGGTAAATGTTGGACTTTCTGGTATAGCAATGCTTATGACTTGCGAAAGAGCAAAACTTACGGGAATAGAGATTGACGAGGAAAAAATAAAGATAGCCAAAAACAATTATAAAGAGTTTGGGGTTGAAGAAAGAGCAAAAATATTTCAAGGCGATGCTTCGGAAATAATTCCCGTTTTAACGGGAAAATACGACCTTATCTTTTTAGACGGACCCAAAGGGCACTACTTTGAGTATTTACCACATTTACTGCAAGCGTTAAACGTGGGCGGAGTGCTTTTTGCCGATAACGTTTTGTTTAGAGGTTACGTTTCTGGAAAAGTTAAGACGCCTCATAGATTTAATACTACAAAACATAGCATGGAAAATTTTTTGAAAGGCATAACAGAAAATGATTGCTTAAAAACAGAAATTTACGATATTGAAGACGGAGTAAGTATAACCAAAAAAATAAAATGAGAAAACTTGAATTATTGTCGCCCGCTGGCGATATGAGTAAATTAAAAACAGCCTTATATTTTGGTGCAGACGCAGTGTATATTGGCGGAAAGCGTTTTAGTCTAAGGGCGCTTGCAGGCAATTTTACCGACCAAGAAATGATAGAAGCAGTAAACTTTGCTCACGGCTTAGGAAAAAAAGTATACGTAACAGTTAATATTTTCGGAAGAAATAGCGATATAGAAAGTGCGCAAGAATATTTTCAGTTTTTAGAAAGTATAGGAGTAGACGGAGCAATCGTATCGGATACGGGACTAATATATCTCGCCAGGACGGTTGCGCCAAACCTAAAAATAAATTTATCCACCCAAGCAAATACGTTAAATTTCAAAACGGTTGAGTTTTGGAAAAATCATGGACTTAGCAGAGTAATCTTAGCAAGGGAACTTTCTTTAAAAGAGATAAGCGAAATAAGCCAGAAAGTAAAGGATATGGAAATAGAAACCTTTATACATGGTGCAATGTGCATATCTTATAGCGGAAGATGTTTATTGTCAGATTACAGGACTGGGCGTTCAAGCAATCGAGGAGAATGCGTTCAAGCGTGCAGGTGGAATTATGAAATAAAGGAAAAAGATTCCGAATGCGGGTATATGGAAATCGAAGAAGATGAAAGAGGAACGTACATATTAAACAGCAAAGATTTAAATTTGCTCGATTATATAAAAGAACTTGATGAAGCGGGTGTTTGTTCGTTCAAGATTGAGGGAAGAATGAAATCTGAATATTATTTGGCAACCGTTGTCAATGCATACCGCAGAGCAATCGACGCTTATTATAAAGACGGCGCAAAGTATAAAGAAAATTCCATGTATCAAGAAGAACTTAAAAAGACTGCTCACAGAGAATTTACGACGGCGTATATTAACGGAGAAAACGATAGAACTGTTAATTATTCAGATAGTCAAAGTAAAGGCACGCACAAATTTATCGCAACGGTTTTAGAGGGCAATGAAGGAAAAGATTTTGCCATAATAGAAATGCGCAACAGATTTAAGGTAGGAGACGTTTTAGAAGTTCTTTCGCCAACAGATAGTTTCAATCAAAAGATAACCGTCAATAAAATTCAAGATGAAAAAAATAATTTGATTACAGATGCAAAGATAGTACAGCAAAAGATAAAACTATACACTGGCGTAAAACTGTGTCAAGGCGATATTTTGAGAATAAAAAACTCATAAAACCACTAAAAACTAAAACAGTCGAGAAATTCTCGACTGTTTATTTTTTTGAGTTATTCTTTGAACAAATCAATAACTGACTTAATAACCATTTCACGCATAACGAAATAATCAATATATTCGTGTTTATCAAATACGTATTCGTGAGAAAACGATTGAATTATATCCATAGCAAAGTGTATCTTTTCCATCGGGTTTTCAGTTAAAACTCCAAGAGAGGATAATTTCTGTGCTATTTTAATAGTAAGTTGGTCTTCAAGAGAAATAAACGCAGAATTAACCGCCTCATCCGTGCTACCGAGCGAATGCAAAACTTCGTGCATTTTTGCATGTTTTTTATGTGTCTTTATAATCGTGTCTATAACGCTCGGCACAAGTTTTTCAAAATTGACGGGCGCTGTGAGTTTGTCAAAGGTTTTCAAAATCGGGTCAAACACCTTATTGATATAAATTTCAAGAACACAAATCAAAATATCACGCTTATCTTGGAAATAACCATAAACTATTCCCGTTGAAACGCCAGCACGCTTAGCAATTTCAGCAGTATTTGTTCCATAATAGCCGACTTCTGAAAACAATTCGTATCCCGCTTGAATTATCCTGTTTTTCTTTTCTATTGAACGCTCTTGTTGAGGTTGCCTAACTTCATTCTTCATATTAAAAACATTATATAATACAAATAAAAAAATGTCAAGAACAAAATATGAAAAAAATTTCACAAACATAATTAAAAATTGAAAAATCTTTCATATTTTAGTTGACAATTATGCATATAAATGTTAATATGGTAACGAAAAATCTGAAATTTATTTCATATTAGGAGAAGGCATGATAAAGACTCTTGACAAATTCTCGATAGGAGAAAACGGTGTAGTGATAAAAGTTGACGGTGAGAGAAAAATAAAACGCCGTTTATACGATATGGGAATAACTAACGGTGCGGAGATATATTTGAGGAAAAAAGCACCGCTTGGAGACCCGATTGAAGTAACTGTTAGAAGTTATGAATTGTCGCTTAGAAAAAGCGAAGCATCTTGCATTACTTTGGAGGTGAGTGTTAATGGTTAAGTTTGCGCTTGCGGGAAATCCTAATAGTGGCAAGACAACATTATTTAATAGTTTAACGGGGTCAACTGCGCATGTTGGCAATTGGCCAGGCGTAACGGTTGACAAAAAAGAAGGCGTTTACAAAAAAATGCAAGAACCTATTGCAATAGTTGATTTGCCAGGCATATATTCGCTTTCTCCGTACACACCCGAAGAAATAATAGCGAGAAATTATATATTAGATGAGAAGCCTGATTGTGTTATAAATATTATAGACTCTACTAATTTAGAGAGAAATTTATATTTAACAACACAGATAATGGAGATAGACGTTCCGGTTGTTTTAGCGCTTAACATGATGGATGCGGTAGAGAAGCGAGGAGATTTTATAGATGCTAACGAACTTGAAAAAAGGCTAGGCTTACCCGTTGTTAAAATATCTGCGCTTAAAGGTGAGGGGCTTGACAAATTGATGTCGGTTGCCCATCAAACGAGCAAGACCCCAAGAAAGGGAAGAACGGTTTTAGAGGATACGTCGTTAAAACATTTGGTTAGCGACTTAACTATTGCGCTATCCGGTCAAGGCGTTGATAATCCTGTTTTTCACGCTGTAAAACTAGCCGAGCTTGACGATTTGGAAGTTTTGATGCATAAAGACACTGTCGGAATGGTAAACGCATTCAAAAAGAGCAATTTAGACCAAACGTTTGGTGGGGATTTTGAAGCGCTTGTTGCCGACGGAAGATATAAATACATAACAAAATACTTTTCGCCTGCATTAAAGAGAAAGAATAAAGAAAAATTTGTGGTAACTCCCTCTGACAAAGCAGATAAAATTTTAACTCATCGAGTTTGGGGAATACCAATATTTTTACTTATTTTATTTGCTATATTTCATTTGACTTTTTCAGAAAACCTATTTTTCCTTGGGACTCTATTACCCGAGGGATGGGTTTCTCTTGGAGGAACAGCGTTTGAAGGGGTATTTGGAAGCGGTGGAATCAATTCGCCGGGCGTTATGCTAATGAGCCTCGTTGAAGTATTAACAAACTTTTTAACAGAAATATGCACAGATTTACTGTCAACCTCTCCTGAATGGGTTGTAGGCATAATATGTGATGGAGTGCTTGGTGGAATATTCTCTATAATGTCCTTTTTACCACAAATTTTAGTGTTATTTTTGTTTTTTTCCATTTTAGAAGATAGCGGATATATGGCAAGAATAGCCTTTATTTTGGATAGAGCGCTTAGGAAATTCGGGTTATCAGGCAGAGCATTTTTGCCAATGATAATGGGTTTTGGGTGTTCCGTGCCTGCAATGATAAACACAAGAACGCTTGCTGATGAGAAAGAAAAACTAGCAACGATAAGAGTTATACCGTTTTTCAGTTGTGGGGCAAAACTGCCTATATTAACGGCTGTTTCAGGCGCAATAGTTATGCATTTTGGCGTTGGGAACGTGGATTTGATTACATATGGAATGTATTTAGTCGGTATAATAACCGCATTAATAGCAGTTGTAATAATGAGAGAAACGACGCTTAAAGGAGACGTTCCACCGTTTATAATGGAATTGCCGTCTTATCATGCGCCACAAATCAAAAATTTGATAATGCTATTATGGGATAAGGCAAAACATTTTATAAAGAAAGCGTTCACTATTATTTTAGCATCAACCATAGTTGTGTGGGTGGTAAGCCACTTTGATTTCGGTTGGAACTATCTTGCGGATAGCGATATGGAAAAAAGCATACTAGGTTCGCTAGGTCAGTTAATACAACCCTTGTTTACACCGTTAGGTTTTGGCAGTCAGTTAAATAGTATGGGTTGGGTATTTGCCGTTGCCGCTATAACAGGCTTAATTGCAAAAGAGAACGTTGTTTCAACACTAGGAACACTTGCAGCGTGTGTTGCGGGAGTTATGTTAGACGTTGAGGCTGACGGAGGGGTTAACGCTGTAAACTTAATGATACAAAGCACGGGAATAACCCTTCCGGCACTGTTATCGTTTATAGCGTTTAACATGACAACAATTCCATGTTTTGCAGCGGTAGCCGCTGCAAAAGGCGAAATGGCCGACAAATCAACGTTTAGCAAGACTTTGTTGTTTTGGATAATTACTTCTTTTGTTGTAAGCGCGATTGTATATTTAGTTGGCTCGTATTTTTGGACTTTTCCAATTGTAATAGTGTTGTTTATAATGGTTGCATTTGGGATAAAATTATACAATAAAAGCAAAAAATTAAAGGGTAAATAAAATGAAACCTATTGAGATTATCGTTATTACTGCGTGTGTTTTAATAGTTGGAGGAGTAATAATTTCTTCAATAATTAACAGGAAAAAAGGCAAAAATTCCTGCGGTTGTAATTGCTCAAACTGTTCGTACCGTATGGGGTGTAAAAATAAAGATTATTCCGATGCAAACAAATAAATCGTATTGTATTTAGCCTCCGTTATCTTAAAATGGAGGCTAAATCATTGAAATTTATATATTAATGTGTTAAAATAATCATAGGTAAAATTATGAAGAAAACGATAAAAATAAGCGGAATGAGTTGTTCGGCTTGTGCAAACGGAATAGAAAAAGCAGTTAACAAACTAGACGGAGTAATTTACGCATCAGTTTCTCTATTGTCTAAGGAAATGATAGTTGAGTTTGATGAAAAAATTTTAACCGAAAGGGAGATAAAATCACAAATAATCAAACTTGGTTACGGTGTTGAAAATTTTAAGTCAAATAAAGAGAATAAATTTAGCGAAATTAATAAAATGAGAAATCGTTTTGTTTGTTCTGTTATAATTTTGCTTCCGCTAATGTATTTATGTTTTGGAAAAATTTTAAATTTTCCATTACCCAAAGACGTAATCAACTATATAATCCAGTGTGTGCTAGCGCTTACCGTTATGATTATTAACAAAAAGTTTTTTGTCAGCGGTATAAAAGCAGTTATAAACGGCTCTCCAAATATGGACACGCTGGTATCTTTAGGTTCATTATCCGCATTCGTTTACAGTTCAGTAATGACTGTTCTTGCTCTTACCACTAACAAAGAAGTTCAACACGTATTTTTTGATGCGTCTGCAATGGTATTAGCCATTGTAACGCTTGGCAAGATGCTAGAAGAATTATCCAAAATAAGAACGGGTGATGCAGTTGAAAAACTAGGAAATCTTCTTCCTAAAACTGTAACAGTGTTAATTGATGGAAAAGAAAAATTAATTTTAACCGACCAAATAAATCAAGGTGATTTACTTTTATTAAGGGCGGGGGAATACGTTCCTATCGACGGTATAGTTTTAGAAGGCAGTGCTGGAATAGATAAATCTGCGATAACAGGTGAAAGTATGCCCCAAGAGGTAAAAGAAAATGACGCTATTACTTCTGGTAGCATAATCAAGGAAGGGTACGTTATCGTAAAGGCAGAAAAAGTAGGCAATCAAACTTTATTTTCAAAGATAGTAGAGATTGTAAAGACAGCCAGCGTAAGCAAAGCGCCAGCCCAAAAACTTGCAGATAAAATATCTGGGATTTTTGTGCCAATAGTAACGGCGTTATCCATAATAACTTTTGGTATTTGGATTATAATTTCTGGGGATTTATTTGTATCTTTCAATTACGGAATAAGTGTTTTAACCATATCTTGCCCGTGTGCTTTGGGGTTAGCAACTCCTGTTGCAATACTCGTTGCAACGGGTAGGTCGGCATCTGAGGGGGTGCTGTTTAAAAATGCAGAAGCGTTACAAAAACTTTGCAAAACCGACTGTGTTTTACTTGATAAAACGGCAACGTTAACCGTGGGTAAGCCAAAAGTAACCGATTACGAAAATTATACAGATGAATCAAATTTAACTATTTTTCCGATAGTTGTGGCGTTAGAGCGCAATTCTTCCCATCCGCTTGCAACCCCTATAATAGAATACTGTAAAGAAAGCGACAAAAAAGTTGACAATTATAATTATATCATAGGAAAAGGAGTTATAGGCGAGGTTGATGGCGTTCGTTATTATCTGGGCAACGAAGATATTTTACCTCTTGGAATTAAAGTTCCAAAACTAAGCCAATCATTTGACGGAAAATCAGTCATTTATTTAGCAGATGATTATCAACTTATATCTGTTTTCGGCTTATCCGATTATTTGAAAGAAGAAAGCAAACAAGCAGTACAAGAACTTAACTCAATGGGAATTAAAACTATCATGATAACCGGAGATAATCATACCGTCGCAAAAAAAATTGCAGAGCAAGTGAACATAACCGAGTATCAAGCGCAAGTTTTGCCCGAAGATAAGTTTGAAATTGTGAATAAATATAAAAATAGTGGATATTTTGTTAGTATGGTGGGGGACGGAATTAACGATAGTCCTGCATTAAAGAGTGCTGACGTTGGGATTGCGATAGGAACGGGCACGGACATTGCTATTGATAGTTCTGACGTTGTGCTGGTAAACGGAAGTCTTTTAGGAGTAAGTAAAGCGGTAAAATTATCAAAAAAATGCAACCGAATAATAAAGCAGAATTTGTTTTGGGCGTTTTTTTATAATGCGCTTGGCATACCGATTGCAGGTGGGGCGTTGTCAAATATAGGAATATCTTTAACGCCTATATTATCTTCTTTAATGATGTGTGTAAGTTCGTTATTTGTGGTAACTAATGCGTTAAGAATAGCGAAGAAAAACAATAAAAGTCCTATACAGCCAATTATAAAAGAAAATTTGCATGAAATAATTTTAACTGTCGACGGAATGACTTGTAATCATTGTGTAATGAAAGTAAAAGATGCTTTAAGCAGAGTAAACGGAGTTTACCGTGTGAAAGTAGAACTTGAAAATAAAAGAGCGACGGTCGAAAAAAACGAGAACGTCGCAAATGAAAAATTAATAAAAGCGGTTGAAAGCGCTGGATTTAATTGCAAAGTTATATAATTATTTAAATATTACGGTTACCGTCATAGAAACGCCTTCTATTGACTTTGCGCTGATTTTCCATTTGTTTAAATCAGCAACGCTTTTAGCGATAGCAAGACCAAGCCCGCTTCCGCCTGATTCTCTCGAACGAGAGTTGTCGCCACGGTAAAACCTCTCAAAAATCTTATTTGAATCTGCTGACGGGATAAAACTACCCGTGTTGAATACGGAAAGAGCAATCTTTCCGCTTTCTTTTTTTAAACTAACCTTAATTTTACCTTTGTCATCAGCGTGCTTAACTGCGTTATCGAGCAAAATATTAACGATTTTTTTAACGCTTTGAATGTCGCCAACCATATATACGTTTTCTGGAATAGAAGTTTCAATAGTTTTGCCTTTTTCAAAAGCGACAGCGTCGAATGGGAGAGTGGATTCGATAATTTCTTGCGAGAGATTGAACTCGGTTTGTGCAAGTTTAAGTTTTCCTTCGTCGAATTTAGCAAGCGTTAACATATCTGCGACTAATAAATTCATTCTTTCAGTTTGGTTTTGAATATTATTAAGCCATTTATTATCGCCAGATTGTTTTAATACGTCTGCGTTTGCAGAGATAACCGATAATGGGGTTTTAAGTTCGTGGCTAGCGTTTGATATGAATTGCTTTTGTTGTAAAAAAGAGTTTACGATAGGTCTAAAAATTCTAAACGAGAGCCTGAAAACAATATAAAACAGAATTAAATATACGCAAAGTAGTATAAAGAAACCGTTAAGTATTGTTGAACGATATGCAGAAATTGCTTCACTCATATCAGATGCAACGTATAAAAAAGAATTATCACTTTGAACTTTTAATTTATAATATACGTTATAATCGTTTCCATTTGAATAAGGTCTTCTTAAAGCGTTTGCAATATAAGATTGAACATCTTCTTTGGAAAAGACGTTACCGTCGTACGAATAGTCAAAAGAAAGAGAGCCGTTTGGCAAACGAACTATTACAGCAACTATTCCATTTTCAGTCGTGTGATTGTGCATAATGAAATTATTTTCAGTGTCTTCGAGAGTTCTTTCAATGCCTCTTTCGTGCAGATTTTTAGTGATTATTTGAATACCAATAAATAGCACGCCGAAAACAGCAAACAAAATAGACATAGTAACACAAATAAACTGTATTTGGGCACGTTTAATCATTTGGTCTCTCCAAGCATATATCCAACGCCACGAATAGATTTAATTTCCGTTTTTGCACCGACAGCGCCAAGTTTTTTTCTTAAAAAGGAAACGTATACTTCAATAGTATTGTATTCAGCGTCGGTATCGTAACCCCAAATTTTCTCGATAAATTTTTCTTTATCTATGCTTTTTCCGTTGTTCATAATAAGCATTTCAAGAATTTGAAATTCTTTTTTACCAAGTGTGATTTTCTTTTCGCCACGAATAAGTTCAAAAGTATCACGGCTTAAAGAAATATCGGAAAAGGAAAGGGTATCGCCAGTAAAACTTTCTTTTCTTCTAAGTAAGGCTTTAACTCTTGCCAGAAGTTCTTCGGTATTAAACGGCTTTGTCAAATAATCGTCTGCGCCAAGGTTGAGACCATCAATCTTGTCGGATATTTCAGACTTTGCTGAAAGCATTAAAATAGGCGTGTCAATTTTTTGTTGTCTTAAAAGTTTAAGTACGTTTAGACCGTCAATTTTAGGCATCATAATGTCTAAAACAATTAGGTCATATAAACCTGTTAAAGCGCAATCTAAACCTTCTTCGCCGTCAAAAGCAACGTCGACTAAATATTTGTTTTTTCTTAAAATGGTTGCAAGCGCCTCTGTTAAAGCACGCTCGTCGTCAACTAATAATATCTTCATAATTAAATTGTAACACACTTATATTGAAATTTACTTAAAATTCCAACAATAAAAAGTAAAATAAACTTTGCAAATTAAAATTCTTTCAAGAAAAATTCAAGTTTCGTTTGATAAAATACGACTGTAAAAGGCAATAAGCCTTAAAAATAAGTCCACACTCTCAATAAACTTTTTCCTGGGGTAGAACGTCGAACTAATCGGCGTTTTACTCTTTTTAAAAACTAAGCCGTCGCATAAACGACGGCATATTTTTTATAATAGAGGGATTGTTGCTAAGTATTCAATACCATCTAAATTCTTGGAATCGCCTTCTGCAAGAACGAACAGTTTTTTATGAATTATTCCGCCTGCTAGTTTAACAAGGGACTCTAAACCTTTAACGCTTTCACCCGTAGAAACAACGTCGTCAACAATGCAAACTTTCTTGCCTTTTATAAGATCAACGTCGTGTTTAGAAAGATAAAATACTTGTGATGCACCAGTTGTAATTGACTTTCCGTAAGTGAAAGAAATTCCGTCTTGCATATAGAGTTTTTTGCTCTTTCTTGCAACAGCGTAAAACTTCATTCCACATTCTCTTGCGACGACGTGTGTTAATTGTAAACCCTTAGATTCAGCGGTAACTAAAACTTCTGAATCTCCAACTAACTTAGCAAGTTCTTTTCCGCAATGTTCAGTAAGAGCAGTATCGCCGTGTAAATTGAAAAAAGCGATATTTATTCCGCTTGGCAGTGGAAGAATAGGCAAATCAGCCTTGTAACCTTTAATATCAACAGTAAAAACTTTATTCATAATAACACCCCTTGTATTTCCATTAAAGATTTTATCACAAAATTAAAAGTTTGTCCAATTATAAAATCATATATTATATAACTTTTGCATAATTTTTAAAGTACGGTGGAGGTGTATATGGATTTTTATTCAAAAAGCATAAGCGACACTCTTAAATTTTTAAATTCCGACGAACAAAACGGCTTAACGTCATCAGTTGTTGAAAAGAACAGAAACCTATACGGCGCTAACGTTATAACAAAAAAGAAAAAGGACCGATTAATTAAAAGAATATTTAACGCTCTAAAAGAGCCGATGCTTTTGATACTAATTTTCAGTTTTATAATAGCGTTTGGAACAGGTCTTGGTAAATTTTTAAAGAGTGGAGAATCCGACTTTGCGGAATGCCTTGGCGTATTATTTTCAATAATACTGTCGGTTAGTATAACGTTGATTATGGAAGGGAGTTCGGAGCGAGCATTTTTAGCGCTTAATACGATTTACCAAAATGCAACGGTAAAAATTATAAGAAACGGTCAGATTTTATCCGTTAGACAGTCTGACGTTGTATGTGGGGACGTTGTCTTTTTAGAAAGCGGTGATAAAATTATTGCAGACGGCAGGCTTATATCTACAAACGGCTTAACGGTAGATGAATCGGCATTAACAGGCGAAAGTCTTGCGCTCAATAAAGATTCAAACGTAATTTTGAAAAATTCAACTCCATTAGCCGAACGCACAAATACCGTGTATTCCGGAACTTTTGTAACAGGCGGTAGCGGTAAAATGGTAGTAACGGCTACTGGGGATTTAACAGAAATGGGAAAGATTGCCGGGGAACTTAAAAAGAAACAAGATGAAGATTCCCCTTTGCAACAAAAACTAGCAAAACTTGGCAAAATAATATCGTTGATAGGTTCTGTTTGTGCCGTTTTGGTATTTGCTATCTCGGTGATTAGACTTTCTTTTAATAACAGCCTGACCTTTTCAAACCTACAAGAACTGTTTGTTTCCTGTATAATTCTAGTCGTTGCGGCCGTTCCAGAAGGATTACCAACCATTGTTGCAGTATCGCTTGCGCTAAACATGATTAAACTTGCCAAAGAAAATGCATTGATAAAGAAAATGATAGCAACGGAGACGGCGGGAGCAGTTAGTGTAATATGTTCTGATAAGACAGGCACTATCACTGAAAACAAAATGAAAGTTGTTTCTGTTTGTCTAGGAGGAAACTGCGTAATACCTGATAAAGGATTAAGCGAGGTATTAAAACAAAATTTTATATTAAACTCAACGGCTGATATTTCGATAGAAGGTCGCAATATAAAACGGCAGGGAAGTGCAACCGAATGTGCGCTTATTGAGGCGTATATAAAATCAGAAAAAAAGTCGGATTATATTGCGTATAGAAATGAATATCAAGTTGTTGATAGACGACCTTTTTCTAGCGAAACAAAATATATGACGACAACGATAAGGATTAACGGCAAAAATCGAACGTTAATTAAGGGCGCACCGGAAACGGTGTTGAACATGTGCGAACTTTCGTTAGTGCAAAAAGAGAATATTATATCATCAATTAAAGAGGAGCAAAAAAAAGCACGCAGAGTAATATGTTTTGCGCATAAAGATAACGAAGAAAATATAGAAAACGCTTTTATTTACGACGGATTCGTTTCAATATTCGACCCGATTAGAAAAGAGGTGTATAAAGCGGTAAACGATTGTAAGAGAGCGGGAATAAAAGTAAAAATCTTAACTGGCGATAATGCAGAAACGGCATTTGCGATAGCAAAAGAATTAAAACTCGTATCAGATTCAAAACAGGTTATAACGGCAACCGATATTGAAAAAATAAGCGACCAAAAATTAAAAGAAATTTTGCCCAAAATAACCGTAATAGCAAGAAGCACGCCGTTAATAAAATTAAGGGTGGTTAAAGCGCTTAAAAGTTTAGGCGAAGTGGTTGCAGTAACTGGTGATGGGATAAATGATGCACCTGCGATAAAACATGCCGACGTTGGAATAGCGATGGGGCAAAACGGCAGTGAAATTACAAAAGAAGCATCCGACGTAATACTTCTTGACGACAGTTTTAATACCGTTGTTAAAGCAATATCATTCGGCAGAAACGTTTATAGAAATCTGCAAAGATTTATAATGTTCCAACTATCGGTTAACTTATCGGCGTTGTTATTTATAACAGTATGCGCTGTTTTGGGATTGGATTCGCCTTTTAACACCTTTCAACTGTTGTGGATAAACCTCATAATGGACGGACCGCCAGCAATAACTTTGGGGCTTGAAAGAGCGGGAAGCGAACTTATGCAATTGTCTCCGGTTAAACGAAAAGCGGGCATTGTGAGCGTTAAAATGCTTTTAAGAATAATATTTAACGGACTATTCATAGGCTTAGTTATGATTTTACAGCATTTATACAATTTTATGAACGTACCTTTAACACAAACAAAGAGCGTTACCTTTTCATTATTTATAATTTTCCAACTGTTTAATGCTTTCAATAGTAGGGAACTCGGCTCAGAGAGTATATTTAAAAACATAGGAAAAAACAAAGTTATGACTATAACGTTTTTAGGAGTGTTTTTGATTCACTTGTTTATCGTTCAAGTCTTAGGTGGGATATTTGGAATAAGTCCAATGAGTATATCGTCTTGGTTTAAAACGGTTATTATGAGTTCTTCGATAGTTATGGTATCAGAGTTGGCGAAATTAGTCATAAGACTTGTAAAAAAAGAAAAAAGACAGACAAACAATCAAGTTTTAGGCGAAAAAAGATTAAAATTTGAAAAAGCATATAAATAAAATTAAATTTGGAGCGTAAACTAAATCTGTATGATTGAAATAAACGTAACTGAAAACGAATATGGGAAAAGCAATTTATTTTACGTTCAGTCGGCAATTAGCGAAATAACAACACATGCCGGGTGTAGCGTAAGAATGGAAAACAATAGCGGTAGAAACAAACTCACAATAAATTGTTCAAAGAATTATGCTGACATAGTTTTATGTGAAGTATGCGACAAGGTCGCAGAGATAATTTCCGTTAAATATAAATACGACTACTTTAAAAAATCACTAAGTATCGGTGGCTTAAAAAAGGAAGAAAAAGAAATACTTTTAGCAAGCCTTATTGCCGCCGACTTAGAGGATGATAAAAAATATTCCTTCGATAAAATTAAAGGGTCAAATGAAATAGCCATTGACGGCATTTACAATTTTAGACTAAAACCGTTAAAGAAGAAGTGGGAAGACGTTGTGGGGTGTATTCCGACGTGCTTTTTAAATACGCAGTTAAAAGAATTTATATCGTATTTAATCGAGAATAAGAAAAAGCGAGTATACGTTGAATCTGGAAGAGTATACGACAGCCATTATCGAAGATTAAAGCGCACAAATTTGCTTGAAGGAGAAGGCGTAAAAGTGATTAGAGAAGTGTTGCTTTCTAACTGTGGCGAAGTTGAATTAAGCGGAGAAATATCCAAAGACGATGAATATTATTTAAGAGAGTATTATAATGAAAAAATAATATTTGTCGGCGGAAAAGATGAAAAGACAAAATTTTTGCATTAAAGGGTTGACAAAATTTCTAATATGTTATATTATAAGTGTACATAAATTGCCGTATGATAGCGGACAAGTAGCATCCGAGAAAGTTTTCAGAGAGCGCAAGAAGGTGAGAGTTGCGTAACGGAATTGGAATGTGAAACCACCGATATCGGCTGAGTAACCGCAACTTAAAGCGGAAAAAGTGGCCTCGCAAAAGCGTGGCAATTAAGGTGGAACCACGGAAACATTTCGTCCTTAAACTTCGGTTTAAGGATTTTTTTATTTAGGAGGAAAAAATTATGAAGATAACCTTAAAAGACGGTTCGGTTATGGAATTTGATTCAGCAGTAACCGTTTCGGATATTGCAAAGAGCATATCCGAGGGATTATGGAGAAATGCTGTTTGCGGAAAGGTGAACGGAGAACTCGTTGATTTATCAACGATAGTTGATGCTGACAGTGAATTACAAATAATAACGCTGAAAGATAAAGAAGGGTTAGACGTATACAGACATACTGCTTCGCACGTTTTAGCGCAAGCGGTTAAAAATATCTTCCCAACTAGTAAACTTGCAATTGGTCCTACCATTGAAAATGGATTTTATTATGATATAGAATTCAAAACTCCTATAACTCAGAACGACCTTATAAAAATTGAAAGCGAAATGAAAGATATTATAAAGAGTGATTTCCCGATAGAGAGACTTGTTTATAGTAAGAAAGACGCAGTAAAGATTTTTAAAGATTTTTCAGAGCCGTATAAGGTTGAATTAATAAACGACTTGCCGAGCGGGAGCGTAATATCTTGCTACAAGCAAGGCGACTTTATGGATTTGTGTCGTGGACCGCATCTTCCTTCAACCGGAAAAATTAAAGCGTTCAAACTCACCTCTGTAACCGGAGCGTATTGGAGAGGAGATGAAAAGAATAAAATGCTTACCCGTATTTACGGAACGGCTTTCTCTAAAAAGAGCGAACTTGAAGAATATTTAACCGCTCTTGAAGAGGCAAAAAAGAGAGACCATAACAAACTGGGAAGAGAACTTGGAATATTCTTAACGGAAGAGGTAGTAGGTCAAGGACTTCCGATACTTGCGCCCAAAGGAGCAAAAATATTGCAAATTTTAGAGCGCTTTGTTGAAGATGAAGAAGAAAGACGTGGATTTATGATTACAAAAACTCCGTACATGGCAAAGAATGACCTATACCGTATTTCTGGGCATTGGGACCATTACAGAGACAAAATGTTTATTATAGGAGATGAAAACTCTCCCGAGGCAATGGCTTTAAGACCAATGACCTGCCCATTCCAGTATCAAATTTATAAAAATGGATTAAAGAGTTATAGAGATTTGCCTTGCAGATATAGTGAAACTGCAACGCTTTTTAGAAAAGAAGCAAGCGGAGAAATGCACGGTTTAATAAGGGTAAGACAGTTTACCTTATCAGACGGGCATATAGTTTGTACGCCCGAGCAGGTTGAAGAAGAGTTTAAGCGTTGTTTAGAACTCAGTTATTATTTCCTTGACTGTTTGGGAATGAGAGAAGATGTAACTTTCCGTTTCTCAAAGAGAGGGAAATCAAACAAGTCTAAATATATTGATAATGATAAAGCGTGGAATGAAACAGAATCTTTAATGAAAACCATACTTGACGATATTGGTATAGAATACGTTGAGGCTGATGATGAGGCAGCATTTTACGGGCCTAAGTTAGACGTTCAGGCAAGAAACGTTTATGGTAAAGAGGATACAATAATAACAATACAATTAGACTTTGCGGCAGCCCATAGTTTTGATATGACTTATATAGATGAAAACGGAGATAAACAATACCCGTTCGTAATACACCGCAGTTCGATAGGCTGTTATGAAAGAACACTTGCAATGCTTATTGAAAAATACGCAGGAGCATTTCCGCTCTGGATTTGTCCTGTACAAGTCAAAGTTTTGAGTTTGACAAACAGAACTGCTGAATATGCAAATCAAATTGTAGAAGAACTTAAAAAATATGGACTAAGAGCAGAGGCTGATAACAGAAATGAAACGATAGGATATAAGATTAGAGAAGCAACTCTTGAAAAAGTTCCATATCAATTTGTTGTAGGAGACAAAGAACTCGAAGAAAAAACTGTTTCTGTTTCTAGCAGAAAAGAAGGTAAACTTGGAGTGATGTCTCTTGAAGATATCATCAAAAAACTTGTTGAAGAAGACAGAAGCAAGAAAGTTTAACAACATAACGAAATGCCCACTGTTTTTCGGAGAATGCGAATTGATATGAACCCAAAAGTTTAGACAAAAAATTAAATTAAATATATTGGAATTGAGTTCGGTATTAAAGGAGAATATTTTAAAAACACTTGACTTGATAGTCGTTTGTGCTATAATAATGCTAGGATCAATAAAATATTTAAAGGAGAAATAAGATGAGATCTATAATTGATCACGAAACTTATGGGCAAATTGTTTACGAAGAAAGCGCTTGGACTGGCAAAAAGACCTTACTGATAAATGGCAAATATCTAACAAAAACCGACAAAAAAACCTTTTCCTATTCCAACGGAGATGAAAAACAGCAATTTGTTTTGGGGGGGAATTTTTTAAGGGGTGCACATATAACAGATGGTAAAGAAAAAATACAACTTACCCAACCTATTAAGTGGTATGAATTGCTTTTGCCAATAATTACTTTTGTTGCGCTTTTACTTTGGGCATCTGTTCCTTCATTAGTTTTAATCTTCCCACTTGTAGGTGGAGCAATAGGAGGGTTAATAGGAGGTATATTCATGGTTGTAAGCATGCTTGTGATGAAATCCATAAAAAACGTTTCACTTAAAATTCTTGCGTGGCTTGGAATATCGGTTTTAACTATTTTTGTAAATTTTTTAGTGGCAGCATTCATAATAGCAGCGTTAGCATAACAAAACTATTTTAACCTAACAAAAACAATGGCATAAAAACCATTGTTTTTTTGTTGGTCGGAGTAGCGAGACACGTTGCTCCGCAAATGCTACGCAATACTCACTTCGTTCGTATGTGAACTCAAATTCGTCAAGCCAATTCACTAACTGCAACAAACAAAAAAAACAATGGCATAAAAACCATTGTTTTTTTTGTTGGTCGGAGTAGCGAGACTTGAACTCACGGCCTCTTGCCCCCCAGACAAGCGCGCTACCAACTGCGCCATACCCCGTTAGCGAAGTATATTGTATCACAACTTTTTTTATTTTGCAACAAAAATGAGGGTAAATATTAGACTCTTTTTAAAAATAATGATACAATATTTATAACGATTTATAAAGGATAATTACTTTTATGCGAATTCGCAAGAAAAAACACTTACAAGAAAGACTTTTATCAGTCAAAGACTATCTAATCGTGCCAAATAAAGACGTACTTAACGTGTTGGAGGCTATAAAAAATAAAGACTATTTTGATTATAAATCTATTTTTGCAAACGACAACCCGGTTGAACTTGAAATAGGTTGCGGAAAAGGTGGATTTATAATTAAAAAAGCAAAACAAAATCCAAACGTTAACTATTTAGCCGTTGAACTTTTGGAAAATATTATCGTTATGGCTTGTGAAAATGCAAAAAGCATGGGCTTAACAAACGTTAAATTCGTAAATAGTGGCGCTGAATATCTTCCTCGCTATATAAAGGAGAATTCAATAGAAAATATTTATCTTAATTTTTCTCCTCCTTTTCCTCAAGATGGATACGAAGGGAGGCGTTTAACAAACGATAGATACGTTTGTGCTTATAAGAGTTTCTTAAAAGATGGCGGGGCGATTTTTCAAAAGACTGACGACGTGTCATTTTTTGAATATTCGTTTAACAAATTTATTGCTAACGGCTTTAAGGTTAAAAACTTAACCGAAGATTTAAAACAGGGCAAAATACCAAACGTTAAGACGGAGTATGAGGCAAAGTTTGAAGAAATAGGAATTTTCCCTAATATGCTAATGGCTGTTAAATAAAGTTATTCCCACGTTTCGAATGCAAATTTTTTGTATCTTCTCGGTATAAAGTTATCTTGCTGGCGTAAGTTTTTTCTTTCTTTAATATTGATGTTTTTATAATATTTTCGCCACAGAAGATTGATTTCTTTTTCCCGTTCAGATGCAGTGAATTGTGCTTTCTTATCAGTAACCTCAATTGATAGATTTTTCCCGTCGGAAATGCAAACTATTCCACGCTTAACGTCGTGAATAATAAAAGGAATTTTTCCAAGTCGTCTTAAAAAATGAGGGGCAAGAAGTTCGGTAACGTCATTATCGGGGGAAAAAGCCGAATATAACACACCGTTTTCTGACTCAAAAAAGCGCAAAAATCCTGTTAGAATGTGTCTTTCGTGCAATACTTTTTGAACGGTAAAAGAAAAGTCGGAAACACATTTTTCGCCTAAGTTTTCTGATATGTCTTTCCTTAGTTGAAGTGTTTTGTGGGCATAAAAGAAAGCCGTTGAAAGTGCCTTTGAATCACA
This sequence comes from Christensenellaceae bacterium, assembly GCA_045647765.1. GTDB lineage: Bacteria > Bacillota > Clostridia > Christensenellales > Borkfalkiaceae > UBA1259. Next base: position 132,622 of record JAZRMR010000020.1, read on the forward strand.
CGATTTAATACAGATTTTAATATGACAAATAATATCACAACCGCCGTATTTGTATAGGGCGGTTTTTACACGGTTTGAATCAGAAATAACCGTTGGAACGTCAATGGAAACGCTTCCGATTTGAGGCTGATAAAATTTTTTGTCTTGAACCAAGTCTGGGAAAATTTTCTCGGTAAAACTTATATAAAGGGCGGAAAGTAAACCTTCAATTGAGTTGTCTATTAGCATAATTTTCATAATTCACCATTAAGTGCCGATAGTGCGGGAGAAGGGACGTATCCTACGTCGAAAAGCGAGGGTTGAAAGACCTTTTGCGTTATCGGAGCATCTCCTAAAAGGAAGCAAATGTTTTTTTCTTCTTTACAGCCTAAAAATTTTCCTTTACACGTGATAAAATGAACAGCACGTTTCATAACCACACGCAATCTTTTTAGGTCGTCAAAGTCAAGTTTAGTAGTTTTTCTAGCCGATAAAATTCTATAAACACTTTTAACGCCCATGCCAGGAACTCTTAATAATACCTCCGCTGGCGCAGTGTTAACTTCGACGGGAAAAAGATGAAGATTTTTAAGAGCCCAAGCGCATTTAGGGTCGACTTCGTGAGATAAAAATCCGTCGTTTCCCGTGATTTCTGAGGCGGTAAAACCGTAAAATCTGATTAGCCAGTCGGCTTGGTATAATCGGTGTTCACGGATAAGTGGCGCTTGTTCAAAGGGCAGTAGCGAAGTGTTAAAATTGGTTGGGGTGTAGTTAGAATAGTACACTCTCTTTAACTTATAGTTTTTGTATAAGTATTCGCTTAGTTTTAAAATATGTGCGTCCGATTCGGGAGAAGCCCCAACAATCATCTGGGTGGTCTGTCCAGCGGGTAAAAAATTTTTGCGCCTTGTTGGGCTTGTAGGCTCAGCGTAAAACTTGTCGTAAGACAACATTTTCATAGGCTCTATAATAGCATTTTTATTTTTTTGTGGTGCAAGTAGTTTAAGACTGTTTTCGCTTGGAAGTTCAATATTAAAACTCATTCTATCCACTAAAAACCCCGCTCGTTCAATCAGAAGTTTATCGGCGGAGGGAATACCTTTTAAATGAATGTATCCATTAAAGTTATATTTATAGCGAAGAAGTTTTACAGTTTCATAAAGTCTTTCCATTGTGTAATTAGGGGAATTTACGACAGCCGAAGACAAAAACAATCCCTCTATATAATTACGCTTATAAAAATTAATAACTACGTCGCAAATTTCTTCTGGTTCAGCCGTTGCCCTTGGTATGGGATTTGAACGTCTGTTGTTGCAATATGCACAGTCGTAACAACAGTCGTTGCTCAATAGTATTTTTAATAGGGAAATACACCGTCCGTCTTGTGTAAACGAATGACAAATTCCGCCAAAGCAAGCGTTACCTAAACCATTCGCCTTGTTTTGTCGTCTCGAACCGCTTGATGAACAAGAAACGTCGTATTTTGCGCTTTCGGCTAAAATTGCAAGTCTTCTTTGGTCTATCATAATTTCCTCCGTTTTATTTATTTTATCACATCAAAAAGTAAAAAGCAAACAAATGTTCGTTTTTTAAAACAAATAAAAAAGGTAAATTTTGTAAACTTCAACAAAGGTTGAGGAATAATTGAGGAATAATTGCATAAGGTTGTATATAATTTAATCGGAAAAATAGGAGGATAGTAATGTCAAAGAGTCCGATTGTTAAAAAAGGTAAGTGGTGGTTTAGGTTTATAAAAAAACTTACTTCTAAAAGATATAAATGTCCGTATTTTCATTACGTTGGGGAACAGATAAAAGACGGCTCTATAATTTTGAGCAATCATGAGGGGACTGATTCTCCTATGTCGTTAGAAATGTATCTTGATAAGCCTCTTAGAATGTGGGGCGCTCACGAGATGAATTCTGGTCTTATCAAAATGTATAAATATCAAACCAGAGTATATTATCATGAAAAAAAACACTGGAATTTGCATTTGGCAAGGCTATTTTGCTTAATAGCAAGCCCTTTAACTAATTTGTTTTACAAAGGCTTAAACTTAATTTCAACTTATAAAGACGGTAGATTTATTAACACGTTAAAAGAAAGTTACGAGGCTATAAACAATGGAGAAAGCATTGTAATTTTCCCAGAACATTCTGAAAAAGGCTATTTGCCTGAACTTGAAGATTTCTTCGCAGGATTTTTAGTATTTGCCGAATATTGTTATAAAAAAGGCAAAGACGTTCCTATCACAGTAACTTATTTTAAAAAGAGCGAACTTACATACGTTATAGATAATCCCGTTTATTATTCGCAACTTAAAAAAGAGTGCGGAGATAGAGATGCTATTAAAGAAAGACTTTTAAAGCGTTGCAACGAACTCGGCAAGATGGAAATAATAAAAGAAGACTGTGAAAAACAAGTTGCTTAAAGGTAAAGATAAAATAAGAGCAGAAAATTAAAACGCTCTTATTTTTTATTTTAAAATTATTTTTTTAAAAAACATTGATTCTTGAAATTCGTTATGTTATAATAACACTTATTTATAAAGAGGAATAGTAAAATGAGTGTTGAGATAGCCTGTCTGTTAAGAATGCTTTTATCTTTATTTTTAGGATATTTGATAGGGTTTGAGCGCAAGATGCGAAAGAAAGAAGCCGGAGTAAGAACGCATACAATCGTTTGCGTCGGTGCGTGTCTCTATATGCTAATTTCTAAATTCGGCTTTGAGGGGGCGGATACCGCTAGGGTTGCGGCACAAATAGTATCAGGTATAGGTTTTATTGGTGCGGGCATGATATTTTATCACAAGCAAGCAATAAGAGGCTTAACTACGGCTGCGGGAATATGGGCAACTGCCGCAATAGGTATGGCTTGTGGTGCTGGCATGTATTTAGTTTCGGTTATTTCAACAATTCTAATCGTGTTAGTACAATACGTAATGCATTTAAACTTAAAGATTTTTCGTTCTAAACACTATGTAACCTTGAATGTGGTTTTCGTGTGTAAAGGTAAAGACGAAAGGGAAATTGTAAAAGGCCTTTTTGGTATAGAACATTTCAGCAAGATAAACGCTAAAAAGGAAAACGACGAAATTTTATATAACGTTAGCATTAGTACGGACAGAATGTTTAGCGGGGAAGAAATATATAGGGCTCTTGCGGATAATACATTCATTCGTTCAATAACTAGAGAGGATGAAGAGTGGTAAATATAGGTAATAAAATGAAAGACGTGTTAGGTAAAGATTGTTCTATATTGACAGAAAAGAAATTATATCTTTTCGATATGGATGGTACTATTTATTTAGAAAACAAACTTTTTCATGGCGTTAAAGAATTGCTCGAATGTATAAAAAACAGAGGCGGTATATATGTCTTTATAACTAACAATTCTTCTAAGTCGGTTAAAGATTATGTTAAAAAATTAAATAAAATGGGACTTAGCGTCGGTGCGGATAATTTCTTCACTTCAACAATGGCAACTATTTCGATTTTGAAAAAAGAATTTGGAAATAAGATTATTTATGCGCAAGGCACTCGCTCCTTTATAAAAGAACTTAAAAAAGATGGACTTAAAATAGTAACAAAGTATGACGATATGGCGCAAGCAGTGATTGTTGGGTTTGACCCCGAAATTAATGGGAAAAAACTCAGAAATACTTGCAAAATGCTTAAAAAAGACATACCGTATTACGCAACAAATCCCGACTGGGTGTGTCCCGTGGATTTTGGCTATATTCCCGATTGCGGTTCAATGTGTTTCGGGATAGAAAAAGCGACGGGGAAGATGCCAGAATTTATTGGCAAACCAAAACCAACGATGATTAACTCCGCAATGGAGAAATTTGGAGTAAAGAAAGAACAAACGGTTGTAATTGGCGATAGAATATATACGGATATTGCTTCGGGTGTAAATGCTGGTGTAGACACGTTATTAGTGCTTAGCGGTGAAGCAACCATGAAAGATTATAATGAAAGTCGGATAAAACCGTCGTACGTTTTAGAAAACGTATCGCAGTTGATGGACTAATAAGAGAAAATAAAATTTTAATGAACAATTCTGCAACGCATAACCTAATATTAGTGTGCAAAAGTAAGTGATATAAAGTATTGGGTTTGTCTCACGCAAATATGTGTTATATTAATTACTCAATAGGTAGAATAAATATCGAATTTTTTAATATCGCACGGTCATCAAGGATAACCTTAAATGTATTTGTTGTTTGTAATGCTAACAAGGTGTATGTAAAAGGATTTTAAGGCTGATTACAGTGGTTTTCCCCAAGAAAAACTAAAAAATTTAACACAAAAAAACATTATTACAACACAGATAAATCTTGCCTTTTTTCTTAAAAAATAAAAAAGCCCTTTTTCCCAAAATCCCCCTAGGGTTTTGTTCAAACTTAAAGAGCCTCAAAAATTTTAGTTTTTTCACTATTTTTTGCCTCATCGTCCCATTGAGTTGGATATTTTTCACCCGAAAATCGTTCATTTTCGGGTGTTTTATATTACTTTTAAGCATTTTTTATAAAATGAAAGTCCTAATTTTACAAACTTTTTCCCAAGACATAAAATAAAATTTTTTTGGGAAATCTTTACTTATAAACTAACAAAACACTTAAAATCTTTACTTTTTTGGCTAAAATCGGCTTTTTAAAGTAAAGATTTTTGTTTTTAAAGGCAATAAAAAAATTGAAAATAATAGCAAAAAATGGTATAATATAGTTAATAAAATTATAAGAAAAGCAATCAATATGACAGAAATTGACATATCGATTCGTTTATTATAAAATAAATTTAGGAGTAAAGTATATGCAGTCTATCATGGATTCACAACGCTTATGTCCAGTTGTTAAAAAGATAATTTCTATCCAAGATTGTTTTGATGCTTGTATGGTTTTAGAAGATGGTAGCCCTAAAGTGTTTGCCCTTTCAGAGATAGTTGATAACAAGGACTTTGAGAAGATTTGTAAAAATTGTTTTTATTATAGGAATTTATAGGTATTGAGAAATGGAAGAAAATAGAATTGTTTGCCCGTTAATTAACAAGGAAATATCGGATGCCGATTGTTATGATGTTTGCCTTGTTGCGAATAAAATGCTAAAACCTTCTGCAATACCAGAGATTTTTACTCAAGAAGAAGATTTTAGAGAAGTTTGTAAAAATTGTAAAAATCACAATTTGGACTAAACAAAATTATTGGGCACTACCCGAAAGGGTGGTGCTTTTTTATTGTTTTTAAATGCAATATCCCAAAACAATTGAAAAAAGTGGCAAAAAAATGTATAATAAAGCAAAGGAGATTTGAGCTATGAAAATCGTAATCGTGGGTGGGGTTGCAGGTGGTGCAACAGCCGCAGCAAGAATAAGAAGACTCAACGAACACGCAGAAATTATTATTTTTGAGCGTTCGGGTTTTATTTCATACGCAAACTGTGGTTTGCCGTATTATATCGGTGGCGTTATTGAAGATAAGGAAGATTTGACACTTCAAACTCCCGAAAGTTTCTTTCGCCGTTTTAGAATAGTAGCAAAAGTTAATCACGAAGTAACCGATATTGACGTGCAAAATAAAACCGTCCACGTAACTAACCTAAAAACGGGAACGAGTTTTACGGAAAACTACGATAAACTCATTTTATCACCCGGTGCAAAACCGATTTTGCCCGATTTCTATACTGAAAACGAAAGGTCCTTCACACTTCGCACCGTAGAAGATACGCTTAAAATCCGTGCCTTTGTAGAGCAAAAACAGCCTAAAACGGCAGCTGTTATAGGTGGTGGCTTTATCGGTCTTGAAATGGCAGAAAACCTTGCTGAACTTGGCATTAAAACCACTATCGTGCAACGCTCTAATCATCTTTTACCAACGGTTGACTATGATATGGCGTCGTTTATCCATGCGAACTTCCGTAACCACGGCGTGCAATTGTTACTAAACACTAACACGAATAAAATGAGTATTACAGGCGACCAAGTTTCGCTTGAACTTGCTGATGGAAAGCAAATTAATGCTGATATGGTTGTGCTTGCAGTTGGCGTTACGCCCGAAAATACACTTGCTAAAAAGATAGGTTTAGAACTTGGCGTAAAAGGTGCAATTAAAGTCAACGCAAAAATGGAAACTTCAATTCCCGATATCTATGCAGTAGGTGATGCAGTTCAAGTTAAACATTTTATAATCGAACAAGATGCAGTAATTTCACTTGCGGGACCTGCCAACAAGCAAGGTCGCATTGTTGCCGATAACATTTGCGGGATAAATAGCGAATATAAAGGCTCGCAGGGATCTTCAGTTATTAAACTTTTTGATATGACGGTTGCTACTACTGGAATTAACGAACAGCAAGCAAAAGCAAACGGCATAGAATATGAAAAAGTTATTTTAACGCAAAACTCACACGCTGGCTATTATCCAGGGGCAACGGCTATGACCGTTAAACTCATTTTTGAAAAGGTAACTTATAAGATTTTAGGCGCGCAAATCGTTGGCTATGATGGTGTTGATAAACGCATTGACGTTATTGCAACGGCAATTAGAGTAGGTATGAAAGCAGATGAACTAAAAGATTTAGACCTTGCTTACGCTCCACCGTATTCTTCTGCGAAAGACCCCGTAAATATGGCAGGTTTCGTTGCGGAAAATATCAAAAACGGCATAGTGAAACAGTTCTATTATGAAGATATTCCGTCTTTAAGAGAAAGAGATGACGTGATTTTACTTGATACTCGCACACCTTTTGAATATATGCGTGGACACGCTGATGGATTTATCCATATTCCACTTGATGATTTAAGAGAGCGTTTAGGCGAACTTGATAAAACGAAGAAAATCTACGTTATGTGCCAAAGTGGCTTGCGTAGTTATCTTGCAACACGCATTTTAATGCAAAACGGCTTTGATGCATACAACTTTGCAGGTGGTTTTAGATTATACAGCACTATCAAAAACGAAGAAATGCTATCAAAACAATGCTACACCTGCGGCATGGAGAAGTAAAAGGGGATTACAAATGATAAATTTACACGAATTATTAGGGATAAAAGAAGAAACTTTTAGTAATTATAAAGCGCATTTTGCTACTGGCTCAAACGATAAAAAAGCACCCTATAATGCTTTTTTAATTGATGAATTTAAAGAATGGCAAGAATGTCAAACAAATAAAAATTTTGGAAGAGATTATATTTTATCTTTAATTTATTATGATAAAGATATTTGGATGTTTGGTGGTGTTTATAAAGTTTTACCTGTTGAACCGACTCCTATTGAGCGTGATACTGGTTGGAAAGGCTGGAAATATGAAACTGAATTAACTGGTATTGCAACTGACTATATCGGCAGGGCATTTTTTAGATTTAAGAAAGAGTTCCGTGCATCATATCCAGTTTTAGAATTAGACCCTAAAAATGGCGATCCGATTGCTAAAATGCCTTTATCACATATTTTAGATAAAAGAGTTGCTCTTACTGACTTTGTGGGTTTTGACCAAGTTAATATAGATTATAAAACCTTAAAACATATTGTTTCTGACAATATAATTTCTTGGAAATCTGCGTTATCAAATGTAAAAGGTATTTATTTGATTATAGATACGTTAACGGGCAAACAATATGTTGGTAGTGCTTATGGTGATGAGTGTATTTGGCAACGTTGGTCAAACTATGCAAAAGACGGGCATGGTGGAAACGTTGAACTAAAAGAACTTTTGAAAGCAAATGGGGAAGATTATAAATATAATTTTAAGTATTCAATATTAGAAGTTTGTAATATGAACTTAGGTAACGAATACATAATTGCAAGAGAAACACACTGGAAAGAAGTTTTAATGACAAGAAAATTTGGATTGAACAAAAACTAACAAAGTTAATCCTAGGAGAAAACTAATGAAAGACGAATGCTTGATTTGTGGTGCGCCATTAAAATATAACGATACCGACGAGATGATGGAATGCGCTATTTGTCACAAAAAAGAAAATAGTAAAACCGCTTGCGAAAACGGACATTACGTGTGTAATGATTGCCATACGCAAGGAATGGATAGCATTATCGGTTTGTGTCAAAAAGAGACTTCTAAAAATCCGCTTGAAATTATTCAAAAGATGATGGGTTTGTCATTTTGTCACATGCACGGCCCCGAACATCACGTTATGGTTGGTTCAGCACTCCTTACTGCATATAAAAACGCAGGTGGTAATATTGACCTTGTAAAAGCACTATTAGAAATGCAAGCACGTGGAAAGAAAGTTCCAGGTGGCGCTTGCGGATTTTGGGGTGCATGCGGGGCAGGAGTGAGTGCAGGAATGTTCGTGTCCATCGTAACAGGTTCTACGCCTCTAGCAAACGAAGCGTGGGGGTTATCGAATAAGATGACCGCCTCTGCATTAAGTGCAATAGGCGAAGTCGGTGGCCCGCGTTGCTGTAAACGTGATTCTTATATTTCCATCATTAAAGCGGTTGAATTTGCAAAGGAATTCTTTGGTGTTGAAATGGAACTTGGCGAAATCAAGTGTGTTCATTCGGCTCAAAACAATCAATGTATCGGTGTGAGGTGTCCTTTCAAATGAAAAAGAAGATAGCGTTTATTTGTGTTCATAATTTTTGCCGTAGCCAAATTGCAGAAGCACTTGGAAAGCATTTGCGTGGCGATGAGTTTGACTTTTACTCGGCTGGCACGGAAACCAAACCGAAAATAAATCAAGACGCAGTTAGGCTGATGAAAGAACTTTACGGAATTGATATGGAGCAAACACAGTATAGTAAAACCATTGATAAGATACCGCTACCCGACGTTGCAATTTCAATGGGGTGCGACGTTGGATGTCCGTTTATCGGTAGAGCTTTTGATGACGAT
>JAZRMR010000021.1:0-5436 GCA_045647765.1 Christensenellaceae bacterium
AAAAGACTTCAATGACCCAAACAGGTCAATTTCACCCTTTTGCTCGGTCGAGCCTAGCCTAACTTGTTTATAAGGGCAAAAAAGGCTTGGCTAAGAAAGAAGCGTACAAACAGCGTTATGCGTCGTTACTGCCCAGAGCAATAACTAAATATTTTCTACGAGGTTGGGTATAAAATAAATACAAGAGGAGTGTTTTATGAAAAAAGTTTTAGCATTTATTTTATCTATAATTTGTTGCTGTTTAACAGTCAGTTTTTCTGCGTGCGACAATAATAGAAAAGGTCAAGTCGGAATTAAGTATTATGCGGAGGGTGCTAATATCGTTAGCGCTATGCTTTCAGATGAAGAAACTATAGGTTTAGTTCCAGAGCCAGCGGCATCTAATCTTATAAATAAAGCGGCTCAGCAAAGTAAAACTATTTATAAACTTGATTTACAAGAACTCTACGACGCTGATGTTAAAGCCTATCCGCAAGCGGTAATGATGGTTAAAAGTAGCGTTCTTGCAACGTATCCCAATATATTAGAAGTTTTGAGTGGTATTGACGGCAACGTAAATTGGTTAAAGCAAGAAGGTAATGCAACGGAAGCGGTTAATGCGATTAAAACCAAATTTGAAGCCTCCACTTTGGTTGCGGGTAGTTTGTCAACTTCTGCTATTGACGGATGTAAAATTTATTGGCAAAGTGCAATAGATGCAAAACAACAAGTTAAAAGTTATATAAATGAAATAATATCAATTGAAAGCAGTTCGGCAAAAGCGGTAAACGACGATTTCTTTTATGTCGGTTCGGCAAGTGGAGATTGCCAAAAACAAACTATATCCGTTTGCGCTCCCGACGGTGCGCCTGCGCTTGCTATTGCAAAATTTATTAAAGAGAATACTAAACTTGTGGACAACCTTGACGTATCTTATGAAGTCATAAAGGCAAATACTATACCTATGAAATATAAAGGTGGAATGGCTGACGTGTTCATTATGCCTATCAATCTTGCAAGTAAATTTTATAACACAGACGCAAACGTATCCGACCCATATGTTATGGTTTCAGTTGTTACACACGGTAATTTTTATATTATGAGCACTCAGCCGTTAACTGTAAACGACTTAAAAGATAAAAGGATAGCCGTGCCTAATCCAAACGCCGTGCCTGATTGGACTTTCCGAGTGGTGTTAGAAAAACACGGTTTACATTACTATAATATAGAAGGATAAAATGAAAGGTAGAATCTCACGAACTTTAAATTTTTTCTTACCATTAATAAGCGTGGCGTGTATAATTGCAATTTGGGCAATTACTGCTGCGGCGATAGGGAAAGAATATATTTTACCGTCTGTGCAATTTGCATTTAAAAACATGTTGCAACTATTTGCACAGAATAATTTTTATTATGCGCTTTTTGGGACGGTTTTGCGCACTCTTATTGCGTTTTTAATATCCTACTCCTTTGCGTTAGTTCTTGCTGTTTTTTCGGTTAAATGTGAAATATTTAGTAGACTTATTGAGCCGATTATAGGGGTGATAAGGGCATTGCCAACAATTGCGGTAATACTTTTGTTATTGGTGTGGACAAACTCAAAAGTTGCGCCAATAATTGTAACGGTGTTGGTAATTTTACCGACAACTTATTCTCATTTGAAAAATTCGTTTGAATCGATTGATAAATTTATTACAGAGGCAAGCCGAGTGGATGGGGCGAACGAATTAAGGGTTTTAAGGCATATAGAATTACCGTTGGTCGCTCCAACAATGTTAATTGAAGCGGGGAGTGGATTTTCACTTAATTTTAAACTGATGGTTGCGGCAGAAGTGTTGAGCGCAACTTCTCGTTCTCTGGGCAATTTGATGAATTTGGCTAACATTACAAGTGAGACGGCGCAATTACTCGCATTAGTAATAGTTTCGGTAATTATAGGTTTGGTGATAGAAAGTTTGTTTAATTGGCTTGCAAAAAAAATTTGTGATTGGAAATAACAAGCCTTTATTTGTTTTTTCATAGTAGTCAACAACTTAATATGGGTAAACATAAAAGCACACTATTTTTCATTTTTTATGAAATATAGTGTGCTAAACTTTTAAATTTTTAATACTGAATACTCGCTATCGTGCAGTGTAAAATCTTCGCCCTGCTCTTTATTTGTTATAATATTATTTCGTTGCCCGTCTTGATAAACCACAAAAATTCCAGCGCTAGGATGAGAAGAAATTATATTATTTATCATTTCAACTAACGGAGAATTTCCGTTATCAGAGTGTTCTAAAAGGCATAAAGTAGTGGTATATGCGTCTGCTAAAACGCCTTCAATGCCGATAATAGTTGCGCTTAAAACATTTGACTCGGTGGGACAGCCGTTTGAAGGGTTTATTAAATGGCAATAGGTTTTACCGCCATAGAGATATTTCTTTTGATAATCACCGCTAGTGGAAACTGAAAGATTTTGTTGGTTTTTGGTGTTTACCGTTAAAATAATAGATTTTTCATCCGTTGGTCTTGGGTGCCTTATGGACAGAGAATCAACAGAAAGCAAATTTAGGCTACTGCTACCGACAGTAACGTACCCTTTTTTATGCCCGGCTGAAACAAGGATTTCACAAGCCTTATCGCAAGCGTATCCTTTAAGAATACCGCCAAAATCCAGCATCATTTTTTTGCTGGGGGTAGTTATAGTGTTTTCTGTTGGGTCTATATTAAGATTGCAAAAATCGTAATCGTAATCCGACTTGGTTTGTTGAACTTCACTCTCCGTTGGTGGGGTAAAGTTTAAAACGGGGTAATCGGGTGCAAATTGCCATAATTTTACAAGAGGGTAAACGGCGGGGTTAAAGAGCCCGTTTGAAAAAAGATAGCACTCCTTTGATTTTTGAAAAATTTCTATCCCCCTTTCAGATATAGGAATAGTAGAGTTTGGTAATGAATTGTTAAATTTAAAAGTGAAAGAATTCTCTTTGCTTATTGAGAATTCATCTTCAAGCGAAGAGAAGAGTTGTTCTAATAATTCTTTTGTTTTGTTATCAAGCGCTTTGTCGTGAGTTTCGATATGAATCTCGGTATTAAAATAATACATATCAAAAGCAGTCTTATTGTTAGCACACCCGAACGGTATTAAAACAAATGATAAAATTAAGAAAAGCGACAAGTAAAATTTTTTAATATTCATACAAATCCGATTAAATAAATTTCAACCTAAACGATTGAGCAACTATATTATATACAAAATTGTTTTAAAAATCAAATTTATATTGACAAAGGTCGTTACCTTTGGTAAAATAATAAATAAGTTTGTTTAAAAGGGAAAATGATGTATAGATATAAAATTGCAGATGTCGTTTTCGACGCAAAAACCAAATATCAATATACAAATAAGTTGTGCGAAAACTACTTATACAATGGACAAGATAAACCGCTTTTCGTTGCAGACATAACAGATGAGGATATTGCCAAAGAAAGGGCTGTTGCCCCCGAGTTTAGCGACGCTTATTTGGAAAGTTTGGCTTTATTTCGCAAACTTTGTAATTATATTCTAGAAAAAAAAGACGGTATAATTTTTCATTCAAGCGCAATAATGGTGGACGGCGAGGCGTATTTATTCACAGCGCCTAGCGGAACGGGAAAATCAACCCACACAAGACTATGGCGTGAACTTTTGGGTGATAAGGCGGTTATGGTAAACGACGATAAGCCAATAATTAGATATATTGACGGTGATTTTTACGTTTACGGTACACCGTGGAACGGTAAGCACAGATTAGATACTAATACTAGGGCTAAAATAAAGGTAATTTGTAACATTTATCAGTCAAAGGAAAACGTTATAAGAAAGGCGACCACACAAGAAATGCTGATTACTATATTGAACCAGACCATACGCCCGGAAGATGCGGGGTTAATGGACAAACTTTTAAGTTTAATAGATAAAATGCTTAGAAGTGTAAAGATATATAAACTCGGCTGTAATATTTCAAAAGAAGCGGCAATGCTTTCGTACGGCGAGATGAGTAAGGGGGAGTAATATGAAAATTAAAGAGGGATTTATTTTACGAGAGGTAGCCGATAATTATATCGTGGTTGCGGTGGGAAGCGCCGTAAAGGAGTTTAACGGTATAATAAACCTCAACGAAACGGGAGCGTTCTTGTGGAAAATTTTAGAAAAAGGCGGAGAAAAACAAGATTTGTTAGACGCACTTTTGAATGAGTACGAGGTTGAAAAAGAGGTTGCGGAAAAGGACGTAGATAAATTTATTGCTAAACTTTTGGAGGCTAAACTTATAAAATAAATAAGTTTCGACAAATGATGGAACGTATAGGATTTGACAACGCTAAATATCTTGAAATGCAGTCGGCAAAAATTCTAGAAAGAATTGAAATGTTCGGCGATAAACTTTACCTTGAATTCGGTGGAAAACTTTTTGACGACTACCATGCGGCGAGAGTACTGCCCGGCTTTGAACCCGACAGCAAAATTAAAATGCTTTCTCAACTTAAAGATAAGGCAGAAATATTAATAGTTATCAACGCTCTCGATATAGAAAAGAACAAGTATAGGGGAGATTTAGGTATTACCTATGACCAAGACGTTATAAGGCTTATTGACATATTCAAAAGTCAAGGATTTTACGTTGGTAGTGTGGTGTTAACGAGATACACTTCAAGCCCTGCGGTTTTGGCGTTTAGAAAACGCCTTGAAATGCTTGGAATAAAAGTTTATAAGCATTATCAGATAGAAGGTTACCCCTCAGAGGTTGAAAAGATAGTTAGCGAACAAGGTTACGGCAAAAACGAATATATCACAACTACACGCCCGCTTGTAGTTGTAACTGCGCCCGGCCCAGGCAGTGGAAAAATGGCAACGTGTTTATCTCAATTATATCACGAAAACAAGCATGGGATTAAAGCGGGATATGCAAAATACGAAACTTTTCCCGTTTGGAATTTACCGCTTAGTCATCCCGTGAACGCAGCTTATGAAGCAGCGACGGCAGACCTAAACGATATGAATATGATAGACCCTTTCCATTTAGACGCATACGGGGTAATGGCTGTAAATTATAACAGAGACGTGGAGATTTTCCCCGTCCTATCGGCAATGCTTAAAAAGATAATGGGGCAGTCTATCTATAAATCTCCAACTGATATGGGCGTTAATATGGCTGGACATTGTATTGTAGATGAGGACATTGTAAAAACTGCTTCTAAACAAGAAATAATTAGAAGATATTTTAAAACTATTTGCGAGTATAAAAAAGGATATATAGATAAAGAAACAGCAGATAGATCTAAGTTAATAATGGAGGAATTAAATCTAAAAGAAAGTGATAGAACTGTTGTTATGTCTGCTAGACAATATTCATCAAAAAAGAAAATTGAAGAAAATAAAACAGATATTTATGCAGCAGTTTCAATACAATTAGAAGATGGAAGTATAATTAATGGTAG
>JAZRMR010000022.1:0-228185 GCA_045647765.1 Christensenellaceae bacterium
AAGCAACGTGTGGCAATAGTGAGAGCGCTTGCTATGGAACCCGAAGTAATGCTATTTGACGAACCGACGAGTGCTCTTGACCCAGAAATGGTTGGAGAAGTGTTAAACGTTATGGTTGAACTTGCAAAAGAAGGCATGACGATGGTTGTCGTTACACACGAAATGGGTTTTGCTAAAAACGTTGCAAATAGGGTTATATTTATAGACGAGGGTGTTATAAAAGAAGAAAATGCGCCCGAAGAATTTTTTAACAATCCAAAAGATGAAAGACTTAAAGAGTTTTTATCAAAAGTGCTTTAATAATAAGAAAAGCGTCGCATAAAGCGACGCTTTTAATATTCTAATTTTATTGTGAATCTTTATTAAGTTTTTTCCATGCGGTAGGGGACATTCCGAAACGCTTAGTAAACGCTAATACGAAGTTTGAAGAAGCGCCGTAATTAAGCACTGATGCAATTTGAGAGACGTTCATAACGTCCTCTTGCAAAAGTTCGCAAGCGTAAGAAAATTTAATGTCTGCAACGTATTCCCTTAAAGTTATTCCCATATGCCTTTTAAATTCACGGCAGATATACTCGTGAGAATAATTAGTATTCTTAACAACGTCAGTAATGCTCATGGTAAGTGATTCTTCAGTGTTAACGTTGCGAATAAGAGTGGACAGCCATTCGGGGTGCTTATCCATTTGGGAAGTTTGATACTGCTTCCAAAGCATTAAAATTTCAGTTATAACGTTCGTATGTGCAATTTTAAGTAGAGAAGAGGACTGATGAGGCTTGCTAAAAATACTCAACTTATTTTCTAAGGTTTTCATGTCGAAATCGGAAACTTTAAAATGTATAGCAAGCGGTTCTTTTGTTATTTTAGAAAACAGCCTTGGACTAATAGAATCACAGATGAGTTTTAATTTGTTTGGCATAATGTAAATATCACGGCTAAGGTGAGGTTTATAAGACATAACCCTATGTTCGTCCTCTGGTCTTAAAAGAACGATAGTGCCCTTAGACATGTCGTAATGCTTTCCGTTGATTCTGTTATCAAAACCACCTTTTAGACAGATACTGAACTCATAGAAAGTATGGCAGTGATTGGGAATATCTGGATTAGTAATAAGCCTTGTATACTTGTATTTTAAATCAAATTCGTTTAAAACTCTCATAACTTTATTCTACAACAATAAATTTTGAAAGTAAAGCATTTTTTCATAATTAATTTTTTAAGTCAAAAATTACAAATTTATTTTCTTTATAAGTAAAATCGCAAGTAAAAATCTAATTAATTTAAAATAATAAAAATTATTAAATATTGAACAGTTAAAATTCTAGTTCAAAAAAATATACTAACGATAAAGCGTAGGTAAAAATTAGCAGAGTTTAAATAGATAAAAAGACTAATATTTTTATAAAAAAACTTGAATTATTAAATAAAATGTGATAAAATATGTTACTGAACGAAATACTATACGTGGCTTTTGGTTAAAACATGTGAGAGTCGCTTAGAAAAAAGGAGAAGTTATGTTCAAAATTGTAGACAAAAAAGTGCTCAACCCCACAGTTACAAGAATTGACGTGTATGCACCATATGTTGCAAAAAAGGCGCAAGCAGGTCAGTTTGTAATCATAAGAGCAACTGAAAACGGAGAGAGAATCCCGCTAACCGTTGCTGATTATGACAGGGAAAAAGGAACGGTTGCAGTGATTTTCCAAATTGTTGGAGCAACTACCTATACCTTAAACCAACTTGAAGTTGGTGATTGCGTTGCCGATTTCGTTGGACCTCTTGGTAATGCAACGCATACGAAAGGTCTTAAAAAAGTAGCCGTTGTTGGCGGTGGTGTTGGTTGTGCAATAGCATATCCGGTTGCAAAGAAACTTCACGAAGAAGGTTGTGAAGTTCACTCTATTGTCGGGTTTAGATGTAAAGACTTAGTTATCTTAGAGGATGAATTTAAGTCAGTTAGCGATAAATACGTCCTTATGAGCGACGATGGAACTGCCGGTACAAAAGGTTTGGTTACCGACGCATTGAAAAACCTTATCGAAAGCGGAGAGAATTACGATGAAGTAATTGCTATTGGACCGGTTATTATGATGAAGTTTGTTTGCAAACTCACCAAAGAATACGGAGTTAAGACAATAGTTAGTATGAACCCGGTTATGATTGACGGGACGGGTATGTGTGGTGGTTGTCGTTTAACCGTTGGAGGAAAGACTAAGTTTGCTTGCGTTGATGGACCTGAGTTTGACGGACACGAGGTTGATTTTGATGAAGCGATGAAGCGTGGTGCAAGTTACAAAGAGTGGGAAAGACATAAATACGAAGAAACTTGCAATCTTTTCAAAAAGGAGGTAAAGTAAGATGCCTAACATGTCGTTAAAGAAAAACGTTATGCCTCATCAAGACGCTGACGTTAGAAATAAGAATTTTGATGAAGTAGCGTTGGGATATACTGAGGAGCAGGCTGTTAACGAGGCTGAAAGATGTTTGAACTGTAAACATAAACCTTGTGTTAATGGTTGCCCCGTAATGGTACATATTCCAGAGTTTATATCAAAAATAAAAGAAAAAGATTTTGAGGGCGCATATCAAGTAATAGCGCAATCATCATCACTTCCTGCGGTGTGCGGAAGAGTTTGTCCGCAAGAGACGCAGTGTGAAAAATATTGCGTTAGGGCGATTAAGGGCGAGCCTGTTGGTATAGGTAGACTTGAAAGATTTGTTGCCGATTATCACAATAAAAACTGCAAAGACAAACCTGTTAAACCACAAAGCAACGGAATAAAGATTGCAGTTATAGGTTCTGGACCTTCAGGACTTACGTGCGCAGGGGACCTTGCGAAGAAAGGATACGAAGTAACCGTTTTCGAAGCTTTCCACCTAGCCGGCGGAGTTTTGGTATACGGTATTCCAGAATTTAGACTACCCAAGAGTATAGTACAAAAAGAAATTGACACTCTTAAAGATTTAGGCGTTAAAATTGAAACCAATATGGTTATTGGAAAAGTCATTTCGATTGATGAACTTATTAAAGAATACGGATTTAAGGCTGTATTCGTTGGGTCAGGAGCAGGGCTTCCCAAATTCATGAATATTGCGGGAGAAAACCTTAACGGCGTTTATTCTGCAAACGAATTTTTGACCAGAATCAATCTTATGAAAGCATACAAAGAGGATTCTACCACTCCTATAAAGAAAGGCAAGAAAGTAGTAGTCGTTGGAGGTGGAAACGTTGCTATGGATGCAGCGAGATGTGCAAAACGTTTAGGCGGAGACGTACATATCGTTTACAGAAGAACACTAGACGAACTTCCTGCAAGAAAAGAAGAAGTTGAACACGCAATGGAAGAGGGAATCGTATTTGATTTGTTAACAAATCCTTGCCAAATTAACGGAGACGAAAACGGTTGGGTAAAATCTTGCACTTGCATTAAAATGGAACTTGGCGAACCAGATGCGTCAGGTCGTCGTCGTCCTGTTGAAATTAAAGATAGTGAATTTGATATTGAGGCAGACGTTGTTATTATGGCGCTCGGCACTTCTCCAAACCCGCTTATTAAATCTACAACAGAGGGGCTTGAAGTGAACAAACACGGCGGTATAATTACCGACGAATTTGGTGCTACTTCTGTAGAATACGTTTATGCTGGTGGCGACGCTGTTACTGGTGCTGCAACCGTTATACTTGCAATGGGCGCAGGAAAGACGGCTGCAAAAGCTATTGACGAAAAATTAAGTAAATAATACGCAGGTATTTTGCCGTCCGAATTCGGGCGGCAAAAAGAGCGTTAAAGTAAAAAAAACATACAACACGGAGGAATCATCAATGTTTGATTACAGTATTCTTGACTGTGCAATGGAAAAATTTGGAAGAGAAGAAAAATCTCTAATTGCAATTTTACAAGAAGCGCAGGAAAATTACAGATATTTACCAAAGGAAATTTTCCCATATCTTGCAGAGAAATTAAAAATATCAGAAGCAAAGATATATGGAGTTGCAACCTTTTATGAAAACTTTTCTTTGGAGCAAAAAGGAAAATACGTTATAAAGGTTTGTGATGGAACGGCTTGTCACGTTCGTCATTCTGTTCCTATTTTGGAAGCACT
This sequence comes from Christensenellaceae bacterium, assembly GCA_045647765.1. Lineage (GTDB taxonomy): Bacteria > Bacillota > Clostridia > Christensenellales > Borkfalkiaceae > UBA1259. The sequence continues at coordinate 4,105 of JAZRMR010000022.1, forward strand.
TAGAAAAGAACTCGGCTTATCAGAAGAAAAGAAGACTACTGACGACCTTATGTTTACAGTAGAAACGGTTGCTTGCTTGGGTGCTTGTTCATCTGCGCCGGCAATAACGTTAAATAACGAAATATACCCGACAATGACACCTGAAACGGCAGTTGCATTAGTAAAATCAATAAAGGAGAAAGGCTGATGTTAAAAACTAGAGAAGAACTCGTTGCTCTTCGCAAATCATGTGCGGATAGATTTAATGCGGAAAATAAACGCATAATAGTTTGTGCAGGTGCAGGTTGCGTTTCAAAGGGCGCTTTAAAAATTTACGAAAATTTTGCTAAAATAATGAAAGAAAAAGGCATAGCCTTTTCATTAGAACTTGAAAAAGAACCACATAGCGATTCAGTTAGACTCAAAGAGAGTGGATGCCACGGTTTTTGTGAAATAGGACCGCTTGTTAGAGTTGAACCGCAAGGCTGGTTATACGTTAAAGTAAAGGTTGAAGACTGTGAAGAAATTATAGACAAAACCATCGTAAACGGCGAATGTGTTGAAAGATTGGCATACGTTCAAGACGGTAAAGTTTATAAAGAACAAAAAGAAATACCTTTCTATAAAAAGCAAACGAGAATGATTCTCGATAACTGCGACAAGATAGACGCAACTTCTATTGAGGAATATCTTGCAACGGGTGGATATACTGCTCTTGAAAAAGCGCTTTTCGACATGAAGAGCGAAGACATTATAAACGAAATGTCTGAATCTGGACTTCGTGGTCGTGGAGGCGGTGGATTCCCCGCAGGCAGAAAGTGGGCGCAAGTTGCAAGACAAAACAACTTCCCCAAATACGTTGTATGTAACGGAGACGAGGGAGACCCCGGCGCATTCATGGATAGGTCGGTTATGGAAGACGACCCACATAGAATGATTGAAGGAATGGTTATCGCAGGAGTTGCATGTGGTGCAAACGACGGTTACATATACGTGCGTGCCGAATATCCTAAGGCAGTATCAAGACTTAACCTTGCCATCAAACAAGCAACTGATTTAGGGCTTTTAGGCGAAAATATTTTAGGAACTGGATTCTCGTTTAATCTTCATATCAATCGTGGCGCAGGTGCGTTCGTTTGTGGTGAAGGCTCAGCTCTTACGGCATCAATTGAAGGTAAACGTGGAATGCCTAGAACAAAACCGCCACGTACCGTTGAAAACGGGCTTTTTGAAAAGCCCACCGTTTTAAACAACGTTGAAACCTATGCAAATATTTCTACCATCATAAACAAGGGTTCGGAATGGTTTAAGAAGATAGGAACGGAAAACAGTTCAGGAACTAAAACCTTTGCTCTTACAGGAAATATTCAAAATGCAGGTTTAATAGAAGTTCCAATGGGAACAACTCTCCGTGAGGTTATATTTGATATAGGTGGCGGAGTTAGAGACGGCGGAAAGTTTAAAGCCGTTCAAATAGGTGGTCCGTCTGGCGGATGCTTAACCGAAGAACACTTTGATTTACCATTAGACTTTGATTCGCTCTCAAAAGTTGGCGCAATAATCGGCTCTGGCGGTCTTGTGGTAATGGATGAAAAGACTTGCATGGTAGAGGTCGCAAGATTCTTTATGGACTTTACCCAAAAAGAAAGTTGTGGCAAGTGCGTGCCTTGTAGAGAGGGAACTAAACGCATGCTTGAAATCCTTAATCGTATAGTTGACGGAAAGGGTGAGGACGGAGATATAGAACTTTTGAAAGAACTTGGAGAGACAATTTCTAAAACTGCACTATGTGGTCTTGGAAAAACTGCCGCTGGCCCCGTTCTTTCTACCATCAAATACTTTGAAGACGAATATAAAGCGCACATTTACGATAAGAAATGTCCAGCAGGCGCTTGTCAAAAGTTAAAGACTATCGTTATAGATGAAACACTCTGTAAAGGTTGTTCTAAGTGCGCAAGAAATTGCCCAGTTAACGCTATCAAGGGCGAAATTAAAAAGCCGTTCACGATAGACCAAAAACTCTGTATTAAGTGCGGAGCATGTATTTCTAACTGTGCATTCAAGGCTATTAAGGAGGTTTAAGATAATGAGTGAATATATGATTATCGACGGTATAAAAGTTAAAATAGAAGGCGAGAAAAACGTTTTGGAACTTGCAAGAAAAGCAGGCATCGAAATTCCGGCTTTCTGTTACGACCCCGACCTCTCTATTTACGGCGCATGCAGAATGTGTATGTTTGAGGATGAACGTGGAAGATTAGACGCATCGTGCTCTTGCAAGCCTCGTGACGGAATGGTTATAAAAACCAACACTGCAAAACTCCGTAAGTATAGAAAAATGATATTAGAACTTCTTCTTGCAAATCATTGCAGAGATTGTACTATATGCCATATGAGTGGAAAATGTAAATTACAAGAGTTTGCATATAAGTTCAATATTGAAGGTATAAGATTTCCAAACAACGTTTCAAACGATTGTCCAGACAGTTCTTCAAACTGTATAATAAGAAATCCTAGTAAGTGTATTCTTTGCGGAAAATGCGTTAGAATGTGTAACGAAATTCAATCGGTTGGCGCAATAGATTATGCTTATCGTGGCTCAAAGATGAAGATTTCAACAGCGTTTGACGGCGATATTAGTAATTCGCCTTGCGTAGGTTGTGGACAATGCGCTGCAGTATGTCCTACCGGTGCAATAACTATAAGGGACGACGCTGACCAGGTTTGGAAAGCAATCGGTAACCCCGATATAGAAGTTTCCGTTCAAATTGCTCCTGCGGTTAGAGTTGGTTTGGGTACGGAATTCGGATTCGTCGAGGGAGAAAACGTTATGGGTAAACTCGTAACCGCACTCCGTGAAATGGGATTTGATAAAGTGTATGATACTAATATCGGCGCAGACCTAACGATAGTTGAAGAGGCAAACGAACTAGTACACAGGGTAAAGGAAGGTGGTAAATTACCTATGTTTACCTCTTGTTGCCCCGCATGGATAAGATTTGCAGAAGATAAATATCCCGATTTATTAGAAAATATATCTTCTTGTAAGAGTCCTATGCAAATGCTAGGCGCAGTTGTAAAGGCATCTTATACTGGTGAAAAGAAGCACGTTCACGTTGCAATCATGCCTTGCTCAGCTAAGAAAGACGAGGCAAGACGAGTTAAGTTTAACGGAGATGTAGATTACGTTCTTTCAACGCAAGAAGTTGTTCGTATGATTAAAGAACACGGTATACATTTCTCGCATTTAGAAGAAAGTTATCCTGACGTTCCATTCAAGGAATATACAGGTGCAAGCGTAATTTTTGGCGCAAGCGGTGGAGTTATGGAAGCAGCGCTCAGAACAGCGGTTGAAACTATAACCGGCGAAAAACTTGCAGACGTTGAGTTTAAAGAAGTGCGTGGTATGGATGGTGTTAAAGAGGCTGAATATGACGTTAAAGGCTTAAAAGTTAAAGTTGCAGTAGTTAGTGGACTTAAAAACGCAGCAAACTTGTGCGATAAAGTAAGGGCAGGAGAATGCGATTATCAATTTATTGAAGTTATGAGCTGTCCTGGTGGCTGTGTAAATGGTGCTGGGCAACCATTCGTAGATGCGTTTAAGCGTTCAAGCACTGATTACAAGGGAATGAGAGCAAAGGGGTTATACGATACTGATGCAGGAATGACTAATAGAAAGAGCCACTTAAACCTCGGAGTATCGGCATTATACGATAATTTCCTTGGCGAAATCGGTGGACACAAAGCGCACGAACTTCTTCACACGACTTACGAGTCAAAGAAGAAATAATTAAATAATAAAGCGTAAGCAAAATGAAATGCGCCCCAAAAGTGATGTGAACCCAAAAGTTTAGACACTTTAGGAGGTGCATTTCACTATATGTTGCGCTTTTTTGTTTTAGACTTGTGAAAAAAAGTATTAAACACGTTAAAAGAGGAAAATATGAAGATACAAAATAGGGTTTTAAGTTTTATAATCGTTTCAATCGTTTACCTTTTGGCAATAACACTTGGAATTATTATATATAACGTTTTAGATTTTGAAAACGTATATGTCAAATTATTGATTGCGGACGTTTCAGCAACTATTTTTACCTTTATTTTTAGTTTGCTATTCAAAAACGCATCTGTTTACGACCCTTATTGGAGCGTTCAGCCGTTAGTTATAACTATTTGCTTTCTAATTAGTAATATCAGCCTTTCGGGAATTATAGTAACAATTTTGATTTGGTTTTGGGGTGTTAGGCTCACGGCAAATTGGGCTTATACCTTTAAGGGATTAACTCACCAAGACTGGCGTTATACAATGCTAAGTGAAAAAACGGGGGTTTTCTATCCGTTTGTAAATTTTTTAGGTATACATATGTTTCCAACCTTAGTTGTTTACGCTTGCTGTTTGCCAGCAGTATACATAATAATAAACCGCTTACCATTCAATGTGTTAGGAGTAATTGGAATAATAATCTCGTTATCGGCAGTTTTTTTGCAAACAGTTTCTGATATTCAAATGCAGTCGTTCAGAAATAAAAAACAAGGTGGTTTTATAAGATATGGGCTTTGGAAATATTCTCGCCACCCCAATTATTTGGGCGAAATTTTAATGTGGTGGGGGATTGCTTTGTTTATGATTGCACTTAAAATTTCCTGTTGGTATCTAATTGCAGGAGCGATAATAAATAACTTTATGTTTTTGGTAATAAGTATACCTATGGCGGATAAAAGACAATCCAAAAAAGAGGGGTTTATTGAGTATAAAAAATCAACGAGAATGCTTTTACCTGTTAAAAAGATAATATCACACTAAAAAGAAAAATAGAGAAAATATCGTTTGAATTTTTACCTTGTCTTTGACTCTTAAATTATTGTTTGCTTTGTCTAGTACAACGCTTATTTTGAATTCTGCACTGTACTTACTACTTTTTCTCTTACCATTATAAATAAAAACACCCCGAATGTCTAAATTTCGGGGTGCATTTCACTTTTGGAGGTGTATTTCAATTGTTGGCTATCCTTTTACTTGAATTCTCTAAGAGACACCTTACGGTTAGTGTTTGTTATGTTATTAAACGTTAAACCTAAAAAGTACAACGTCGCCATCCTTAACAACGTAATCTTTCCCTTCCGAGCGGACCTTTCCTTTTTCTTTTGCAAGGTTAAAACTGCCCAACTCAACTAGAACGTCGTAATCAACGATTTCTGCACGAATAAAACCCTTTTCAAAGTCGCTGTGAATTTTACCAGCAGCCTGAGGAGCTTTTGTTCCAAGTTCAACTGTCCAAGCTCTAACTTCTTTTTCGCCAGCCGTGAGGTAACTTATAAGTCCGAGTAATCTATAAGAAGTAGTAACCAGTCTATCAAGACCGCTTTCTGTTAGCCCTAGTTCTTCTAAGAACATTTTCTGTTCGTCCTCCGGGAGAAGTGATAATTCCTCTTCGGTTTTAGCGCAAATGACCATGTGTTCAGCGTTTTCAGACTTAGCGAATTGAATAACCTTTTGAACGAGAGGCAAATCTTCTTCGGGTTTTCCCATATCCTTTTCGCCGATATTTGCCGTATAAATAACAGGTTTTTCAGTTATTAAGAAAAGCGATTTCAAGTATTCCTTTTCCTCATCCGAAACGGCAAGAGTTCTTGCCGGTTTAAGGTCTGAAAGGTGAGCGTAAAGTCTTTCTAAAAATTCAGCCTCTATCTTATATTTTTTATCGCCCGTCTTAGTCATTGAGATTGCCTTGTCAAGGCGTTTTTTAACCGATTCTGTATCGGCGAAAATTAGTTCCAAATTAATAGTTTCAATATCCCTTAAAGGGTCAATATCGCTGTCAACGTGGGTAACGTTCTCGTCATCAAAGCATCTAACAACGTGAACGATAGCGTCCGTTTCACGAATATTCGCAAGGAATTTATTGCCTAAACCTTCTCCTTTACTTGCTCCTTTAACTAGTCCTGCAATATCAACGAACTCAACGATAGCAGGGGTGATTTTTTTTGTATTATACATTTTGCCTAGAACGTTTAACCTTTCGTCTGGAACGGCAACTATACCTACGTTTGGTTCAATCGTACAGAAAGGGTAGTTAGCGCATTCAGCACCTGCGTGTGTTATTGCATTAAAAAGAGTTGATTTACCAACGTTGGGAAGCCCAACAACACCTAATTTCATTTTTCATCTCCGTATAAATTCATTTACTGAATAATTATAATCTAAATTAAATAAAATTACAAGTTTTTAGGTTGCTTTTTTTATAAAATGTGTGGTATTATATTAACAGTTACGGAGAATATTATGGATTATAAGAAACACATTGCAGAAAAACTAGTTGTTGAGGGATTAGGGGTGGAAGAACTTTCAAGTTTTATTGAGACCCCGCCGAATTCGGAAATGGGGGATTTTGCGCTTCCATGCTTTAAACTTGCAAAAATTTTGAGAATGCCTCCCGTTAAAATTGCAGAAAAACTTGCATCAGAATTCATGTGCGACCAATTTATTAGCGAGGTAAGTGCAGTCAACGGATATTTGAATTTTAGAATAGACAGAAAGGGTTATACCGATAGGTTGCTTAATGAAATAATTGAAAAAGGCGATACTTTCGGTTCAGATGATATAGGCAAGGGAAAAACCGTTTGTATAGATTATTCGTCAATAAACATAGCAAAACCATTTCATATAGGGCATCTCAGCACAACTGTTATAGGAAGTGCACTGTGTAAAATTTATAGGTTTTTAGGGTATAAAGTTGTTGGCATAAACCACCTTGGGGATTACGGTACTCAGTTTGGGAAACTTATCGTTGCGTTCAAAAAATACAGTAGTTTAGAACAAGTTAAAGAGGGTAGACTAAAAGAACTTTCTAGAATATACGTAAAGTTCCACGAAGAAGCAAAATTAGATCCCGCTATGGATGATGAGGCTAGGCGTTATTTTAAACTCATAGAAGATGGTGATGAAGAGAGTAACCGTCTTTTCGAGTTGTTTAAGTCTATCACGCTTGAAGAGGTTGAAAAGATATATAAACTATTGAACGTTACGTTTGATTCTTATGCTGGCGAAAGTTTTTATAACGATAAAATGCAACCTATCGTTGATAAACTAAAACAAAAGCAACTGCTAAAAATTTCTGACGGGGCTTCGATAGTAGACCTTGAAGAATACGGTATGGCTCCTTGTTTAATATTGAAGTCAGACGGGTCGACGCTTTATGCAACTAGGGATATAGCGGCAGCCGTATATCGCAAGAATACTTATGACTTTGACAAATGTTTATACGTCGTTGCTTATCAGCAGAATTTACACTTTAAACAATTTTTCAAAGTTTTAGAACTTATGGGCAAAGAGTGGGCAAAAGATATGGTTCACGTTGCATACGGAATGGTTTCTCTTGAAAGTGGTTCAATGAGTACAAGGGCGGGAAACGTTGTGTTGCTCGAAGACGTTATTAATAAGACCATAGAAAAAGCCTATAAAGTTATAGAAGACAAAAATCCAGACCTTAAAGATAAGGATAAAATAGCAAAAGCCGTTGGAACAGGAGCTGTAATATTCGGTGCACTTTGCAACAACAAGATAAAGGACATAGTGTTTAGTTACGATAGAGTTCTTTCTTTTGAAGGAGAAACTTGTCCATACGTTCAGTACACCGTTGCACGTTGTAACAGCGTGTTAAACAAATTTGGCGTAGGTAAAGATTATAGCGATGTAAACATAAACGCCGAAGAATACGAAGTAATGGCAACGCTGGGCAAATTTACAGACGTTGTTCGCTCGTCGGCGGAAAAATACGAGCCTTCATTAATAACCAGATATGCAATAGACCTTTCAACCGTTTTTAATAAATTTTATATGAACTGCAAGATTAATTGTGAGGACGAAAACGTTAAGAACTTCCGATTAAAAATTTCACAAGCGGTAAAAATAACTTTAACCAACGCATTAACGCTTTTAGGTATAGAAACCGTGGAGCAAATGTGATGAACAAAATTGTTATATTCGACCTAGACGGAACTCTCCTGCATTCTCTTCCAGATATTCATTATTACGTAAATAAAATGCTGGCTCATTTTGGCTTTCCAGAGCGAAGCCAAAACGAGGTTATGCAGTTTATAGGCAACGGAGCAAAGAATCTTGTAAAGCGCAGTTTACCAGATGGTGTAAGCGAAGAACTTGTTAATAAATGCCACAAGTATTATAATGAAATTTACACTGCATCTAATAGTCCTAGAACAAAACTTTTTGACGGAGTAGATAGTGCCCTTAAAAGGTTAAAAGAAAGAGGTTATAAACTTGCAATTTTAACTAACAAACCTCAAATAACCACTGATAAAATACATAGTGAATATATGACTGGGCTTAATTTAGACATGGTGGTTGGGCAAAAAGATGGCGTTAAAATAAAACCAGACCCAGCAACGACTTTGTCAATTATATCTAAACTTAACGGAACGGCGGATAACACCTATTTTGTTGGAGATGGAGAAACGGACGTTTTAACCGCAACAAATTCAAACACAAAAGGCATAGCAGTGCTTTGGGGATATAGAAATAAGCAACAATTAGAAAGTGCTGGCGCAAAAATTTTCGCAAGTTCGTTTGAAGAACTTTTATCTATAATAAATTAATTTATTTTTACTTTTTAGCCATTCGGCAAATATTTCATTTGAATAATAAATAAGATACGTAGGAGGGTAAATTTTGCAAAAAATATACCAAACTGCAATAATAGGCGGAGGAGCGGCAGGATTAATGACTGCCGTGGAACTTTGTCGTGGCGATTTTAGTTTGAATGCAAAAGACGTTATAATTTTAGAGCGTCTTGACCGTGTTGGAAAAAAACTCATTGCAACGGGGAATGGACAGGGCAACCTTACTAACGACGACCTTAGAAAAGAGTTTTATTACGGGGACGAGCATTTTATAACCGCCTTTTTGCAGAACGAAAAAAACATCAATCTAAAAAAATATTTAGAGAATTTAGGTATACCTTTAATCAGCAAAGACAAAAAAGTATATCCTCTATCTAAGCAGGCGAGTTCTGTTTTAGACGTTTTAAGGGCGCACTTAAAAAATTATGGCTGTGATGAAGTAACCTCGTCAGAGGTGCTTGAAATAAAAAAGCAAGGCGGACTTTTTTTAATTAAAACTCAAAGTCAAGATTATTTAGCAAAAACCGTTGTTATGGCAACGGGAGGGTGTGTTGCTAAACAGTTTGGCACTGACGGAAAAGCATATAAACTAGTTGAGAAAATGGGACATAAGTTGTCCTCCGTTTATCCCTCGTTAGTTCAATTAAAAACAGAATTGCCCCCTATTAAAGGACTTAAAGGCTTAAAAGAGATAGCCAAAGTAACGGCAATAATAGATGAAAAGCCTTTTAAGAGTGCTGTTGGCGATTTGCTGTTTACCGAATTTGGTGTTTCAGGCTCTGCTATTTTTCAAATTTCTTCGGCTGTGGTCGATAAAGAGGGCGTTGTATTAAATATCGAATTTGCTCCGGAGACCGATAGCGATAAGTTGACAGAAATATTAAAGGAAAGAAAACAAAAATACCCTTACTTATGGGGGGTTGACTCACTTAATGGTATATTAAATAAACGTATCGGTCAAGCAGTTATTAAAACTGCAAAAAGTGATAGTCCCGACGATATTTGTTACGCAACAAAGAACTTTAACCTAAAAGTAACGGGAAACCTTGGAGCAAACTATGCGCAAGTTACCAAAGGTGGAATATTAACAAAAGATGTGGACCCATTTACTATGGAAAGTAAATTAGCAAACGGAATGTATCTTGTTGGTGAAATTTTAGACGTGGATGGCGATTGCGGTGGATACAATTTAACTTTTGCATTCGTATCCGGAATCGTGTGTGCAAAATCAATAAAAGAAAAGTTTAGTAATTTGAGGTGATTATATGCCAAAATTTATATATTTAACAGAAGAAAAACTGTTGCCTGAACACGTAAACGTATTAAGAGAAATAGGAAGGCAAATGGGCGTTCGTTCTCCTGCTTCAAAAAATAAAGACGTTCTTGTGGAAGAAATTCTTGCTATTCAAAGCGGTAAATTATCGCCTGCAAAACACAACAATAGAGGTGCGCCTAAAAAGATAGACGTTGACGTTTCAAAGTTTTACGAAGGGGATATGAACGAACCTTATAACGCCCAGTTAAAAAATACAATTACTTTTAATGACCCGTCGGAAGAGTACGGTAAAGAGTGCTTTATTGCCGAGGGTTATTTAGAACAACACGTAACTGGGTATGGGTTTTTAAGAGTAAGAAATTGTGAAAACTCTCAAAACGATATATACGTTTCACAACAAAACATTAGAAGGTTTAATCTTAGAAGGGGAGATAAGGTAAAAGCGATAGCCAAGGTGGTTAGAGAAGGTGATTCAGCTGCTTTACAGAACGTTATTCTCATTAACGACCTTGATCCAAAAGTATTTTTAACAAGAAATAATTTTGACGATTTAGTGCCATATTATCCCACCGAGAGGATAAAACTTGAAAGAATAGGCAAAGAAGACTCGCTAGCATTAAGAACGGTGGATTTATTTGCGCCCGTAGGAAAGGGGCAGAGAGGATTGATAGTTGCTCCCCCCAAAACGGGAAAAACTACTATATTAAAAATGATAGCGTCATCAATAGTAAAAAACAATCCCGAAGTTAAACTTATCGTTTTATTAATAGATGAACGCCCAGAAGAAGTTACCGACATAAAAAGGTCTGTTAATGCAGAAGTTATTTTTTCTACTTTTGACGAAAGCCCAGAACATCACGTTAGGACTGCCGAACTTGTTATAAATATGGCAAAAAGGCTAGTTGAAGTAGGAAAGGACGTAGTTATTCTTATGGACTCCATAACAAGATTAGCACGTGCTTATAACAGCACGATTGAATCATCTGGCAAAATACTTTCGGGCGGTTTAGACCCCGTTGCTCTTCAAGGTCCAAAACGCTTTTTTGGCGCAGCGAGAAACGTTGAAAACGGTGGAAGTTTAACCATATTATCAACTGCATTAATAGATACCGGAAGCAAAATGGACGACGTTGTTTACGAAGAATTTAAAGGCACTGGTAATATGGAAATACATCTTTCAAGGAATTTAAGCGAAAGAAGAATTTTTCCAGCGATAGATTTATTTAAATCTGGAACAAGAAAGGAAGAGTTGTTGCTAAATAAAGAAGAACTTTCTACTGTTTATAAATTGAGAAAATTCCTTTCTAATTCACAAGACGCAACTGACACTTTACTTGAAATGCTTAAAAAGACAAAAAGCAATTACGAATTAATGAACAAGCTTGACGCTTGGTTAGAAATTTACAAGAAAAAATAATGAAAAAATCAATAAGAAATAAAACCATAGATTTTCCTATCGAGCAAGCGGGCAACTATTTGAAAAAAGTTATAAAATTTTCAGAAGATATTAGGGTTTGCGAAAATTCAACGGTAAACGGCGATACGTTTGAAGTGCTAAAAAAAATCTCTGATAAAACAGTCGATTTGCTTATAGTAGACCCACCGTATAATTTAGACAAAGATTTTCACGGTAACGGGTTTAAGAAAATGAACTCAAATAAATATGCCGAGTATACCAGAGCGTGGATTGAAGCGGTTAAGGATAAACTTAAAGATACTGCAAGTATATACGTGTGTTGCGACTGGAAAAGTTCGCTTGTGATAGGTCAAATTTTAACAGAATATTTTATTTTAAGAAACCGTATTACTTGGCAAAGAGAAAAGGGTAGAGGAGCAAAAGCAAACTGGAAGAATTCAATGGAGGATGTGTTTTTTGCTACTGTTTCAGACAATTATACTTTTAATTTAGATGCAGTTATGCAACGCAAAAAAGTGCTTGCCCCTTATAAAGAAAACGGAAAACCCAAAGACTGGGAAAAGACAGAACAAGGAAATTATAGAAATACTTGTCCTTCCAACTTTTGGGACGACATAGCAGTACCATACTGGTCAATGGCAGAAAACACTGCTCACCCCACTCAAAAACCTGAAAAACTTATTGCTAAATTTATTTTGGCAAGTTCAAACGTTGGCGATTTAATACTTGATCCATTTGCGGGGAGTGGAACAACGGGTGTTGTGGCAAAAAAACTTGGCAGAAAATATATCAACGTAGAACAAAATCCACTTTACTGCGCATGGGGTGAAAAGAGATTAGAAGATGCAGAAAAAGATGCTTCAATACAAGGTTATTACGACGGTGTGTTTTACGAAAGGAATTCCCGACCGATAACGTTAAAAAAATAAAAACAATTGAAAAAAATAACGCTGTAAAACAAGAGGTTTACAGCGTTATTTTTGTTTATAATTCATAAAAAATAAAAATTTGTGATTAGAACTTGATAAAAAACACAATATATGGTATACTAATTAAAACATAAGACTACAAAATGGAGTAATTTTGGAGAAAATGGGAAAAACGAGTTATAAGGCAGAAGATATAAAAATTCTTGAAGGACTTGATGCAGTAAGAATGCGTCCTGGTATGTATATCGGAACAACTTCGGTAAAAGGTCTTCATCATATACTTTGGGAAATAGTAGATAACGCCGTAGATGAAGCGGCAAACGGATACGCTAATAAGATAGAGATAAAACTATATAATGACGGAAGTGCTTCGGTAGAGGATAACGGTAGAGGCATACCTACTGATATACACTCAAAAGCAGGCGTTTCTGGTGTAGAAGTAGTATTTACACAACTTCACGCAGGCGGTAAATTCGGTTCAGACAACTATAATTATTCGGGTGGGCTTCACGGTGTTGGTGCTTCCGTAACCAACGCTCTTTCAGAATGGCTTGAAGTTAAAGTTTATAAAGATACCGTATATGAGATGTCTTTCCACAGTTACGAAGATAAAAAGACAGGCAAAGTGAAATCAGGCGTTCCCGTTGCGCCCTTAAAAAACACAAAAGAAAAGACCAAAAAGAAAGGTACTTTCGTTAGATTTTTGCCAGACAAACGTGTCTTTGAAACAACTGAGTTTTCAGTTGAAACCATATTAAAACGATTAAAAGAGTTGGCTTTTTTAAATAAGGGACTCGAAATCAAATTTTTTGATGAAAAGACGGGGTATAACAGAACTTACAAGTACGATGGCGGTATAGTCGATTTTGTTAAATATTTAAACGAAGGCAAATCATCTCTTTATCCAGAGCCAATATATGCAAGCGCAACTAGGGATAATATACAAGTTGAGTTTGCAATTCAGCACACAGATGCATACGTGGATAGCGTGTATTCTTACGTAAACAATATTCCTACCGGTGAAGGCGGTATGCATGAAACGGGATTTAGGTCTGGACTAACACGTTCGTTTAACGATTATGCAAGAGAGAAAAACATACTAAAAGAAAAAGATGATAATCTTTTAGGAGATGACTTTAAAGAAGGGTTAACGGCAATTATTTCAATCAAAATGCAAAACGTTCAGTTCGAGGGGCAAACAAAGACCAAACTCGGAAATCCTGAGGTGCGTCCTGCCGTTGAAGGCGTAACGGTTAGCGAACTTGAACTTTTGATGAAAAATAAGAAATTAACAAAAGTTTTTGATGCAATAATTAACAAGGCTATGGGCGCTGCAAAGGCAAGGCTTGCAGCGAGAAAAGCAAAAGAAATTGCAAGAGCATCAAAGAGTATAGAGGCGCAAAACCTAGTTGGCAAACTCGCATCTTGCTCCGGAAGAAAACCAGAATTAAACGAACTGTTTATAGTTGAAGGAGATTCTGCTGGCGGAAGCGCAAAACAAGCGAGAGTAAGACAATATCAAGCAATATTACCGTTAAGAGGAAAGCCCTTAAACGTAGAAAAAAAGAAGATAGACCAAATTTTGCAAAATGAAGAGATAAGAACGATTATAAGCGCACTAGGTACGGGAATAGGAAGGGATTTTGATATTGAGAGTTTGAAATTCCACAAAGTAATAATATTGTCAGACGCTGACCAAGACGGTGCGCATATTAGGGCAATACTTTTGACGTTCTTTTTTAGATATATGCGTGAACTCATACAGCAAGGGCACGTTTATATAGGAATGCCACCACTTTATAAAGTTTATAAAAACAACGTGGAAGAGTATGCTTACGACGATAAAGAATTACAAAAAAAGATTGAAAAGGTGGGTAGAGGATATTTAATACAGAGATATAAAGGACTTGGAGAAATGGATCCCTCTCAACTTTGGGAAACGACTATGAATCCTCAAACAAGGTCGCTTATGCAAGTTACTCTTGAAGACGCAACGGAAGCGGATAGGCTTATAACAGTTCTTATGGGCGACGAGGTTGGCGAAAGGAAAAAATACATTTTCGAGCATGCAAACTTTAACAAAGAAGACAAGTTTGCAAAAATCAAACGTTCATAATCCAGAGGGAAGATAAATGGAAAACGAAAAAGGCATAATATTTTCGTCGCTTGACGAAGTTTTAAAAAATTCAATGATACCTTATGCGGAGAACGTAATCTTAGACCGTGCCCTTCCGAGGGTTGAGGACGGATTGAAACCCGTTCAACGCAGAATTTTATACGCTATGTATGAAATGGGATTAACACCTGATAAACCGCACAAAAAATGTGCAAAAATCGTTGGTGATTGTTTGGGGCGCTACCATCCTCATGGAGACAGTTCTGTTTATGGGGCGTTAGTTCATCTTGCGCAAGATTTTAATATGAGAATGCCACTCATTAACGGACACGGCAATTTTGGAACGGTGGATGGAGATTCGGCGGCAGCGTATAGGTATACCGAGGCAAGACTAGAAGACTTATCGTTGGAACTTTTAAAAGATATCGAAAAGGATACGGTAAATTTCAGTTTAAACTTTGACGATACCTTAGAAGAACCAGATACGTTACCAGGTAGATTTCCAAACCTTTTAGTTAACGGTGCAACGGGTATTGCAGTTGGTCTTGCAACAAATATTCCCCCTCACAATCTTGTAGAAGTAATAAACGGCACTATTGCGTTTATTGATAATCCGAAGATAAATCTTGACGAGATGATGAAACATATAAAAGCGCCTGATTTCCCAACAGGTGGCTATATAGTTGCGGGCGAAGAACTTACCGAAGCCTATAAAACCGGCAGAGGCAAGATTAAAATCAAAGCACGGGTAAACATAGAAAAAGACACTGGGGATAAACAAAACTTAGTTATTTCTGAACTGCCGTATCAAGTTAATAAAGCAAACTTATTAAAGAAAATATCCGATATGAAAGAAGAAAGAAAAGACCTTCTTTCGGGAATATCTGACGTTGTTGATGAATCGGATAGAAACGGAATGCGTGCGGTAATAAGGCTAAAAAAAGACGCAGATGCAAAAGCAATTCTTGCATACTTATATAAGAACACTGATTTAGAAACCACTTTTGGTATAAATATGGTAGCCATAGCAAACGGTAAGCCTTGTCAGTTATCGCTGTTAGAAATCATATCGTATTACGTTAATTATCAAAGAGAAGTAGTTCTTCGCCGAAGCAAGTTTGATTTAGAGCGTGCAAAAGAAAGGGCGCATATTTTAGAAGGATTAATCGTAGCCGTAAAGAATATAGACGAAGTGATTAAAATAATCAAAAACGCAGAAAATACTGCTGATGCTCGTGCTAAACTAAGGGCGAGATTTAATTTATCCGAACAGCAGGCAACGGCTATTTTAGATTTAAGACTTGCAAGATTAACAAAACTTGAAGTAAACAAGTTAGAAGAAGAACTTAAAGAACTCAAAAAGAAGATTGCAGAATTAACCGAAATCATATCGAGCAAAAGCAGACAAATGCAAGTGGTTAAAAGCGAACTTTTGGCTGTTAAGAAAAAATACGGAGAAGATAGAAGAAGTAATATAATCGTCGGTGGAAGCGTGATGGACATAGAAAGCGTCGAAAAAGAATTAAAACAAATCGACGACTTTGTGGTTGCGTTTACCGAGGGAAAAACTTTTAAGAAGATGACCGAAAAGAATTTTAGAATGAGCGACAAGACTGTAAAAGAAAATTCTTTGAGCGACGATTTTATTAAGTTTAAGGTTAAAGCGAGAAGCGACCAAACGCTTTTAGCATTTACAAATCTTGGTAACTGTTGTAAAATTGATATGGAAATTGCGCCTGAATGTAGATTTAGGGATAAAGGAAGTAAGTTTAACGCAGTTTGTAAAGATGCGCACAGAAACGAATACCCCGTTGCCTTTTTTGCTGTTGATGAACAAAAATTGCCAGATGGATATTTGCTGTTCTTTACCAAGGACGGACTTATTAAAAAGACAGAATGGAGCGAATATAACTTACTTAAACCGTATTATCAAGCAATCAAACTTAAAGACGGAGATGAACTTATCGGCGTAGAGCAAGACAAACCACAGACAACCATAGCATTTATTACAAAAGACGGATTATCTCTTAATGCATTAAAAGACGACATACCCGTTCAAGGAAGAGTGGCAGGCGGTGTTAAGGGAATCAATCTTAACAAAGGAGATCAAATAGTATTTGTTTCTCAAATAGATGAGGAAGGAGAGTTTGTAATAATTTCAGACGGCGGTTGTTATAAACGAGTAATTGCCTCAGAGATTGAGCCAATGGCTAGATACAGAAAAGGAATAAAGATTTGCGAACTCGGTAAAGACGGGAAAATTGTTTTTGCGACATACGTTAAAGACCCGTTTGATATAGCCGTTGTGGATACGTTCGGCGTTGCGTTTACCGTTAACACAGAAGACTTATCTATTGAAGGAAGAACAACAAAGGGCAAAACGTTAAAGAACGAAAATAAAAAACGTCAACCTGAAAAAGTGTTTAAGTTATATGATTAAAAAAATTCTCCCACTCACTAAGTGGGAGAATTTTTTTATTTTTCCTTATAATAATCTATAAATTTTTGACAAGCGGTTGATAAGTATTTATTCTTTTTTTGATAAAAGAAGATTTTACGCTGAGCAACTAAGTCGTTAAGGTGATAAATGCAGACACCTTGAACGTTTGGAGCGTTTTTAATGAGTGCGTCGCTAACGAATGAAATGCCCATACCTGAACACGAAACGTTGAAAGCGGTAATTTGCTGGTCTAGATGGAATAGAACGTGTGGGCTAATATTATGTTTTTTAAAAAGTTTAACCGCTCTTGACCCGGTATCGTTTTCAGTGTTTAGAAGAACGAACGGCAAATCCTTAAATTCGTTAAGACTAACCTTAGGGGACGAGTGATATTCGCCAAATTTTATTTGTTCTGATGTAAGTTTGTATTTATAAAGTTTATTATTAATATTAAATTTTTCAGGAACGGCAAGTAAAAGTGTTTCCGAGGTGTATGGCTCTGAATGAATGTTTTCGTCCTTAATAACCGCATTGTCAATTATAACATCTAACACGCCTGAATTTAATTTATTAATAAGATTTTTTGTATTGTCTTCAAAAATTTCAAACTCAATATTTTTATGTTTTGCGTTAAAGTCAGAAATTAGTTTTGGCAGAACGTAAGAAGAGAAAAGACTACTTCCACCTATACGGATTTTACCACGAACCAGATTGAAACTGTCAGAAACGTATTGCTTGAAATCATTTTCAAGCTCTTCGATTTCTTGCGCTCTTTTAACGTAAGCCTTTCCTATTTCTGTTAAGCCTAATGGGGAAGAAGAACGGTCGAAAATAGGGCAGGAAATTTTTTCTTCAATTCGTTTTATCGAAGCCGAAAGAGAGGGCTGAGATATAAAAAGTCTTTCGGCTGCCTTTGTAAACCCACCCTCACGGTAAACGGTCAGAACGTATTCTTTATTCTTAAACATATATTCTCCATAATTTTAAAGTTATAACAAATATATTTTAATATGTATTTGATTATATCACAAAAGTATAGTATAATCAAGTTGTAAGAGAAAGTTTTTTAATTTTTGAATATACAAAACGCAAAAGGTCGTCATGTTTTTGCGAAGGTTTTACAAAAGACAGTCTTTACTGTCTTTTGTTTTTTTAAATTAAAAATGCAGGCATTTATTTTGTCTGCATTTTATATTGTGAGGGAGTTAGTTTTGTTTTCTTCTTAAACGTTTTGGAAAAATAGTTTGGCGTATCAAAACATAACTTTTCAGAAAGGTCTTTTATAGATATTTCTCCTGATTTAAGCAAACTTTTTGCATGTTTAATTTTTAAGTCCAAGTAATAATCCATAACGCTTTTACCAGTCGCTAATTTAAATTGTTTGAAAAGATAAGACTTAGAATAACTTATTTTCTTACAAACTTGTTCAATTGAGAGAGAAGATTCAATGTTTTCTTTAAGTATTTTTATAACGTCCTCTGCAAGTTTATTATTGATTTGTGTTTCTTGTAAAAACACGTCGTTCCCATCTTCGGTCTCTGTTAGAGTTCGCATTATGTCAATTAGCATTATTTCAAGATAATTTTTAATAAATTGTTCACCGCCTAACGTCGGATTTATTAATAAATTCATAATGTCGCTGTCCGAATTATAAAAGGTTATATCGTAAGTTTTTTCAGCGCTATAAATAATTTCTTTTATAAAAGAAACTTGTCTTTTATTTAGTTTAACTTTTTTACCTGAAAAAAAACCCATAG
The DNA here is from genome assembly GCA_045647765.1 of Christensenellaceae bacterium. GTDB lineage: Bacteria > Bacillota > Clostridia > Christensenellales > Borkfalkiaceae > UBA1259. Next base: position 22,656 of record JAZRMR010000022.1, read on the forward strand.
CCTCCGAAAGGCATACGAAAGATATAACGAAAATACTAGCGTCGTTTCCTTTTGGTACGTTTAGAGAATGTGATTCTAAGGGCTTATGAAAAATAATTTCTCCCTCTTTTAATGGGATTTTGTTTTTATCAGCCTCACAAAAACATTCGCCTTTTTGAACGAATACCGCTTCCCAAAAATCGTGCTTTTCGCAATCTGTAACAAGCCCGTTTTTAGGCTCTAAATAGTGTATTACTACTATTTTATTTACGACAATTAAACTCTTGATTTTATGCTTAAAATATTTTCTCATAAAAAGAGTATAACACAACACAATCAAAAAATCAAGTAGATTTTTTTACTCTTTTTGTATATTATTATCCATTGTAAAGCGTGGAGCGATATGTTAAAATAAAAGAAAGAAAAGAATAGGAGAAAAATTTATGAGAATTCTTGCTATCGGAGCGCATCCAGACGACGTAGAAATAGCATGTTCGGGAACGCTTGCCAGATGTGTAAAAAGAGGGGATACGGTAATAGTTTGCCACGCTTCAAGCGGTAATCTTGGTCATGTTATAATCCCACCGGAAGAACTAAAAGTTATGCGTGCGAACGAAGCGAAAAAAGCAGGCGCAATAGCGGGGATTGAGGTGATTTGGGGTGGCTTTGACGACCTTGAAATTTATGAGAATAATAAAGAAGCAAGGGATAAAATGGTAGACGTTATTAGATACGCTAATCCCGACTTAATAATTACTCACGACCCAGACGATTACATGCCAGACCATACATCAATCAGTAAACTTGTATTTGATGCATCTTTCACAGCCACTCTTCCTAACTACAAGTGTAGCGTTCATAAATACACCAAAGACGATACGCCGGCAAAACTTGTTCCCATCTATTATATGGACACGCTTGCAGGGGTTAATTTTAATCCAACTATGTTTGTTGACGTTACGGAGACCATTGATTTAAAGATAGAGATGCTTAACTGTCATGAAAGTCAGATAGTGTGGATGAGAGACCACGACCATATAGATTTTTGCGATATGGTGAGAACGTGTTCAAGATACAGAGGGTATCAATGCGGTGCTGATTACGCAGAAGGCTTTAAGCAGTGTCAAGTTTATTTGAAAGGCACTTCTAAACGGTTATTACCAGAATAAAAATTAATTTAAAAAAAGTAAAGGAGAAATAATATGGATTTTAATTCAACAGTAAAGGGAAGCTTATTAGAAGGATTTTACCCAGAGGGTTGGGATTTTGAAAAGATGGACGCTTGTTGTTCAAATGCGCCCGAATCAATAACGGAAAAACAGGACTTTTGGAATGATAATTTCACGCCTATTTCTTGCGATAGTGTTGCTGAGTTCGACGTTAAGATGGGGCACGAAATAGCAAATGAAATAAAGAAAGCAAATGAAAGCGGTCAAAAACTAGTATTTATACTTCCGGTTGGACCTATGGGTATGTATAAGTGGGCGGTATATTTCCTAAAAGAATGGAACGTTAGTTGTAAAAACGTTTGGTGTTTTAATATGGATGAATGGGCTGATGCAGACGGTAATACCATAATGGGCGAAGCGTCTTTTCAAAACGCAATGGAAAAAGCGTTCTATAATCCGCTTGGAGAATTAACCGTACCGGTTAGCCATAGAAACTTTGCGACTAAGGAAAATCTTCCTACTTACCCAGAAAAGATTGCAACGTTGAAAAAAGAGGGTGCAAAACTCGTGCTTGTTTACGGCATAGGAAGAATGTGTCATATTGCTTTCTGGGAACCTCATTTCGGTTCTGAATTTTCTAGTGATGAGGAGTGGATAAAACAACCTTACAGAATAGGGGCAAAACTTCATCCGCTCACTGTTGAACAGAACGCTATTACAAGTTTTAAATCTAGAACGACACTTGTTCCGTGTAGAGCAAACACAATCGGGCCAGGACTTATGTTCAAGGCAGACTATGCAATAGGCGGAGCGGACGGTGCGCTTTCAAGAGGTATGCAGTGGCAAGGCATGAGCCTTTGGATGACCTTACGTTATAAACCAAATAGATTTGTAACTTCGTCGTTTATTCCTACTATTCCGGGTAAACTTTTCTTCTTGAAAGAACTTGCTGGTCCTTTAACGCCAGATATGAATTAAATCATATGACAGAAAGAGAAAAATCGCTTTCGGGAGAATTATACTCTCCCGAAGACGAAGAACTTAGAAAACTGCACTTACGTGTTAAAAAATTATTCGGAAAGTATAATAAAATACGTCCGGACAAAGAAAGAAAACTAAATAAACTCATAAAGAAAATTTTAGGCAAAACGGGGGAAAAGGTTCGTGTTCAACCGCCCTTTTATTGTGATTACGGAATAAATATATCGGTTGGAGAAAACTTTTTCGCTAACTATGGATGCGTTATTTTAGACGTTAATAGGGTTATAATAGGCAAAAATTGTATGCTTGCGCCCTGCGTTAAAATTTTTTCGGCAACACATCCTGTTAGAGCAGAAGAAAGATATAACGGAGTGGAACTCGGGCTTCCAGTTGTCATAGGGGATAATTGTTGGATAGGCGGAAACGCCGTTATAAATCCGGGAGTGAGTTTGGGCAATAACGTCGTTGTTGGCGCAGGTTCGGTAGTTACAAAGAGTTTTGGGGATAACGTAGTTATAGCAGGCAATCCCGCAAGAGTTATTAGAGAGTTGTAAAGAGGAATAATATGAAAAAATTTATAATGTACGGAGCAGGTAATATCGGACGGGGTTTTATCGGGCAACTATTTTCAGGAGCAGGATATTCGGTTGGCTTTATTGATATTAATAAAGAAGTAATAAATAGATTAAATAAAGATAAAGAATATCCAGTGGACGTGGTCAGTAACGACGGAATAAACGAAATAATTGTAAAAAATGTATACGGAATAGACGGAACTGATATAGAACTAGTTTCTGAAGAAATCGCAAATGCAGATATAATGGCAACGGCAATCGGCGTTAACGTATTAAAATTCATAGCCAAACCTATATCGCTAGGTCTAAAAAAGCGTTTTGAAAGAAATGCAAAGGCATTCAATATTATCATATGCGAAAATCTTATCGGTGCAGATGAATTTTTAAAAGGCTTAATAAAAGAACAAATACCCGAATATGCAGACAGAATTGAAAAAGAAGTAGGATTTGTAGAAGCAAGTATAGGCAGAATGGTACCCGTACTGCCCGAAGAAAAAAAGCAAGGAAATCTATTGAGGGTTTACGTTGAACCGTACGATATATTACCGGTAGATAAAAATGCGTTTAAAGGTGAGATACCGAAAATAGAAAAATTGTATCCCTTTGCGCCTTTTAATTTATTCATACAAAGAAAGTTATTTATGCATAATATGAGCCATGCAACGTGCGCATATTTAGGATATTTGAGGGATTACGAATATATTTATGAAACTGTGGCAGATTTTGATATTAAATACGTAGCGTATAGAGCGTTAACTCAGTCTGCACTTGCAGTATCAAAAGAAAACGGAGTTGAAATAGAGGCGTTATTATCGCATGCAGAGAATTTATTATATAGATTTTCCAACAAAGCACTAGCGGACACGGTAGCAAGAGTTGGTAAAGATACCATAAGAAAACTAGGCGCAAACGATAGATTGATAGGAGCAATCAAACTAGCTGAAAAACACGAGTTACCCTGTGAATATCTATGTATTGGAGTAGCGGCGGGCATGTTATTTAATCCAAAAGGAGATACGAGCAGTATAGAGTTAATCGCATACGCCAATGAAAACGGAGCGAAAGCAACGCTTGAAAAGTATTGTGGATACAATGGGAAAATGACGCAATTTATATGTACTGCATATAAAATGTTAAAGTCAGGAAAGCAGATAAAGGCGCTAGTAAAATACGCAGAAGAAACGAGCGGGAAAGCCGTGAGGGTGTAAAATGGAAAGAAAAGGGATAGCATTAGCAGGAAATATCTTAACGGATAACGTGAAAATGGTGCAAAATTACCCTGAAAAAGGTATGCTAGCAACCATAACTAGAGAAAGTTTAGCCGTAGGTGGATGCGTTCCGAATACAGGTATAGATATAGCCAAACTCGACCCTAACATGATAGTAAAAGTATACGGAAGAGTTGGTGACGACTATAAAGGCGAATACGTTGTCGGCGAGATGAAAAAGGTTGGAATTGACGTGAGCGGAGTTAAGGTGAGCAAAACAGAGCCAACCAGTTATTCAGACGTAATCACTGTAATGGGAACGGGAGAAAGAACATTTTTCCATAATAGAGGGGCAAATAAAGAATTTAACCCAGGAGACGTTGACTTAGAAAGTCTTGACTGCAAGATACTGCACGTTGGATATTTAATGCTATTAGACTCGTTTGATAAATTAGACCAAAGCAACCAAACGCCGATGGCAGAATTTTTAAAAAATGCTAGGGAATTAGGCATAAAGACTTCGATAGATATAGTAAGCGAAAGTAGTGGTAATTTTAATAAGATTGCAAGCGTGGCACTTCCACACTGTGATTACGTTATTATAAACGAAATAGAAGCAGGTCAGATTGTAGGCATAAATCCTAGGGATAACGACGGTAATTTAATCGAGGATAACGTGAAAGATATTCTAGAAAAACTGATTAAAATGGGCGTAAAAGAAAAAGTAGTCGTTCATTGCCCAGAAAAAGGTTTTTCAATGAGTAAAGGCGGAGAATATACCGCAGTAGCTTCAATAAAACTTAAAAAAGGATTTATAAAGGGAAGCGTGGGTGCGGGAGACGCTTTCTGCGCTGGATGTTTATATGCGCTTTATCACGGATATTCTGACCAAGAAATGCTTGCGTTTTCAAACCTCGTCGCAATAAATTGCCTATCCGAACCTGATTCTGTAAGCGGTGTTAGATATAAAGAAAATTTAAAAGACGTTTTTAACTAAATATTAAAGAAAAAGATTTGCATGTGGCAAATCTTTTTTGCATTTAAACACTTGCATTAAAAGGTAATTAAGGGTATAATGCCAAGTGGAAGGTAATTATGAAAAGATTAAAAGTTATATTGTCAGCATTTTGGACAATGTTTAAAATCGGGTTGTTCACTTTTGGTGGTGGCTATGCAATGATTGCTATAATTGAAAGAGAACTTGTTGAAAAGAAAAAGTGGATAGACCACGAGGAGTTTTTGGATATTATTGCAATAGCGGAATCAACGCCTGGACCGTTAGCGATAAATAGTGCAACTTTTATAGGATATAGAATTAGCAAAGTGTTGGGTTCGGTTTTTGCAACTCTTGGCGTGGTTTTGCCGTCGTTTATTATAATTTTTATTATTTCACTGTTTTTTGACGCATTCCTTTCTATTGAATGGGTGGGATATGCTTTTAAGGGAATTCAAGCAGGCGTTGCGTTTATTATTCTAAATGCAGGAATAAAAATGTTTAAAAAGTTTAAAAAGTCTGCTTTTAATTTAGCGTTGTTAATTTGCTCAATCGTTTGTTTGGTTACTTGCTCTTTGCTTGCAATTAATTTTTCAACGATTTTTTATATCCTAATAGGTGGAACGGTCGGACTTATAGTTTATTTAATTACTCTTGCTACTAAAAAGAAAGAGAATATAAATAAATCCGCAAACAATGTAGAGGAGGATAAAGCGTGATGCCAGTTCTTCTCGATTTATTTTTAACGTTTTTGAAAATAGGTGCAGTATCATTTGGTGGAGGATATGCAATGATACCGCTTCTCACGGATGAAGCGGTTTCACACGGATGGTTAACAAGTGCGGAGGTTATGAATTTTATTGCCGTCGCAGAGTCAACACCCGGTCCTATTGCGATAAATATGGCAACCTTTATAGGCTCGTCTCAAGCAGGGATTTTGGGAGCATTGCTCGCAACAATCGGGGTTGTTTTGCCTTCGTTTATCATAATATTGATAATCGCCACTGTAATAAAGAACTTGTTAAAATATGCGGGTGTTAAAGCATATTTGAATGGAATTCGACCGGTTGTTATAGGGCTTATAATAGGCACGGCTGTAATTTTAGCATTAACGGTTATTTTATCGCTAAGCACAATTCATAATAAAGTTTGTTTTGACTGGAAAGCACTTATAATATTCTGCGTTGTTGCGGTAACAAACTTTGGCTATAAAAAAATAAAGAAAAGTAGCATTTCTCCCATTTTATTAATTCTGTTATGCGCAATTTTAGGAATACTATTCTATGGGGTATTTTGATATTATATAAAAGTATTCAATTTAAACAAAAAACGTGCTGTCAATTTTTTGACAGCACGTTTTTTGTTTATTAATTAAAATTTTTGACCGCATTCAGGACAAAACTTAGCAGATGATGAAACTTCTGATCCGCATTCAGGACAGAATTTTTTGATAGCAAGTTTTGTGCCACATTCGGGGCAGAATTTTGCGTTTGCAGAAACCTCAGCACCGCAAGCGCTACACTTTTTACCTTTTGTAGCAGAAGTTTGTTGGGGTGGGGTAGAGTTGGTAGATTTAAATGCCTCAGCAAAAACTGTTCCCATTCCTGCGCCTGCGCCTATACCAACGCCAGCGCCCATAAACGCACCGCCCATACCTTGATTTTTAGCAGCGTCTTTCATTGCCTCAGCTGCGGCGATTTTCATCATAACGTCAGTTCTATCGCCTAAAATACCTAGTTTGCTGCGCTCATCTATTGCTTTTTCAACTTCTTCTGGAACGGACATATTCTCGATAAAGAGGTTTGTGAGTATTAAACCAAGTTCTTTGAATTTATTTTGAATAGATGCTTTAACGATTTGGTTGAATTCCAAAGTATTTCCCGCAAGGTCAAGTGCGGAAATTTTACTTTCTCCAATTGCGTCTGTTAGTGCGGAAATAAGCATTGTTTTTAACCAGTCGGTTATATCTTTTGTGTCAAATGAAGAATTTGTACCAAAGAGTTCTTTTAAGAAAATTCCTGCATCGTCAACCTTAAAAGCATATGAACCATAACCCTTAACTCGAATCATTCCAAATTCAGGGTCTCTCATCATAATAGGGTTGGCAGTTCCCCACCTGCAACTGGTGAATTGCTTTGTGTTAACAAAGTAAACGTCGCAAGTAATAGGTGTTTGAAAGCCATATTTCCAACCAGCAAGCTTTGAAAGAATGGGGAAAATGTCAGTATTTAGGTCATACGTACCTGGTGTAAATATGTCGCAAATCTGACCTTTGTGAACAAATATCGCCTCTTGTGATTCACGAACAATGAGTTTACTTTTATGATTAATTTCTCTTCCACCTTTGGGTAAGGGAAATTTATGTATTATAGTAGATTTTGAGTCGTCAGCCCATTCTAAAATTCGTAAAAAAAGTGCCATAATAATATCTCCAAAACAAATTTTTATAAATTATATCACATAAATTTAAATTTATCAATATTTTAATAAATTTTACTTTTCAAACTGATAAATTTTTGATATACTATTAGAGCAAAAGTAGAATAAATTGCAGGTGTAGTTTAGTGGCAAAACAACAGCTTCCCAAGCTGTGGTTGTGAGTTCGATTCTCATCACCTGCTCCAAATAGAACGGACACCCTTTTTGGGTGTCCGTTCTATTTAAACGGGTGTAGCGAGGGAGGACTATAGTTCGGCTCTGCCACCGTAGCGACAGCGGAGGTGTTTCTCATCACCTGCTCCAAATAGGCACATTTACACGACCTTGGATTGTAAAGTATATGGAAGTGTGTTTTGCTTTTTATCACACTGTTTAACTGTAAATTTATGTAAAGCAAGAAACACATTATTAAACTCTATCGTATTTTTTACTAAATCTTAATTTGCTTCAAATCGTATTCTAAGGCGTTAAAGTTTTTATATGAGGGAAAGACTTGACATCTAGTTAAAGATTTGATAGAATAAAATTGGTAATTTATATAATGGAGATTGTTATGGGAATTAAAAAAACGTTTATATCTATTTTAGCAGGGCTTTGTATGACTCTTGCGTTTGCGACTTTATTTACTGCTTGTAATGAAAAACCTATAAAGGATAGTCCCACGGGAAATTTGGGAATGGAATCCTTGGGATTGGAATATGCATTAAACGAAGACAACAATTCATATTCTGTTGTAAGCGTTGGGACTTGTCAAGATACGGATATTGTTATCCCCTCAAAATATAAAGATAAGCCAATTACAATTATTCGTGCTAATGCATTCAATGGATATACCGCTTTGACAAGTATAACAATCCCCGAAAGTGTAATCTATATTGGAGGAGATGCTTTTTGTGGTACTGCATATTACAACAATGAAGAAAATTGGAAAAACGACGTATTGTATATAGGAAAATATTTAATTTGTGCAAAAACTACTATAAGCGGAGCTTGCACAATTAAAGACGGTACGAAGCACATTGCAAGTTCTGCTTTTAAAGAGTGTGCTCAATTAACAAATATAACTATGCCTGAAAGCGTAACGACAATGGGTTCTGCGGTTTTTTTTAAGTGTAGAAAATTGAAAAACGTTGTTCTTTCCCCAAATCTAACTTCTATTGATTCTTGGACGTTTTATTGGTGTGACAATTTGTCTAGTATCGAAATACCTGATAGTGTAACTTTTATTGGCGGTTATGCCTTTGGATATTGTTCAAAATTAAAAGATGCACGGATAGGAAATGGAGTAACTTCAATTGAGAGCCAGGCTTTTTATGAGTGTAAGAGTTTGACAAGCATAAAAATTCCAAACAGTGTAGAAAGTATCGGGCATGAGGCGTTCATGAATTGTTACAATTTGGTGCGCGTGGATATTGGTAACGGCTTGCGTTTCATTGGTAATGTTGTTTTTGGTCAATGTTTGGGATTAGAAAGTGTATATATAACCGATATTGAGGCTTGGTGTAATATTCCATTTGAATCTAGTTCCTCTAATCCAATTAGGATGGCAAAAAAATTCTACTTGAATGATGAATTGATAACGGAACTTGTTATCCCCGAAACCGTGGCAGAGATTCATCCTTTTACATTTTCTGAATGCCGCCAATTGACAAGTGTGGTTATTCCGTCAAGTGTAAAACACATTGACAACTGTGCATTTGAAGGCTGCATCGGTTTGACAAGTGTCTATTATAAGGGAACGGTAAAAGATTGGCAAGAAATAGATATAGAATATGGAAACAACTTATTAACTTATGCAACACGATATTATTATAGTGAAACTGAGCCGTCGTTGAACACTGACGGTACGGCGTATGAGGGTAGTTATTGGAGATATGTAGACGAAATTCCAACGGTTTGGAGCTATAAAAAAGATTAATTTCTAAACACATTTTACTCGTTGATGTTTAGAGGGGACAATGATGAAGAGAGTTAATAAGGACTATATGCATTTGGAATAAGGATTAAAAAGATGGAAAATAGTTAAAATCTTCACTTTTTGGAGGTTTGACGCTGTATAAATTGTGTTGTTTATGATGCTTATCACTAATTTAAACAATACGGACACCCTTTTTTGGGTGTCCGTATTGTTTAAACGGGTGTAGCGAGGGAGAACTATAGTTCGGCTCAGCCACCGTAGCGAAGCGGAGGTGCTTCTCATCACCTGCTCCATACAAACGAGAGCACCCAAAGAGGTGCTCTCGTTTGTATCGAATGAATTGTTGATTTTTATTAAATATTATGCAGTGAATTTTTATAGGTATTTTTTTAACCTTTGTTCGTATTCTTCTTCTAATTCCAAAAGGTCGGTAAGCAAAGAACAAATATTTTCATTTAGGTTTTCACATTCGTTTTTCATTGCTGTCAGTTCGTTTATACCCATCACCGTGCCGTTTATCATCATTTCGGCAACTTGATTTCTGCTGTTGTCGAACATAGTTTTCATTTTTATACTGCTCCATAGCATAGCCTTTTTAAATGGGTTGATATCTTTTGGCTCAAGTCCGTTTTCTGCCATAAACGTAGATAAATTTCCTATTATTTTTTCGTAGCCTTCGTATTGTTCGCTAAGTTCTTTTTTTAACTCTTCATCTTCTACTGACGGAAGTAAGTCGGATATACTTTGAAGTGCAATGTGTGCGTTTTTATAAACGTCGTTAATTGCTTTTTGATTAAAATTGTCTAATTCCATAATAATGCTCCTTATAAAAAATAATAACTAATAAGATAATGTGCAAAATTTTTGAAAATTAAACACTAATTATATATTTGCTAAAAAGCTTTGTAAAATATATAAAAAACGTTTGACAATTAGGTGGAAATAATATAAAATATTCAAGGTAGCCGCTCGAAAGGGGTTATTTTAAGTGTGTGTTTCACCGCCCCAAATATAAAATTCGGCGAGTCAGGTTAGAGGAGGTAAATTATGTACGCAATCGTAGCAAACGGTTCAAAGCAGTACAAGGCTGAAATCGGGTCTGTTATCAGATTTGAAAAGCTTTCAGCAAACGTAGGCGACAAGGTTGAGTTTGACGTTTTGATGATTTCTGATGAAAACGGCATCAAAGTAGCAGACGAGGCAAAGTCATTCAAGGCAGTTGGCGAAGTATTAGAACAAGGAAAGGACAAAAAAATCATTGTTTTCAAATACAAAGCTAAAAAGAACGAAAGAAAGAAACAGGGTCATAGACAGCCCTTCACGGCAGTTAAGATTCTTGAAATCGTTTCTAAGTAAGTGGGAGGTAAAATACTATGATGTTATTATTTAGATTATTTGCTCACCACAAGGGTGGCGGTAGCACCAAAAACGGCAGAGACAGCAACTCAAAAAGACTCGGTGTAAAGAGAGTTAACGGTCAAGAAATTCTTGCTGGTGGAATTATTGTTCGTCAAAGAGGAACGAAAATTCATCCCGGTAACAACGTTGGTATCGGTAAAGACGACACATTGTACGCTCTTATCGACGGTGTTGTTAAGTTTGAAAGAATGGGCAGAAACGATAAAAAAGTTAGCGTTTACGCAAAAGAAAACTAAAAAATTACGGGTTGTTTTCAACCCGTTTTTTTATTAATCATGAAAAAACTTATTTATAGTAATCAATATTTTAATATAAAAGATACTTTGGAATGTGGTCAAACTTTCAGGTTTATGCCATTCTTAAAAGGTTATAAAGTGTTTTCGCTTGACCGTTGTTGTTACGCTTATAACGATGGTAATTGTGCGATTATCGAATGTTACGACCAAGATGAGGAATATTTTAAGCACTATTTTGACGTGGAGCGAGATTATTCAAAAATATTCCGCTCTGCAACGGCAGAAGGTGTTGACGTTTTGACACGTTCAGCAATATCGGGGAAAGGAATAAGAATATTAAATCAAGATAAAACTGAAACGCTTTTTTCATTTATAATTTCTCAAAACAATAATATATCAAGAATAAAGTCAATAATTGAAAGGCTATGTAAGGCTCTCGGTGAAAAAAAAGAATTTATGGGCGAAGAATATTATGCTTTCCCGTGCCCTAAGATAATGAGTAAAAAAGACGAGGAGTTTTATAAAAATATCGGACTTGGTTATAGAGCGAGTTACGTTCAACGACTTGCTAGAAGTATTGTTAACGGTTTTGACGTTGACAGTTTGGAAAGCCTTTCAACACAAGAACTGAAAAAAAGACTTATAGAAATTTACGGCGTTGGAATGAAGGTTGCAAACTGCGTAACGTTATTCGGGTATAGAAGAAGCGATAGTTTTCCCGTCGATACGTGGATAGAAAAAGTGTATCTTCAAGACTTTCATGGCAAACAGACGAGTAGGGAAAAAATGACTGAGTATTTTATTCAAAGATTCGGTGAAAACGCTGGATATTTCCAACAATATTTATTCTTTTATAAAAGGCAACAAGAAAAAGGTAAAAAGCAGTAAAAAGCGATTAAAATAATTTGTCAAAAAGTTGCTAATATGATATACTAAAAAAGATGAAATTTTGAAAATTTTTTGGAGGGCATAGATTTATGCAGTATTCAACTGAAGTTAAAGAAATGACCTGCGTATGTAAAGGGCCAAAGCACGGGCCTGCACCCATCCCTGAAGAAGGAAGATGGGTAGAGGCTAAGGAAATAAAAGATATTTCCGCATATACGCATGGTGTTGGCTGGTGCGCACCTCAACAAGGCGCATGCAAATTGTCGCTTAACGTTAAAAACGGTATTATCGAAGAAGCACTCGTTGAAACGATAGGTTGTTCTGGAATGACCCATTCTGCTGCAATGGCGGCTGAAATTCTTCCGGGAAAAACTCTTCTCGAAGCATTGAATACCGACCTTGTTTGTGATGCGATTAATACGGCGATGAGGGAACTTTTCCTTCAAATCGTTTACGGTCGTTCACAGTCTGCTTTCTCAGAGGACGGGCTTGTTATCGGTGCAGGTATGGAAGACCTTGGTAAAGGCGCACGTTCTATGGTAGGAACTATGTACGGAACAAAGGCAAAGGGCGTTAGATATCTTGAAATGACCGAAGGTTATTGCACGAGAATGGCGCTTGACGAAAACGACGAAGTAATAGGATACGAGTTCGTTTCTCTTGGAAAAATGACCGACTTTATAAAGAAGGGAATGGAACCAAACGAAGCATACGAAAAGTCTAAAGGTACTTACGGTCGCTTTAAGGCAGAAGACGGTGCGGTTAAATACATTGACCCACGCAAGGAATAATAGAGGAGGAAAACCAAGATGGCACAGTTTGAAGGTTACGAAAGACGTGAAGCCAAAATTCTTGCAACGTTAAAAGAATACGGCATTTCATCAATCGACGAATGTAAAGAAATTTGTGATAAGTATGGTATTTCTCCATACACTATAACACAAGAAACACAACCTATATGTTTTGAGAATGCAAAATGGGCATATACTGTTGGTTCTGCAATAGCATTAAAAGCAGCAGAAAAAACTGGAGATAAGAGTGCTGCAACCGCAGCTGCAAATATCGGTATAGGACTTCAATCGTTCTGTATTCCTGGCTCAGTTGCAGAAAACAGAAAGGTTGGATTAGGACACGGAAATCTCGGCAAAATGCTCCTTTCGGAAGAAACCGAATGTTTCTGTTTCCTTGCAGGACACGAATCATTTGCAGCAGCAGAAGGCGCAATCAAAATTGCACTTAATGCAAATAAAGTAAGAATTAAACCTTTAAGAGTTATTCTTAACGGTCTCGGTAAAGACGCTGCTTATATTATTTCAAGGATTAATGGTTTTACTTACGTTGAAACCAAGTTTGACCCTGCAACCGAAGAGGTTAAGGTTTTAGAAGAAAGACCTTTCTCTAAGGGTGCAAGAGCAAACGTAAAATGCTATGGTTCAGACAGCGTTCCAGAAGGCGTTGCAATCATGAGACTTGAAAACGTTGGCGTTTCCATTACAGGTAACTCTACTAACCCCACGAGATTCCAACACCCTGTTGCAGGCACCTATAAGAAATGGGCAATCGAAAACGGCAAGAGTTATTTCTCAGTTGCTTCAGGTGGTGGCACGGGTAGAACGCTTCACCCCGACAATATGGCAGCAGGTCCTGCATCTTACGGCATGACCGATACCATGGGTAGAATGCACTCGGACGCTCAGTTTGCAGGCTCTTCGTCAGTTCCTGCTCACGTAGAAATGATGGGACTTATCGGTGCAGGTAACAACCCGATGGTTGGTATGACCGTTGCTTGCGCAGTTGCTGTTCAAGAAGCACTCAATAAATAATTAGTAAATCACTGATTATTTTAAGGTTTTAACTAACTCTAATTTTTGAGTTTGGTATTATAAAAATCTTATAAAACAAAAAATCAACAAACAAAAACTTAGACACATCATTTTAAGCTTTATACCTATGATGTGTCTAATTTATTTTAAATGAATTTTGCATATAATTTTATATAAGTGATTTGGTTTTGCGAAAGTTAGAAGGGGAGATCCCCGTTATTTTTTTGAATAGCCGTCTAAAATAAATGGTTGATTTAAAACCATATTCTATTGCAATTGTTTCAATACTTTTATCTTTGTGTAAAACCAAATCTTGGCAAACTTTTTCAATAGTGATTTTATTTTTATAAGTGATGGGTGTACACCCCATGTGTTTTTTAAATAGGAACAAAAATCTTGAAGGGCTTAAAAAACAAAGTTTTGATAAGTGTGCTATGGTGCAAGGTTTTGTGTAGTTGTTTTCTATGTATAAGGCGGCATGCGAAACGCTACTTTCGGATAAAACGGTTTTTTTGGACTTGACGTTAAATAGTAATTTACCACACAAATAATAAAAAGCTGAAAGGAAAAGAAAGAAGTCTAATGATTTAGAGTTTTGGTATTCTTGAATAGTTTTAACATAGTCATACAATTCTTCAAACGGTTGATTTTTTATAATTTGCACAGGTATCGTTTTTCCGTAAAACGGATCTTGACTTATTGAAAAATTAAAGTGCACTGAATGAAACTCGCAGTTCGGCGTGCATTTCCACAGCGATGTATATGTGCTATTTTGCGGAATGTATAAAATATCTCCCTTTTTGACCGAAAGGTGCTCGCTCTCGCTAAAGATATCACCCTCTCCCGCAAGCATAAAAACCAAGTTATGACACGGACGACGAAGGGAAGAATAATCAAAAAAGGTATCTTTGTTGATAGTGTATTTAACAGCACAACAAAAAGGAGGTCTATCAATTTTTTTTATGTTTTCACCATATCCCATACAGTAATATAGGTTTGTTTTTTAGTAATATAAATTATTATATTCGTTTGCAAAAACAAAGTCAATAATTTATAATAGAAAATGAAGAAAAGCTTATATATAAAATGCAGAGGGAAGGACAATGGGGTTTTATAAAGAAGTAGGCGAAATATACCGTCTTAAAGTGCCTTTTGAAGATTTATACACCTCGGTATTTTTAGTTAAAACTAAAGAGGGCAATGCTCTTATCGATTGCGCTACTCGTCCAAGCGACGTTGATGAATATATAATCCCAGCGCTCAACGAAATTGGCTCAAATGTTAACGATATAAAATATTTAGTATTAACCCACGATCACGTAGATCACGCTGGCGGAAAGGCAAGGGTAATGGAGATTTTTCCAAACCTAAAAATTATTGAGAAAGAGAATATAATTCTTTTTGAGGATATAACCACTTACCAACTTAAAGGTCATTTAATAAACTGTATCGGAGTTTTAGACCAAAGAAGTAAAACGCTCGTAACGGGAGATGGATTGCAAGGTAACGGCGTTGGTAAATACTCTTGTTCGCTCGCAAGTAAGCAAGAATATCTAAAGACTATAGAAAAACTTGAAGAGGACGAAAGAATACAAAACTTACTTTTCTCACATGCTTACGAGCCGTGGCTAAAAGACGGTGTATTCGGGAGAGAGCAAGTACGAAAAATTTTGAAAGACTGTAAAAATATTTGATAGATAATATTTTAACACCACTATGGTATGGGTTTGGAGAAAAAGCAACAAGGGCTTACTTTATGGGATCTTTGCCCGTCATGATACCGCAAGTTGTTTGCTCAGCAATTACTGTATCTACGTTGTATTTACCATTAGTAAAATGTTTTCAAATGTTCTTTTAATGCTAGGATATTTATTAAAGCCGTAAAAATTTGTGTGGAAAACAATCTGTGTAGCACAGTGTTATTGCAAAAAGGTTTTAAAGAAAAAGGTTATATTATAGAAAGAAAAATAACAGAGCTTTTAGATGAATTTAGCATTTTTAATTCAATGTAACGAAATGAAATAACGGCGTGATGATTGATGTTTATCACGTTGTTATTTTTAATTATTTCTATATTCTGTTGGTGTTTTTCCATTTTTTTGTTTAAAAAGGAAAGAAAAATAATGTTCATCGTTAAAACACAGCAGTTCGGAAATGGATTTAACAGTCATATTGGTAGAGCGAAGTAGCGTTTTAGACACTGAGAGTTTTTCGTTGAGTAGGAAAGCGTAGGGGGTAATTCCCGTGTGTTTTTTGAAAATTCGTATAAGATTCGATTTTGACATATAGAGTTTATTTGCAATATTAGTAAGTGAGATTTGCGAATAAACAGAAGATAATAACTGATTTTTAATAAAAGAAATAGGCTCGTCAAAGGTCGAAAGAATTTTTCTTGAAATAGCAGTTATAATTTGATGTAAGTTGTCCGCGATTGAAAAAAGTTTGTTTTGCAAAGTGATTTGTGAATTAGCAATATCGTAGATAGCAGTAAATTGTTTTTCAATCTCTATCTTGTAAACGCCCGAACTAATTTTATATTCCATCATCATTTTATCTAAGTAATCCGATTTAAAACTTATCCAAATTTTTTTGAGGGGGTTGTTCTTGTTAGAGCTATAATCGTGTTTAGAATGTTTTGTTAAAACGAAAACGTCACCTTTTGATAATTTTATTTTCTTCTTATCGATAACTATTTCACCTTCTCCGTCTAAAATATACTCTAAAAGTACTTGCTCACTATTGTAGCGAAGAATCTTATAGGTTGATAGTGGAAAGGTTATGCCTATAAAAAGACTTTGAATTGGGAAATTGTCATTAAAAACTAACGAAACTGCATTTTCGTTTTTTGGGTATGCTATGTCGAATTGATTATTTATGCTCATTTTCTTAACCTTTTTT
The DNA here is from genome assembly GCA_045647765.1 of Christensenellaceae bacterium. Lineage (GTDB taxonomy): Bacteria > Bacillota > Clostridia > Christensenellales > Borkfalkiaceae > UBA1259. The sequence goes on from JAZRMR010000022.1 coordinate 39,183, forward strand.
GTAATATTATCTATTGAATTGATTGATATTATATATTATACTAAAAATACAAATATTAATCAATAAAATCGGGAGATAAATTATGGCTGAAAATAGACTTATAGGAGATTATCCAGTAATTGGAATAAGACCAACAATAGACGGTAGACGCGGACCACAAAAGGTAAGAGAGAGTTTAGAAGTTCAAACAATGAATATGGCGAAGAACGCTGCTAAACTAATTGAAGATAACATTTGCTATTCGAACGGCGAAAAGGTAAAAGTAATAATAGCAGATACCACAATCGGTAGAGTAGCAGAAGCAGCCGCTTGTGCGGACAAATTTAAGAAAGCAGGAGTAGATATTACCTTAACTGTAACACCTTGCTGGTGCTATGGCTCTGAAACAATGGATATGGATAAAGATACCATTAAAGCGGTATGGGGCTTTAACGGAACGGAAAGACCAGGCGCAGTATATCTTGCGGCAGTACTCGCAGGTCACGCTCAAAAAGGCTTACCAGCATTTGGTATTTACGGACACGACGTTCAAGATTTAGACGATACTACAATTCCTAGTGACGTATCAGAAAAGATATTAAGATTTGCAAGATGTGCAGTAGCAGTAGCAACAATGCGCGGTAAATCATATTTACAAATCGGTTCTATCTGTATGGGTATAGCAGGTTCAATCGTTGACTTAAATCTCTTTGAAGACTATCTTGGGATGAGAGTGGAAAGCGTTGACGAGGTTGAAATCATAAGAAGAATGACTGAAGGTATCTACGACGAAAAGGAATACCAAAAAGCATTATCTTGGGTAAAGGCAAAATGTAATCCCGACTTTGATAAAAATCCAAAGGAATTACAAAGAACTGCTGAACTAAAAGAAAAGGATTGGGAATTTACTGCAAAGATGGCTTGTATCATAAAAGACCTTATGAACGGTAACCAAAATCTTCCCGTTGGCGCAGAAGAAGAAATGGTAGGCCATAACGCAATCGCAGCAGGTTTTCAAGGTCAAAGACAATGGACGGACTTCTATCCTAACTGCGACTTCCCAGAAAGTATACTTAACTCTTCTTTTGACTGGAACGGCGCAAGAGAGCCATATATACTTGCAACCGAAAACGATAGTCTAAACGGCGTATGTATGTTATTCGGCAAACTCTTAACGAACAGAGCGCAAATATTTGCAGACGTAAGAACTTACTGGTCGGGCGACGCAGTAAAGAGAGTAACGGGATATGATATAGAAGGAAAGGCAAAAGAATCAGACGGCTTTATCCACTTAATCAACTCTGGGGCGGCATGCGTAGATGCTTGCGGTGAAGTAAAAGATGAAAACGGCAACGCTATTATGAAAAAGTGGTGGGAAATGACCGATAAGGACATAGATGCTTGTATGGGTGCAACCACTTGGCCGTATGCGGACTTAGGATATTTCCGTGGCGGTGGATATTCGAGTAGATTCGTAACAAAAGCAGAAATGCCCGTAACGATGATGCGCTTAAATATGGTAAAAGGTTTAGGACCTACTTTACAAATAGCAGAAGGCTGGACGGTAGCACTTCCCGATGAAGTGACTGATAAGCTTTGGAAGAGAACGGACTACACATGGCCTTGCACTTGGTTTGCACCGAGAGTAACGGGTAAGGGCGCATTTAAGACTGCTTATGACGTAATGAATAACTGGGGCGCAAATCACGGCGCAATATCTTATGGACATATAGGGGCAGACCTTATTACAATGTGTTCAATGTTAAGAATTCCAGTATGCATGCACAACGTAGAAGAAGATAAGATTTATCGCCCTGCGGCTTGGAACGCATTTGGTATGGATAAGGAAGGACAAGATTATCGTGCTTGTTCTGCTTACGGACCGCTTTATAAAAAGTAAATAAAAGGAGGTTATAAATGAAGTTATGAAAATAATTATAGACAAAACTTCAAGCATGCAAGAAAGTACGATAAAGTTTTCTCAAGATACGATGAATATGCTTTATGATAGGTTTGGAATGTTTATTCATTTTGGGGTTTATAGTAAATATGCAGGAATGTATAAGGGAAAAAAGCAGTCTTTCGGCAGTGCGGAGTGGATAATGCGGTTTGAGGAAATTCCACTTGCAGAGTATCAAAAGACGGCGTATGAATTCGTTCCTGATTTAGGTTGGGCGGAAGAACTTGCTAAAGAGGCTAAAAAAGTCGGTGTAAAATACGCAGTGCTGACGACAAAGCATCATGATGGTTTTTGTTTGTTTGAGAGCAATTATTCGGTATACAACTCCTACCATTTTAACGGGCGCGACCTAGTTAAGGAGTATGTCGATGCAATGAGAAAAGAGGGGATAAAACCTGGATTTTATTATTCCCATACGCTTGATTGGGCGGAGCGAGACGGTGCAGGACAAGTTAACCTTGCTTTTTGTGGTAGAGAGGCTAAAAACGATAACTATTGGGATTATCCTGATAGAGAACAAAAAGACTTTTCACGCTATTTCTACGGTAAATGTATGCCTCAAGTTAAAGAACTTTTGGAAAACTATGGCGACGTGTATCTATTGTGGTTTGATTTCGCCCATGATATAACGATAGAGCAATCAAGAGAACTTTATGAGTTAGTGAAAGAAAAGCAACCTCAATGTTTAGTAAATTCACGCATAGCACACGGGTATGGTGATTATAATTCGCTTGGAGATAACACTATTCCTACAGTATCTATCGGCGTACCTAACGAGTGCCTAATTACTCTAAACCACAACTGGGGATATTGCTCTCATGATAACGATTGGAAAACTCCAGAAGAGATTATAGGCATGCTTGCACGTTGTACGTCTGGACAGTCTACTCTTTTAATGAACGTCGGACCTATGGCAAGTGGCAAACTTCCAGAAGAAACCTCAAAAATACTTTCGGTAGTTGGTAAATGGACTGAAAAAAATTTAGAAGCAATACGCGGTGTGAAAGATACTCCATTTAAATGCGGATTTGATTGGGGTAGCGTGTCAAGGTCGCTTGATGGTAAAATTTTGTATTTATATCTTACTGATAATTTGGTTAAGGAAATTCATCTTTCAGGTATAAACGGGAAGATAAACAAGGTTAGCGAGCTTTGTGGCGAAGAACAAGATTATCTTTATATGGACGGCAAACTTAGCATATATGTAAATGTGAAAGGAAAAATAGTACCTGTTATTAAAGTTGAGTTTGACGATGCCCCCGTATTTTCAGATGTAAATATTCAACACGGAGACACGCTCGCCTTAAAACCCATTTATGGTGAAAAATTCCGTATAGAAGATGATGTTTGCAGAAACGTTGAATTGGTTTTTGAACATAATATTTACGATCCAAAATGGGGGCTAAGGGGACTTTCATTAGAACGCAACGATTCTGTTATGGCGTGGGCAACTGACGATGAATATTTACAGTGGTGTGCTGAGTTTGTAGATTGTGGGAAATATAAGATACAACTTACAACTGCTGAACTTGGTGGTAATTCTTATCCAATAGTTGAAATTAACGGCAAGGAATATGGTAAAGAAATATCGATTGATAACGCGGATAGTAAATTTAGATTAAGTCGTACGGGTGACGACAATATTCGTTATAATTTTATCTTAGGCGAAGCCGTTATTGAAAAGGGTAAAACGGACGTAATATTAAAAAGAAAGGAGAATGGCCACAATATTGCCGTTTCAGAAATTAAATTTATTAGGGAGAAATAATGTTTAGTAACGTAAAGGAATACGTTGATGGATTAATTAAAAACAAAGGCATTCCATACATCGACGTGTCGGTATACAAAGATCATAAAAGCCTTTATCGCTACTATGCGGGAAAGAATGTAAACGGGAAAGAAAATCTATTCTTATTTTCTTGCACGAAACCGATGCTCGTAGCCCTTGTGATGAGGTTTATGGAGGAGGGGAAAATATCCCTAAACGATACGATTGAAAAATATCTTCCAGAGTACAAAAACACTTCTATTACAATAGAACACCTTCTAACGATGTCGGCTGGGCTGACTTATAATCTTAACGATTACCCCGTAAAAGAGGCAGTGAAGATTGACGATGGAAGAACGGACACATTAAAAATAATAGATTCGTTCGTTAAAGTTCCGCTAGCTTTTAAGCCGGGCGAAAAATATGCTTACAGTCTTTGTCACGATGTTTTAGGCGGCGTAATAGAAGTTGTTTCGGGAAAGAAACTATCGGTTGTTATGCGGGAGAAGATTTTTAATCCGCTAAATATGAATAATACCTATTTTTCCACTCGAGAAAACTCTAGCGTTGCCCCGTTGTTTTGGGCGTATCCCGATAAAGGGATAGTGGAAATAGACAAGGAGAATCCCTTTATATTTACGGACGGTTATGAGTGTGGAGGGGCAGGACTGGTATCTACGGTTGCTGATTACGTAAAATTTGCGGACGCTCTTGCTTGTGGGGGAGTTCCCCAAAAAGGAGAAAGAATTTTAAAAGAGAGTTCTATAAAACTTATGTGCGATAAACAACACGTTGAGGAATCTCTAAAAAAAGGATTTGCTTGTACGCAAGGTGCTGATTACGGTTATGGGCTTGGTGTTAGGGTAAGAGCAAAAGAAACGGATTGGGGGCTGCCTGTTGGCGAGTTCGGTTGGGACGGCGCAGCAGGAAGTTATCTTATGGTTGATACGGTAAATAAAATATCCGTCGTTATAGGAATGCATCTGAGAGGCTGGACGTCGATGTTTATTGGCGAACATTTAAATATCGTAAAAGAAATTTACAAAGCATTATAAAATTAAAAAGTAGTCAAAAATTAAATGTACTCTTAAAGTGAAATGCACCCCGAAAGTTGGACGTTCGGAGTGCATTTCAATGTCTATTGACGACTTTTTAATAAGTTGTTATTTTTGCAATAAGCGTTTAATTAAGGGTTCTAGTCCTTCGGCTATTTTGTAAAATCCCATATCGTTTGGGTGAATGTTATCATTTAAATAAAAAACTCTGTCTTCTCCTGCTATAAGCGATGCCCCGTCAAGGTAATATACGTTCTTATCACCAGTCGCTTTTGCACTCTCGTAAGTAGCCTTTACAACTTCTCTAAATTTTTCCGAGCCTTCTAATATACCAACGTTTAGTCTAGATATTAAAACTATAGGAAGTTTGGGATTTTTTTCTCTTATAATATCAAAAAACGGCTTGTGTGTTTTTTCTAAATGTTCGGGGGTAGGAGCATTGTAGTCGTAATCCATAACGAATACGCTCATAGGGATATCTGCTATGAAGTTTGCGAGTGCTGGCTCGCCGAGAGCACATCCGGAAAAGCCCATATTATAAAAATCAACGTCTAGATGCCTTGATATTATAGCTGAATAAGCGTTGGTTATTCGGCAACAATTACCACCCTCGGTAATAGATGAACCGTAATAAAGTATTGGAAGAGGGTTTTCGTACTGGGTAGGAGCTTCGATGGTAGTTCCATCCTCAATCGCTATGGTAAAATCTGCAAGAATTTCATTTCTTGGTAGCCAAATAGTAACCTCTTCTTCATCATCTTTCTTCGTAAACGTTTTTTCAACCACCATAGTGTCGTAATCTGACGGAACTAACAACCCAGCAAATCTTGAATTTTTTCTATCACCAAAAAAGACTTCTGCTGATTGACAGCAATACAGTGCAAGAGCAATATCAAATTTTAAGGTCTCAAAAACCATTTTGAGCGTGATAGTTTTTGAGTTGGTTCTAAAACAAACTCTTGCGCCAGGGCAACGTCTTCCCAAAAAAGACATACGGCTATCGGTTAAAGATTCTCTCAAGTGAGAGGGCAGACGTTCAAGTTTATTAGTTTTATCAAAAAAGGGTACACCGAAAACTTTTATTGGTTTATCAGTAAGTTTGAATATTTGCATATAACACCTCGTATTTAAAAGTATATCACAGCCAAAAAAATATGTCAATTAAAATATCAAGGAAGTCTAAAAATGCAAGACCTCCTTATGTTTTTATATCGTATATAATCAATTTTGTAAGCAGTTTTTATCAACAAATTGAAACAACTCAATAAAAATTGCGCAGTTGCAGTTCAAGTAGCACTCAATAAATAACTAGGTTTTTACTGATTATTTTAAGGTTTTTAAGAACTCTATATTTTGAGTTTAGAATTGTAAAAATCTTAATTTATAAAAATTAATAATAAAAAAAGTTGAACACATCATTTTAGAAAAATCTATTATGATGTGTTCTTGTTTTCAAATAAAATTTAGGAGATTTTTATAATAAGAAAACTTAAAATGACAGTGGCAAAACTAACTTTTGAAGAAGGGTGTAATAGGTATCTTGAATACTGTCGGCAAAGAAATTTGTGAGATGGAACTATAAGACATTATAGACAAAGTTATGGATATTTCTTTAAGTACTTTGATAAGGATATGCTCATAGAAGATATTGATTCTAATACTATTAAAGACTATGTGTTGCATCTAGAATCAACTTTAGATAATGATATAAGCATTAATTCTTACTTAAGAGATTTAATAACTACGATTCATTTCTTTATGGATGAAGGGTATATTCAACACTTCAAGATGAAGGCAATTAAGGTTGATAAAAGTCATATCGAAACTTATAGTGAAAGTGAACTTAAATTATTACTGAAAAAACCTAATCTAATTAACAAAAGTATTGCGCGTAAAGACTTTTTTTGATATAATAAAGAAAATTGGTTTTTCAAAAGCTCTTTAATGCACAGAGATGATGGGTCTTATCGGTGCAGGTAACAACCCGATGGTTGGTATGACCGTTGCTTGCGCAGTTGCTGTTCAAGAAACATTGAATAAATAAGCAAAAGGAAAAGGCTCAATTTTTATTGGGCATTTTGTATGGTTTAAAAAACATTTAAGAAGGGTACAATATGCAAGGAAAAATTATAGATTTTCATACACATCCGTATTTTGATGAAGAAACCTATATAGGATACTACAAAAGGGCAGGCGAAAGGATAGATTATAAAGATATTAAACCACGCTTGCAAGGGATAGGTATAGAAAAAATTTGCGGTTCAATTATAATAAAAGATATTGATAAAAACGACTGCTTATCTAAGATAAAACAAATGAATAATCTAGCCTTAAAGATGCGGGATTTGTTGGGCGACTTCTACGTGCCAGGTTATCACGTCTACGCTAAGGATATCGACTGGTCTGTTAAGGAAATAGATAGAATGGAGAAAGAGGGGGTAAATCTGGTAGGTGAAATTATACCAGTAAGCCACGGTTGGGATTTTGATGACGAGGGCTTTGAAGAGATACTCTGCGCACTTGACGGAAGAAATAAGGTTTTAAGTTTTCATTCAACCAGCAGTAGCGAAAAGGCAAACGCCATATTAGAAGAAAGGATAAAAAGGCACCAAAGCGTAACTTTCGTTGCTGCTCATTTTGGAGAAAAGCAATTTTTTGAAAGGCATTTGTCAAGAATGGAAAAATTTCCAAATTACTATTTGGACACTTCAGGAACTGGGCTATTTAGATATGGTGCGCTATCCTATGGGGTTTCAAAGGTCGGAAAAGAACGCTTTTTAATGGGGAGTGATTTTGCAGTGTGCGAACCTGCTATGTACGTTGGTGGGATAAAGAACGACGCACTGCTTTTAGACGAAGAAAAGCAAGCAGTTTTATATGACAATGCAAACCAACTATTAAAATTATAAAATAAAAAGACTGAATTATTATTATAACCTTAAAGTTAATTGTTTTTCTTAGGTGTATTTAAAAATTCAGTCTTTTTAGTTTATGTTTTAAACTTAAAATAAGAGATTTAACAACGCAAAAAAGGCTTCGTAATTAAACGAAGCCTTTTAGGTTCGCATATAAAAGAATTATTCAGCAGGGGTTTCTGCCTTTTTAGCTCTGGGCTTTCTAGTGGTTGTCTTTTTAGCAGGTGCTTCTTCGACAACGGGAGCCTCTTCAACAGGAGCAACTTCTTCAACGGTTGCAACAACTTCTTCAACCGGGGAAGCTTTAACAGCTGCGTCTACTCTCTTAGCGAGTTTAGCCTTTTTGTTTGCAGCGTTGTTAGCGTGATAAATATTTTTAGTGCAAGCAGAATCAATAGCAGCGAAAGCAGCTGAAAGAGCAGCCTTAGCTTCATCTAGCTTGTTTTCCTTTATAAGAAGGTCAACCTTCTTCATTTCTGTTTTAACAGCCGAACGGATAGCCTTGTTTTGTTCGGTCTTTTTTGCGTTTACTAAAACTCTTTTCTTAGCGGATTTAATGTTTGGCATAACTTATGCACTCCTTAGTTACTTTTATATCGCTAATAATTTTAACATAAATTAAAAGTAAAAGCAACTACATTTTAAGTAGATTTTTACTTTTTAATTAAAATTCACTTTTTTTCAGATATTTCTCATACAATCTAATATGGATAATGGGTATATAGCGGTATTAGATAGTGGAATAGGGGGAATTTCCGTAATGAAAGATTTAATACGACAATTCCCAAACGAGCGATTTTTGTATTATGGCGATAATGATAATGCGCCCTACGGTAATAAAACCGAACGGGAATTACTATCAATATCATTAAAGAACATAGATATTATAAAAAAATTTCCTATAAAAGCACTAGTTCTCGGTTGTAATACGCTTAGCACGAATATTAGGTGCGAGATTCAAGAATATGCTTCAGTTCCAACGTTCGGAATATTTCCTCCCGTTGAACAAGCCGTTGTAAACGGTGAAAAAACACTGCTTTTAGCAACACCATTAACTGCTAAACAGTATTATGGTGTTAAAGGGTTAACGGTGGTGGGATTAAAAAATTTAGCAAAAGACGTTGAGGACAATATGTTTTCACTTGAAAATATAGATATATATAAACATTTATATATAGACGAAAACACTAAACGAATATGCAAGCGTGGCGGTTTTCAGACTGTAATTTTAGGCTGTACGCATTATGATTTTGTAAAAAACAAAATTCTTGACCACTTTCGACCCCAAAAAATAATTAACGGAAACCACTTTTTAATAAAAAATCTAAAAAATTTTTTAGAACACAATAAATCGATAGATTTTATCAAGCGATTTGATGTTTTATTTTTAGGCAAAAACGCTGAAATTAACAGAAAATTTTATGTCAGCAGTGGTCAATAAGTAGTTAAATGTGGCAAAAAAACTCAAAAATTATTAAAAAATTTTAAAAAAAGGGTTGACGGTGGGCAAAATGTGTGCTATAATTACGATACAAAAGAAAAGGGAGGAGTGTTTTTAAAGATGTCCGGTAGAACTTATATGCATCAATTAGATGCTAAAAACAGAATGAGAATACCGGCTAAGCTACGTGAAGAACTAGGCGAAAATTATTCGATTATGGTTGGTTCAGGTGGCTGTCTTTACGTTTACACTGAAGAGCAGACCAAGGAAATAAGAGCGTCTTTGAACAACATTAATCCTTTTAAGGAAAAGCAATTAAAAGCAGCACGTTATATACTCCACAACAGTTGGGAGGCAGAAGAGGACAAGCAGGGCAGAATTCTTATCCCTGAAAATATCAGAAATATAGCGAAAATAGTTAAAAACGTTGTGGTTTTCAAAGGACCTAACTGTGTTGAGATATGGGCAGAAGAGGTTTGGAACGAATACTTTAACGACGTGGACTTTACAAATCTTGCAGACGCATTTGACGAATTAAAAAATAATGACTGAGCTTAAACACCTTTCGGTAATGCTTGATGAGTGTATTAAAGCATTAAACGTAAAGGATAAAGGAATATATTTTGACGGAACTCTCGGTGGAGGCGGACACTCATACCACATCTTAAAAAACAGCACGCCGAACGGCAGACTTATAGCAACAGATCTTGATGATTACGCAATAGGACGTGCAAGTGAAAGATTAAAGGAGTTCGAGGGTAGATTTAAGATAATAAAAGACAATTTCAAAAGTTTTCCTAAAATTAAAGAAGAACTATGCATAGACGGTTTTGACGGAATACTCTTAGACCTAGGGGTTTCAAGTTTTCAACTGGATGACAGAGAAAGAGGCTTTTCGTATATGGCAAGCGAGGTTGAACTTGATATGCGAATGGATAAAAGCAACCCGTTAACTGCAAAAAGAGTTGTCAATGAATATAGCGAAAGGGAACTAAAAAGAATACTTACCGAATACGGAGAAGAAAGATTTGCTTTTCAAATAGCGCAAAATATAATTAATAAACGCAAAAATAGACCTATTGAAACGACCGGTGAGTTGATTGAAATAATAGAAAACAGCATACCTGCAAAATTTAAGAAAGACGGGCATCCAGCAAAAAGGACCTTTCAGGCAATAAGAATTGAGGTAAACGGAGAACTGGACGGGCTATATGAAACAGTGCTTTCTATGGTAAGAGGGTTGAAAAAAGGCGGAAGAATAGCAATTCTTACATTTCATTCCCTAGAAGATAGAATAGTTAAGCGTGCTTTTAAGGAACTTGAAACAGATTGCATATGTGATAAAAGTTTACCCGTTTGCGTTTGCGGTAAAAAACAAGAAATTAAAATAATAACAAAACATCCTTTAACAGCTAGTGAAGAGGAGTTAAAAATAAACGGCAGAGCAAAGAGTGCAAAACTAAGAATTGCCGAAAAAATCTAGTAAAAGTCTTAAAATGAAAGGAGAAAATTATGATAACCACCCAAAGACGTGCTTATGAAACAGCAGTAAGCGGAAGCGCACAGCGTACTTCCAGCGGTTCGGTTGAACTTCTTGAAAGACCTCGTACTTACGAGGAATATAATCATGCGCCAGTAATTGTTGATGATTTAGCGGCGGCGCAGGAAAGAAGAAAAAATCTTGACAGACTTTTAAATTACGACAGATATTCAGAAGTAACAGAAGCAGAACCTGTAATTGACAGTGTGGTTGCACCTGCTCCGACTATTGAAAGCGCGTTCTCCGACGAAGATATAAGACCTACTTCCACAACAATGCAGTTCGGGGAAGACATAGACAGCATAAGAGAGGAAATGAAGGCTGAACAAAAGGAAGAAAAGACATCTCTCCGTCTTAATTCTAAGGGTAAACTTGTTTTAGTTCTTTATTCTCTAGTCATAACCGTTATAATGGCACTTATAGTTTTAAACACCGGCACGCTTGCAAAACTCTCCAACGTAAGCAGTGCAAAAGCAGCTGAACTTTCTGCTGTCATGAATCAATATTCTGTTCTTCAACAAGAAATTGATACCATTTCAAGCAGTGATTACATTTCAAACGTTGCTGAAAATCAACTTGGAATGATAAAAGGGAATTAAAAAGGCTTATCCTGAATACAATTTATTAAATAAACGTTCAGGAGACAAAAAAAATAAGAAATCAATATTCGATAACGGTTTTACGAAAGAGGTTATTTGCAATAGTTATAGCAGTAACCTTTTTATTTTTGTGTGTAATCGGCAGACTATTTTACGTACAAGTAATATGGGGAGAGCAGTTGCAAGAAAAAGCGATTGACCAGTGGACAAGAGAAATTCCCATAATAGCTTCACGTGGAAAAATAGTCGACGTGAATGGTGTGGTTTTAGCAGATAACAACGATACTTATACGGTTTTTGTTCGAAAACGTGCGGTAGAGGGGCTTGAATATACGGCTGAACAGATAGCAAACGTGCTTGATTTAAATTATCAGTCAGTTTATGACCGATTGACCAAAACTTATTCAAGTGAAGTAACTATAAAAAAGCAAGTAGATAAACAAAAAATTGCGTTATTGTTGGAAAAAAACCTAAGTGGCGTATATTACTCTCGTGATAATTTTAGAACTTATCCTTACGGGGATTTTTTATCTGCGGTTTTAGGATTTACTTCGACTGACGGCAAAGGTCAGTCGGGAATTGAACTATATTACGATAAATATTTATCAGGATTAGATGGCGAAATATTATACGAAACGGATATAGTTGGTGTTGAAATTGAAGATGGCAAAGCAAGTTATATTCCGGCAACAGACGGGTTAAACATTAAACTTACTATTGATTATGAAATTCAACAGTTGTGTGAAACGGCTATGGAAGAAGCGATGGAGGTTCACAAACCTAAGTCGGCGGAGATAATCGTTATTGACCCGAATAGCGGAGCAGTTAGAGGACTTGCAATAAAACCGTCTATGAACATAAATGAAATCCCAAGAGATGATTTAGAATCCTTAAATGCGCTCAGCAGAAATAAAATAGTAAGCGATATTTACGAGCCGGGTTCAACTTTCAAAATATTAACAGCAGCTGCAAACGTTGAAGAATATCTTAATGGAAACGAAAATGCATATTCGATAAAACACGTTTATTCATCTTCTAGGTACAGATACATAGACGGGCAAAAGGTTAAATGTTGGAGCGACCATAAAAACGGTAAGCATTCTTCACTTACCTTGCAAGGCGGTCTTAATAACAGTTGCAACCCTATATTTGTAGATATTGCGTGTTCATTAGGAAAGGAAACTCTTTATAAATATATTGAAGCGTTCGGCTACGGAAAAGTTACCGGGATAGATTTTAACGGGGAGGCGCAAGGGATGGTACTTCCTATAAGCGCAGTTCAAAATGTTGATTTGGCTCGAATAGCGTTTGGACAAACGATTGCTTGTACAGCGCTTCAACTAGCAACTGCGACAGCTTCTGCAATAAATGGAGGCTATTATTATACGCCACATTTGGTCAGTGAAATTTACGCTGACAATAATTTGATTGCGGAAAGTTTTGAGCCAAGAGTTAAAAATAGAGTAATAAGTCAAAAAGCCTCAGAAATTATAAATGAAATGCTTGAACAAGTTGTGAGTGAGGGGTCGGGAAAGCAAGCCTATATTGAAGGATATCGAGTTTGTGGAAAAACAGGAACTTCTCAAAAATATCAAAACGGTATTATTGCTAGTGGTAAATACGTTTCTTCATTCGTCGGTTATTTTCCAGCAAATAATCCTAAATATCTTGCGCTAGTTGTAATAGACGAACCGCAGGGACAGTATTATGGAAGCACTGTTGCCGCACCTTATGCCAAACAAGTATTCGAAGGCATAATCAACCTCAAAAACATTAAACCTTCAGTTGTATAAAATCGTATTTAACATGTAAATATCAATTTTATATAATCTTAAAATCAATTAAATTCAATTTTTTATAAAAAAATTAATATTTTACAGCTTACACTAGAAGAAATATCGTAAGCTGTTTTTTATTTAAAAGCAAATAATAAAAATTAAGGAAAGAAAAATGAAATTATTTCAACTTATAAGCAAACTTGAAGTTAAAAAAATAATAGGCTCATCACAAATTGAAGTGGAAAATATTTATTGTGATAGTAAAGCTGTAACAAAAAATAGCATATTTATATGCATAAAAGGTAACGGTTGCGACGGACACGATTACGTTAGGCAGGCAGAAAACTATGGCGCAGTTGCAATAGTGAGTGAAAGAGCGGTGGAAACTTCATTAACTCAGATTATAGTTGATGATTGCAGAAAGGCAATGAGCATTCTTGCTAGTGAGTTTTATGGGAACCCGCAGAAAAACTTAAAAATTATTGGCGTTGTTGGAACAAACGGTAAAACAACCACTACTAATATGATTTATGAAATTTTGACGGACAATGGCATAAATACTGCGCTTATAGGTACGCTTGGGATAAAATACGGCGGTCAATATTTTCCTTCAAATTTAACGACTCCCGACCCGCTTGAATTGTATCGTTTTTTTAATGAAATGGTTAATTCTAAGGTAGAAGTAGTGGTAATGGAAGTTTCTGCTCATTCAATATATTTAGACAAAGTTTATAGGTTAAAATTCGACGTTGGAGTTTTTACAAATTTTACCAGAGATCATCTAGACTTTTTTGGTACAATGGAAAATTATAAAAAAGCAAAATTAAAATTTTTTAGAGAAAATTTAAAGGGTTTTGTAGTTGTCAATAGTGATGATAAAACGGGCATGGAAATATGCAAAATTAGTTCAAAAGTTATAACTTACGGAATTGAAAATCCAGCGGATAACTTTGCGATTGAAATAGAGAGCAAAAATGGAAGAACAAACTTTGTTGCAAATCTTTTCGACTGCATATTAAATGTTGACCTACCATTTGTTGGTAGATATAACGTTTCTAATGCATTAGCATCTTTATCGGCTGCCTGTCTTATTGGTGTTAAGCCTGAAAATGCAGTGATTTCTCTTAAAAAAATAACATTTATAGAAGGTCGACTGGAAAGAATTTATTCGAATGATTTCGATATTTACGTGGATTATGCTCATACGCCTAATGGGTTAGAAAACGTTTTAAAAACGTTAAAAGAACAGTGCGAGGGAAGGCTAGTGCTATTATTTGGTTGTGGTGGTAATAGAGACGAGGGCAAAAGAAGAGAAATGGGCAAGATAGCAGGTAAATATTCGGATTTTACTGTTATAACCAGCGACAATCCACGATTTGAAGAGCCTATGCAAATTATATCTGAAATTGAAAAAGGCATGCTGGAAGTAAGTAAGAAATACGTCTTGATTGAGTCCAGAGAAGAAGCCATTGATTATGCAATTAAATATCTGAAAAAAGATGACGTTTTGTTAATTGCGGGTAAAGGTGGTGAGAAGTATCAAGAAATTCTCGGTATAAAATTACCGTATAATGACAAAGATAGAGTAAAAGAAATATTGCAAGGAAATAAAATATGTTAACTTATTCTTTGGCGGGATTGATTTCTTTTATCGTAACGGTAGTTATGGGACTTATATTTATCCCAATACTATCAAAAATAAAAGCAGGTCAACCAATACTAAAATACGTTAAAACACATTATGAAAAAAACGGTACGCCGACTATGGGTGGACTGTTTTTTATTATACCAACGGTTGTTGTGTGCGTACTGTTCGGTGGGGCAAGCGGGAGAATGTGTTTGGTGGCAATAGTGATAGGACTTTCTTATTTGTCGGTTGGCTTTATTGACGATTTAATAAAGATAAAATCTAAAAACAACGAGGGACTTAAACCTTATCAAAAGATTATATTTCAAACGATAATAGCTTTATCGGCGGGATTATTTGCGTATAAGAATGGAATAACTTATTTTCATTTACCGTTTAGTAGATTGAGTATAAATTTAAAGTGGGGAAGCATATTTGTCGACGCTATAATTTTCATTGCGATAACCAACAGTGTCAATTTGACGGACGGGCTCGATGGGCTTGCTTCAAGCGTTAGTGTAGTATATTTGTTTTTTATAACGGCAATTATCACAGCTGAGATTTCCGTTTTGAATTTTATGTATTTAAAACCCGAAGAATATGAACGGTTAAATTTGCTGTCATCATGCTTAATAGGTGGTATTATAGGTTTTTTGATATTTAATACTAATAAAGCAAAAGTTTTTATGGGTGATACGGGTTCTTTGTCGCTAGGCGGTTTTATAGGAGCGATAAGTATTTTTTCTTCAAACAGTTTTTTTGTGCCTATTATTGGAATAATGTTCGTCGTATCTAGCATATCGGTAATAATGCAAGTGATTTACTATAAGAGAACAAAAAAGCGAATATTTTTAATGGCACCATTTCACCATCATTTGCAAATGAAAGGACTATCTGAGAGTAAAATTTCATATATTTATTCGGTTATAACGGCAGTGTTCGGTGTAATATGCTTAATGTCTTATATGTGAGGTAAGTGATGTATATTAAGGGTCAAAAATTTTTAATTTTAGGAGTATCGAAAAGCGGAAGTTCTGCGGGGGAATTTCTGTTAAAAAGAGGAGCGGAGTGTTATATTTGCGACAGTAATAAAAGCACAAAAATAAGAGATAATATCGAGCGGTTAATTTCGCTTGGGGCAAAATACGTTGAAGAGGAAAATGCCGAAGATTACATAGAAAAAATAGACGTTTTAGTTATAAGTCCGGGAGTCCCTATAAATAATAGGCTTGCGGTTAAGGCTAAGCAATTAAATAAAAGAATTACTGGTGAACTTGAATTAGGTTTTTTGCAATTTAATCCTTTGAGCGTTGCCGTTACGGGAACGAACGGAAAAACTACTACGGTAACGTTAATAGACCATATTTTAAAAACGGCAGGATTAGAGAGCGTTGCTGTAGGGAACAATGGTGTGCCAATAACTTCGGAAGTAAACAACAGAGATAGTGATAAAGTGTTCGTTACCGAAGTTTCAAGTTTTCAATTAGAGAGCGCAACCTCTTTATGTCCACACGTATCTTGCGTTTTGAATATTGCCCCCGACCATTTGGAAAGACATTATGGAATGGAAAATTATATTTATCTAAAAAAGCGAATATTCAAAAATCAAAGAGAAAGCGAATATTGTGTGTTAAATTATGACGATTTAACGGTGAGAAGTTTTTTTGAGGAAATTAAAGCAAAGGTAAAATGGGTATCTATAAAAGAGAAAGTTGACGGAGCGTATCTAGACGGCGATAAAATATACTATGGAGATGAATATATTGCCGATTATAATTGCGTGCATTTGTGCGGGGAACATAATGCTCAAAACGTGTTGTTTTCGGTGGCTGTTGCGAAAATCTTAAAGGTCGAAAATGAAGCAATTGTAAAGGTATTACGTTCATTTAAGGGTGTTAAAGATAGAATTGAACATATTGCACGAAAAAGAGGTATAGATTATTTTAACGACTCAAAAGCAACAAATACTGCTTCTACTATAAGTGCAATAAAATGCATGAAAATCCCAACCGTGTTAATACTTGGAGGAAGTGAAAAGGGAGAAGATTATACGGCTCTTTTTGAGCAAATATCAAATAGTTTGGTCAAGAAAGTAGTATTAACAGGTGCGTCGAGATATAAAATGCTTAACCAAGCATTAAAAGTTGGCTATTCAAATTTAACGCTTACAGAAGATTTTAACGATTCAGTTAAAATTGCTTCGTTATTTGCTTGTGAAAATGAGTGTGTGCTTTTGAGTCCTGCTTGCGCAAGTTTTGATAAGTTTTCTAGTTACGAGGAAAGGGGAGACGCTTTTAGAAAAATTGTGGAGGAGATATAATTGAAAACAAAACTATTACATAAAAACGAAAAATCCGACGGCGATATCTTTTTGATATTTGCCGTCGTTTTGCTTGCGATTATAGGAACGGTATTTATTTACTCAGCGAGTAATTATTCTGCGGAAAAGACGTATGGGGATAAATTTTATTTCGTTAAAAAACAACTAATAGGCATTGCGTTAGGAATTGTTGCTATGATAGGTACAGGAATTTATAATTATAAAAAACTGAAAAAATTTACTTTGCTTGTTGCTATCGTCTCGTTTATTACCTTAATTTTGGTCTTCGTGCCAGGGATAGGTGTTGAAAATTATGGTGCTAAACGTTGGATAGGAGTTGGGGGCGTAACTATACAGCCGTCTGAAATTGCCAAGTTTTCTCTAATTCTTTTTTCTGCCACTTACGTTAGTAAAAATCCTGAAAAAATGCAAAATTTTTTGGGGATACTACCTGTTTTGTTTTTCGGTATAGTAACTTGCTTATTGATAATAATAGAGCCTAACATGTCGATTACAGTATGCGTTGGGTTATTAATGATGACTATGCTTTTTTCTGCGGGTATGAAGTTAAAGCATTTTGCTTTAATAATTGCCCCTGCAATAGTCATAGGTGTAGTTTTAATAATTATCGAACCTTATAGACTTGCAAGACTCGGTGCATTCTTAAACCCTTGGTCAAGTCCCAAGGGTGAAGGATATCAACTTTTGCAATCGCTATACGCATTGGGCTCTGGTGGTTGGTTTGGCGTTGGGTTGTTTTCGTCAAGACAGAAGTATGCATTTTTACCGTTTGCTGAATCGGATTTTATATTGTCAGTGGTTGGGGAAGAAATAGGTTTTATAGGTATGGTAGCTTTCTTTTTGCTGTTGGGATTTATCATATATAGGGGGCTTAAAATTGCAGGAAAAGCAAAAGACGTATTTGGCTATATGCTTGCAGTTGGAATAACTATGATATTCGGAATACAAGTTGTAATAAACGCTTTGGTTGTAACCGGAAGCATACCTCCAACTGGACTACCGTTACCGCTTGTTTCTAGCGGTAATACTTCGATTATAATATTTATGGCAGAAATGGGGGTGTTATACAATATATCTAAGCAAGGTTCATTAACTTTTTAAACGTTTTCCCCATAGAATAGAATATCGACGTATGGGGGAGTTATATGGGAAAATACATAATAAACGGTGGAAAAAGATTAGACGGCTCTGTTAAAATAGAAAGTGCAAAGAATTCAGTTCTTCCCTTAATCGCTGCGTCAATTATGACAGATGAAGAAGTGGTTATAAAAGATTGTCCTATGATAGCAGACGTATTAAGCATGGTAAAAATACTTAACGTTTTAGGGGTAAAAACTCTTTTTCAAGGTAACAATCTGGTAATTAAAGCCGAAGAAATTAAAAGTTGCTTAATACCAAGCGATTTAAGCAAAGAGTTGCGTTCCTCAATTTTTATGATGGGGGCGCTTTTATCACGTGTAAAAAAAGCGAAATTAAGTTATCCTGGCGGATGTGATATAGGGCTTAGGCCGATAGACATTCATCTAAGCGCCTTAAAAAGTTTGGGAGTAAAAACGGTCGAGCAGGGTGGAGAAATAAACTGTCAAGCAGATAAAATTACAGGCGCTGAAATTTATTTGGATTTTCCATCGGTGGGTGCGACCGAAAATGCTATTATGACATCAGTATTCGCCGAAGGTAAAACGGAGATACATAACCCTGCGAAAGAGCCGGAAATTGTTGATTTAATGTGCTTTTTGAATTCAATGGGTGCTAAGATTTACGGAGCAGGAACGTCAATCATACTGATAGAGGGGGTGAAAAAATTACACGGAACGGTTTATAAACCCATTCCCGACCGCATTGAAGCAGGGACGTATCTTTTAAGTGCTGCAATTACGGGCGGAGAGATAGAAATAAAAAATTGCAGAATAAAAAATATTTCCTCTTTAATACATAAACTTTGCGATAATACTTGTAAAATTACTATAAAAAATGATATAATATATCTAAAAAGTGGGAGAGTAAGAAAGGCCTTTTCATTTACGACCGGTCCGTACCCGAGTTTTCCCACCGACTTGCAACCCCAAACAATGTCTTTTCTTTCAGTGTGTCAGGGGCTATCGGTAATATCTGAAAACGTTTTTGAAACTAGATATAAGCACGTTTCGGAACTTATAAAGATGGGGGCGGATATAACGGTTAAAGGCAGAACGGCAATAATTAGTGGCGTTAATAGGCTAAGTGGAGCAGAGGTTGTTTCAACCGATTTGAGGGGCGGTGCCTCTCTCGTGCTTGCAGGATTAAACGCAGAAGGTCAAACGGTTGTTGACGGTATTTGGCACGTCGAACGAGGATATTACCGATTTGATGAAAAACTCAGAGCGCTCGGCGCTGATATTGTCAAACGCAGATAAAGTTTAGGAAACACTTATGAGGACAAAGAAAATTTCTTTAATCTTAATAGTAGTTGCATTTATTCTTATCGCTATTTTATCAACGGTAAGTCTATTTTACGTGCGCAAAGCGCAAGTAAATTTTGCCGTGTCAGAAAAAACTGATTCAAGCGAAATTCAGCAACTTTTAGATGGATATATAGGTAAAAACTTGCTATTTTTGGATACCGAAGAAATAGTACAAGCATTGAAAGGATACCATTATTTAGAAGTTGTTCGTGTTGATAAAAAGTATCCCAACGTTATAGAGGTAAGTTTAAAGGAAAGAAGAGAAGTTTATTATTTTGAACAAGACGGAAAAGTATATATAACAAATGAAGACGGATTCGTTCTTAATTCATATAGTGGGACTGTTCAAAACGATAATAGGCAAATGATAAAACTAGAAGTTAAGGGAGTAAACGTGCTCCAAGCAACGCCTGGCTCAGTGCTTAAAACGGATAGCGAACAATTAATGACTGCCGTGTTTGAAATGGCAAAGAGTGTAAATTTAACAAACTGCATAAAAGCAATTAAAGTGGATAAACCCGCTCCGAACGAATTAGCGGACGTTGAGTTTGATACTTATACGGGAGTTAAAATTAGAATTTTAAAGGCTGAGGAAAGCGGGGTAAACAAAATTAATCAAGCCTTTAACGTTTACGATAGCGAAGTTAGTGATTACGAAAAGGCTTTTGACAAACTGTTGGTTTCAAAAAACAGTCAGACTGGCGAGATTCAAGTAACGTGGTCTGATGGAAGTTTGATAGGACAATAAAGGTGAATTATGCAAAAAAAACAAGTTGCGATTATTGATATCGGTTCTTCGTCGATAAGGGCGGTTGTTGGGGAAAGAGGTATTAACAAGACCTTTATTATTAAGGCTAGTTATTCTTACGAGTACGACGGATATGAAAACGGCACGTTCTTTGATGCGGACAAGTTAAAACAAGCATTGTTAGTTGCTGGTGAATCGTTGATGAAAGCATCGAGAGGAATGCTCGATACAGTTTACGTTGGCGCACCTGGTGAGTTTACTCAGGTTGTCGTAAAAGAAAGTCAAATATCTTTTAGTAAAAAGAAAAAAATTCAAGAAAGCGACGTTGACGCTCTTTACGAAGCGGCTTTTGTTCTTTCTTCTTCAAAATTTACTTTAATCAATAGGTCTGCAATCGTATATGAGTTAGATGATTTTAGGAGGCTTGCAAATCCAGTTGGGGCAGTGAGCGAAATATTAAAAGGCAAACTCTCGTTTACAGTTTGTAGTAACTATTTTATCGAAGCAGTAACACCTGCGCTCAAAACATCAGGCTTTAAGTTTGTAGAGTGCGTGTCGTCTACTCTTGCGCAAGCGCTCTATCTGGTCGAGCCGGAAACAAGAGATAGAATAGCGCTTTTAGTAGACGTTGGATATATATCGACAACTCTAACTATAATACACGGAGACGGAATAGTTTTCCAAAAAACTTTTGCTTTTGGCGGTGGTTACATAACTGCATCGCTGTGTGAAAAATTTAATTTAGAATTTAATGATGCGGAAAAACTTAAACGCAACGTTAGTTTGAGTAAGCGTGTGTCTTCTGAATCATTTGACCTTTTGGAGTGCGATAATGGGCAGTATTACAGCGTTAAAGACGTTCAAGATAACGTAATTAAAACTCTAGATATTCTTTGTGAAAACGTTTCCGATTGTTTGGAAAATTCGGGATTTGTTATACCGGATTACGTTTCATTAAAAATAACAGGTGGTGGAATTACTTATATTAGAGGCGCAAAAGAGCACGTTTCAGGGAGGCTTGGAATGAACGTTGAAGTGGTTGCGCCAAGAGTGCCACTTATGAATAAGCCTACCGAATCAACAATTCTTTCACTGTTAGATTTGGCTCTTGAACAAAACTAACGAATAAAACCAATATATAAATTGATAACAAGGAGATTAAAATATGTTTGGACAAGAAAATTTCAAAATCAGTTCTGCCGTAATTAAAGTTATGGGGGTAGGTGGCGGTGGCTGTAACGCCGTTAACAGTATGATTGAATCAAATATAACTAGCGCAGAATTTATTGCAGTTAATACCGATAATCAAGCGCTTTTACTCTCAAAGGCAGATACAAGAATTCAAATTGGCGACAAACTCACCAAGGGGTTAGGTGCTGGAAGTAATCCAAACGTTGGAGAACAAGCGGCAGAAGAATCCAAAGAACAAATAGAAGAAGTTCTTAGAGGAACAGATTTACTGTTTATTGCCGCTGGAATGGGTGGCGGAACGGGAACGGGTGCTGCGTCCGTTATAGCCAGAATTGCAAGAGAACTCGGAATATTAACGGTTGCAGTAGTAACAAAACCTTTCTCGTTTGAAGGAAAGGTTAGAAACGAAAATGCCAATAAAGGCGTTATTAACCTAAGAAAATACGTTGATACGTTAGTAATTATACCTAACGATAAACTCTTACAATTTTTACCTCCTCAAACGGGAATGTTGGACGCATTTAAAGTTGCTGACGATATGTTAAAGCAAGGTATTGTTAGCGTTGTTGATTTAATCGCCACTCCTTCTCTCATTAATCTTGACTTTGCGGACGTTAATACCGTTATGAGAAATCAAGGTTTAGCGCATATGGGTATAGGTAGAGCAAAAGGTGAAAACAGAGTTATTGAGTCGGTTAGACAAGCCGTTTCAAGTCCTCTTCTCGAAACTACTATTGAGGGTGCAAAGTCTGTTATCTTAAACGTAACAGGCGGAAAAGATTTAATGTTGACTGAAGTAAACGAAGCAGCTGTTTTAGTTCAAGGCATAATCGATTCGTCAGCAAACATTATTTTTGGTGCAACCATTGATGAAAATATGGCAGACGAGGTTAAAATCACCGTTATTGCAACAGGATTTGTTTCTGTTTCTGACATTCGTGAGGTTAAAGCAGATAACGAGCAAATAGAAGTAAAACCCGTTATCAATCTTAGAAATGAACAAAAAGCGGTTGAGAGTGCAGTTCCTCCGCTACTTAGAGACATTGAAGAAAAGGAAAAGGCTCAAGCGGAAGCGCAAGCCGTATATGCGGAAGAGCCTGCCGAACAACCAGCAGTTGCGCCTGAAATTCAAAAGATACAAGAAGAATTAAACAGTGCGCCCGAAGAAAAGAAGAGCGGAAGAGAATTACCACTCTTTATGAAAAAACTTTTCAAAAAATAAACGATAAAACCTCTTCTTTTGATTTGAAGAGGTTTTTTGTAATGCCATTAATTTTAAAAATAGTTATCGAGGGATAAAAATGTTTAAGATTTTAATTGCGGAAGACGATAAAGATTTAAGACAGTTGTTTCAGCACGTCCTTTTGCAACATGGATTTCAAGTTAAAGGTGTATCAAACGGACAAGAGGCTTTAGACAGTATAGAAAGGGAAACTTTTGACCTTTTAATTTCCGATATAATGATGCCGATTATGGATGGATATACTCTTGTTAGGTCGATTAGAGATTTGGGAAAAAACATTCCTGTTTTAATGATAACCGCAAAAGACGCTTTCAACGATATGTATATGGGATTTCATTCGGGAACGGATGATTATATGGTTAAACCTATAAATATTAACGAAATGATACTCAGGGTTAACGCCCTACTTAGGCGTGCGCAGATGATTAACGAACGTAAACAAGTTATGGGCTCAACGATTTTAGAGTGGGATACAATGACTGTTATATCTAATGGGGAAAGGATTGTATTGCCACAGAAAGAGTTTATGTTGCTATATAAATTATGTTCATATCCAGGAAGAATTTTTACTCGTCAGCAAATTATGGATGACATATGGGGATACGATAGCGAGTCAGACACTCACACCGTTGAAGTGCATATAGGAAAGCTTAGGGAAAGATTTAGAGACAATTCGGATTTTAAGATAGTAACTATTCGTGGCGTAGGCTATAAGGTGGTTAAAGAATGAAAAAGGATAATAAGACCAAACTCAGTCTTACACTTTGGTGTACGGTAATATTACTTGTAGAGAATTTAGTAGCGGTTGGTTTTGCAACCGTTGCAGTTACTATAATTAATTCTTTGACACACAACGAATGGAAAATATCGTCTGAGTTAATGGTGTTTGTTTTTAGCCTCGCAATCGGTACTGCGCTTGCGTTATTGCTCAATAAATTTATTATAATTCCATTAAGGCGTGTAAACGATAGTATGGGAAAGGTTGCAAAAGGCGATTTTGACATTAGAATTGACCAAAAGATTAGAATTAACGAAATAGATAATATTTACAAAAACTTTAATATTATGGTACAAGAATTAGCCTCTATGGAGACCTTGCAAGCGGACTTTATTTCAAACGTATCTCATGAATTCAAAACTCCATTAAGCGCAATAGAGGGATACTCTATGCTTTTACAAGATTGTAAGGATGAGGAAAAACAAAAAGAATATATTCAAAAAATACATTTTAACACTAAAAAATTATCTACGTTAGTAGGAAACGTTTTGTTGCTAGCAAAGATAGACAATCAAATTATTCAAACAAAAAAGATTAATTATAGGTTAGACGAACAAATACGGCAAGCAATTCTTCTTTACGAGATGAAATGGACTAAAAAAGATATTGTTCTTGACGTTGACCTAGAAGAAATTGTTTTTTGCGGAACAGAGGATTTGTTGTTGCACGTTTGGACCAACCTCATTAGTAACGCTATTAAATTTAGTCCTTTTGGAGAAGAAATAGTGATGAAGCTGAAAAGGAATGATGAGGGGAAAGTCGTTTTCGCTATATGTGATAAAGGTCCTGGAATAGCCGATAATATGAAGAAAAAGATTTATGATAAATTCTTTCAAATTGACAGCGTTCATAAGACTGAGGGCAATGGGTTAGGACTTGCTCTTGCTAAACAAATAGTTACTATAAACGGAGGAACTTTGTCAGTGAGAGATAACGAGGGTGGAGGAAGCGTGTTCGAAGTTGTTTTATAAACTCTTTCGCAAAAAGTTATAAAACAAGGAACTGTAAAAAAGTTAAAAAAATTTAGAGAAAGTGAAGAGAAGTTGAATGTTATTTTCGACTTCTTTTTTTGTGTCAACAACAAAAATCGGTTCGCTAATTAGCGAACCGATTTAACTTTTAGATAAAATTAATATAATCTAGCATACCAACAGAACTGTCTTTTAATCAGGAGACCTGACATAATGGAAACTGCAATTCCAAATAGCAAGGCGTTATTGTCTGGTATGTTTGAAATTTCTGCGCCACTAGACATATCCGTGAGCATAATACCTATGTATCCGCCGAGATAAATTAAATGGGCTGCCATTATAGCAATCATGGCAAAGCCAAACAATATACTTAAAATTTTGAATATAACTCTTAACGTTACTGAACGAGTAACTATTAATAAGAGGCTGAAAACGATATTTAATGCAACGATTCCTAAGTAGCCGTACGTTGCGTAATATAAAACTAGTTGTAAAGTTTTTAATATCGTATCTTCAAGCCCGCTAAATGCTCCGAAACCTTGAATTAATATCGCCTGCGTTTCAAATATGCTACTATCACCAATAAAAGGAAGCACGTTATACGCCATTGTCATATCGACAAAGTTAACAGGGATAAGAACGACGAGTAATGCAAAAATGCAAAAGAATATAGTTCCAACACATTGCTTGCCCCAAACGTTTTTAATAGGTTTTTCGTTGCGTTTTTGTTTTGAAACAACAACGTCTTGTTCAACTTCGCTCATAAACTTTCTCCATATAAAATATTTTATTATTTACTAAAAGATGTAATTACCTTTTCTATAATTTTAGGGAAACCATTTCCTACCGCAGCTAAATTTTGATAAAACTGTTCTTCGGCGGTGCCTGCACCAAAAATGTCTGTTATACCCTTAATCATAACCAATGGGGTATTGTTTGAAAGACATACTTGGGCAATTGCTCCGCCCTCCATATCTCTTAGTGATGCGCCCGATTGATTAATTGCGTTGATATCGTTGATATTGTTAGTAAATCTATCAGCGCTTGCTAGTTTGCTTTTGGGGAGAAAATCTAAATTTTTGGTATCGCATGGGAAAAATACTCTGTCATAATCTTGAATATATCCTAGCGGAACACCGTCTAGTTCTCTTAAATCGAAATCAAATTGAAGTGCCTGCTCAACAACGTAATATTTAAGGATTTCGACACTATTATTCATGCCACCGCAAGTTCCAAAGTTGAGGATGTATTCAGGAGAATATTTGTCGATTAGCAATTGAGTGGATAATGAGGCATTTACTTTGCCTATACCACTAATTATAAGTAAAACGTGTTTGCCGAAAACAACTCCTTCATAGCAAATTTTTTCACAAATAATAAATCTGTTTACGTTCTCAAATTTATCTAAAAGCGAATTAGCTTCTTTTTCCAAAGCAACTACAATACCAATCATAAAATCACCTTTTTTATTATAACATACATAATATTTTATGTCAACAGTTAATAGAGAACATAAATTTAATAAAAAATAAAAAAAATTTTCAAAACTTTCACTATATAATAAAACGTTATCACGTTTTGAAAATATGACACTAAAATGATATTAATACGTCTGAATTTATAAATTTGACCCCGCAAATTTGAAAACTTGTAATGCTAAAAATAGGCTAAAATTAGCAAATTTTAATAAAATTTGGCTAAAAACTGCATTTTTCGGCATTAAAAAACATTTGACATTATTAAATAAACCCCTTAAAATAAGAAACCTGTAACAATAAAATTTTACGTTGCGTATAATATTTCATGGAGAGTTGATATGAAAAAAATCATTAGTAAAAATTTGATACTAAAAGATAAGAAATCCACTTTTATAGATGATACTGTAATTATTGGCGAAAACGTTACTATATATGAAAACAACAGGATTGAGGGTAATTGTCATATTAAAGACGGAGTAGTGATTTTGCCGGGGTGTTACATAAAAGACACGGTAATAGGTGAAAGAACAATTGTTAACAGTTCGCAGTGTGAAAAATCGGTAATCGGATGTGATTGTGAGATAGGTCCGTTTGCAAGGCTTAGACCAAACTCAAACATTTCAGATAAAGTAAGGATAGGGAACTTTGTCGAGGTTAAAAATTCAATAATAGGTAAAGGAAGCAAGGTTAGTCATCTTGCATATGTTGGAGATGCAGAGGTTGGCAAAGACTGTAACATAGGTTGCGGTGCAATATTCGTAAACTACAATGGAAGAATTAAGCAAAAAATAAAGGTTGGCAACAATTGTTTTATTGGTAGCAACTGTAACGTTATCGCTCCTGTTTCAATTGAGGATAAAGCTTATATTTGTGCAGGTACTACCGTTACCGAAAATGTTTATACAGACGACTTTGTCATAGGTAGAGTTAGGCAACAAACAAAGCAAAACAGGGCGCACAATTATCTAAAAGAAAGCAGTGGAGGAAAGTAATTATGGGATTGTTTTTTGGGACAGACGGGCTTCGTGGTAAGGTTAACGAAGAATTAACACAAAATATTGCATATAAAATAGGCAACGCATTATCAATACTTAAAGATAAGCCTACAATCATAATAGGCGCAGACACTAGGATTTCCAACACTTATTTATCGTTAAGTTTGGCTAGTGGAGCAATGAGTGGCGGTGCTAACGTAGTTGACGTTGGCGTGATTCCAACAGCAGGCGTTGCGTATTTAACAAGAACGTTAAAAGCGGATTATGGAATAGTTATAAGCGCATCACATAATAGTGGGGAATATAACGGAATAAAAGTCTTTGACAGCGAGGGGTATAAACTCTGCGATAAAGAAGAAGAGAGAATTGAAAGATGCTTTATTAGAGAAAAAGTAAACGATTTTCCTAATATAGGAAGATATGAACAAGATTTTAACCTTACAAAACTATATAGAAATTTTTTAATAGAATGTAGTCAAAACCGTCTTGATGGAATGACGATAGTTTTAGACGGAGCGTATGGCGCTGCGCACAGAATTGCACCTGAGGTGTTTAGAAAACTTGGAGCAAACGTAATCGCTTCTAATTGTGTTAACGACGGGCTAAAAATAAACCACGGATGTGGAGCGTTGTATCCCGAAAATTTAGTAAAACGAGTTTACCGCTATAAAGCAGATATGGGATTTGCATTTGACGGGGATGCCGATAGGCTGATTGCCGTTGATGAAACTGGAAACATTATAGACGGAGATAAAATAATATGTGGCCTTGCAAAATACTTTAAAAAACAAGGTAAATTAAATAAAAATGTAGTCGTTGGTACTAGTCATACTAATATGGCGGTAGAACATATGTTAAAAGATGACGGTATTGATTTAATAAGGACTGATATCGGCGATAAATACGTTTTGGCAAAATTGAGAGAACAAAATTTGAGTTTGGGCGGAGAACAAAGCGGACACGTCATTATTAAAGATTTAGCGACTACGGGAGACGGAATACTGACGGCGATAATTATAGCAAATTTAATTGCAAAAGAAAAAGTTTCAATGTCAAATGCACTGAATATAAACTTGTATCCTCAGACTAATAAAAACGTTGTGGTTGAAGATAAGTTTAGAATAATGAACAATGAAGAACTGCTTCGTGTTGTTTCTGAGTATAATTCTCAATTAAAAGGTGTGGGGAGGTTAATGATAAGAGCGTCAGGGACTGAACCTAAGATTAGAGTTATGGTTGAAAGTCAGAACAGCGAAAATAATGAGAAAATCGCTCTTAATATAGTCAGTTTAATAAAACGTATAGACGCAGAGGTTTAAAAAAATAAATTATGTAATTTTTGCAAACGCTTCAATGAAAAATTGAGGCGTTTTTTATGTCTAAAATAAAAAACAAAAAATGATTTTTTGTGAGTGCAAACAACCTTAATTGTATTTACAAATTAAAAGAATTGTGTTATACTTATAAAAAAATGGAGGTATAAGCGTAAAAATGAAAAAAGAAAGAGTTTTAACTTGTGTATTCTCTATCTTAATACTCGTTATTTCCCTTGCGGTAATGATTGCTGATTTTGTAGTTCCGCTAAACTTTTGGACGCATCCGATACTGAATTTTTTATTCTGCGTTTTCGTTGGATACGGCTTATACTTTATCGTGCTTGGCATTGCGAAAAAATCAGCGTGGTATTTGTTTATCTCGGATGTAACTTTGGGGCTCGCTATATTATATGCGTTACTTCAATACACCGCATATCTTCCGTGGTGGATTTCTGTAATAATTGTTATTGTATTTATGTTTATTTTAGCATTCGTAAGCATAATGGTTGCAGGTTACAAGTCGGAAGATATAGCAAAAAACAAATCTGCAGATTATAAAAATTATGAACAAAGAAAGGCTGAAAAGTCAATGGAAGAACATGTTATAGAAGAAATTCCACAAATAAAATCGTTTAAGGAATAGAACAATGAAACAGACGGAGAGAAATCTAACTTTACTAACAGACCTATACCAACTTACAATGATGAACGGTTATCTTGAAAAAGCAAGAACAGACGAAGTTGCTGTTTTCGACGTTTTTTTTAGACAAAACGAAATGATAACATATTCTTTGGCTTGTGGATTAGAACAAGTTGTTGAATACATTTTAAATTTAAATTTTGGCGAAGAAGAGATATCTTATTTAAGAAGTCTTGGAATATTTAGCGAGAAATTTTTAGAATATTTAAAGAACTTTAAGTTCACGGGAGACGTTTATGCTGTTCCCGAAGGAACGGTTGTTTTCCCGGGAGAACCTATATTAACCGTTAAAGCGCCAATAATGCAAGCGCAACTTATTGAAACTGCAATATTAAATATGATAAACTTCCAAACGCTTATCGCAACCAAGTCTGCAAAAATTTGTTATGCGGCAAAGGGCGATACGGTTATGGAGTTCGGTTTAAGAAGGGCTCAAGCACCAGATGCGGGAATATATGGTGCAAGGGCGGCAGTTATAGGTGGATGCGCAGTAACTTCTAACGTTCTTGCGGGAAAAATGTTTGACATACCCGTAGCAGGAACGCACGCACACAGTTGGGTTATGAACTTTAAAGACGAGTATACTGCATTTATGGAATACGCAAAGGTATATCCAGACAATGCGTTGTTACTCGTCGACACGTATGACACTCTTTTGCAAGGCGTTCCAAACGCAATAAAAGTTTTTGACAAACTTAAAGAAAGTGGGCATAAGCCAAAGGGTATAAGATTGGATTCTGGCGACCTTGCATATTTATCTAAAAAAGCAAAAGAAATGCTGGTTAAAGCGGGATACCCTGACGCTATAATATGCGCATCAGGGGATTTAGACGAATATTCTATAAACTCCTTAAAAAATCAAGGGGCGCAAATCAGCCTTTGGGGAGTGGGTACAAAACTTATTACAAGTGCAGATATGCCGGCGCTTGGCGGTGTTTATAAACTCGCCGCTATAATAGATTCAGAAGGCAACGTTACTCCTAAAATAAAACTTTCTAATAATACTGCAAAAATAACCAATCCTGGGTTTAAAAATATTTATAGAGTTTACGATAAAGCAACTGGTAAAGCCGAGGCGGACTGTATTTGTCTAAGAAGCGAACAACCGATTGACCAAAGTAAACCTTTGGTTTTGACTCACCCACACGAGAGATGGAAAAAAATCACCTTTGAAAACTACACGGTAAGAATGTTACAAGTTGACGTTATTAAAGATGGAAAATTGGTTTATGACCTTCCGGATTTAAAAACAATAAAAGCGTATGCAAAACAAGAACTTGAAAGTTTTTGGGATGAATATAAACGTTTAGATAAGCCTCATTTATATAAGGTTGACTTGTCTGACGGACTATATGATTTAAAACAAAAAATGCTCAGTGATATTAGGTCGAAAAAAATTAGCGTAAACGATTAAAAGTATACGGGGGAAACACTTTGGAAATCGATAAAAAGAAATATAAACAGAAAGAAGTTGTTGAAATTATTTCTGAACTAAAAATCGAATACGAGTCCAAACTTGCCGAACAGAGAGGCAGGGTT
Organism: Christensenellaceae bacterium; assembly: GCA_045647765.1. Lineage (GTDB taxonomy): Bacteria > Bacillota > Clostridia > Christensenellales > Borkfalkiaceae > UBA1259. Next base: position 69,589 of record JAZRMR010000022.1, read on the forward strand.
GTTGACCTTACCAAAGAGAACTCTGAACTTAAAGCAAAACTAGACAAATTAAAACAAAAGGAGTCTTTGATAGCGTCAACGCTTGAAAAGGCGCAAAAAACTGCGACTGAGATAGAAGAAAAAGCCATATTAAAATATTCTGTTGAGATGGAAAGATTGCGTAACTTTTCGCAAAAATGGGAAGAATATTTTATAGCGCTAAAAGAAAAATATCCTGTGTATAAACCCGTAATGGATGCTGTATCGGTAAAAGATAGAATTAATAGGCTTATTAGCGGTTTTGACCCCAAAAAGGCGCTAAATAAAGCTGATGAAAGTTTAAGTCAATCTTATGCTTTTAATCCTAAGGGGAAAATTGCCGAGTATATTGCGGCGACAGAGGATAATGGGTTTAATATGGAAGACGTTTTAAATCCAGGAGATTTAAAGTTGGAGGATTTATGCAAAGAACTTGGGCTAATGGATGCAAACGAGTAATTTTTTACGTTTTGCCTGTAGTGGTGCTAGCAATTTTAATCCTGCTTGACCAACTTACAAAAGTATATTTTAAGAATTTGTATTTAGATAAAGGAAATACAACTGTTATAGACGGCTTTTTTAGTTTTACCTATACTGTAAATACTGGTGCTGCTTGGAGTTTTTTGTCTGACGTTGAATGGGCGCAAACGTTTTTTAAAATATTAACAGGCTTTGCCCTTGTTGTTTTTGGTGCATTTTACGTTTATTCTTTAAAAAAAGGCTATAAATGGCTACAATATTCAATAATATTTATAGTAGGTGGAACAATCGGTAATTTTATTGATAGGCTTAGTTTTAACGGAGTAACGGATTTTTTAAGTTTCACTTTCGGAACATATAATTTTCCCGTATTTAATCTTGCTGACAGTTTTTTAACCGTTGGGGTAATAATGTTAATAATTCATTATTTGTTTTTAGATAAAGAAGCGATATTTAAGCGTAAGCCAATCGGTCAAGATAATGATTTATCTGTTAAAAGTGATGAAGATTGTGTAAAAGAAAATGAAGACTGAAAATTTTGAGTTTGACGGTGTTGAAAATACACGTGCAGACGTTTATCTTTCTGAAAAACTTATGCTTACACGTTCACACGTTAAAAAGATTTGCGACAAAGGAAATTTAATTATTAACGGCAAAACGTGTAAGTCGAATAAAACGCTTAAAGTTGGGGACAACATCTCGATAATTTTACCTGACAATGAAAATCTTGACGTTGAGCCAGAGAATATTCCGCTTAATATCGTTTATCAAGACGAAGATTTGGCGGTTATAGATAAACCTCAGGGAATGACTGTTCACGCCGGTAACGGAACACACGGCTCTACTCTTGTTAATGCGTTGCTTTATCATTTAGATAACTTGTCGGGCATAAACGGCGTAATAAGACCCGGAATTGTTCACAGAATAGATAAAAACACGTCGGGTCTTTTGGTAGTAGCTAAGAACGATAAAGCGCATTTATCTTTGGCAAAACAAATAGAGGAAAAAACGTGTAAGAGAATTTATTACGCACTGTTAGAAGGTGTGGTAAAAGAAGACAAGGGCACTATTGACACTTTTATAGGTCGCAATCCTAACGATAGAACAAAAATGAGTGTTTTAAGTATGGGGCGACAAGCGGTAACAGATTTTAAGGTAATAGAACGTTTTAGCAAATATACGTTATGCGAGTTCTCGTTAAGGACAGGCAGAACTCATCAAATTAGAGTTCACGCAAAACATATAGGGCACCCCGTAGTTGGTGATAAAGAATACGGTTTCAAGAATCAAAAATTTAAACTTGACGGGCAATTGCTTCACGCAAAGCGTTTGAAATTTGTTCATCCGACAAAAAACGTGGAAATGTCTTTTGAAAGTGAGTTGCCTGATTATTTTAACAAGGTCTTAAAAAGTATAAAATAATATGGAAATAAAAACGGTATTGTTAGATACGATAGCCATTGATAGAGCGGTTAGGCGTATTTCACACGAGATTATTGAAAATAATAAAGGCGTATCAAACGTCGTCCTTTTAGGCATAGCAAAGGGAGGAGTTCCTTTTTGCCAAAAACTTGCAAGCACTATTAACGATATTGAAAACGCCAGTGTTCCAGTTGGCACACTTGACATCACTTTGTATAGAGATGATTTGTCGACTGAACTTTTAGATGCTAAAGTAACTGGAAGCAAGGTTGATTTTTCCATTGAAGACAAAGACGTTGTTCTATGCGACGAAGTATTGTTTACCGGTAGAACTGTTAGAGCGGGTATTGAAGCAGTCTTTAAACTAGGCAGACCGAGAACGATACAACTTGCTGTATTAATTGATAGAGGACACAGAGAACTTCCGATAAGGGCTGATTACGTGGGCAAAAACGTTCCTACTTCTCGTGGTGAGGCAGTTTTGGTCACGTTTAGTCAAAGTGGTAACAACGCCGTTATTTTAAGCGAAAAAAAATAATTTTATATAAAGGAGCATTAAAATGAAAAACTCAAACAAAGGCTTTATCAATCTATTATCATACGTTGCACTTGTAATAGTTGCAATCTTGATGGTTGTGGATATTTTTGCACACTTTAACATTTTGACTATCAACGGTGGCGTTTTGTTAAATCTTCTCAGCACTATTAAAAATCTTTGCATACTTATCGTTATAGGCTTTGCAGCATATAATTTCCTTCCTGGGAACAAAAAGTGGGTTAAGGTTTTATTTTGGATTTCGGTTATCGTGCTTATAATCGGAACAGTTATAATGTGGATATAATATTTAGGACGGTTAGATAAGTGGCAAAACCATTAGTGGCAATAGTTGGAAGGCCGAACGTTGGTAAATCGACCTTCTTTAACAAAGTTGTCGGAAAGAAAATTTCAATTGTTGAAGATTTCCCTGGCGTAACGAGGGATAGACTTTACGCTGACGCAGAATGGTGCGGTCGGTCTTTTACGCTTGTTGATACGGGCGGTCTTGAACTTAAATCCACTGACGAAATGTGGATGCATATACAAAAACAAGCAGAAATAGCAATTGAAACGGCAGACGTTATTATATTATTTACCGACGCAAAAACAGGTCTTAACGCTTCGGATGAAGACGTTGCGATGAAACTTAGAAAGTCAGGTAAGCCGGTCGTATTGGCTGTTAACAAACTTGATAACTATGCGCCCGAAAAACTCTTTGAATTTTATAATTTGGGGCTTGGCGAACCGTTTGGAATTTCAGCTGAACACGGGAACGGAATAGGGGACCTTCTTGATGAAGTGTGTACTTATATTGATAGTTTTGAAAAGACTGATGACGACCAATCTATAAAGCTTGCAGTCGTTGGAAAACCGAATGCTGGCAAATCTAGTTTATGCAATAAATTACTAGGGTTTGATAGAACGATTGTGTCTGACATAGCAGGTACTACAAGAGATGCTATTGATACTAAGTTCGTTTACAAAGACAGAAATTATACCCTTATTGATACTGCTGGAATAAGAAAGAAAAAAAGTGTTGAAGAGGACTTAGAATATTATAGTGTTTTAAGGGCGTTAGGCGCAATTAGGCGTGCGGACGTTTGTATTATTATGATTGATTCAGAGGTTGGTATTACTGAGCAAGACGTAAAGATTTGCGGATACGTTCACGAACAAGGTAAGCCCTCTATTATCGTAATGAACAAGTGGGACTTGATAGAAAAAGATACTAATACAATCAATAAGTTTAACTATGATTTAAACGAAGCACTAAAATTTATGGACTATATCGTTCCTATTTACGTCTCTGCAAAAACCGGACAAAGAACGGATAAAATATTAGACCTTGCAACAAATGTTCTCGAAAATGCTAGCAGAAGAATATCGACAGGGCAACTTAATGACCTTATTTTAGATTGCGTTCGTGCGAACGAGCCTCCTTCGGTGAATGGTAAAAGGCTTAAAATTAAATACGTTACACAGTTAGGCGTTAATCCTCCGTCATTTATATTCTTTGTTAATGAAACTGCACTAATGCACTTTTCTTATAAGAGATATTTGGAAAACAATCTTAGGAAAGCTTATGACTTTTCGGGTACTCCCATAAAACTTATGGTTAGGGAGAAAGATGATGATTAACATTTTATTGCTTTCGTTTCTCGCAATAAGCAGTTATTTTTTTGGCAACATAAATTGGGCGATAATTATTTCTAAAATTAAAAAAACAGACATAAGAAAGATGGGTAGTGGGAATCCCGGAACTCTCAATATGAGTAGAAACTTAGGTCTTAAAGCGGGACTTCTAACATTTTTTTTGGATATAATGAAAGGCGTTATACCAACGCTTGTGGCTCATTTGATTTTTAAAAATAAGTATTTTGAAAATTGTGAGTTTATAATAGCAGACTTTGCTATATTCCTTTGTGGACTTTGTGCTGTTTTAGGGCATATTTTTCCCGTCGTTCTAAAATTTAAAGGTGGTAAAGGGATAGCGTCCACAATAGGTGTATTTTTGGTCTGTTCTTTTGCCTATGGTTTGGTTTGGTCGGTGTTAGTTGTTATGGCGCTTGTTGCTGCGTTATTATTTATATATTTCACAGAATTTGGTGCGATGGGGTCGTTTATTGCGATAACTCCACCCGCTATTGGTAGTAGTATGCGTTTATTTATTGCGTACAACGAGTCGTTAAACTCTAAGACAATAACTTTTTTTGTTGTTTCCAATATGCTTATATTTGCCGTTTGTCTGTTCACTTGGTTTGCGCATAGGAATAATATAAAACGCATGCTTGCAGGCGAAGAACATCCAACGTCAATCAAAGAAATGGTTGTTAAGATGAAGGCGAAAAAAGAACAGGAAAAGAAACAAGCGGTTAATAACGAGCAATTATAATTTTTTTTTCATAAAACACAAAAATCTCTCATACATTAACAGTGAAATGTGTGGGAGGTTTTTTTATGGAGAAATACGATATTTATAAAGATATATCGGATAGGACCGGTGGAGATATATACATTGGGGTAGTAGGACCAGTAAGGACGGGAAAATCCACCTTTATAACAAAGTTTATGGAGAAGATGGTTATACCAAATATCAGCAATAAACTTCAAAAACAAATAGCGACAGATGAAATGCCTCAATCGGCTGACGGCAAAACGATAATGACAACGCAACCAAAGTTTATACCCGCAAACGGAGTAAAGGTGCAGTTTAAAAATAAATCGACTGCAAACGTTAAATTAGTTGACTGCGTTGGGTACTTAGTTGACGGAGCAGTTGGGCATGAGGAGGATGGAAAACCTAGACTAGTTAAAACGCCTTGGAGTGATAAAGAAATTCCGTTTGAAAAAGCAGCTGAAATCGGTACGAAAAAAGTAATTGAAGAATATTCAACCATAGGTGTGGTTATAACTACCGACGGAAGCATAAGCGATATTGTAAGAGAAAATTACATTGAGGCAGAAAATAGGGTCATTGAAGAACTGAAATGTTTGAAAAAGCCTTTCGTTATTATAGTAAACAGCAAAAATCCTAATTCAAAAGAAGCGTTAGAAATTGCAGATGATTTGCAATCAAGACATAACGTATCTGTTGAGTGTGTTAACGTTCAGGAAATGAGCGAGCAAGATATAAGCAAAATAATGGAAAAAGCACTTCTTGAATTTCCTATGAGTTCGTTTAACGTCATTTTACCTAAATGGATGCAAACTTTACCACCTGACAGCGCAGTTATTAGTGAACTTATAGATAAGGTAAAACACGCATCAAATAGTGTTTGCAAAATGAAAGATTACGGTGGGTTTGACAACGTTTTTGATGACAGTGAAAATTTCAACGGTCTGGAACTGTGTGAACTAAAACTTGGGCAAGGAGTTTCTGAATATAAATTATCTGTAAAAGATAACTTATATTTTAAGGTATTGTCCGAAGAATGCGGTGAAAATATAAAAGACGATTGCGAACTTTTAAGTTATATACGCTCGTTTGCCGAAGAAAAAAACAAATATACAAAAATTAAAGATGCTTTAAAGACTGCCGAAGAAACAGGTTATGGGGTAGTTTTTCCCACAATAGACGAAATGAATTTAGAAGAACCGGTGCTTGTTAAACAGGGTGGTAGATATGGCGTTAAACTCAAAGCGTCTGCGCCAAGTCTACATATAATGAAAGTTGACGTTGCAACAGAGGTTGCGCCAATCGTTGGTACTGAAAAACAAGGCGAAGATTTGATTAATTATATAAGCGAGCGATTTGAAAATAATCCGTCTGGAATTTGGGAAACCAACATGTTCGGAAAATCTCTCAGCGATATGGTAAATGAAGGTCTTGCGGGAAAACTAAATGCAATGCCAAGCGAAACTCAAAGCAAAATGAGAAAAACGTTAGGAAGAATTGTGAATGAAAATCGTGGTGGAATAATTTGCATATTGCTCTAACTTGTAATATAGTAAAAAAGTAACACAACTGTGAAAGTTGTTTTACTTTTTTTTTACGAATAATTATTTTTCGTTTCGTTTTATTAATAATTTCTCTGCGATAGACACCATAGCATACATCAAAGTTGCTAATACGCAAAGAATTACCGTTGATGCCATAACCAAATCCAACTTAAACACTTGACCGCCATAAACGATTAAGTAACCTAATCCAGCTCGTGATACAAGGTATTCGCCCATTATAGAGCCAACCCAGGCAAGACCAACGCTTATTTTCATCATACTGATAAAAGTTGGGAAACTTCCGGGTATTATTAATTTGGTTAATATTTGTAGTTTACTAGCGCCCATAGATTGAAGTAGTAATATCTTATTTTTGTCTGTTGCTAAAAATCCGCTAAGCATTGTCATAATACATACTATAATGCCTATTAAAACAGCCATAAAAATAATTGCTTTACTACCGCTACCAAACCAAATAATTATAATAGGACCAAGTGCAATTTTGGGCAGACTATTTAAAACTACAATGTACGGCTCCAAAATTCTTCTAAGTTTTTCAGACCACCACAGCGCAAGCGCAATTATATATCCCAAAAATACTGCAATTAAAAAACCTAATATTGTTTCATATAAAGTTACTCCAATATGATAAACCAAATTATTTTCTTTAAATAGTTCAATAATCGTCAAGACAATCTCTGAGGGATAACTTGTTATAAATGAATCAATAAGACCGACTCTTGCAGATAATTCCCAAAAACCTAAAAGTAAAATTAGAATTGCAAAACGCATAATCCATACAAAACAGGACTGACGTTTGATTTGTTTCAAGTACAAAGAATGTGCGGGGGATAAAGATTTATTTTGATTGTTTTTTTTCTTCATAAGTGTAAATCCCTCCAAAGTTTTTCAAACCAAAAACCAAAATCCTTGCTTTCTCTTTTGCGTAAAGGCGACTCTCCTTTGAGGTTTGGTTTGTGAATTGATTTCACTTGTGCTGGTCTATCGGAAAGCACAATGATTTTGTCTGACATAGAAATTGCTTCGGATATGTCGTGGGTAACTAAAACTGCCGTTTTCTTTTCTGCTTTAATTATTGAATAAACGTCGTCGCAAACGGATAGTCTAGTTTGATAATCAAGAGCAGAAAACGGCTCGTCAAGTAGAAGTAATTTAGGCTTTGGAGCAAGTGTTCTAATTAAAGCGGCACGTTGTCGCATACCTCCCGATAGTTGGTCGGGAAAACTTTTTTTAAAGTCTTTTAGTCCGTATTTTTCGAGCAAAGATATAACGTAGTTTCTGTTTTCTGGAGTATTGATTTTTTTAATTTCAAGAGGTAAGAAAGCATTTTTTTCTATTGTACGCCACGGAAACAAATGGTCCTTTTGGAGCATATATCCCATGTTATCTTTAATTCCGTTTTGATTTTTGCCGTCTATTAATATACTTCCAGCGCTAGGTTTAAGCAAGCCTGCAATCAAAGATAAAACCGTGGTTTTACCGCATCCCGATGGGCCTATTATTGAAATAAAATCTCCGTCGTTACAGTTAAAACTCATTCCTTTGATTGCGTTGATTTCGTCAGTTAACGTTTGGTAAGTATAAGAAACGTTTTTGAATTCTAGCAGTTTATTCATAATTTTATCCGCCGTAAAAAATTATTATTTTTAGCCGAATACTTCCTTTGCCAAAGAATTGTCGACAATTTTATTAAAAGGTACGGTTGCGTCTAATTCACCTGCATTGGTCATTATTGTTTGCAAGCGTGTAAAACTGTCTTCCGTTGCTTGTAAATTTGTTTTCCAAGCGTCTATCGCTTTATAGCTTTTTAAAGAAGTTTCGATGGATTTGATTGAGGTTGAGGGGAACTGTTTAACGATTGCTTCTGCAACCTCGTATTCGGTATGCGTATCAATAAATTCGTGTGCTTTTTTAATAGCATTCAAAAAGTCTTTTAATGTTTCTTGATTATTGTTTATGAAACTTCCAAGAGCGATAAAAGAAGTGTAGGGGATTTCTCCTGCTTGTTCTCCCACGCTTGCAACTATATGCCACTGTCCACTTGCTTGATATTCAGAAGCTGTTGGTTCAAAAACTGTGCAGTAATCGGCAGTTCCGCCTAAGAAAGCGCTAGTCATAAGGTTAAATTGTACGTCAAAATTCAGATTAAAATCGACAGTGTTTTGCATATCGAGTTGATTTAGAACGTATTCAAAGGTCATTGCAGGAACGCCACCTTTTCTTCCCGCCAAAATTTCTTTGCCTTGCAAGTCGCTCCATTTAAAATTAGGTTCAGCATTCCTTGAAACTAAGAAAGAACCGTCTTTTTGCGTTAATTGTCCAAAAACCTTTGGATAATCTGCTTTGCCTTGATTATAGACATATATGACAGTTTCAGGTCCCATTAAGCCTATGTCGGCACTTTTAGATAGAACTGCGGTCATTGAAGCATCAGCACCACCACCGTTGGTGAGTTCTATTTTAATACCTTCTTCAAGAAAATATCCATTTTCAATAGCAACGTAAAGAGGGGCGTAAAAAACAGAATGCGTTACCTCGTTGAGCCTAATTACTTTTTCACCGTTATCCTTTGAGCAGGCAGAAAATGGAACAAGTAATAATAGGCAAGACATAATAATTGATAAAATTTTTCTCATTTCTTTATCTCCATTGAGTTAATTTATATTTTATTTTATGAATTTGAACTTATATTTGACAACGTAAGCGAATAATATTTGACTTTTATACTTTATTTAAGTATAATAAACTGCGTACACAAAAAGGAGAGAAAGCCTTATGGATATGGCAAAAACTTACAATCCTTCGGAATTTGAAAGAGAAATTTACGAAGAATGGGAAAAAAACGGATATTTTAAAGCGCACGTAGATGCTAACAAACTGCCCTTTACAATCGTTATACCACCGCCCAACATAACGGGGCAACTTCATATGGGACACGCATTAGACGAAACATTGCAGGATACTTTAATTAGATTTAAGAGAATGCAAGGGTATAGTGCGTTATGGCTTCCTGGAACAGACCATGCTTCTATTGCTACCGAAGTTAAAATAGTTGAACAAATGGCAAAAGAGGGTTTAACTAAAAACGACGTTGGCAGAGAGGATTTTTTGGAAAGAGCGTGGGCTTGGAAAGAAAAATACGGTGGCAGAATCATCGAGCAGTTAAAATATCTCGGTTCTTCTTGCGACTGGTCTCGTCTTGCCTTTACAATGGACGAAAAGTGTTCAAAAGCCGTTAAAGAAGTTTTCGTAAACCTATATAATAAAGGATTGATTTATAGAGGTGATAGAATAATAAACTGGTGTCCCGAGTGTAAGACTGCGTTATCGGATGCCGAAGTTGAATACGTTGAAGAAGACAGTCATCTTTGGTATATCAAATATCCGGTAAAAGATAGTGATGAGTTTGTTACGGTTGCAACGTCTAGACCTGAAACCATGCTAGGCGATACCGCTGTTGCAGTTAACCAAAAAGATGAAAGATATAAAGGAATGGAGGGAAAAACCCTAATTCTCCCCATTGTTAATAAAGAAATCCCAATTGTTTTTGACGATTACGTTGAACTTGGATTTGGTACTGGCGCAGTAAAAATAACGCCAGCGCACGACCCCAACGACTTTGAGGTCGGGTTAAGACATAAACTTGCCGTAGTTAGAGTTATAGCTGACGACGGAGTTATGAACGAAAATGCTGGAAAGTATCAAGGAATGCCAGCCCTTGAATGTAGGGAAAAAATTGTTGAAGAGTTAAAGGCTCTCGGTGTTTTGGAAAAGATTGAACCGCTTCACCACAACGTTGGGCACTGTTATAGATGTAATCATACGGTAGAACCTATCGTTAGTAAACAGTGGTTTGTAAAAATGGAGCCATTGGCAAAGCCCGCAATTGAAGTTGTAAGAAAAAAGAGCGTTAAATTCACGCCCGATAGATTTTCTAAGATTTATTTTAACTGGATGGAAAACGTGAGGGATTGGTGTATTTCCCGTCAACTTTGGTGGGGACACAGAATTCCTGCTTATTATTGTCAAGATTGCGGAGAAATGATGATTTCAAAGCAAGACGTTAAAGTCTGTACAGAGTGTGGAAGCACAAATATCAAGCAAGATGAAGACGTTTTAGACACTTGGTTTTCATCGGCTCTTTGGCCGTTTTCAACACTTGGATATCCTGATAAGACTGAGGATTTGGAGTATTTTTATCCAACGGACGTTCTTGTTACGGGTTACGATATAATTTTCTTCTGGGTTGCAAGAATGATTTTTTCTGGTCTTGAACATCTTAAACGCATACCTTTTAAGGACGTTTTGATACACGGCTTGGTTAGAGATGCGCAGGGCAGAAAGATGAGTAAATCTCTGGGAAACGGCATAGACCCAACGGAGATTATTTCCAAATACGGCGCAGACACTTTAAGATTTTCATTGATTAACGGTGTTGCGGCAGGAAGCGACATGAGATTCTCTGACGAGAAGATAGAGGGCGCAAGAAACTTTATGAACAAGATTTGGAATGCTTCAAGATTCGTTCTTATGAACGCAGAGGGCAAGACCATATCGAACGTCAAAGATTGCAAACTCAGTTCTGCCGATAAGTGGATAATAGGTAAATTGAATAAAACAGTTAAAGAAGTAACCATTAATATGGAAAAATACGAAATGGGTGTTGCTCTTGCGATACTATACGATTTTGTTTGGAGTGATTTCTGCGACTGGTATATTGAATTAACTAAACCGGTGCTTTACGGCGAAGATGAGAAAAAGAGAAACGATACCGTAAGCGTATTGACGTTCGTTTTGGGCGAGATAATGAAATTGCTCCATCCGTTCGTTCCGTTTATTACTGAAAAAATATATAAAAGCATACCTAATGCAAAAGGACCGTTAATGCTTGCAGACTTCCCAAGATATAACGCTAAATTGAATTATCCTGCTAGCGTTAAAGATATTGAACCTGTAAAAGAGATTATAAAGTGTGTAAGAAATGTCAAAGTTCAAGTTGGCGCAGTGCCTTCTAAAAAGGTTGCTCTGTTTGTAAAGACGGAAAATAAAAAGCCGATTAAAAACGGCTCGGTATACATTGAGAAACTTGCGGGTGTTTCATCTATTGAATTTATAGAGGATAAATCTGTGCTTACTGAAAAGGTAGTTTCTCAGGTAATTGACGGGTTTGAATTGTTTGTTCCGTTAGGAGATTTAGTTGACCTCGACAAAGAAATTGAAAGACTTGAAAAAGAACTCGAAAACGTTGAGGGAGAAATAGCAAGAGCAAACGGAAAACTTTCCAATAACGGATTTTTAGAAAAAGCGCCAAAAAATCTTGTTGAAAGCGAAAGAGAAAAGCTTAATAAGTATTTGGATATGCGCAAAAAACTATTTGCTCAAATAAAAGATTTAAAGGGATAAGATATATTCTCTAAACTTATCAGTATTGTTTTGATAATGAAAAGTTTTAATACCGAACCTTGCGGCTGTCGCAAGGTTCTTTTTTAAATCGTCGGCATAAACACACTCTTCTGGCTTAAGGGAAAATTTATCTAATATATATTGAAAAATTTTGGGGTCTGGTTTAATTAAACGTATTGGCGCTGAATATACTATACCGTCAAACTCTTTAAAAATAGGAAATTTATATTCACGCTCAATAAAATGCCAAGTCATATTTGACAAAACGTATAATTTATAACCTTTTTGTTTGAGTTCTCTTATTAAGTCGGTTATGCCGTCAGTATAACTCATACAATATTCCCAGTTACGTAAAACAGTTAGTGCTGGTGCGTGTAGGTTTTGCGGTAAGGAATTTAATACTTTATTCTCATAATCTTTAAGCGATATTAAGTCCTCGTCTAAATCTTCCCAAGTTTCAAAAAGTTTTTCTTTTAATAATTCGTACTGATTTCCTTTATAATAATGCGACAACAAAAAATCTCTATCAAATTTTAATATCACGTTACCTATATCGAATATAACGTTTTTAATCATAAATCTTCACCCAAGCCCCATTTTTAAATTATTAATATTTTAAGCAAAAAGGCGAAAAATGTCAAATTAAACGCCTAAAAATTGCAAAAACCTTTAAAAAAAGAAAAAAATGGAAATTTCAGACAATTTGGTATTGACAAAACATTAGTCTGGTATTATTATATAATATATAAGTACAATATATAGTATAGGAGAGGATTAATGAACTACAAAAATGCAGACTGGCGCACAAAAATGAATCTTAAAGTTGACTACAACAATATGATGACTGATTACGTTGGACAAGAACAAGGTTTTACCATAGAAGATTTTACTTCTAACAAACGTTTGATTGCAAATGCTTTTGAGACAGTGAAGGCGGGAAGAGGTAAAGGAATGATGGGATGGACGGAACTTCCGTACAACCAGAAAGAAATTGTTGACGATATTATTTTAACCGCTAAAAATATCAAAAAGAAGTTTGATAATTTTGTTGTGCTTGGAATAGGTGGGTCGGCTCTTGGTCCTATTGCTGTATTTCAAGCGCTTTGTCATTTAAGACATAACGAACTGCCAAAAAGCAAAAGAAAATTTCCTAAATTATACGTTGAAGATAACGTTGACCCGGAAAGAATGGCTGCACTTTTAGACGTTCTTGATTTAGATAAAACAATTTTTAACGTAGTAACGAAGAGTGGCGCAACGAGTGAAACTATGGCTCAGTATCTCATTATTATGGATATTCTTAAAAAGAGATACGGCGATAAAGCAAAAGATCATATGATTGCAACTACTTCTGCAAATAAAGGAAATCTTATCAAAATTGCAAAAGCAGAGGGTTTGAAAACTTTTTATATTCCAGACGGTGTTGGAGGAAGATTTTCCGAACTTTGTCCCGTGGGATTGTTGCCAGCGGCAGTTGTTGGTATAGACATAAAGGCTATGCTTAAAGGTGCAGAGCATATGGATAAGATTTGTAAAAATAAAGACGTTAAGAAAAATCCTGCATTACTTACCGCAACACTTGAATATTTATCAATGAAAAGAGGAAAAAATATATCTGTAATGATGCCTTATGCGGATAGTTTAAAATATATTGCAGACTGGTATTGCCAACTTTGGGGTGAAAGTCTTGGAAAAGCGGTAGATAATCAAGGTAACGAAGTATTTGTTGGTCAAACACCGGTAAAAGCGTTAGGCGTAACAGACCAACATTCACAAGTTCAACTTTATAGAGAGGGACCGTTTGATAAGGTTATAACCATTATTGGCGTAGAAAATTTCCGTTCAACAGTTGATATTAGTTATGGCTGTGATGAAATTTCAGACGTTGCATTCCTTTCAGGGCATACAATGAATGAACTTATAAACGCCGAAAGAAAGGCTACCGAATATGCCTTAACTACTGCAAAAAGATTAAACTATACCATAATGATGCCCGAGGTAAATGCTTTCACGATAGGTGAATTGTTATACTTGTTTGAAATGGAAACTGCATATTGCGGAGCAATGCTTAATATTGACACTTTTAATCAACCTGGCGTTGAGGGTGGTAAAAATGCTACTTATGCGCTTTTCGGAAGAAAAGGCTATGAAGGAACTAAGGCTGAAATGGACGCTGCTCCTAAAAAGAATTCGGAGTATATTTGTTGATTTATGTCAAAAAATAAAAAAAATATTAAAGACAACAACTTGCCTGCATATCTTTTTCATCAAGGTACTAACTATTACGCATACCGTTTTATGGGTGCGCATATTGTAATAAAAGACAAGGTGAAAGGTGTTGAGTTTACCGTTTGGGCACCACACGCCGAGAGCGTTTCGGTTGTTGGCGATTTTAACGGTTGGAATGAAAATATAAATCAAATGGAAAAGATTTCGGATGGCGGTCTTTTTCAAACCTTTATAGCAGGTGTAGAACAGTTTGATAATTATAAATATGCTGTTAAAAATAACGGAAAAGTTGTTTTGAAGGCTGACCCTTACGCTTTTCATTCGGAAACGCCACCTCAAACCTCATCAAAAGTTTATTCGTTAAAGGGTTATAAGTGGAAAGATGACGAATACGTTAAAAATAGGACTCTCCCTTATGACAAACCTATTAATATTTACGAAGTAAATTTATCCTCGTGGAAACGTAAAGAAAACGGAGATTATTATACTTATAAAGAACTGGCAAGCGAACTCGTGTCTTACGTTTATGATATGGGCTACACGCACGTTGAGTTTATGCCAATTGCAGAGCATCCATTTGACGGGTCGTGGGGGTATCAGGTAACGGGGTATTATTCTATTACATCAAGGTTTGGAACACCACACGATTTTATGAAACTTGTCGACGCTTTTCATAGAAAAGGCATAGGCGTTATCGTTGACTGGGTACCTGCGCATTTTCCTAAGGATTTGCACGGATTATACGAGTTTGACGGTGCTCCGTGTTACGAAAATCAAGGATGGGACAGACAAGAGCATAAAACTTGGGGAACGAGAATATTTGACCTTGGCAGAAACGAGGTTGAAAGTTTTTTAATTTCCAACGCAAACTTTATGTTTGAAGAGTTTCATATCGACGGACTTAGAGTTGATGCCGTTGCATCTATGCTTTATCTTGATTATGACAAGAAAGAGGGCGAATGGATACCTAATGAATTCGGCGGTAAAGAAAATTTAGAATCAATTGCATTTTTGAAGAAATTAAACACGGTCGTATTCCAAAATTATCCATATGCGCTTATGATAGCAGAAGAATCCACTGCGTTTGCTAGCATAACTAAGCCGGTTGACGTTGGAGGTCTAGGATTTAATTTCAAGTGGAATATGGGTTGGATGCATGACTCGTTAGACTATATGGCTTGCGACCCCTATTTTCGTTCTGGATGCCATGATAAATTGACTTTTTCCATGTTTTATTCTTTTAGTGAAAACTTTGTTTTGCCAATTTCACACGACGAAGTCGTTCACGGAAAAAAATCCTTACTAGATAAAATGCATGGAGATGTTTTTGATAAATTTGCAACTATTAAGACGTTTATGCTGTATATGTTTGCTCACCCAGGAAAAAAACTTTCCTTTATGGGCAACGAGTTTGGTCAGTTTAAGGAATGGAATTATAAAGAAGGGCTTGAATTTTTCTTGTTAAAATATCAAACTCACAGAAAATTAAAAATTTTTAACAAAAGATTGAATAACTTATATAAAGCAAATACACCTTTATACCAGATTGAAAATTCTTGGGACGGGTTTGAGTGGATAGCCGTTGAAGAAAAAGACAACAACGTTTTATCTTTTAGAAGAAAAGATAAAAACGGAAACCAACTTATTGCAATATTAAATTTCTCTGGAAAGGATTTTGACAATTATAGGCTAGGTCTAGAAGAAGGTGTCTATAAGGCAGTTTTATGTTCGGATGATGTTAGGTACGGTGGGACTGGTAAGTTAAAGCGTAAAACATTTAAAACAGCAAAAAAACCTGCTCACGGGAAAGAATATTCAATACGGATTAAGTTGCCAAGGCTTAGCGGTATGTATTTAATAAAAACAGTTTAAATTATATCAAGGAGATATACAATATATGATAAGGAAGAAAAAATGTGTAGCTATGCTTTTAGCAGGTGGACAAGGTAGTAGGCTTTATGCGTTGACTAGCATAATTGCTAAGCCGGCTGTATCATTTGGGGGAAAATACAGAATTATAGACTTTCCACTTTCTAACTGCGTGAATTCTGGGATTGACACGGTAGGTGTATTAACACAGTATCAACCCTTACTTCTAAACACTTACATAGGTAACGGACAACCGTGGGACCTAGATAGAACTTTTGGTGGAGTTCATACCTTGCCACCATATCAAGGTAAAAATTCGTCTGACTGGTATAAAGGAACGGCGAATGCGATATATCAAAATTTGCGCTTTATTAATCAGTATAATCCCGATTACGTTTTAATTTTATCGGGCGACCATATATATAAGATGAATTACGCATTGATGATAAATTATCACATTTTAAATAATGCCGACTGTACTATCGCTGCAATTGACGTACCTATTGAAGAAGCTTCTCGCTTTGGAATATTAAACACAAACGAGGACGCTAGTATATATGAATTTGAAGAAAAGCCTAAAAAACCAAAATCTACTTTGGCATCTATGGGGATATATGTTTTTTCAGCAAAAAAACTTCAAAAATATCTTGAAGAAGATAGTTTAGATGCAAACTCTTCCAACGATTTTGGAAAGAATATTTTACCTAAAATGTTAGCAAGTGGTGAAAAAATGATGGCTTATAAGTTTGACGGATATTGGAAAGACGTTGGAACTATTGATTCGCTATACGAGGCGAATATGGACCTTTTAGGTGATAGCCCAAAATTCGACGTAACTGATTCATCCTGGAAAATTCAATCTAGAAGTCCACTTGCTCCACCTCAGTATATCGGCGACGGCGCAAAAACAGTTAACAGTATAATAATGTCCGGTTGCGAGATTTTTGGAACGGTCGAAAACTCAGTTCTTTCAAGTGGCGTTATCGTTAAGAAAGGCGCAACTGTAAAAAATAGTATTATTATGGCAGACGTTGTTATTGAAGAAGACGCTAACGTTGAATATGCTATTATTGACGAAGGAACAACCGTTGGAAAGAGGGCAATTATTGGCGAAGTTAAGGAAAATGGTAAAGGTATTTCCGTTTTAAGTAGAGGAATAAATATTGCAGACGATATAACCGTATCAGGCGGAAGCATGATTGATAAAGATTTAACCAAGGAGGAAATGTAATATGAGAGCAGTTGGTATAATATTTTCAAATATACACGACGATAACGTTCCAGAACTCGTTAGAGAAAGAACGCTCGGCTCGATTCCTTTTGGCGGGAGATATCGTTTAATTGATTTTCCCTTGTCAAACATGGTTAATTCTGGCATAGATACGGTTGGAATTATAACCAAAAGCAATTATCAATCACTTATGGACCACGTCGGTAGTGGAAAAGATTGGGACCTTGCGAGAAAAGACGGTGGTGTTATAATTTTGCCTCCATTTGGAGATGCAGAAAGTAATTCTCTTTACACGTCTAGACTTGAAGCATTAAAAGGCATAACAAGTTTTTTGTTTAGAGCAGACGAAGAATACGTCGTTATGACTGATTGTGATGCTATCTGTCCACTAGATTACAATGAAATTTTAGATTTTCACATTAAAAATCACGCAGATATAACGTTAGTCTATAAGAAAATAGAGAAAGATAATTATTTTTCTGAAAATGCAACCACATTTGACGTTGTTGATGACAGAATAGTAGGCGTAAACTACAAGGAAAATTTAGTCAAAGCTAATTCCAACGTGTTCACTAACGTTTTCGTCCTTAAAAAATCTCTATTACAAAATATAGTTATGGACAGTATTACTCACAATAAGAGACATTTTATGGCTGACGTTGTTGCTTCTAGCTTAAAGAGTATGAAAATAATGGGTTACGAAAATAAGGGCTTTTATGCTGGGATAACTTCTCTTCAAGCATATTACGACAGTAATATGATGATGCTTGATGAAAAAGTTCGCCACGAAGTGTTTGGGGATAGAAGCGTATTTACCAAAATTAGGGACTCTGCGCCTACAAAATACGGCAACAGCGCAATAATAAAAAATTCATTGATTGCAGACGGTTGCACTATCGAAGGCGAAGTTGAAAACAGTATAATATTCAGAAACGTAAAAGTAGCAAGAGGGGCGGTTGTAAGGAACAGTATTATAATGCAAAACACGCAACTTGGCGAAAATAGCGTTGTAAATTGCATAATAACAGATAAGAACGTTGTTATTAGAGACAAACGAGTTCTTTCAGGAAGTGAAAATCATCCCTTCTATATAGGGAAAGGCATAATGGTTTAAGGAGACAAGTAATGGCAATAGAAAAAAAGGCAACAAAGGGCGCAACTAAGGCAACAGCAAAGAAAACCGATACGAAAACTACTGCGAAAAACACTACTAAAAAAACGGTAACAAAGAAAACTGTATCGACTAAACCCATTCCTAAAATAGAGGTTAAGTCAAAAAAGAAGATAATTTTTGTCGGTTCTGAGGCTGCGCCGTTCATTGCAACGGGCGGTCTTGCAGACGTTTTGGGGTCTTTACCGAAAGCACTTGCGACAAATGAAAACTTAGACGTAAGCGTTATCCTTCCGCTATACAGTGCGATAAGTGAAGAATTTAGAAGCAATTTTAAGTTTTTAACAAATTTTAACGTATCTGTTGGTTGGCGCTGGCAGTATGCTGGAATATTCTATTATGAGCATCAAGGTGTAAAGTTTTATTTTATAGATAACGAATATTACTTTAAGAGAGAGGGCAATATATACGGATTTTATGATGACGGGGAAAGGTTTGCCTATTTTTCAAGAGCAGTGCTGGATACTATTGCAAGACTTGATATTTATCCAGACGTACTTCACTGCAACGATTGGCAAACGGCAGCATCTATTATATTCTTAAAAGGAATGTATAACGGAGACGATAAATTTAATAGTATCAAGACTGTTTTTACTATTCATAATATTGAATATCAAGGAATTTTCGGCATGGATACGTTTGGAGACTTGTTCGGTTTTCCAGAGGCTTTAAGACCGTTCGTAGAATATAATGGTGCCTTAAACTTAATGAAAGGCGCAATAGAGATGAGCGATATAGTTTCAACCGTAAGTCCAACTTATGCAGAAGAAATTAAACATTCATATTTTGCACACGGTTTAGACCCAATAATTAATAGAAACGCTTCTAAACTTTACGGCATATTAAACGGCATTGATATTGACTATTATAATCCCGAAACAGATAAATATTTGTTTAAAAATTATACTGCTGAGAATCTAGAAGGTAAGGCTATTTGCAAAGCAGAACTTCAAAAAATGCTAAATCTACCCGTTAGAGCGGATGTTCCGATTATAGCGGTAATTTCAAGGCTTGTATCTCATAAAGGATTGGATTTGATAAGAGCAAGCATAGAAAGTTTATTAAATCAAGACGTTCAAATGGTCATTTTGGGAAAGGGCGAAACTGGATATGAGAACTTCTTTAACAACGTTGCTAACTGTTATTCAGGAAAATGTGTAACTATAATTGCTTATAATCAAGATTTGTCGAGGAAAATATATTCGGGCGCAGATATATTTCTAATGCCGTCTAAAATGGAGCCTTGCGGTTTATCGCAAATGATTGCTAGTAGATACGGCACTGTTCCGGTAGTTCGTGAAACAGGCGGACTTAACGACAGTATAAAGGCGTATACAGGCGTTAAAGGGAACGGATTTACTTTTAAGGAATATAATGCACACGACATGCTTTACGTTATTAACGAAGCAATTAGAACTTATAAAAATGATATGGCTTGGGCTGACGTTCAAAGGCGTGCTATGACAACGGATTTTTCGTGGAAAGTACAGGCTGGGGAATATGAGAAACTATATAACAAATAATTAACTAATCACTAGGAGAAAACAATGAATTCTATTACCGAAAAAGACGCAACTAATCTTATCAAAAGTAAATTGTCAAAGTACTTCGGCGTAACACCTAAGCTTGCAACAAAAGAACAAATTTATAAAGCGGTTGTAATGTGTGTTCGTGATATTTTACTTGAAAAAAGGAGTGCATTCAACAAAAAATTCCGTTCCAAAGGTGGGAAAAGGGTTTATTATCTTTGTATGGAATTTTTGCTTGGGCAATCTCTTAAAAACAACACTTATAATTTAAGCATTCAAGACGCATTTAATCAAGCGCTTAAAAAAGATTTTAAATGTTCATTAGAGGACTTATATGAAATAGAACCTGATGCCGGGCTTGGGAACGGCGGTTTAGGTAGACTAGCCGCTTGTTTTATGGATGCATTGGCAAGCCAAAATTATCCCGCAATGGGTTATTCAATAAGATATGAATATGGACTATTTAAACAGAAAATTGTAGACGGTTGGCAAATGGAACTTCCGGATATTTGGTTACCCGGTGGAGAGGTTTGGCTTACTCAACGTTTAGATAGAACGTTTAAAGTTAAATTTGACGGACATATTAAAGAACACTGGACGGAAAATGGATTAAAAATAGAGCACATTGACGCAAAAGAAATTGAGGCTGTTGCTTACGATATGATGATTTCTGGTAAAGACAGTGAAGCGGTGTCAATTTTAAGGCTTTGGAAAGCACAGAATATTAGAGACTTCGATATGAAAACCTTTTCGCAAGGGGACTATATGCGTAGTATGCAAGAAGATAACGAGGCTGAACTAATTTCCAAAGTTTTGTATCCGTCTGACAACCATTTTGAAGGTAAGTCTTTAAGATTGAAACAGCAATATTTATTAGTTTCCGCTGCTCTTCAAGATATAATTAAAGACCATATTTTACATTATGGCTCACTTGATACGTTGCCTGATAAAGCGTCCATTCATATTAACGACACACACCCTGCGCTTTGTATTCCAGAACTTATGAGGATACTAATTGACGAACATGGATATTCTTGGGATGATGCTTGGAGTATAGTAACGAGAACGGTTGCGTATACCAACCACACTGTAATGAGTGAAGCACTTGAAAAATGGAGCGAAGACTTAATTGCGAGAAGGCTTCCTAGAATTCATATGATTTTGCGTGAAATTAACCAGCGTTTCTGTGGTGAAATGTGGAATAAATTCCCTGGAGATTGGGATAAAATCGAAAGAATGAGCGTTTTTTCACATAACCAAATCAGAATGGCCAATTTGAGTGTTATTGCATCTCATACTGTTAACGGGGTTTCAGCACTTCATAGCGAGATTATTAAAGACAGTATTTTTAAGGATTTCCACGACGTTTATCCCGAAAAATTCACAAACGTAACAAACGGAATAGCGCATAGAAGATGGCTTTGTCAGTCAAACCCAGAACTTTGCTCGTTACTTAATGATTGCATAGGTAACGGCTATGTTACTGATGCATCAAAATTAATCGAGTTTAAGCAGTTTGAAAATGATAAAGCCGTACTTGAAAAACTTAATGAAATTAAATATAAAAAGAAATTGCAGTTCTGCGAATTTGCAAAGAAAAAGCAAGGGGTTATAATAAATCCTAATTCATTGTTTGACGTGCAGGCAAAAAGACTTCACGAATACAAAAGACAACTTTTAAATGCTCTGTATATAATTTCATTATATAATGATTTGAAAGAAAATCCAGACTTACCTATGACACCGAAAACGTTTATATTCGGGGCAAAGGCTGCACCTGGTTACTACTTTGCTAAGCAGATTATTAAACTTATTTGTTGTTTGAGCGAAGAAATTAAGAAAAATCCTAAGATTAATCAAAAATTAAACGTTGTTTATATGGAAGATTATTGCGTTTCAATGGCAGAAAAACTTATGCCTGCAACTGAAATAAGCGAACAGATTTCACAAGCAGGCAAAGAAGCGAGTGGAACGGGTAATATGAAATTTATGATTAACGGCGCTCTTACCATAGGTACGCTTGATGGTGCAAACGTTGAAATGAAACAAGCATGCGGAGATGAAAATATATTTATTTTCGGTTTAACCACAGAAGAAGTAGAACTTTTATGGAAACACGGATATAATTCTTCTGTTTATTATGCTAACAACGTTAAACTTGAAAAAGTAATAGATGCCTTAAATAAAGGCTTTAACGGTCAAAGTTTCTCCGATATCGCACATTATCTCCTAACTGGAAGTCCTGTTGCGGACCCATATATGTGTCTTGCTGACTTTGGTGCATTCTCTGAAATACACGAAAAGGCCGACAAGGTATATGAGAACAAACTTGAATGGGCAAAGAAGAGTCTTAATAATATTGCAACGGCAGGTATTTTTGCTAGCGACAGAAGTATTAAGGAATACGCAGATAGAATATGGAGATTAAAAAGGATAAAATAAGATATGCTTGCTTATAATCCACTAGACGTTTTTTATAAAAGCATAACGGGAGCAGTCCCCTCAAATAAAAAAGTAACGTTCAGAGTCAAAGGTGAATTTGACTCTGTCGTTTTGTTGTTAAAAAAAGACGCAAACGAAAGTTTTGAATGTTTTCCTATGGAGAAAATGGCGGGATATTTTGAAGTTAAAATTTCTTTTTCCAAAGGACTATATTTTTACAAGTTTAGTCTAAGTGACGGTCGGTTTATAGGCCAATCGGAAGATTTATACTCGCAAATAGGTTATGACGTTCAATGTTTTCAGTTAACCGCTTATTCAAGAAATTATAAGGTTCCAGTCTGGATTAATGGAGGAATAATATATCAAATTTTCCCCGATAGATTTTGCCGTTCTTCTAATAAAAAAACGTTAGAAGAAGATAAAGTATTTCATGAAAATTTGAATGATATTCCACAATACAACCCTAATTCATATGGCAAAGTTCTTAATAACGACTTTTTTGGAGGAGACTTAAAAGGTATTGCCTCTAAACTTACGTATTTAAAATCCTTGGGGGTGAGTGCAATATATTTAAACCCCATATTTAAGGCGTACTCAAATCATAGATACGATACGGGAAACTATATGGAAATAGACCCCTTGTTAGGCGATAAGAATGACTTTATAACCCTTGTGAAAAAAGCCGACAGAATGGGTATTAAAATCATTCTAGACGGAGTGTTTAACCATACTGGCGACGATAGTTTGTACTTTAATAAGTACGGTAAATATCAATCGTTGGGAGCTTATCAAAGCACAAAATCAAAGTATTATAAGTGGTTTGATTTTAAAAATTATCCTTATGACTACGAATCTTGGTGGGGAATTAAAACCTTACCATCAGTAAACGAAAATTGTCAGTCATATATAAATTATATCACTGGAAAAAATGGAGTATTAACTCATTACACAAAACTCGGAATTGGTGGATGGAGGCTTGACGTTGTTGATGAACTTCCGGGAAAATTTGTTAAGAAAATTAGAAAAGCAGTTAAATCCGTTAACAAAGATGCAATAATTATAGGCGAAGTTTGGGAAGATGCGTCAAACAAAATTTCTTACGGCGAAAGGCGAGAGTATTTTCATGGTTTCGAACTAGATTCGGTCATGAATTACCCGCTTAAAAATGCTATTATAGATTTTGTAAAACAAAAAAAAGTAAATCCTCTTGTAAAGACTATAAGGGAGCAAATTGACCATTACCCAAGCATGGTTTTGCATTCTTTAATGAATATACTTTCAACTCACGACACTGTTAGGCTTCTTTCTGCGCTTAGTAATGAAAGCATTGTAAATAAGACAAAAGAACAACTGTCGCTTATAAAAATTCCCGACATAGAAAAGAGCGAAGTAAAGTTCAAACTTAAATGCGCAACGCTCCTTCAATTTACTCTTTTTGGTGTGCCTAGTATATATTACGGAGATGAGGCAGGAATGGAAGGATACGTTGACCCGCTTAATAGACGGTTTTTCCCATGGGGGAAGGAAGACAAAGAAATCGTTGAGTGGTACAAGTTTTTGGGCGGTCTTAGGGCAAAGTATTCTGCATTTGTTGACGGGAAGTATGAACAAGTTTTTGCTAGCGACGGAACGCTAATTTTTAAGAGAAAAAACAAGGAATCGGAAATCCTAATTTGCGTAAACGTTGGAAAAGTTGAACGACAACTTGAATTTAGTGGCAAACTGTATAATCTTATAGATAAAAACAGATATAAGGATAAATATTTGCTAAAAGGCGGGTCAATTGCCGTTTTTGTCAATAAATAAAGCAAATAGTATTAATTTAGTTGACAGTAAAAAGAATTAGTGTTATTATCTATGTGATAATTAAACCGTTGACGTAAAAGAGTAGGCGTTTTGAGGACTTAAAGAGAGTTTGTGGTTGGTGAAAGCAAACGGTATAGGAACGCTGAATGGGTTACTGAGGGTGGTGGCGAAAATAGTAGTCATCAACGCACGCCAAGCGTTAAAGTGGCGAGGTATGATAGTACCTTTGAGGCAAAATTTATTTGCGAAATTGGGTGGCAACACGGATATATTCGTCCCAAGCGAGTATATTCGTGTTTTTTATAGGAGGATAAATTTATGGCAGAAAAACATATTCCGACAAAGATATTTCTTGATGAAAACGAGTTGCCAAAATGTTGGTATAATATGAATGCAATTATGAAGGATAAACACGACCCGTCTTTAAATCCTGAGACCCTTCAACCTTGCACTCTCGAAGATTATGAGAAAGTGTTTTGCAGTGAACTTGCAAAACAAGAATTAAATTTTACTGATGAATATATTCCTATTCCGGAAGAAATTCAAGACTTTTATAAGATGATAAGACCATCTCCGCTAGTAAGGGCTTATTATTTAGAAAAAGTTCTTGATACTCCTGCGGAAATCTATTATAAATTTGAAGGGAATAATACTTCGGGCTCTCATAAACTCAATTCAGCAGTTGCGCAAGCATATTATGCAAAACAGCAAGGATTGACATCGCTTACTACTGAAACAGGTGCTGGACAATGGGGGACTGCGCTTTCTATGGCGTGTTCTTTTTATGGAATGGACCTAACTGTATTTATGGTTAAAAGCAGTGCTGAGCAAAAACCGTTTAGAAAAGCAATTATTGAAACTTACGGTGGGAAAGTCGTGCCAAGTCCGTCGAGCACAACGAAAGTAGGAAGAGAAATATTAGAGAAATTCCCGGGAACGGGGGGCTCTCTCGGATGTGCCGTTTCGGAAGCAGTGGAAAGAGCAAGTGAAACGCCTAATTGTAAATACGTTTTAGGAAGTGTTTTAGACCACGTAATTTTGCATCAAACCATAATAGGGTTAGAGACAAAAACTGCGCTTGATAAATACGGTATTGAGCCAGATATATTGATTAGTTGCGTTGGCGGTGGCTCTAACTTTGGCGGATTTATTGCGCCATTCGTAAAAGATAAGATTAACGGAAAGAAAAATTTTAGAATTATAGGTGTTGAGCCTATGTCTTGCCCAACTCTTACAAGAGGCAAATACGTTTATGATTTTGGCGATACGGGCAAAACAACCCCGCTTATGCGTATGTACACTCTCGGAAGTGGGTTTATGCCGGCGACAAGTCATTCGGGTGGGCTTAGATATCACGGAATGAATCCTATCGTTTCTAAACTCTATCATGACGGTTATATGGAAGCGGTATCTGTTGAGCAAACCAAAGTTTTTGAGGCTGCTGTTAAGTTTGCAAAGTGTGAGGGAATATTGCCTGCGCCAGAGTCATCACATACCATAAGAGTGGCCATAGATGAAGCGTTAAAATGCAAAGAAACCGGAGAAAAGAAAAAAATCGTATTCTGTTTAACCGGGACAGGTTACTTTGATTTGAAAGCGTATTCTACCTTTAACGAAGGGAAGATGGGTGATTATATTCCAACCGAAGAAGATTTGCAAAAAGGCTTCGAAACCATACCTAACATTCCTCAAAACAAATAAATTAACGATTTTGCTTGCATGAAAGTATAAATTGTGATATAATAAACACATAATATTAAAGGAGGCACGTGTATGGCAGTAGCAGATAAAGTTAAGCAACTTATTGCAGAACAGCTTAACAAATCTATTGATGAGGTTACCGAAGAAAAAGAAGTTGTTAAGGATTTGGGCGCAGACTCGTTAGACGTTGTTGAAATGCTTATGGGTCTTGAAGAAGAGTTCAGCATTACTGTTCCTGAAGAAGACGCTGTTAACATTAAAACAGTTGGCGATATTGTTAAATTGATTGAAGATAAACAATAGTTTGTTATAGATAACTTATAAAGTTTTAGTCGAATCAAATGTTTAGAAAAAAATTGAATTTAATATATTGAAAATGAGTTCGTTGCTATATCGAACTCATTTTCAATTTAAAACGTATTACTGTTAATTGAAAAATATCGTAAGATATTATAAATAAATATCTTATTTTTTTATAAAAATACACTTTTTTAATTGCTAAATTTTGAAGAGCAATTGATAAATATCGGACTTTTTTATTGTTTTTTTAATTAAAATGTTGTATAATTAATTTATAATAACAATGGGGTAAGATTGTGTTTCGATTAGAGGACAAAATGGACAAAATAAAAGCAAATAATCTAAGTCCTGTGGTGCTTGCATTTATAGGTGATGCAGTTTATTCGCTGTTTGTTCGAGAAAAATTAACGTTTACTCGTGATAGCAAGCCAAACGAACTCAATAAACTTGCAACGATAGAAGTTAAAGCAACGGCACAAGCCGAACTTGCAAAAACTCTTATGCCGATATTTTCCGAAGAAGAACTAGCAATTTTTAAGCGTGCAAGAAACGCAAAAAAGACCACAAAATCTAAACACGCAAGCGTTGCTGAATATAATTTATCTACTGGATTAGAAGCCGTTTTTGGATACTTATATTTAGTAGGTGAAAACGATAGATTAAATTTTTTAATGAATAAAGGATTGACAAATGAAAGTTGAAGGTAGAAATGCAGTATATGAACTGTTAAAAACTGATAAAGAAATAGACAAAATATTAGTACAAAAAGACTTAAAAGATGAACCGAGTAAAAGATTAATAAACGTGATTCGTTCACATAAAATAAAACTTCAACCGGTTGACAAATACGTTATAGAGAAAGAAAGCGAAAGCAAGCGTCATCAAGGGTTTATTGCATACGTATCTGACTATAAATATTTTGAACTTGAAGATATTATAGAGGCTGGAAAAGATAAGGACGGACTTGTTGTTATCTTAAATGAAATTTTAGACCCGCATAATCTCGGTAGTATAATAAGGGTTTGCGAATGTGCAGGCGCTGATGGGCTTATAATAGGAAAGGATAGAAGCGCTTCGGTTAGTGATACGGTTATGAGAATATCTGCCGGCGCACTCAATCACGTTAAAGTGGCAAAAGTAACAAACATCAACAATGCGATTGATACGTTAAAAGATAACGGATATTGGGTATACGGCGCTGAGGTTGGCGGTGGCAATATTTATAAATCCGATTTGACGGGCAAGATATGCTTAGTAATAGGTGGGGAAGATAGCGGTGTTAAAAAACTTACCAAAAGTAAGTGCGACGGTATAGTTTCTATACCTATGTATGGAAACGTTAACTCGCTTAATGCGTCGGTTGCCTGCGGTATAGCGGTATTTGAAGTTTTAAGACAAAAGAATCATAAATAAAAATGAAAAAAGAATACGAGTGTTTAAAAGACGAAGAACTTGTTAGCCTTGCGAAAAACAACGATAGTGATGCGGTTGACCTTTTAATTCACAGGTATAAAAGCATGATTGCAGCAGTAACCAGAAGTTATTTTTTAATTGGTTGTGATTCGGAAGATTTGATTCAAGAGGGTATGATTGCAACAGTTAAGGCAATATATACTTATAACCAAGAATATTCGTTTAAAAACTATTTAATTACCTGTGTAAAAAATAGAATTTTTTCTCTGATAAAAAGTTCAAATAGTCAAAAAAACGTACCGCTTAATAACTACGTGCCTTTGTTTGGTTACGGCAAAGAGGATACCGATAAAAACGATATTATTATTGATACAGATTTTGGCCCGGAAGAAATTTTTATTAACAACGAAGCGGTGGAAGAATTTAAGAAAAACATCAAAAATACGCTTAGCGAGTTTGAATATAAAATTCTACAATTATATTTAAATGGATTTTCTTATAAATACATAGCAGAAAAGGTAAACAAGAAAGAAAAATCAATTGATAATGCGATTCAGCGCATTAGAAAAAAATTATCTAACTTATCAAATTAGAACGAGAGGGGTATATGGCGTATCTTGCATTATATAGAAAATACAGACCGACTGATTTTAATAATTTAGTTGGGCAAGAACACATAGTTAAAACACTAGTCAATCAGATAACGTCTGATAGGCTTGGACATGCATATTTATTTACAGGTACTCGAGGAACGGGAAAGACAACTGCTGCAAAAATTTTTGCAAAAGCAGTTAATTGTCTTAGTCCCATAAACGGTTCTCCCTGCGGAAAATGTGATGCTTGCCGTGCGCTTTCCGACCCTTCGAATATTGACGTTTTAGAAATAGATGCCGCATCAAATAACGGCGTTAATGAAATTAGGGAACTTAGAGAAAAAGTTCAATATCCTCCCGTTTCGTGCAAATATAAAGTATATATAGTAGACGAAGTTCATATGCTTACAGGTGCAGCGTTCAATGCGTTGTTGAAAACCTTAGAAGAACCTCCAAAACACGCTATATTTATTTTGGCTACAACCGAAGTTCATAAAATCCCCGCAACAATTCTTTCTAGGTGTATGAGGTTTGATTTTAGATTAATCCCCACGGAAAGAATTGCAAAACTTATTTCCGAAATTTATGATAATCAAGGTAAAAAGTATGAAAATGAAGCGGTTTTTGCAATAGCAAGGGCGGGCGAGGGCAGTATTCGTGATGCTTTAAGTATCGCAGATATTGCAATATCTTATAGCGACGGCGTGTTGACTTATAACGACGTTATGGAAGTTTTGGGCTCAACAAACTTTGACGTGTTAATCAATTTTATTTCAAATATTCTTGTCGGCGATACGGGTAAAGTGCTAGAAATTATAGATAATCTTGGTTCATTAGGAAAAAGTATGGGTGTCTTAACAAAAGACGTAACCGCTATCGTTAGAGATTTAATTATTGTTAAAACTTGTTCTAGCGCAAACAAACTCTTAGGTTTACCTCAAATAAAATTCGAACGTTATAAAAGTTTGGTAAACGCTGTTAAAGAAGAGCGACTTTTAAGAATATTAGAAATTTTTTCAGAGTCTGAAACTAACTTAAAATACACTAATCATCCGAGAGTTGCTTTTGAAACGACTGCGATAAAGGCTTCAAAACCAGAATCGGATTATGATATTGATGCGCTTTTATCAAGAATAAAAACACTTGAAGACAAAGTTAAAGACGGGTTAGTTTTAGAGAGTTCGAAAATAAATTTAGAAAACAAACCGAGTGAAATTAAATTCGCTCAGCAAAATAAGGTTTGTAGCAAAATTAAAATTGAAAACTCAAATTCAGAAGAACTAAAAGGAAAATTACTTTTAGGTATAAGAAAACTTGGAAGCGAGATGCTATGGAACGTGTTGCAGGGCGTAGGTGTTGAGATTAACTCAAACGTGTTAACGATAGTATGTTCAAATACGGCGGATGTAGATTTGCTTGATAACTCACAAAACAAGAATAAGATTAAAGAAGCGCTAAACGATTATGATGATTTTGAGTTAATAATCAAATTGTCGGCTGAAGAAAAATCGTTAGATGCTGTTGACCAAGCAACCGAGAGATTAAAAAAGATATTCGGAGAGGATATCGTTATTATAAAATAATTTATTTAGGAGAATGTTAATATGGCTTACAGAGGCGGTTTTGGTGGATTTGGTGGATTTGGTGGCGGTAACCAAATGCAAAATTTAATGAAACAAGCACAGAAGATGCAAGAAGAAATGCAAAAGGCGCAAGCCGAACTTGATGATTTACAAGTTGAAGGCACTTCTGGTGGTGGGCTTGTTAAAGTTACTATGAATGCGAAAAAGGTGGTTAGCAGTCTTACTATCGACCCAAATGCAGTCGATATGGACGATTTAACAATGCTTGAAGATTTGATTATTGCAGCTCTTAACGATGGATATGAAAAAGCAGAAGAAGAATATAACGACAAAATGGGAGCATTTGGCGGTTTAGGTTTATAGTATGAAGGTATATATTGAACCTATTGGCAAACTTATTAATGAGTTTTCAAAACTACCTGGTGTTGGGGCAAAAACTGCGCAAAGGTTTGCCTATAAGGTTGTAAACATGTCAAAAGAAGAAGCCAAGAGTTTTGCAGATGCGATAATTAACGTAAAGGAAAACGTCCATTATTGTAAGATTTGCGGAAATTTTTCAGAGGGCGAAGAGTGTGAGATTTGCAAAAATAGGCTTGCGGATACTATTTGTGTTGTTAAAGAACCGAAAGATGTTATAGCCATTGAAAAACTAAACGAATTTAATGGCGTTTATCATGTTCTTCACGGAACAATTTCACCGCTTGACGGAATAGGACCTAACGACATAAATATTAAAGACTTGTTAAATAGGATTTCAGCAGGTGGTGTAAAAGAGGTAATAATGGCAACCAACCCCGACGTTGAGGGGGAGGCAACTGCAATGTATATTTCAAACCTCTTGAAACCGCTTGGTATTAAAGTAACTAGACTTGCACACGGAATTCCGATAGGAACAGACCTAGAATATGCCGACGAAGTAAGTTTAGCAAGAGCATTTGTAGATAGAAAGACTTTATAAAGGAGCAATATGAAAATATCTGTTTTAGGTTGTGGAAGATGGGGGTCTTTTATCGGGTGGTATCTCGTAAATAACGGACACGACGTAATACAGTGGGGAACGGAAGGCAACCATTCGTTTGACGTGTTAAGGAATACGGGTAAAAATGAATACGTTGAATTAGATAAG
Source organism: Christensenellaceae bacterium (assembly GCA_045647765.1). Classification (GTDB taxonomy): domain Bacteria; phylum Bacillota; class Clostridia; order Christensenellales; family Borkfalkiaceae; genus UBA1259. The sequence goes on from JAZRMR010000022.1 coordinate 100,403, forward strand.
AGAATAAACCTTTGTTCTGACCTGAAATATGCTGTGGAAGAGAGCGATGTTTTAATTATATCAATTAGTTCACAAAGTTTAAGAGAATTTTTAAGCAGAGTGAATAAGTTTGATTACTACAATAAAAAGATTGTTTTATGCATGAAGGGTATTGAAATTGAGACAGGGAAAAGACTTTCGCAAGTTGCAATCGAATGTGGTATTGATAAAAACAAAGTCGCAGTTTGGGTTGGACCAGGGCATATTCAAGCATTCGTAAAAGGATTGCCAAACTGTATGCTTATAGATTCGTATAACAGTGAATTAACAAAATTCCTTGCGGATAACCTAAGAAGCAACACGATAAGGTTTTACTATGGCAACGACATAATCGGTAGTGAAATAGGCGCAGCGGCAAAAAACGTTATGGGTATTGCAGCGGGAATGCTTGACGGTGGTGGTTATACTACCTTAAAAGGACCTTTAATGGCAAGAGGTGCAAGAGAGGTGGCAAGGCTTATAAACGCAATGGGTGGTAATGAACTTTCTGCTTACGGTCTTTGTCATTTAGGCGATTATGAAACGACGTTGTTTTCCGAATATTCAAATAATAGAAATTTTGGAGAGAAATACGTTCAAGGTCAACCTTTTTCTAAACTTGCAGAGGGTGTTTCAACTGCAAAAGCCATGTTAAAACTTGGCAAAATATACAACGTTGAACTCCCAATCACTCAAGCGGTATATTCAATAATATATGAGAAAAAAGAGCCAATGAAAGTATTTTTACACTTGTTTGGCAGAAGTACAAGATATGAATTTGTTTAAAAATAAAAAGCGATGCTAAATAGCATCGCTTTTTGTGTAGTTATTAATTATTTCGCTTGCAATCTTTTCAATTTGGAATTTTAAGGAATCGGGCGCAACAACTTTAATACCTGTTCCAAAACTCATAATTTTAGACACTAACCCATTATCGAACGGAAGATTTGCGCTTGCCATATATTTTCCGTTAATTTGTTCAACGTTCTCAATTCCCAACCATTCTTCAACGTCTGACAAACAAATTTTATCAATTTCTAAAATAACGCTTTCGGTAGGGGTATCTGTGTGCCAAAAATTTAACGGTAACTCAGAACTGTTTATTTCACGTCTAATAAATTTGTGTTCAGTAACAGTTGCATGTTCAATTCTTCCCGTCTTGAAAAATCTAAATTCATTCCTCAATTCGCAGTATGCATAAACATACCATAACCCTTGCTTAAAAACAATTACGTGTGGCTCAATGATTCGTTCAGTTATTTCTCCGTTTCTATCGTGGTAACGAATAAAAAGTTTTCTATTTTGGTCAATTCCTTTTTGAATTACGACAAGTTTACTTTTATACCCGATTGCATCACCCCATGGACCTGCGTCGATAATTAAATTTCCACTTTTAATATCAAATCCACTGTAATTGTTTCTCGTTAACGATTTGAGTTTGTTTATAGCGTTGTCAAGCGTTTTATTAGGCACGCTTGACGTTATAGCAGATAGGGTATTAATGACCTGCTCAAACTCCTTTTCTGTCATAAATGAAGAAGCAAACTTAAAAGAATCAACTATTGCAAAACCACCTTGATTTCCACGCACAGTATAAATAGGAACACCTGCGTATTCTAAACTATTTATATATCTATGTATGCTCCTAACGCTAACTTCAAATTTTTGAGCGAGATAAGATGCTTTAACGTGTTTTTTTGACAATAATTCAAATAATATTCCAAGCATTATTTCAAATTTCATAAATAAAAATCTCCTTATATTCGTATTGTAATATATAAAGAAAAATAAGTCAATTATTTATTATTTATTTTTCAAATATGACAACCGTATGTCTTAAATCATTGCTAATATGATGGCGAAAGGAGATGAATATGTTTGATTTGATAATAAATTGTTTGTTCGACAAGAAAATTCAAAAAAGAAAAAGTAATTGTACGATAATAAAAAATCGAGACATGTTAGAGTATTGCGATATTAAAGAAAGTCATAAAAATAAAATAACCGCTCTTTCAAAATATTTTAGGAATGTCAAAGGATTAAACGTTAAAGAGCGGTTAAAAAGTGCTATTTAATTTTTTTTAACGCAATCTGCGATAATTCTAGATATATTTCTACTTGCGTCTTTTATGGGAAACTTTTCAAAATTTAATTTGAAATTATTTCGGTTAGAATAAGCAGAGTTAACTGCAAGTATCAAAGATTCTTTTGTTAAATTTTCTTGATTAATAACGCTTACCAACCCTAATTTTTGAAAGTATGAAGCATTTAATATTTGGTCCCCACGAGACACGCCTTTGGGTAGAGGAATGATAACACAGGGTATTTTTTGGCTTAGTAATTCAAATAATGAATTAGAGCCAGCCCTTGTAACACATACGTCTGCAACAGAAATTGCGTTTTCAATTTTATTCATAAATTCAGTTTGAAAATAACCTTTAAGTGTTAAGTCGGTAATAACGTTATTCTTTCCGCAAATATGAATAACGTTATAATGAATCAAGAGTTCATAAATAGAATCTCTTATAACTTTGTTTATAGAAAGTGCGCCTTGGCTTCCTCCGGTAACTAATAAAATCGGTTTATTGTTTTCAAATCCAAAAGATTTTTTCGCCTCAATTTTATCGACGTGAAACAAACTGCGTCTTAATGGTGAACCGACATATTCGCCGTTTCTTAATTCTTTTGCAGTGTCTGGGAATGAGGTTAAAACTTTACTGCAATATTTTGCACATATTTTATTAGCAAGACCAATACTATAATCGCTTTCGTGCGCAATTATAGGCACGTTTCTTTTTTTTGCAGCGATAACGGTTGGGATAGAAACGTATCCGCCTTTTGAAAATATTACGTCAGGTTTTAACTTGTCGATTAGTTTTCCAGCAGATTTAATGCCTTTAATAACTTTAAAAGGTATAGATAAATTTTTAGTAGTTAGATTTCTAACCAATTTTGCACAAGGAACTGAATAATACGGAATTTTTGCGTTTTCAATAATGTTTTTTTCTATTCCGTTTTCACTTCCTATATAATAAATTTTATCAAAATCGTTCTTGATATAGGGTAAAATTGCTAGGTGAGGTGTGCAGTGGCCGGCAGTACCGCCACCCGTTAAAATTATTGTTGCCATACGATATATAATATGCGATTTAAATTAAAATGATATACAAACATTTAAAATGAAAAAGTGCCAAATTTCTTTGGCACTTTTAATTTAGTAATTATTCGTTATTACCTTCATTATCTGTTTCTGGGGTTTCAGACGTTTCTTCGCCGAAATCTTGAACTTCACCGTATACGTAAGAGTCAAGAGTTTGTTCTTCAACTTGTTCTTCGTCTGAGTCTTGCGTTTCTTCAATAATTTCATTAGTTGAGGTGTCTTCTTCAATATCTTCAACTTTTTCAATCTTTTTAGAAATAGGCTTTGCATTTCTCGTACGGCTCTTTACAGTGTAGTGAGATTTTGCGTCGCTTGCGTTTGCTTTACGTCTTCTTCTAATGTTTTTAATAAAGAGCATAATGATTGCAAGCACTAAAACAACTCCGAGCAAGATAGAGGAGAACGATAACCAGAAAGTTGACGGGTCTGAATTTGCCGTACAACCTGACGAGGTACCTTCTTCTTCAACGATAGAATCAAATGGGTTAACGATAACTGGGTCTATTGAATTATAAACTGCGTATATCATTGAGTCATTTTTTGCCCAAACGTATTTTTCTGAATAAGAAATTTTATCGTTCGGATATTCTGCGTTGTAATTCTTTTCGTTTTCCGTTAAAGATTGCTTATGAACATAAAGTTGGTCAAATCCATTTTTACCTATTTCATATAAAGGATTTCCTGAAACAGTCCAAGTTTCATTAAATTTTGCTTCGCTGAATGCGCTTGAAACGGTAAGTGAAATATCTTTAATAAATACAAAGCCTTGTGATGCAGTTTCTGTTGAACCGTCTCTTCCGCCGTTCCAAACTTCAACACGGAAGTCTTGTGCGTTAACGCCAGTTGCAACGTAGAATTCTACGGTTAACCAACCGTCATTCATAAGAGCTGAGGTAACTTCAAAGAAAAGTTTAAGTGATTCGCCGTCGTATTCATTTCCTTCAACGTCGGTAAAGTCAGCGAACGTTAGAACTTCTTTATGTGTTGCATCAGTACCTACTAAATAAATAAATGCTTTTGCATTATCTACTACACGGAGAGTAACGCTTACTTTAGCATATGAGTTAGGGGCGATAGTTTTGTTATTACCGATATAACCGTAATTTTTTGCTGTATCGTTATAAATCATTAACGGTTGTATTGACTGTTCATCTTCCGTTGCCGTGAAGTTAAGGGCAGAGGCTAATCCGTTAATTGAATATGCACTTAAATATTTTGTATTTATAAGACCTGCATTGGGGTTGGTGTTGATGTCCTTTTCAACTCCCGTATCTTCTTCTTTAATATAGTAGTGATTTGCAACTATACCTTTATATCCAGCAGGAATTGCAGGAGCGGTTTCGATAGTTCCTTTATCGCTTGGCGCATAAGAAAAATTATAACTTTCATCATGTTCGTGTTCTTCTGTATAATCGCTTACGCTTCCGTTGTAAAGTGCAGTTGAGCCACTAACTGTTGAATTAAATAGTGAATATAATTCGTAATTTTCAGTTTTTGTAGTATTAGTATCGTCGGTATATTGATTTACAGAACCGATAGCAATAGTGGGCATCGTAATTAAAACCTCACCGCTGGCATAATCCATAGCGTAATCTGTTGCAACTACGTCTGTTGGACCGAACACAAGAGCAAGATAGAAAGACCTTGCGTAATCAAAGTTATTCTTAACCATTATGCTAAGTTTTGCCCATTCGTCGCTAACTTCTGAAATCGTTGCGATTGCAGGACGCTTCTTAACTTGTCCGTTATAAACGTCAAACACGTCAACGGTGATATCTGTTGAGCCTAGTTTATCGAGTTGGTTTTTAACGTAACACTCAATATATGCGTATGATTTTGCATTTAACGTAACAAGTGAAGAATTTGAACCTAACGAAAGAGTATAACTTGCCTTATCAAGTGTTACCTCAACTGCTTTTGAAGCATGGGGGAACTCTGAACTGTCAAGGCTTACGTTATCGTTAATGCTTGCCGAACCGAAACGGTCGCCGGTGATTACGCCGGAATTGTCAGATTTGTTTGATACGGTTGGTTCAAAGTCGAAAGTCAAACCGTATTGTTCTTTAAGAGATTTTACGTAACCTGTAACAGTATCTAGATAAGTCTTAAAAGTCATATCGTAGAATACTGGTTTGGTATTGTTGCCGTCCTTAACGTCGGGACTTAAAATTTTAATATCTTCTTCGCATTCGTAAACAAGATTTTTGCCTAAATTATTAAAGGTGATGTTTGCCGTTTCAGTTTCAAACTCTTCGGCAGTGAGGTGAGTGAAATTAACGTCATCAAAGTAAACCGTTCCTTCGGTTGCACTTAAATTATCGCTACCAAGACCGAGAACTAGGGTGATTGTTGAAGAATAAACTTCGTCTGCTTTAACGTAGATAGTGTATTTTGTCCATTCGGTATCGGTGATATTATAAATTCCAAACGCCGACTGAGAATTACCGTTTAACGAGTTGTCTATACGGATATTTGCGCCGTAGTTTGTACCGCCGTTATAAAGACCGCTAAGGTTTTGAGTTTTAACCCAAACGGAAATCTTTCCGAATTCTCCTTTATTCAATGTAACGGTAGTTGAAGAGGTTATGTTTTGAGCAGTTCCCAAACCAACGCTGTTTTTAGCGAGATAATTGTTTAACATGTACAACTTTGTATCGCTTGCATCTGGGTTAACGCCAGGATTTTGGAACTGGTTAACAGCAGTAGTGTTAGCGGGAAACTTAAACGTTTCGTTAGACTTGAAATAGTTTTCGATTATATATTCTTTAACTTCCGTGCTTGTCGGGGAATAATTATTGTCGCCTTTTTCTTCACGGATTTTATCCTTAACGTCTGAATCTGTAAAATCATATTTGACTTTGAAATAGTTAAGGAAATAAGAATTGTTATATAAAGCATTTAAAAGTTCGTCCCAACCCTTATCCGAAACGTCTATAACACCAGATTTAGCAGAAGAGGAAGTCATTCCCGTTTCAGTTTTTCTCGTCCAACCACTAACCGAAGTTTTAGGGAAAGCCGTTAGCGCAGTATCAGCCGTTCCGAGAACGAAAGAAGAGTTAGTTATAATTTCATCCGTTGTTTCGGTATAGGAATAGTTGGGCTTTTTGTCATCAGACTTTCCGTCGTCATTACCGCAAGCGGTAAATAAGAAAAGTGAGAGGCACAAAATACCGATAAGAGTAAGCGTTAATAAGAGCCTTGATTTTGAGTGCTTGTTAAAATTTCTCGTCATAGTTCACCTTTAATTAAATGTTACTTGTTTACTAGCGTATTTAAATTTACAACGCATTGAAAACATTATATATTATTTTCATATAAAAATCAACCTTAAAAACGCTCAAAAAAAGAAAAAAATTAGTTTTTAGCAAAATAATTTTTAATTTGCTTAAAATATTTGTATGAATGAAGTAAAAAAAGAAAAAGTACAAAGTTTTATTGCTAAAAACAAGACAACGGTAAGTGTAATTGCAGGTGGTGTTACAGGTCTAGTTAACGGGGTTTTTGGTGGCGGTGGAGGAATGATACTTGTGCCTGTTTTATCGTTGCTTTTGAGTTATCACTCAAAAACGGCTCACGCTACTGCGATTTTAATAATTTTACCTTTATCTATCGTGAGCGGTTTGTTTTATGCGGGGTTTGGCAATTTAAGATTAGACGTTATGATTCCAGTTGGTATAGGAGTTGTTGTTGGTGGGTTATTGGGTGCATTACTACTATCAAAACTTTCGTCTAAATGGATAGTTACTATATTTTCGTTAGTTATGATGGCGGCGGGTATAAAGATGTTGTTTTTTTAAGGAGATTTATGGAGTTTATTTTATTTATAATCGCAGGAATAGCAGGTGGAGTTTTAGGCGGAATGGGAATGGGTGGAGGAACGGTTTTGATTCCGTTATTGACTATCTTTTTTAACGTAAGTCAGCACACTGCGCAAGCCGTAAATTTAGTTTGCTTTATTCCAATGTCCGTCGTTGCGCTAATCATACATTTAAAAAACAAAATGATTAATTTTAACAACGTATTTTTCTTTATTTTGCCTGGTATAGTAAGTTGTATCGTTGGAAGTTATATTGCTAAAATTATGGATGGCGATTTGTTAAGAAAATGTTTTGGAGGATTTTTGTTATTACTATCAATCTTCCAGTTTTTAACAGTAATTAAAAGTAGAAAAGATTGATTTTATTGTGCAAATTGCCCAACAAAATATTTCAGACAATATTGAAAAATCGACTTTATTTTTCTTAAAAAATTAAAAAAACATTGCAATTTCATTTGATTTAATATTAGAAAAGCTAATCTGAAAAAATTTCATAAAAAAACTGCACAAATTTAAAAAAAGGTATGTACAAACACAATATCTTGTGTTATAATAATAACAAATTAAAATAGGTGGCATGGTGATTAAAATTGGAAAGAATAGCTATTATTGATTTAGGTTCAAATACAGCAAGGTTACTTTTAGTGGACGTTAAAGAAAACGGACACTTTCAAATAGTCGATCAATTAAAAGAAGCGCCAAGACTTGGCGAGGGAATGGAAAGAGACGGTTTTTTAAAGCCTGCAAGAATTCAAGAAACGATTAGAACGTTAAAAATGTTTAGAAAACTTTGCGACGTTAATGGTATAGAAAGAATTATTGCAGTTGCAACCGCTGCTGTTAGAAGGGCAAAGAATCAGCGCAGTTTCCTTGATGAGGTTTCGGCTACTTGTGGAATAAAACTTCGTGTTTTAAGTGCAGAAGAAGAAGCCGTTTACGTGTATAAGGGCGTTATAAACACAATGGATATTCCCAAAGGACTTATCCTTGAAATAGGTGGCGGAAGCACCAAAATCGTTTACTATAACAGACGTAATTTGTTAAATTACGAAACTTTGCCGTTCGGAGCAATAACGTTGACCGAATTGTTTTCAGGTGATGGATTAACTCCTGGTCAACAATCGGAAAAAATAGAAGAATTTTTCACTGAACAATTAAAGAGAATAGAGTGGTTAAAAGACGTAGACCCAGAAGTTCAAATGATTGGTGTTGGCGGTTCTTTTAGAAATCTTTGCCGTATGACGAAGATTATGAAAAAATACCCCTTAAAGACCATACATAATTACGTTGTTAATGATGATGACTTTAATCATGTTTACGACTTAATTAAGGGTTTGGATTTAGACCGTAAAAAGAAAATAAAAGGTCTTTCAAGCGGTAGAGCGGATATTTTACCGAGCGCCCTCGCTGCTATTTCTGCGTTCAAGAAATATCTTAATCTCGGCACAACTGTTATTAGTGGTAGTGGACTTAGAACGGGCATGCTGTACAATTATGCTGTTCCGAGCACTATTGATAAACCTATTTCAGACGTGCTGACTTTTAGCCTTAATAATTTAGTTGACTTTTTCGGATGTGAGCAAAAACATACTGAACAGGTTGTTAATCTTTCAGTTCAATTATTCAAACAACTTAGAGTTTTGCATAAATTTCCAAGACAATATTTGAAGATATTGAAAGTTGCATCTTACTTATATAATTCGGGTAAAAGAGTTGGTTTTTACAACTTTGAAAAACACAGCGGTTATATAATTCTTAATTCTAATATTTACGGCATAACCCATAGGGATTTAGTTATGGCATCATTCGTAGCGTCAAATACTGCGATTGAAGATATTAACCCATTCGACTGGGCAAGATACCGTGATTTGGTGGGAGACGAAGACGTTGACGCAGTTAGAAAAATGGGTATTATATTAAGAATCGCAAGTTGTTTAGATAGAAGTTTATCTTCTATCGTTAAAGGGATAAATTGCGATATACTCGGCGATTCAGTTATAATGAAGACTGAAGTAGATGGAGATGCAACACTTGAAATAAATTCTGCACTTGAAATTAGTTCGGATTTTAGAAAGATTTTTAAGAAGAATCTCGAAATACTTTAATAAAACAATAGCGCCGTGAAATCACGGCTCTGATTTTAATTTAGAAGGTGGCAAAATGGCAACTGTAAAACTTGCAATAGATTTCGACAGTGCATATACTAACATTTATATGTTAGGTGGCGGAGTTGTTCTAAGTGAACCAACTGTTGCTGCGGTTAATCAAGACGAAAAGAATGAAGTAAAAGCAATTGGCGAGGAAGCCAAACGACTAATAGGTAAAACGGGTAAAAACACAAAAATAGTTTTTCCTGTTTTTGAAGGGGAAATTGTTAATGAAAAGGTCGCTATTGGCACACTAAAAGGTTTTTTAAACAAATTGAATTTGGGTGGGGGATTTTCTAGTTGTCAAGCAATTTTTTCCGTTCCTTGTGGCGTAACTAATGTAATGCTTGAAAAATACCGTAAAGTTGCAAAAGCGTGCGGTATATCTAAAGTTTTATTTGCAGAAGCGCCTTTACTTTCTGCGCTTGGGCAAAGAATACCTCTCAACGATTCATCTCCTTGCTTTATAATAGATATGGCTGGTGGGACAACGAATATTGCAGCAGTATCACTTGACGGGATTATCGCTGGTATTTCTGTTAACTTTGGCGGAAACAAGATAAGTACCGACATTATAGATTACATAGCAGAGCGTTTCGGGTTGCAAATAGGCTTGCTTTCAGCAGAAAGATTAAAAAATGAAATCGGCAGTCTTGATAAGAACGACGAGTTGTCTGCGATTGTCAATGGCAGAGACTTAAAAACGGGCGCTCCAAGAGCAATCTCGGTAAAAGCAATGGATATTATAGAGCCGGTAACCAAATATTTTGAGAAAATAGCCGAACTTTCAATTGCTGTGTTGAAAAAATTACCGCCGGAGGTATCCGCAGAGATTAGGCACGCAGGAATTTATATCAGTGGAATTGCCTCCTCGATATATGGGTTAGATAAATATTTGTCTGAAAAGTTTTCTATGAAAGTAAACGTTGCTGATACTGGGCATATGAGCGTTGCGCTTGGTGGTGGAACAGTAATAGGCGATAATGAATTAATTAAAAAAATCATACTATCTTCTAAATAGATTCTAATCGACTTTTAACCGCACTTTTTGATTATAATAGTCAAAATGTGCGGTGTTTTTTTATGTAAAATCGAACAGAGGATTAAGAAAGTGGCAAAGAAAATCGTAATCACCTCTGGAAAAGGCGGAGTCGGAAAGACAACTGTTACTGCAAATTTAGGTTCAGCGTTATCTTCGTTAGGTCTAAGAGTGGCGTTAATTGACGTTGATTTCGGCTTAAATAATTTAGACGTTGTTATGGGTGTGGAAAATAAAATTGTATATGATATAATGGACGTTTTAAATGGCAGATGTCGTGTAAAACAAGCACTTGTTCAGTGCTCGGACAGAAAAAATCTATTTGTTTTACCGTCTGGCGGTGTAAACGTAGGCACAACGTTGAGCGGTCAAAATATTAAATTGATAATTGAAAACATTTCACAACTTTTTGATTATATCCTTATTGACTGCCCTGCGGGTATAGACGTTGGATTCCATAGAGCGGTTTCATGTGCAGACGAGGCGATAGTTGTCGTAACTCCAAACGTACCAAGTTTAAGAGATGCTGATAAAGTTATTTCAATATTGAAAAGTTATAGACTTGACAATATAGGAATTGTTGTTAATAGAGCAAGAGGAGACTTGATAACTTGCGACAAAATGATGTCGCCATTAGACGTTCAATCACTTTTAAGAACAAACCTTCTAGGCGTTCTCCCAGAGGAAGACGCTGTGTTTCTATCTATTGGTAGCAAATTAAGTTCTGGTTCTGATTCGAAAAAAGCATACAAAATCCTCGCTCAAAACATTCATAAAAAAACTAATAAAATATTTGACGTATCATATAAATACAGTGGAATAATAGGGAGTATAAGAAGGAGTATAAAAAGGAGTGTATGAGAAATAAAAAAGAGTTAATGCGTGTACAAAGTGTTATTGAAAATGATAGAGTATGCGCCGTAGACGGTTATTTAGACTTAGTGATAAGCGATATTAATAATTTATTAACCGACTATTTTGAATTTAATGGACTGCCACAGATAAAAATAGATAAAATTAATGATAGATATAAAGTTTCCATAGAAATATTAGCAAGCAGAATAAAGTCTTTTGAAATTATACCAAAACGCTAGCAAAATAAAGCGATTTTAAGAGTGATTATGCGTAACATAATCACTCTGTTTTTATTTTTTATTTAGTATAGGTTTGATTGAATTGTGGTTTAGGTAATTTTGTTGATAAAATAGTTAGCAAATTTTGTTAAAGTTCGGCAAATAAAATTGACAATATTAAAAAAGAATGCTATACTTTTTAAGATAACAATTTATTGAAAATTTCTAATGTTTTGGATATTGTTACAAAGAGGAAAAGGTGGTGGATTATTTATGCAACCGGAAACTTTACAAAGAGTTAAAGAGGCATATAAAATTGAAGCAGATTGCATTAGCGAAATGCTTAAATATCTTGATGAAGAACAGTTTTCAAAGGCTGTTGAATTATTAAAAGGTGCAACTAGAATAGGGACTTGCGGATGCGGACACTCTGGTATTATCTGTCAACATTTAGCACATCTTCTTTGTTGTATTGAACAGCCTGCAAGATTTATTTCTCCCGCAGAAGCAGTGCACGGTGCAACTGGATTTTTGCAAGAAGGTGATGTTATGGTGTTTGCTTCGAGAGGCGGTAAAACAAAAGAACTTTTGCCGATTATTGATATTTGCAAAGCCAAGGGTGTTAAAATAATTTCCATAACTGAAAATTTAGAATCACCGCTTGCTATTAATGCTGATGCCGTTATCAAGCAGTACGTAAATAGGGAAACGGATAAATACAATTCACAAGGAACAACTTCAACAACCGCACTTTGCATGATTTGTCATGCGCTTCAAACTGCGTTAATAGAAGAAACGGGTTTCAAAAATGAACAATTTGCTCTTATACATCCAGGTGGGGCAGTTGGCGAAAGGCTTAATAAGAAATAGAAATAGGAGAATAACAAATGTTTAAGGACTATAAAATAAGCGAACCATTTTTTGAATACGGACCAAAATGTTATATGTATGGACAAACGTTAGTAGATATGGCAAAGGGTTTAGACAAATTAGCAGAAAAATATGACGTTGACGTTATACTTGACATTCCAGATACGGAAATATTTAACGTAGCAAAAAACGTTAAAAGAGTTCACGTATATTCTCAACATATGGATAGCATACCCGTTGGTCGTGGAATGGGGAGAACTCTTCCCGAAGCAGTTAAAGAAGCCGGCGCAGTTGGAGTTATGCTTAATCACGCAGAAAGAAAACTAACTCTTGAAGAAATAGAAAAGGCTATTAAGCGTGCAGATGAACTAGGGCTTGCAACCATGGTTTGTGCAGATTCCATTGAGGAAGTAAAAGCAATTGCAAAACTCGGTCCAAATATTTTAGTTGCAGAACCAACTGAACTTATAGGAACGGGAAAACCTGCCGATAAAGAATACGTTGACGAAGTTATAAGAGTTATCAGAGAAATCAATCCAGATATCAAGCCTTTCCCATCAGCCGGAATTAGTAAAGGTGAAGATTGTTATAATATCATTAAGGCGGGAGCGTCTGCATCGGGTTGTTCATCAGCCATTGCAAAAGCGCAAGAACCGTTAAAACTTGCTGAAGAAATGATTGCCGCAGTAAGACGTGCTTACGACGAAAATAACAAAAAATAAGGAAAAATCCCGAAAGGGTAAAATACAATCCATACAATAAAAATTTAAAGGAGAAGAAATATGGAATTTAAAGTATTTCAAAAAGAGATTGAACTTCAATCAAGAGGATGGAGACCTACTTTCCACGACGTTACCAGCGACATTTTAAAAATCGTTGAAGAGTCTGGAATTAAGAATGGTACCGTAACCATTGCATCACACCACACAACTTGTTCAGTAATGGTACAAGAATGCTCGCACGACCTTGATAAATATGATTTAGAATATCTCCAACACGATATTTTAAAGATTATGCAAAAACTCGTTCCCGATTATTCGGAAACCAACGAGTATATGCACCCAGGTCCTATCCACACTCAATTTGGCAGATTTGTAAATGAACCTGGCGACGTAACAAGTCTTAACACAGACGGACACCTTCGTTCTGTATTCTTTGGTAGGTCAGAAGCAATGACTATCAAAGACGGCGTATTAGACGGTGGTGAATTTGCTCACGTATATTTTGTTGACTGGGACCAAGTTCGTGCTAGAAGACGTCAACTTAACGTAACCGTTATGGGTACTGCAGAAAAGATTAACGATAGAAAATATAACGACGGTAAAGTTGTTAATACTCTCAGAAAGTACACCGAGGAAGAAAGAGCGGATGACGTTCACTACAACTTACAGTGGAAGAGATAATTAGATATAATTAAACTTTTATTTCTCTGCCAAATTTTTGGCAGAGAAAATTTTTACAGAATTGGAAACGTTTTTATTAACAATCGAGCAAGTTGCTCTTTTATTGATTTTTATATTTATTGGATATTTCCTGCGTAAAAGAGAGGTCATTACAGATGGCGGGAAGAAAGTTTTGGCAGGATTATTAGTTAATATTTTTGCTCCTGCATATAGTATTGCGAGCCTTTCAACTCAACTAAGCGCTGATAAAATAAATGAATACCTTGTGTATTTTTTAGTCGGTACTTTGGTGTCTATACTAATGATTTTTCTTGCGAGAATTCTTGCTAGAATTTTTGCAAAAGAGAAATTTCATAGAAATATATTAAAGTATGCATTTGCATTTGGAAATATCGGATATTTTGGTTACCCTGTTGTTGGCGGTATTTTTGGCGAACAAATGAAAGCGCTAATGATTTTATTCTGTATACCTATGTCAATCTGCATCAATACTTATGGCTACACTGTTTTAACCGAGAGAGTTGATTTAGACGCAAATATTGAAAAAAGGTCGTTTACAGAAAAGTTTAGATTTTTATATGCGGCACCATTTATAGGAACGATGATTGGTTTAATCTTAGGTTTATTGCCTATTACTATTCCGTCGTTTTTCATCAACCTCTTAAACGTTGCAGGTAATTGTCAAAGCGCAACGGCAATGCTATTAAGCGGAGCCGTGTTAGCAGGTGTTCCGTTTATCAAACTTTTTACGTCCATAAAGCCTTATTTAATTGGAGTTATTAGAATAATTGGATTACCACTTATTACTGGTGGAATATTCTCTTTGATAAATCTTTTAGGGGTCAGCGGCGATATCTTTATAATTGTTGCACGACTTTCTATTATTGTTTCAGCAATGCCTGTTGGAATGAATGTTGTAGTTTATCCTGAATCAAAGGGAATAGATAGCACTGAGGGTGCAAAAACGTGCTTCTTGTCTTATATTTTAGCACTTGGATTATTACCTCTTGCATTTATGTTTATGGAAATGCTTTTATCTTCATTCTAACGAAGATGGGAGAAATGATAAATAAATATTAGCGTTTTTAAATGAATTTATGTTACGCATAATTAATAAAAAGGCACTTATAATTTTTATTAGGTGCCTTTTGTTTTTTTAAGTTTATATATTCTTGACATAATTTACTAATAATAGTATAATTATAATAATATTTTAAAGGAGAATTAAAATGAGATATTATCTAGCAATTGACATTGGCGCATCAAGTGGCAGACATATTTTAGGTTGGATGGAGAATGGAAAGTTAATTTTAGAAGAAGTTTACCGTTTTAAAAATGGTGCTGAAAAGTTAGGTGATAAACTTGTTTGGAATGACAAATCCTTGTTTTCTAGCATAGTTGAAGGGTTAAAAAAATGTAAAGAAATAGGAAAAATTCCTTGCTCTATCGGTATTGATACTTGGGGGGTTGACTATGCGCTTCTTGATGAAAATGATAATTTAATTGGAGAAGTTTATTCATACAGAGACGATAGAACTCAGGAAGTTATTGGTGAGGTACATAGTATCGTCAGCGAAAGAGAAGCATATGAAAGAACTGGTATTAAAAAACAAGTTTTTAACACAATTTATCAACTGTATTGCGATAAAAAAAGTGGAAAACTTGACAAAGCAAAGTCGTTTTTAATGATGCCTGACTATTTGCATTTTTTATTAACTGGTAAAAAGCGTAATGAATACACCAACGCATCAACTACCGGACTGCTTAATGCAAAAACTCGTGAATGGGATTATGAAATATTAAAAAAGCTTGGAATTAAAACCGAGTTATTTGGCAAGTTATCATTACCTGGCACAATAGTTGGGGAGTTAAAAGAAGAAATTGCTAATGTCGTTGGCTTTAATGCAACTGTTTGTCTACCCGCAACACACGACACGGCAAGTGCGGTAATGGCTGTTCCCGAAAAGGGTTTTCCATTATACATTTCAAGCGGAACTTGGTCGCTTATGGGTATTGAAACGCCGAATGAAAATACCTCGGTTATAGCATCAGATTCTGGCTTTACAAATGAAGGTGGCTATAATAAAAGCGTTAGATTCCTTAAAAATATAATGGGACTTTGGATGATTCAATGCATTAAAAAAGAATACAATGATAAATACAGTTTTACTGATTTTGTTGAAGAAGCGAGAAAATCAGAGGGTTTTGAAAGTATTGTTGACGTTAACGACCTTTCGTTCTTCGCTCCAGAAAGCATGATTAATGCAGTTAAAGATTATTGTAAAAAAACCAATCAAAAAGTTCCCGAAACCGTTGGAGAAATTGTTCTCTGTGTTTATAATAGCCTTGCTGAATGCTATAAAAAAGCAGTCGAACAAATAGAAGAAATAACTTCTGTAAAATTTAGCAAAATTAATATAGTTGGCGGAGGCTGTCAAAACGTTCTTCTTAATGAATTGACGGCAAAATGTACGGGAAGAACAGTTGTTGCAGGTCCTGTTGAAGCAACTGCAACCGGAAACTTACTTGCACAAATGCTTTCTACTGGTGAAATTGCTTCGCTTGATGAAGGTAAAGATATAATTAGAAATTCGTTTGAGATAAAAGAAATTAAAAGCTAATAGGGTGATATAATGACTAAAAATGTTTTTGACGTATTAAAAGAAAGAGGCTTTATTAAACAAACCATATTCGAAGATGAATTATATGAACTATTAGGCAAAGAAAGTGTTCCGTTTTATATCGGTTTTGACCCAACTGCCGATAGTTTACATATTGGTCATTATATTCCGATTATGGCAATGGCTTGGATGCAAAAATTCGGTCATAAACCAATTGCACTTTTCGGAGGCGGAACTGGAATGATTGGAGACCCGTCTGGAAGAAGCGATATGCGTCAAATGATGACCGTTGAAACAATTCAACATAACATTGAATGCTTTAAGAAACAAATGTCAAGATTTATTCGTTTTGACGGAGAAAATCCTGCTATTATAGCAAACAATGCAGACTGGCTCTTAAATTTAAACTACGTTAACTTTTTAAGGGATATAGGTGCATATTTTTCAGTTAATAAAATGTTAACGGCAGAATGCTTTAAGCAAAGAATGGAAAAAGGATTAACATTCTTAGAGTTTAACTATATGCTTATGCAAGGATACGACTTTTTGCATCTTTTCAAGCAGTATGGTTGCGTGCTAGAAGTTGGTGGGGATGACCAGTGGAGCAATATGCTTGCAGGCGTTGACCTAATTAGAAGAAAAGAGAAAAAGAGTGCGTTTTGTTTGACTTGTACCTTACTTTTGAATAGTGAAGGGAAAAAGATGGGCAAAACTCAAAAAGGTGCGCTTTGGCTAGATGAAAACAAATGCTCGGTTTATGATTTTTATCAATATTTCAGAAACGTTGAAGACGTTAAAGTAGAAGAATGTATGCGTCTATTAACCTTTATGGATATGGATGAAATTAAACAGTTGACCAGATATAATGACGAAAGAATGAATTCCGCAAAGGAAAGGCTTGCTTTTGAAGTAACAAAACTCGTTCACGGGGAAGAAAAAGCATTAGAAGCGCAAAGACAAGCAAAAGCAGCGTTCGGAGGCGGTAATTTATCGGATATGCCGACTGTCGAAGTGGATAAAAACGTTTCACTTGTTTCAGACCTATTAGTTGCAGTTAACCAATGCAAATCTAAGGGCGAAGCAAAAAGGCTTATTGAAGGCGGTGGCGTTTCCATAGAAAACGTTAAAATAACCGATGCTTTTGGAGTTATACCTTGTGAGTATGTAAACAAGGGCGAATTTGTTCTTCATAAAGGAAAAAAAGTACACGTTAAAGTGGTTCTTAAATGAGCCGAGGTTATTTTACCGTTAGCGGATTGACAGAAAACGTAATAGTTATTGAGCGTTCTAAGTTTATATGTAATATTAAAAACGTTCGAGATGAAGACGATGCTCGCAATTTTATTGATTCAATACGCAAAAAATATTCGCTGGCTAATCACAATTGTTATGCGTACATTGCAGACGATAAGGGTTTAATACAAAAATTTTCAGATGATGGAGAGCCACAAGGAACTGCCGGCTTACCAATGTTAGAAGTTTTAAAAAATAAGCGAATTTTTAAAACCGTTGCCGTTGTTACTAGATTTTTTGGAGGAATTAAACTCGGAACAGGCGGACTTACACGTGCTTACGGTGGGTCGGTTTCAGAGTGCCTTTCAAAGTCGGAAATTTTAAATATGCAACTAGCAACGATGGTATGTGTTAACACTGATTACGAGGGATATTCAAAACTTGTTAAATTATTGATTAATGATAATTTAAAAGTGTTAAATACCGAGTTTGACAATAGTGTTAAAGTATTAGTTGCTGTAAATAACGAGTATTTAGAAGATTTTAAGACAAAATTAATAGATTTTTTCAATGGGAAAATTCGCATTGAAGATAAAGAATGCGGATACTTTGCTTTTAAGTGAGGAAATATGTCGATTATAACCTCGATTAATGTTCAAACTAAAAATAAAAAACGCTGTAATCTTTTTATTGACGGAGAATTTTATTCGGGAATTTCAGTTGAAACTGTATTAAAATATAGAATAAAAGTTGGACAAGAAATAGATAAAAGCGACCTTGACGAACTAATTAGAGAAAGCGATAAAATTGAAGCGCTGACAAAGGGTACAGATTATATTTCCAGCAGACTAAAAACCAAAAAACAAGTCAAGGACTACCTGATAAGAAAAGGCTACTCGGAAGATATATCATGGTACGTAGTAGATAAACTTAAAGAATACGGTTATATTAATGACAAGGAGTATTCAGAAAGATATATAGAATGTCAGTCTAAAACCGAGGGGCGCAGACTTGCCGAATATAAATTGATGGCAAAAGGCGTTAGAAAAGAAGATATAAATTTTGCCTTTGATAACGTTGAAATTAATGCAAAAGAAAACGCTAAAATCCTTGCAGAAAAACGTTTGAAAAATATTGAAAAAAGCAAAGAAAACCTCGCTAAAACGTATAGATATTTAATAAGTCGTGGGTTTAATCACGATGAAGCAGGATATGCTATATCATTTTTTAAGGACGAAAACTGATGGAACGAATATTAACAGCAGAACAAATGCGTTCTGCCGATAAATATACAATAGATAAACTCGGCGTTTCACAAGATGAACTTGTTTTTCGTGCGGGAACCGCCGTGGCGGAGGAAATCACTAAGAGATTTTATGGCGGCAGAGTTCTAGTATGCATTGGTGATGGAAACAACGGCGCAGACGGAAATGTTGTTGCTGAAATTTTATCTAAAAAACACGGCTTTTCGGTTAATAAACTAAAAATATCAAGCGGTATAATTAAACCTTTTGAAAACAAATACGATATTATCGTTGATTGTGTTTTTGGCACAGGTTTAAACAGAAAAGTTGAAGGGAAATACAAACAAGCGATAGAATTAATAAATAAAAGCGGTGCGTTCGTTGTTGCGTGTGATATACCAAGCGGTTTATGTGGCAACACGGGAAAAGTTTTGGGCGTTGCCGTAAAAGCAAATTTAACAATCGCTATACAAGAATTAAAAACTGGATATTTCCTTAATGACGGATTAGATTATTGCGGTGAAGTAATTTGTAAAGATATTGGTATCAGCATTTGGGGTGATGATTTTGTCAAAAGGCTCAATTCTGATTCGGTAAAAAAATTCTTTCAAAAAAGCAATCGTTTAGTAAATAAAGGTAATTTTGGAAAAAGTTGTCTTATTGGTGGGAGTAAAAAATATTCTGGTAGCATTATTCTTTCATCTCTTGCAATTGCCACGTTTAAAATGGGCGTTGGGTACGTTAACGTCGTCGTGCCAGAGTGTATGTTTTCTGATTACGTCGGAAAAACCCCTGAGTGTATTTTGACACCAATAAAAGATAAAGACGGCATTATCGAATTAGACGAAAATACAATAGATACCATTTTAAATTATGACACCATAACGATTGGAATGGGGTGTGGAATTTCTAAAGGTGTCTACAATTCAATCAAGTATATACTTAACAATTATAAAGGAACTTTAATTATTGATGCAGACGGATTAAATTGCTTATCGAAATTCGGAATAGACGTTTTAAAGGATAAATCATGTAAGGTAGTATTAACACCACATGTTAAAGAGTTTTCACGTCTGTCAAAAATTGAAACTAATAAAATCAATGAAAATCCTATCAATATTGCCGTTGATTTTGCCAGACATTATGAGGTTGTATTGTTGCTTAAAAATGCTGTTAGTATAATAACTGATGGAAATGAAACATTTATTAATACAACGGGCTGTCCTGGAATGGCAAAAGCAGGAAGTGGTGACGTGTTAAGTGGTATTATCGCAGGTCTTGTTGCTAGGAATAATGAAAATGAATTAACTGAAACCGTAGCAGGTGCATCATATGTTTTCGGAATTGCTGGCGAAATAGCCCAAAAACGCCAAAATCAATTTTGCATGACTGCAACCGATATAATATCAGAACTAGCCCCAGCGATTAATAGCATAAATTAATTATAAAATGTAAAAACCCATACCTCCGTTTAGTATAACAATTATTAAATATATGTTTAGCGCAATCAAAACGGGCATAAATACCATCATAAACAGACTTTTAAGACGGTATTTGAAAATGAACATAAATATAAATATTCCAGTTGCGCCACCTAGAAGTCCTGCAAGAAATAACTTTGTGTCGCTAATTGAAATGTTTTCTTCATCTCCGTCTAACCTTGCCTTTTTTTGAAAGTGCAACATCAATATTCCATAAAAATTAACGGCTATTATATAAGCGATAAGTAAAACGTAAATTAATGCTGGCATAATTAATAAATATTTTGTACAATTATAAAAAAATTATAATATTTGTAGCCAATAATAAATATTTGTGATAAAATAGAAAAAAATCAAGTAGGTTTAATTATGAAATGTATGTATTGTGGTTGCCTCGACAGTAAAGTTATTGATTCTAGGTCAACTGAAGATGGAACGATTATCAGAAGAAGAAGAGAATGCATTGAATGCGGTAAAAGGTTTACCACTTACGAAACGGTTGAAAATACTCCTGTTTTTGTAATTAAAACTAACGGTGCACGCCAAGTATTCGACCCGAATAAAATTCGTAACGGCGTTATTAAGGCGTGTGAAAAGCGCCCTGTTGCTGCTAGCACTATTGACAAGTTGGTTGATGATATACAAAAAAGAGTAAACAACTCAATGGCGCAAGAAATCACTAGCAAAGAGTTAGGTGAGATGGTTTGTGAAGCGTTAAAGGGTATAGATGAGGTTGCATACGTAAGATTTGCGTCAGTTTATCGTTCATTCACAGACACAACTTCGTTTATTAAAGAATTAGAAAAAATGGTAAATAAAGATAAATAAAATTGAGGTAACTAATGAATAAGTGGGATGAAAGATTTATGCAAATGGCAGAAACTGTTGCTAGTTGGTCCAGTTGCTTTCAGGAAAATAGACACGTTGGCGCAGTAGTTGTAAAGGATAAAAGAATTTTAACTACTGGCTATAACGGCGCTCCAAGTGGAATAGAAAGTTGCGCTGAAAGAGGTGAATGTTTAAGAAGAGTTAAAAATATTGCTAGCGGAACGATGCAAGAAGTATGTTATGCCGTTCACGCCGAACAGAACGCCATAATTCAAGCAGCAAAACTTGGTGTAAGTTTGGAGGGCGCAACCATGTACGTTACTCATCAGCCTTGTGTTATTTGTACTAGAATGATATTAAATTCTGGCATTAAAAAAGTAATTTATAAAAATGGCTATCCGGATGCTTTTGCGCTGGAATTATTTGCTCAAAGCGGTGTTGAAATAATAAAATTTGATGATTTAAAAAAATAGCATAAAAACGCTTGCGAAAAAATTAAAAATAATGTAAACTATATAAGCGTGTGAATGAGAGCAATTAAAATTTGCACGCTTATGTGTAATTTAATAAAAAATGTGGAGAGCTATCGAAGTGGTCATAACGAGGCGGTCTTGGACAAAGTCCTACGTAGTGATAACGGAGTAGCAAACCGTGTAACGGTTTTCATTGCACGTAAAAATTTAATAAAAAATGTGGAGAGCTATCGAAGTGGTCATAACGAGGCGGTCTTGAAAACCGTTTGGGTGCAAGCCCACGGGGGTTCGAATCCCTCGCTCTCCGCCAACAAAAAAGGTCATCAAAAGATGGTCTTTTTTTGTTGTAAAAAAGCGGGGAGGGATTCGAATTAGGAGCTAGCAACCAAAGGTTGCGTATTCGCCAAAGGGCGAAAAAATAGTCCAGTGGACTATTTTGCGGGAGGCTCGAGAGAAGCGAATCCCTCGCTCTCCGCCAACAAAAAGAGGTCATCAAAAGATGGTCTTTTTTTGTTGTAATTTGTAGTATATGTTGATTTTTATAAGTTAATTTGCTATAATATATGCATTATGAACTTAAAGGAGGAGAGGCATGTTTGCTCAATTTATTGCAAACGTTAGTTCAAATCTTTACACTTACGTTGTAATTATATTATTAATAGTAGGCGGCATATATTTCACTACACGCACAAAAGCTGTGCAAGTAAGGTCGATTAAAGAACAAGTTAAAGTTGTAGGTGAAAAACCAAAAGATGAAAAAAGTGTGTCATCTTTTCATGCTTTAATGGTTTCAACCGCATCTAGGGTAGGTACAGGGAATATTGTTGGTGTTGCGCTTGCTTTATGTTTAGGTGGCTTTGGCTCGGTTTTTTGGATGTGGGTTATCGCATTAATAGGTTCTGCTTCTGCTTTTATTGAGAGCACGTTGGCTCAAATATACAAAAAGAAAGGACTTATGGGGTGTTATGGTGGTCCAGCTTATTATATGGAAAAAGCATTAAAATGTCGTCCTCTTGCAATAATTTTCTCTATTTTAATTGTTTTGACTTACGGTGTTGGGTTTAATATGTTGGCATCTTTCAACTTGCAGTCTACATTTAAAACTTATAGTTTTTATAACGCTAGTGTAACGCCTTGGATAATCGGTGGTATTGTTGCGCTTATCGTAGGCTATTGCTTATTTGGTGGCGGTAAAAGAATTGTTAAGATTACAAGTTTACTTGTTCCTATAATGGGTATTGCTTATATCTTAATAGCATTTACAGTAGTGATTCTAAATATAACAACAATACCAAGCGTATTCGTCCGTATTTTCAGCGAAGCTTTTGATTTTCAAGCAATCTTCGGTGGTTTTGGCGGTTCGTGTGTTATGTATGGAATCAGGCGGGGTCTTTTTTCAAACGAAGCAGGCGTTGGTTCTGCGCCTAACGCATCAGCATCTGCGGAAGTTAGCCATCCTGTAAAACAAGGTTTAGTGCAAATACTTTCAGTTTTCATAGACACACTTTTAGTTTGTTCTGCAACGGCATTTATGTGTATGTGTTCAGGCGTTGAACCAACAGGTGATGATGGCGCAATTTATATTCAAATGTGCGTAAAGGCTGTGTTTGGCGATTTTGGTCCTATATTTATTACTATTTCAATGGTTTTATTTGCCTTCACAACGTTAATCGGTAATTTATTTTACGTTAATCAATCGTTTAATCATCTGTTTGGTAAAGAACCAAATAAAGCATTTAATTATGTATATTACTTAATAGCATCATTTCTAATTCTGTTAGGGTCAGGTCTAAACTCGCCTGTAATGTGGGACGTGGCAGATATTTTAATGGGGCTTATGGCGGTTATAAATATGACCGTTATAACAATCCTAAGTGGAAAAGCACTAAGAGCACTTAAGGATTATATAAGACAGAAAAAGTTAGGAAAAGATTGTGTTTTTCACGCAAAGGACATTGGTATAACAGAAAAATTAGATTATTGGGAATAAAAAAACTCAACAAAGGAGCCTAAACCGATTTTCGGTTTAGGCTCCTTTGTTATTATACGAAATGAAAAAATAAAACTAAAAAATCTTGCGAAAAACACAACCTTTATTGTGGGTAGGGGTGGATTCGCTTCTCTCGAGCCTCCCGATAAACGGTAGGTGGCTACCGTTTACCCTTCGGGAAATTTACTGCGTAAAATTTCTCCTAATTCGAATCCACCTAAAATCATGTGTATGAACAAAAAAACCTGAACCAAGCAATTATCTTGATTTAGGTTTATCTTGGTGGGCAGGGGTGGATTCGAACCACCGAAGTCGCTGACGACAGATTTACAGTCTGTTCCCTTTGGCCGCTCGGGAACCTGCCCGTTAAATATTAAGTTTTGGAGCTGGTGACTGGAATCGAACCCGCAACCTGCTGATTACAAATCAGCTGCTCTGCCAGTTGAGCTACACCAGCAAAGTGTTAGATTAAACTTGGTGCCTCGGGGCGGAATCGAACCACCGACACAGGGATTTTCAGTCCCTTGCTCTACCTACTGAGCTACCGAGGCATACAAGTTGTTTCTTTTGAAAATGCTTGTAATATTACAAGCATTTTCATTGGCGACCCGGAAGGGGCTCGAACCCTCGACCTCCAGCGTGACAGGCTGGCGTACTAACCATCTGTACTACCGGGCCAAATTTTTAGTTGTTAATTATGGTGGGCCTTCACGGACTCGAACCGCGGACCAATCGGTTATGAGCCGACCGCTCTGACCAACTGAGCTAAAGGCCCTCAATACGTCTTTTAATGCTAAGTGCATTTGCATTTGATGGTCGGGGTGAAGAGACTCGAACTCCCGACCCCATGGTCCCAAACCACGTGCGCTACCAACTGCGCTACACCCCGCTCATTCACGACGCTTTAATATACTATAATAAATCGGGAAAAAAGTCAACAGATTTTCAATGTTTTTTTTAAATTTTTTAATTTTTTTTTAACGACCTTTTAATTTTTATTTTTTTAGTGTTTTAGACAAAATTTTATTTGATTTTCTAAATTATTTAATTATTCGTTGAGATAAAAAAGTTAGTATATTTGTTGTAAACCAATAAGGAGTGCATATGGATATTAAATACATAAAAAACAATTCAGGATTAACAGTTTACGTTTATGGCGAACTTGATGAATGTAGCGCATCCGAAGCCAGAACAATACTTGATAAATTATTACTTGACAACTTAACTTCTAAAAAAGTTGTGTTTGACTTGTCTGGATTATCATTTATGGATAGTACGGGTGTTGGATTGCTCATAGGAAGATACAAGAAGTTAAAACAATTCAGTATTCCGTCTTATATAACAGGCGCATCTGTTGCTACGGAAAAAGTTATTGAACTTGCTGGTCTTTACAGTATAATGCCAAAACATTAATAGGAGAATAATATGGAACAAAATAATAAGATGACTTTGACATTCTTATCTTTATCAAAAAACGAATCGTTTGCAAGAAGTGTCGTATCGTGCTTTGCTCTTCAATTAAATCCAACACTTGCACAAATTTCAGACATAAAAACCGCTGTTAGTGAAGCCGTTACAAACTGTATTGTTCACGGATATCCCGCAGTAAAAGGTGAAATAACTATTGAATGTACGATAGTTAATGATTCAATACATATAAACGTTATAGATAAAGGCATTGGTATAGAAAATCTCCCTAAAGCATTAGAGCCTTTTTACACATCTAAGGAAGAGGAAGAACGTTCTGGAATGGGATTTACTATAATGCAAAGTTTTATGGATAGCGTTGAAGTAAAGTCTGAAAAAGGTGCTGGAACAAGCGTTTATATGATAAAAAATATAAAGTCTGAATAAAGGGAAATATGCTTAATCAAGAAGAATTGCTTGATTACATAAGAAAAGCTAAGAATGGAGATGAAAATTCAAAAGAAAAGATTTTTTTACACAACGCTCCTTTGATAAAAAGTATTATCAGACGTTTTAAAAATAAAGGAGTTGAGTATGACGATTTATATCAAATTGCCTGTATAGGCTTTTTAAAGGCAATAAATAATTTTGACGAAACGTTTGGCGTTAAATTCTCAACTTATTCAGTGCCAATGGTTATTGGTGAAATAAAGAGATATATAAGGGATAACGGCGCAATCAAAGTTTCAAGAACGTTAAAAATTCTCGCAAACAGGATTAATAGATACGTAGACGCTTATAAAACTGAAAATAACGACGCACCATCAATAGAACATTTATCTCAAAAATTTGAAATAACACAAGAAGAAGTTGTAATTGCAATCGACAGCACTAAAATGCCACTTTCAATTTTTGATAAATTCGAAGATGATGAAGAAGGGCAAGAACTTATTGATAAAATTTCTTGCTCTGATAACGAAGATAACACGCTAGATAAAATTCATTTATTAAATATAATCGAAAACTTATCAGAAAGAGAAAGAAAAATAATCATTTTACGGTATTTTAGAGATAAAACTCAAAGCGAAATTGCGGAAAGTCTTGGTGTTTCACAAGTACAAGTTTCAAGACTAGAAAACAAAATTATTGAAAAAATAAGAAATAAGTTTTAAATATAAAGCAGGTTAACACTTGCTTTTTATTTTTTTGCATACAATTTTTTTTGTTACTCATATTAAAATTATGAAAAGACCACAAGAAAGAGAAATGTATAAAAATTCAGACGAAAGAGAAATTTTAACTAAAAATTTTTGTAAGAAGGAGACAAAATAGTGAAAACGTCAGATGATTGCGTCAATAAAAATTATATTCAGTACGTAAAAGCAATTTCGCCTAAAACCAACCAAAAACGCTCTCTACTTCACGCTTTTTGGGTTGGAGGTTTTATCTGTGTTATAGGACAAGCATTTAGATATGTTTTACAATATTTATTCGGTTTAAGTGGGGACGAACTTTCAGGCTTTGTTTCTTTAATTATGATTTTTTTAGGCGCATTTTTAACAGGACTTGGCGTTTATGACAGAATAGGTAAATATGCTGGCGGTGGGTCTATAGTGCCAATTACAGGATTTGCTAATTCAGTAGTTTCTCCCGCTATGGAATTTAAAACTGAGGGATACGTTTATGGAACTGCCGCTAAAATGTTTGTAGTTGCAGGCCCGATTATAGTTTTTGGAATAGCAAGCAGTGTTGTTGTCGGATTAATTTATTTAATAGGATATAGTATATTTTAATGAAAAGAACAATTTATTTTAAAAATAAACCCGTAATATCGGGTGTTTCAACTATTGCAGGGCCAAAAGAATCTGAGGGCTGTATTGCAAAATATATTCAAACAAGACTTAACGACGATATGTATGATGAGCAAACGTTTGAAAAAGCTGAGAGTAGAATGTTATTTACTGCAATAAAGAATAGTATTATTAATGCAAATTTAGAACAAAAAGACGTTGACGCAATAATATCCGGCGATTTACTTAATCAAATAATTGCATCAACTTTTGCTGCTAGAAATTTTTGCACTGGATATATTGGAGTTTATAATGCTTGCGCTACTTTTTCCGAAGCGCTTACAGTTGGAGCAACGCTTATTGACGGCGGATATATGGATAACGTGGTTTGCGCAACAAGTAGCCATTTTTCATCTGCTGAGCGTCAATATAGATATCCGCTTGAATTAGGTTGTACAAGACCACCTCAATCACAATGGACGGTTACAGGTGCTGGCGCTTCTGTCGTATCAAAAAGCGGTATAGGACCTAAAATAACTTGTTCAACTGTCGGAAGAGTAATTGACTTTGGGATTACTGATACCAACAATATGGGGGCGGCTATGGCTGCTGCTGCTTGTGATACGATATTGACACATTTTACTGATACTGGTCTACAACCTGATGACTACGATTTAATTGCGACAGGTGATTTAGGTACGCTTGGTTCACGAATAGTAAAAGATTTATTATGGGAAAAAGGTTATGATGTTCAAAAACAACACGTTGACTGTGGTGAATTAGTTTATAATATTTGTGAACAAGAATATCAAGGTGGAAGTGGGGCAGGTTGTTCTTCGCTTGTATTTAATTCCTTTATTTATGAAAAATTACTAAATAAAAAATACAATAGAATTTTGTTAGTGGCAACAGGTGCGCTGTTATCTTCGGTATCTGCTCAACAGGGAGAAAGTATACCCGGAATTGCGCATGCCGTTGCTGTGGAGTGTTAAAATGGTTATTGAAATGGTTTTAATGTTTATAAAGGCTTTTTTGGTGGGTGGCGCAATATGTACAATAGCGCAACTACTTATAAATTACACAAAGATTACTGCGGGCAAAATTTTAGTAATATTTTTATTGTCGGGAGTGTTTTTAAGGGCAGTTGGATTATATCCTTTCTTAGTAGAATTTGCAGGAGCGGGAGCCACAGTTCCTATTTCAGGATTTGGTCATCTTTTAGCAGACGGCGCTATTAAAGGTGCGAAAGAAGGGTTATTTGGTGCGTTAGCAGGTGGAACAACCGCCGCATCAATGGGTATTACCGCTGCAATAATTTTCGGATATTTGTTCGCTGTTTTATTTAAATCCAAGTCTAAAAAGAACTAATATTGAATATCATATTAAATATGATAGAATGTACAGATTCAAACGTTTGGTATAATAAAAAGAAAAAAAGACACAAAAGTCGTTTAAAGCGTTATTTTGTGTCTTTTTTAACCGTTCTTATTATCTTTGGGATATTTACATACTATAAATTGGTTGTATCTAAATCTATTTTTAATTATTGTTATGAAAGTGCTTATGCATATGCAACTGAATCAGTTAATAATGCAGTCTTGACTTCTTTATTAGATGATGTAAAGTATGATGACCTTGTTGTTGTTGAAAAAAATCTTAATGGTGATATAACGCTTATTAATGCCGATACGGTTAAGGTAAATTATATAAGTAGAAAAATATCTGAGACTACTGCTGAAAATTTAAGAATAAAAATGGATAGCGGCGTTATGATTCCTGCGCTTGCCTTTACAGGAATAGATTTTCTATCGGGATACGGTGGGAAAATACCGTTAAAATTAGTAAATGTGGTAAACGTTAAAGGTGAGTTTATCTCTACTTTCTCATCTGTTGGAATAAATCAAACGTTACATTCGTTATACATAAGCGTTATTTCTACCGTAAGCATAAACATTCCATTAAACCAAGTAAAAAAAGAATGTGAAACTAAAATTTTAATAAGCGAGAGTGTTTTGGTTGGAAAAGTACCAGAAATATATTTAAACGGAAGTATGTTAAAATAATTCCTTGACAAACGGCAAAAAACAATATATAATCTATACAGTTAAATATAAAACTGAGAAAAAGTGGATTAATTGTATAATCGTTTAAGAGAGAAAAATCCGTGGCTGTAAGGTTTTTTATCGTGGCAATATATCCTTTCGCTTTTGAGTTGC
The DNA here is from genome assembly GCA_045647765.1 of Christensenellaceae bacterium. Classification (GTDB taxonomy): domain Bacteria; phylum Bacillota; class Clostridia; order Christensenellales; family Borkfalkiaceae; genus UBA1259. Next base: position 129,213 of record JAZRMR010000022.1, read on the forward strand.
ACCGTTGAAATAAAGTAGGCGGAGTCGGGTAATTTCCGTTATAAAATTTTAAGGTCCGATATACTATCGGTCGAATTAGGTGGTATCGCGTTAAAGACGCCCTATGTGGGGTGTCTTTTTATTTTTAGGAGGGTAATATGCAAGAAAAATTCAGTTTAATTAAAGAAAAAGCGCAAGAAGAATTAAACGCTGTTATCTCAACTTTCGAGCTCAACGATTTAAAAGTAAAATACTTGGGTAAAAGTGGAGAAATCACTGCACTTTTGCGTGGAATGAAAGATATTCCACCAGAAAAACGTTCGGAATTTGGAAAAATGGTGAACGAATTAAAAGTTGAAGTATCGTCTTTCTTTGAGCAAAAAGAACAAATGCTAAAAGAAAAAGAGTTACAAGAAAAATTTCAAAATGAGGCTATTGATATAACGCTTCCTGGAAAAAAACCTAAAACCGGTAATCTTCATCCAATTAATATTGTAAAAAATCAAATTATAAACGCATTTTCAGGCATGGGGTTTGAAATATTTGAAGGTCCTGAGATTGAAACAGATTACTACTGCTTCCAAGCATTAAATATCCCCAAGGACCATCCTGCAAGAGATATGCAAGATACTTTTTATATCGGCGAAGATATCGTTTTAAGGTCTCAAACCTCAACGGGGCAGATAAGGGTAATGGAAAACAAAAAGCCTCCCATTAAAATATTAAGCCCTGGCAGAGTTTATCGTTCTGATGACGACGCATCTCATTCTCCCATGTTCCACCAATGCGAAGGTTTAGTTGTTGATAAAGGAATTTCGCTTTGTGATTTACAGGGACTTTTAGATGAGTTTGTTAAACTTGTTTTCGACAAGCAAACAAAAACACGTTTGCGCCCTTCATATTTCCCATTTACTGAGCCTAGCGTAGAAGTAGACGTAACTTGTTCAAAATGCCACGGAAAAGGTTGTAGCCTTTGTAAGGGCACTGGCTGGATAGAAATTCTTGGCGCAGGTATAGTAAATAAAAAGGTACTAGAAAATTGTGGTATAGATTCAAATGAATATTCTGGTCTTGCATTTGGTCTTGGTATAGAAAGAGTTACCATGATTAAATACGGTATAACCGATATTAGAACACTTTTTGAAAATAATGTTAAGTTCTTAAATCAATTTGATAGGAGATAAATTATGAAAGCACCACTTTCTTGGTTAAAAGAATTCGTAGATATAGATATTTCACCCGAAGAATTAGAGAAAAAACTATTTTCTTGCGGTTTGGAAGTAGAAGAAACGGTATATTTTGCAAGTAATATTGATAAAATTGTTGTTGCTAAGATATTAAAGACAGAAAAGCATCCTAACGCAGATAAACTGACGGTTACACAAATAGACGCAGGAAAATATGGAATACTTCAAATTATTACTGCCGCAACAAACATATACGAAGGTGCACTTGTTCCCGTTGCGTTAGACGGCTCAACACTTTTTAACGGCGAACACATATATAACGGGCAACTCAGAGGTTTACCATCATACGGAATGTTCTGTTCTGGGGAAGAACTTGGTATAAACGACGATTTTTATCCAGGCGCATCAGTTAACGGTATATTGATTTTAAATGAAGAGTATCCACTCGGTAGCGAAGTCAAAGAAGTTTTAGGAATTGAGGACGTTATATTTGACATAAACATAACGGCAAACCGCCCAGATTGTCAATCGATTTTAGGTATAGCAAGAGAAATTTGTGCTGTTCTAAATAAACCGTTAAAAGAACCCGCTCTTGACTACAAGCCAATTAAAGGTGTTTCAACAAGAAGCACAATAAACGTAAGCAATTGTGCGCCAGATTTATGTCCTAGATATATGGCTCACTACGTTAAAAATATAAAAATTGGTCAATCTCCTAATTGGATGAAAAAACGCCTATTCCGTGCAGGATTAAGGTCTATTAGCAATATTGTTGACATTACAAATTACGTTTTATTGGAAATAGGACAACCTATGCATGCTTTCGACCTAAATGATTTGGAGGGTAACGAAATAATCGTTCGTAGAGCAAATAATGGTGAAAAAATAGTTACTCTTGACGAAAAAGAATTTTCATTAAATGAAAATAACTTAGTTATTTGCGATAAAGTTAAACCCATTGCTCTTGCGGGTGTTATGGGTGGATTGAACAGCGAAATTAAGAACAATACGAAAGACGTTATATTTGAATGTGCAAAATTCGCAAGAGATAACGTTAGAAAAACTGCTAGGCTTTTAGGTCAACGAACAGATGCTTCTTCACGTTATGAAAAAGGTATTGATGCAAATTCTGCTGAAATAGGCTTAAAAAGAGCGTTGCATTTAGTCGAAGAACTTGAAATGGGTGAAATCGCAGAGGATAATTTTGACCTTCTAAATGAAAAAATTGAAAATAAGGTTATAGATACTAAAATCTCAAAGATTAATGCAGTTCTTGGAATTGAAGTGCCAACTAATGAAATTGAAAGTATTCTTAAAAGACTAAACTTTGGCGTGCAAATTAGTGGAGATGATATTAAGATAACAGCACCACTTTATCGTGATGATATTGAAGATTACCCTGATATTGCAGAAGAAGTTATAAGGGAATACGGATACGACCATATTCAGCCAACTCTATTAAAAACAGCTAGCATTACGGCAGGTGGATTAAACGACGAACAGAAAAAAATTGAAGACCTTAAAACCTTGCTTATAGGATACGGTTTCAACGAGATAATCACTTATTCTTTCGTATCCGAGAAAGAGTACGATTTGTTCGGATTTGATAAGAAGAACGACGAGTATAGGTATATCAAAATAATGAACCCGCTCGGTGAAGATTTGTCGGTAATGCGAACTTCTCTTCTGCCGTCAATGTGTAGAATTTTAGCAGGGAATATTAAAAGAAAAAATACCGAGGGTAGACTTTTTGAGTTTGCAAAGATTTATCAGCCAAAAACCTTACCTTTAGCCGAACTTCCTGATGAAAACCACGTGATTTCCTTAGGGATGTTTGGTGAAGGCGAAGATTTCTTTACTATAAAAGGTGTAGTTGAGGATATAATCAGCAATTTCTGTTATAATGCTGAGGTTAAATATATTTCATGCGAAAAGTCTTGTATGCATCCAACTAGAAGTGCAACGATAGTAATTAATGGTGAAAATGTAGGATATTTTGGCGAATTATTGCCATCTATTTCAGATAAACTCGATATAGATAAACGTGTTTACGTTGGGGAAATTAAATATAATCTGTTAAAGAAGCATTTTGACGAAAAAATAGTATTTAAGCAAATTTCTAAGTTCCCAACAGTCGAAAGGGACCTCGCTATTTCAGTCGACAAGAGTGTTCCATGGGGCGATATAGTTGAAGAAATAAAACAAAGCGCTGGGCAATTCCTCTTAGGCGTAAAACTCTTCGACATTTATACAGGCGAACAAATTGCGCAAGGGAAAAAGAGTATGGCGTTTAATTTAACTTTTATTTCAAACGAAAAAACGCTTACTGTTGAGGAAATTGACCAAACCATACAAAATATTTTAACTCGTCTTAAAGAGAAGTTAGGAGCAGAACTTAGATAATGATATCTCAAAAGGTGTTAAAGGCATTAGAATACGATAAAATCATGCAAACCGTAAGTGAATTTGCCGTTCTTCATAAAACGAAAGAAGAAATAACCTCTTTCGTGCCTTTAACGTCGCTAAAAGACGTTGAATCTTTAATGAAAAAGACAGACGAAGCATATCAGTATCTTTACACTTATAGCACGGGTGGTATTTTTTATTTTGACGATATAAGCGACGAACTTAAACGTGTTGACGTAGGCGGAACTCTAAACCCAAAAGAACTTTTAAAAGTTAATTCAAACTTAAAAAGTGCAAGAATTTTTAAAAATTCTATTGAAACTGTTAATGATGATAAACTTACAGAGATAAGAGAAGTAGCATCTAGAATTTACGTTAACGCAGAGTTTGAAAATGAGATTTCGCAAATAATTTTATCAGAAGATTCAATTAGCGATAATGCTTCGCCCAAATTGTATTCTATAAGAAAAAGCATAAGTAACATAAACGCAAAAATAAGAGCAGAGTTAAATTCTTATATGCGTGGTGGGTTGAATAAATATTTACAAGACAGCGTTGTAACAATGAGACAGGATAGATACGTTATCCCTGTTAAAAGTGAATATCGCAGTTTTGTAAAGGGATTTATTCACGACCAATCATCTTCTGGCGCAACGGTTTTTATTGAGCCTGAACATGTTATGGAATTAAACAATGAACTTAAAAAAGCAGTTCTTGATGAGGCAGAAGAAATTAGAAGAATTTTAAGAGAACTGTCTATAAAAGTTTCATATATGTCTGATGCTTTAAGGTACAATGCAGAAAATCTTTCAGATGTTGACGGTTATTTTGCTAGGGCTGAGTATTCTTTTAAGAATAAGTGTTCAAGACCCATTTTAAGCGATAGAGGAGTCATTGAAATAAGGAGAGGAAGACATCCGTTAATTGCAAAAGATAAAGTTGTTCCCGTAACACTAAAACTCGGTGAAAATTATAATTTTTTGCTAATTACAGGACCTAATACTGGCGGAAAGACAGTTACGCTCAAATTAACTGGACTATTTTGCGCTATGGCAATGAGCGGACTTTATATTCCGGCAGATGACCAAAGTAGAATTTCAGTATTTAATAATATATATTGCGATATAGGAGATGAACAAAGCATTGAGCAAAGTTTATCAACTTTTTCATCACATATTAAAAATATCATAAATATTATTAACGGTGTAAACGAAAATAGTCTTGTTTTACTTGACGAAATCGGCGCAGGAACTGACCCCGAGGAGGGTAGCGCACTTGCTCTTGCTATTATAAATAGATTGCTTGATAGTAATTGTTTTGGAATTATAACTACACATTATTCCAAACTAAAAGAGTTTGCAGTTCAAGACGGTAGAATAGAAAACGCATCAATGGAATTTGATGCAAATTCACTTCGTCCGCTCTATAAACTAAATATAGGTGTTCCAGGAAGTTCAAATGCATTAGATATAGCAAAAACCTTAGGTCTTTCGGAAGATATTTTATTAAAAGCCTTTTCTATGCTTTCTGATGACAAAATAAGTTTTGAAAACGTCTTAAAAAGAGCAGAAGAAAGTAGGAGAGAGTGCGAAAAATTATCCGCTGAACTTGAAAAATTAAGACAAGAAAAATTTACCGAATTACAAAACGTTACGCTGGAAAAAGAAAAACTTGTAAAAGAAAGAGAAAAAATTTATTCTAGCGCCAAACAAGAAACAAAAAGAATAGTTTCGGAAAAACTTGCTGAGGCGGAAGAAATAATAGACGAATTGAAAAAAATTCTAAAACGTGCAGGATTAGAATCAAGGGAAGTTTTTAGGGCAAGCGAATTGAAAAATCGCTTAAAGAATAGCAAGTATTTAACTGCTGAAAATGATGACCGTCCTTTTGAAATGGTAAAGACAAAAGAAGAGGATTTAAAAATAGGAAGCACTGTTTACGTTAAATCTCTTGGCGCAAAAGCAAAAATTCTATCAATTAAACACAATAAATCGGAAGCCGAAGTTTTGGTTGGAGATATTAAAACCGTTGTTAAAATCAAAGACATCTTTAATCAAGAAGTTAGTAAATTAAAAGAAGATAAAATAAAAGTTTTTAGAAAAACTACGTCTATGTGTGAAGTTAAGTCTGAAATCAACGTTTTGGGCAAGACCTCACTTGAAGCCATTGATTTGGTTGAAAACTTTATTGACCAGGCACTAATTAACAATTTAGAGGAGATAAAAGTTATCCACGGTGTTGGAGAGGGTATTTTGCTTAAAACCATTAGGGATTATCTTAAAAAAAATAAAAACGTAAAAGAATTTAGACGTGGTAATTACGGCGAGGGAGAAAACGGCGTTACCATTATTAAATTAAAATAATTGTATTTTCATTTTAAATATGATACAATACAGTTATAGGAGATTTTATGCAAGAAATTTTTTACGAAGAATCCGCAAGAACGCAGAATGAAAAAAGTGATTCATTTAAATATAATATTGCAAAAGTAGTGTCTTTAATTTCATACGTTTTAATGGCACTTTGGATTATTTTTGTTTTCAACTTTTTTGAATTTGGAAAAGGAAATCTAGTTGTCAACATAATAATTGCAATAATTCCTATTGTTTTATTTTTTCTTTCCGGATTTTTTATAGGTAAAATAAAAAATAAGTTTTGCGTTGATTATGATTACACCTTAGTGTCTGGTTCTATTAGATTTTCTAAGGTAATAAAAAACGTTAAAAGGGTCCCGATTATTAAGTTCGATTGCTCTTCTATTGAAAAAATAGGGAAAATAACAAGCGATACATTTAATAAATATATTTCTATGCCAAACGTTAAAAAGTCTATTTTAACCTCTAACGATAGTCCTTCGGATGGCAAAGATTTTTTCTATATCGTAGTAAATTTTTTCGACAATAAAACTCTATACGTTTTAGAGTGTTCAGAACATTTTTTAGTTAACGTTTTAAAATTCACAAGCAAAATGGTCATTGAAGAGGATTACAAATGATTTATTTAGATAACGCCGCAACAACAAAGCCATCATTAACTGCAATACAAAAGGCGTATATTTTTAATGATAATAACTTTTTTAACCCGTCTACGTTGTACTCAGGCGGGTTAAATTGCGCAAAAGAAATTAAACTTGCAAAAGAACGTTTATTAAAACACATAGGTGCGCTAAATCACGAATTTATTTTTACGTCTTGTGGCACTGAAAGTGATAATATGGCAATTTTTTGTTCTGTTAAACGTGGAGTTTTTATTACCGATAAAGGCGAGCATTCTGCCGTTTATAAAAGTTTTTTAGAATTGAAAAATAGAGGATACACCGTTGAATTTGTGGGGTTAAACGCTGACGGTACGGTTAATACAGATGAGTTGTTTAACGTCGTGAAGAAGATGAATGCTGATTTCGTATCCATAGTCCACGTTAATAATGAAACAGGCGGTATTAATGACGTTAACTTTATTGCAAAAAGGTTAAAAGAAATAAATAAAAATTTAATTTTTCACGTAGACGGTGTTCAAGCCTATGGTAAAATACCTTATAAAATTTGTAGAGACATTGACTTTTATGCTGTAAGCGCACATAAAATCAACGGTCTTAAAGGTGTTGGTGGCTTAATAAGAAAAAAAGGAGTTAAATTGTCCCCGCTAATTTTTGGTGGTGGTCAAGAAAACGGACTAAGAAGTGGAACTGAGAACGTTTTTGGAATAAAAGTATTCGAATATGCGGCAGAAGAAAAATATTCAAACATTAATGAGTATTTTAAACAAGTTTCACAGTTAAAAGAATTTGCTGTTAAAAACCTATCTGCTAATAATTTTAAAATTATTTCAAGTGAAAGCAGTTCGCCATACGTATTAACTATTTCGGCAGTTGGTCTTAGAGGCGAGGTTATAATGCACGCACTTGAAACAGAAGGCGTTATCGTTGGCAACGGCTCTGCTTGCTCATCAAAGAATAGATTTAGCAGAGTTATAGAAGCGTGCGGATATAAAAACGACGTTTTGGACGGGGTGATAAGATTAAGTTTTTCAACGCAAACAACGCTTGAAGAAGTTAAAACTGCCGTTAAAATTATAAACGAAAAAGTTGAAAATTTAAAAGGGATACTTAGTTAAAATGGAAAATGCGATAATAATTAGATATTGTGAAATACATCTTAAAGGAAAAAACAGAGGCTTTTTTGAAAAGTTATTAAAAGAAAACATCAAAAAATCATTAAAAGGCATTGATTTTACGTTCACCACTATGCATAGCCGATATTTAATTGAAAATTTTTCTGAAATCGACTATGAACTAATAACAAGTAAACTTCAAAAAATAGCAGGAATTCATACTTATAGCAAAGCGTTAGTAGTAGATTCGGAATTTGAAAAGATATTTGAAGCCGTTTTAGAACTCTGCAAGGATAAAACTGGCACATTTAAAGTTGTAACAAATAGAGCGGATAAAACTTTTTCTCCCAACTCAATGCAAACTTCTATGTTGCTTGGGGGAAGGCTATTAGAAAAATTAGGAAACAAACTTACAGTAGACGTTAAAAACCCGTCGTTTACTGTTTATGTGGATATTCGTGAGGATGGGAAAACTTTTGTCTATAACGAAGTTATTCACACTTTAAGCGGAATGCCAGTAGGCTCGGCAGGAAAAGGATTACTGCTAATTTCTGGCGGAATCGATAGTCCTGTTGCCGGCTATTTAACATGCAAAAGAGGAATGAAATTAAATTGTTTACATTTCCACAGTTTTCCTTATACTGGAGAGGCTGCAAAAGAAAAAGTTATAGAACTTGCTAAAAAGGTAGGCGAATATAACGGCGGAATAAATTTATACGTTGTATCGTTTACGCATATTCAAGAAGCAATACATCAACATTGTCCCGAAGAGTTTATGATAACACTTATGAGAAGATTTATGATGAGAATTGCTGAAAGACTTGCAAAACAACAGGGTGACCAAGCAATTATCACGGGTGAAAGTTTGGGGCAGGTTGCAAGCCAAACTATTGAAAGTATAACATCATCTAATTCTGTGGTTACAATGCCGGTATTGAGACCGCTAATAACCTACGATAAAATTGATATAATTGAAATTGCAAGAAAAATTGACACTTATGAAACTTCAATTTTACCTTATGAAGATTGCTGTACGGTATTCTTGCCTAAATTTCCTGCGATAAAACCAAACCTCGAAAAGGTTATAAAGGCAGAACAAAAATTAGATATTGATGGGCTAATCGACGAAGCATTTAAAAACGTGGAAAAATACGTTTTATAAACCTACTAGTCATAGTCATTGTTCCACCACTTATCGCCAAGCGGATTGCTTGGCGCTTTTATTTTCTCAGTAAATACTTCTTTACCGAAATATTTCTTTCCGCTAGCAGATTTAAAATAGGGAATAACAGAATAAATATATTTTTCATTTTTTTCTATCATAGTGTCGAGATAACTGTTCGTCTTTATATTTTCTGTATCAAATACTAAAACTTTTTTCTTGTTTTCATATCTGTATACGCTTGCACCACAGTATTCTGTCAGACATAATTCAATTAAAATTCCTTTGTCATTAATTGATAATTTCGGTTTTGATGTTTTTGGGTTGGTAAATAAATCTGATTTTTTGTTTGGAATATTTTTTTCCTTAATTAAAACCTCTTCGACGTATCTTTTGGGTGCATTATCATCTGCAATTAAAACAGTGTTATCATTATCGTAAGATATTTTATCTATAAAAATCCTCTTAACGCCAGATAGAGGTATATCAACTGGATAAATTTTATTATTATAAATTTCTTCCCAAATATCCTTTGAAAGCGAACATGGTAAACTTCCTCCTGTTACGCTATTAGGCATTAAGCCATCACATTTACTCCCAAACCAAACGCCTAAAATATAATCGTTTGTAAACGAAATCGTATATGCGTCGGAATTACCCGATTTTGTCCCAACAGTTCCTGTTTTAGCGTAGACGGGGAATGGAAGAGATGAAAGTTTTTTAGCCGTTCCGTTTTTCACCGTGCCTTTTAACATATCGTTAATAATTGAAACGGTGTCTGTGTTAAAAACTTTTGTATAATTTAAAGCGTGATTAATTTGTAATTCATTTGACTTTACACTGTTAAACGCATTATAATCCTTAAAATTTCCGCCATTTAAAAACACGCTGTACGAAGAGGTTAATTGCGAAAGCGTTGCTCCGTGCGCTGTTGCGCCTAATGCAAGTGATAAACTCTCGTCATTTTGATAAATCTGTAAGTTCATTTTATGCAGATAACTCACAGCATTATTTATTCCAACGTAGTTAAGCAATTTTACTGCGCATACGTTTGAACTTTTTTCTAGTGCTTCTTTAACTGTTATTTTACCGAAGTATTTATCGTTGTAATTTGACGGTGAATATCCTGAAAAATTTGTTTTTTCATCATCTATTTTTGTAAACGAATCAACTAGGTCTCTTTCTATTGCAGGGGCAAAAACTGCAAGAGGTTTAATAATTGAACCAATTTGCCTTTTTTCTTCTTTTACGGTAGAAAAATATCCTAAAACATTTGAATTTTTATCTAAACACAAAACTGAAATATTAAAATTATCACAATAATCTTGTCCCTTGTTTTCAAGTATATTTTGAATGTGTTTGTTAATCGTTGTATAAACCTCTATATTTGTCAAGGAATATGGTGAGGATTCGGTGATGTGATTAAGTTGATTTTTAACAAAATAGAGCCCGTTAAAAGTTTTATTTTCAGTAGATTGATAGTAAGCGTCTTGCTCTATATTTGATTGATATTCGCCATCAGAAATATAACCTTGTTCATGCATGCATTTAAGAACGAGGTTTTTTCTTTTGAAACATTTTTCTCGGTCGGATAGTGGCGAATAATGAGATGGGGCTTTAACTATGCCTGCAAGTATAGCGCTTTCGTTTATGGTTAAATCTTCAACTTTTTTATTAAAGTAAAAATCTGCCGCACTCGTAATTCCATAGCAATTATTCCCGAAATAAATGGTATTTAAATACTTTTCAAGTATTTCATTTTTTGAATATCTTTTTTCTAGTTGTTTTGCAAGTTTTATTTCGGTAATCTTTCTTTTTAGAGTTTTTTCGCTTTTTAGGTGAGTGTTTTTAATAAGTTGCTGAGTTATAGTTGAAGCGCCTTCCTTGAACGAAAAACTTTTAACGTTATTAATCGTTGCACCTATAATTCTTTTAAAATCAACGCCATTATGCGCATAAAATCTTTTATCTTCAATGGCGATAAAAGCGTTTATTGTATGAATGGGAATTTCATTAAACTCAGTAATACTAACGCCGTTTGCTTGTGAATCTAAAAGGTTATTATTTTCATCATAAAACGTTACAGAATATTGTAAATTAATAAGTTTACTTTCATCCAGTTTGTAGTTTGAGGTAACCGACAAAGCCCAAATTAAAAAGCAACAAGCCAATAAAAAAATTATCGCAAAAATAAAAAATACGATTTTTAACGTTTTTTTCATACGATTTTAGTATGCAATATGTTTACATATTTATTCTTAATATTGTGTTATAAAATTGACAAAATCTTATAAATAGTTTATAGTATTTAATATGGATAAGAATACTATGAGATACAAAATAATTACATACGGTTGCCAAATGAATTTACACGAGTCTGAAAAGATTGCGGGAATACTTTCTAGTTTTGGTTACACTTCAACTGATGCAGAAGAAAATGCGAGCATAATAGTATTTAATACTTGCTGTATTAGAGAAAATGCAGAGGATAGAGCAGAAGGCAACATTGGGGCGTTAAAGCAACTTAAAAAGAAAAACAAAGACCTAATTATTGCTGTCGGTGGATGTATGACACAGCAAAAGGGGTATGCCGAAAAACTTCACAAACGTTTTCCCTTTATAGACATAATTTTTGGAACGCATAACCTAGAAAAGTTTGGTGAATTACTACAAATAAAATTGTCGCAGAAAAAGAGGGTTATCTCTATTGACGAAAAAGAAGGCGAAGTTATTGAAGGAACTCCTAAAACGAGAACAAGTTACCCGAACGCTTGGGTTAACATTACATATGGTTGCAATAATTTTTGCACTTACTGTATAGTTCCATATGTTAGAGGAAGAGAAAGAAGCAGAAAATCTAATGATATAGTAAACGAATGCAGAACGCTTATTGAACAGGGTTATAAAGAAATAACCTTACTCGGTCAAAACGTTAATTCTTATGGAAACGATTTAGATGGGGAATCTTTTGCTGACTTAATAGAAAAGGTCAGTAAAATTGAGGGAAAGTTTAGATTAAAATTTATGACAAACCACCCCAAAGATTTCAACGAAGATTTAATTAGAGCGATCAGTAAAAGCGATAAGGTTTGTAAATGCGTGCATCTTCCCGTTCAGGCGGGTTCAAACCGCATACTGAAACTTATGAATAGAAGATACACTAGGGAAGATTATCTTAAAAAAGTTGAACTGCTAAGAAAATATATTCCCGATATCGCAATTACGACAGATATTATGGTCAGTTTTCCAACCGAAACTGAAGACGACTTTCTCGATACGTTAAATCTAGTAAACGAAGTTAAATTCTCTGGGGCATTCACGTTCATATATTCAAAACGCAAAGGTACGCCTGCTGAAAAAATGGAAGGACAAATCGACGAAAACGTTTCTAAAAACAGAATAATGAAACTAATTGATTTGCAAAATTCTATAAACAGAGAACAGTCATCATCTTACTTAAATAAAGAAGTGGAAATTCTTTGCGAAGGGTATGACGATAAGAAAGATATGTATTTAGGCCGTGATACTTATGGCAGAATGGCTTATTTTAAGAGTTCAAAGAACGTAATAGGCGAATTTATTAAAGTAAAAATAATAAAAACAGGCGGAATTTCACTTATAGGAGAAATTTCAGATTAAATAGTAGGTAAAATTATGGCGCTTTCACCAATGATGCAACATTATTTGCAAATAAAAGAAAAACACAAGGACTGTATTGTTTTTTATCGTCTTGGAGATTTTTATGAAATGTTTTTTGACGACGCTATTAAGGCATCATCTCTATTAGACTTAACGTTAACGGGAAGAGATTGCGGTCTTAAAGAACGTGCGCCAATGTGCGGAGTGCCATTTCACGCTGCGGATGATTATATATCAAAACTTGTTGCGTTAGGGGAAAAGGTGGCAATTTGCGAGCAATTAACCGAGCCAAAAGCAAAGGAACTCGTTAAAAGAGACGTTATTAAAATCGTTACGGCAGGAACGGTAACAAGTAGTGAACTAATTGATGATAAAAGTAACAATTTTATTTGTTCGGTATATATTAAAGACAACAAATTTGCACTTGCTTGGGCAGATATTACAACTGGCGAATTTTTTGTTCGTGACGTAAACACACATAATTCGTATTCAGAACTTTTAGACGTTTTAGTTCGAATTAACCCTGTTGAAATAATTTGCAACAAGTCGGTGTCTGAAACATTTATTGACGCTCCAATAGTAAAACATCAGGTGTTGCCTAGATTTGTTGCGTATACTGAAAGTTGTTTTAATTTAACAAATGCTAGAGAAACGCTTCAAAAACAATTCAACGTTTTATCACTAGAAGCCTTTGGAATTGAAAGAGATAATCATATTATTTGTTGTGCCGGCGGGCTTATTGCATATCTAAAAGAAACTCAGAAGCATTCGCTTATCAATATTAATTCAATTAAAAGAGAAAATCCCAATGAATTAATGATGCTTGATGCTAATGCAATCCGCAATTTAGAATTAACCAAGACGTTAAAAGACGGAAAGAGATATGGTTCTCTTTTATGGCTATTAGACAAAACAAAAACAAGCATGGGCGCAAGGAAACTTCAAAGTTTAATTCTTTCACCCCTTAATTCTATTGAAAAAATACGTTATCGCTTAGAGGGCGTAAAAAGTTTATATTTAAATACCGTAATAAGACAAAGCATTACGGAAATGTTTTCGTCGGTAAAAGACGTTGGTAGGATTGCCGGAAAACTTTCGAACGGGAATTTAACTCCAAAAGATTGTGTTGCTTTGAGAAAATCACTTGAAGTTTTGCCAAACGTTAAGTTTCAACTACTTGGTATTGAATCGCAATTTGTTAAGGATATATTAAACAAACTTGCCGATTTTTCACAAATGGTGGATATTTTAAATAGGGCGTTTATTGATGACCCAACAAATAACGTAAAAGACGGTGGATTTATTAAAAAAGGCTATAATCAAAAACTTGACGAATTAAAATCACTTAGTCTAAACGGTAAAGAATGTATTGCGCAAATTGAAAACAGGGAAAGGGAAAGAACAGGCATTAAAACTTTGCGCATCAATTATAACAGAGTTTTCGGATATTATATTGAAGTAACTAATTCGTTTAAGGATAAAGTACCGTATGATTATCACAGAAGACAAACTTTAACTAATGCTGAAAGATTTATTACCGACGAATTAAAAGAATTAGAAATTAAACTTCTTTCTAGCGAAGAAACAGCATTAAAATTAGAAATTGAGTTATTTGCTGAAATTAAAAACTATTTATGTGAGAACATAAACGACTTAATGAAATCGGCTGATGCGCTCGCCGACCTAGACGTGCTTATATCGCTTGCAAATGTTGCAAGAGAAAATAATTACGTTATGCCAAAGGTTGTAGAAAGTAATGAGACTTTAAAAATTGTCGACGGTAGGCATCCGGTTGTTGAAGCAATGTCAAAACAACGCTTTGTTCCAAACGACTGCGTTTTAGATAGTGCTAATAATCGCACAATGATTATAACTGGTCCAAATATGGCGGGTAAAAGCACTTACATGCGTCAAAACGCTTTAATCGTGCTAATGGCACATATTGGATCGTTCGTGCCTGCTAGTGAGGCAAATATTCCACTAATTGATAAAATCTTTACAAGGATAGGTGCTAGCGATAGTTTAATATCCGACCAAAGCACTTTTATGGTGGAAATGACGGAAACAGCTAATATTATCAATAATGCAACTGAAAATAGTCTACTTATTTTAGATGAAATAGGTAGAGGTACAAGCACGTTTGACGGATTGAGTATTGCTTGGGCTGTCGTTGAATACGTTACTAAAATTCTAAAAGCAAAAACCTTATTTGCTACACACTATCACGAGTTAACAGAATTAGAAGGAATACTTAGTGGCGTAAAAAATTATAAAATTACCGTTAAGGAAATGCAGGGCAGTATAGTTTTTTTGAGAAAAATTATGCGAGGCGGTACAAATAGAAGTTTTGGTATAGAGGTTGCAGAACTTGCAGGCGTTAATAAAAAAGTAACTGATAGGGCAAGAATTATACTTAAACAACTTGAAAATAATGATATCGCAAAAGTACCGCAAACGGCTGATAGTTATGATAAAAAGGAATGTTCAGAAGTTGAGCGCATTATTAAGGATTTAGATATAAACAATTTATCTCCCATTCAAGCATTCAACGTTCTTGCAGATTTAAAAGAAAAAATTAAGGGATAACAAATGAGTACCATTAACGTATTGAGTAGTAAAATTTACAACAGAATAGCGGCAGGCGAAGTTGTAGAGCGCCCTGCTTCGGTGGTAAAAGAACTAGTCGAAAACTCAATTGATGCCGGCGCTTCTAGCATTTTGATTGAAATAGAAGGCGGTGGTATCGCTACCATAAAAATTACAGATAATGGATGCGGAATAGAAAAAAGCCAAATAAATAAAGCGTTGCTTCCGCATGCAACTAGTAAAATTTCAAAACTTAGCGACCTTGACGTTATATGCTCTCTCGGTTTTAGAGGTGAAGCACTTGCCAGTATTGCCTCAGTATCAAGAATTAACATAACTTCAAAGCCAACAAATCAAGAACTTGGCGCTAGCATAAGCGCAGATGGTGGAGAGATTGGCGAAGTTTTAGACGTTGGTGCTTCAAACGGAACGGTTATAACCGTTAAAAATTTATTTTTTAACACTCCCGTTAGAGAGAAGTTCTTAAAATCCGAAAGGTCAGAAGAAGGTGAAATATCTTCAACTGTTGCAAGATTTATTTTAGGCAATCCTAACATAGCGTTTAAGTACGTTTCGGACGGTAAAATAATTTATCAATCATACGGAGATGGATTTAGCGCTTCAATGGTTGGAATTTACGGTGTTAAAATTATTGACGACTGCTATTTTATTGATACAGAAAAAAACGGTATTAAAATAACCGGTTATTTTAGCAAGCATCATTTTACAAAAGGCAACAGAAGTTATCAAACGGCATTTATCAATGGTAGATATATAGAAAACCAAACGGTTGCTTCTGCAATTGCTAACGCATATTATCCTTACTTGATGAAACGGCAATATCCGTTTTACGTCGTGAATATTATAGTTCCACCGCAAATTGTAGACGTAAACGTTCACCCAAATAAGTTAGACGTTAGGTTTACTAATAATCAAATAATTTACGGTAGTTTATATTCTGTTTTATCAAAGGTTTTGGACGGTTCGAGTGAAATCTTAGATATAGTAAGCAAACAAATTGAAAAAGACCTTAATAAACAACCGATTATTAATATCTATCAAGAAAGTCCCAAGGTTATTAGAGATGAAAATAAGCCTTATCCAAAGAGAACAAAACCGTTCCCTAATTTAGGAATTGTTGAGTTTAACGACTTTGCGCTTGATTTAGAAAAGAGTGTCAAAAAAATTAATGAGCAATCAGAAAATAAGCCAGCAATAGATATTTTTGCTGAAAACAAAGCGTTTTTAGAAAAACTTGAACAGAAAAAGGCTAACGCTGTAAATTCTGAACAAAGTGAAATAAAAATAGATAAAGAATTAAAACTTATAGGTCAAGCATTAAACACCTTTTTAATTTTAGAAGACGGAGTAGACTTATATTTTATAGACCAACACGCAGCACACGAACGTTTATTATTTGATAATATCAATAAAAGTTTCAATGAAAAAACGGTGGTAAAACAACCGCTACTTATGCCATACGTGCTTAACTTAAACAACGCCGAGTATGAGTTTATAAATTCAAAAGCAAGCGTGTTGGATAAAATGGGAATAGAGGTCTCTCCATTTGGCAAGAATGCTTTTAAGGTGTCAACTATTCCAACTATTTTATCCGAAATGAACTTTGAAAAATTCTTTAATGAAATACTTTCGGAAATAGACACCTTAAAAACTCTTACGTTGAATGATATTTTATTTGAAAAATTTGCACAAAAGGCCTGCAAGTCAGCCATAAAATCAGGCGATAAATTAAGTGATTTTGAACTCAAATCACTAATGTTGCTATTAAAAGATAATTTAGGCTTAAAGTGTCCGCACGGCAGACCTATAGCAGTGCGCATATCACGAACGGAAATAGACAAATGGTTCAAAAGAATAATTTAAAGCAAAAACTGATAATCATATGTGGTGCAACGGCAACAGGCAAGACCGCTCTTTCCGTTTCGCTAGCAAAACGCCTTAAAACAGAGGTTGTGTCAGCTGATTCAATGTATGTTTATCAAAAATTAAATATAGGAACGGCAAAACCAGATAACATAGAAATGGATGGTATAAAGCACCATCTTATAGACGTTGCAACTCCATTTGAAAACTTTTCTGTAAGCGATTATAAATTAAAGGCAGAACCTATAATTAAAAATATTTTTAACAACAACAAAACACCAATTATATGTGGCGGAACGGGCTTTTATATTAACTCTATTTTATACGATTTATCGTACGGAAAGGGAGAAGCAAATATTGAAATACGTGATAAGTATAATCAGATTGCAAAATTAAATGGTAATCTTGCAGTTTATGAAGTTTTAAAAGAGAAAGACCCTAAGTCAGCAGAAAAACTACATTTTAATGATTTAAAACGTGTAATAAGAGCACTTGAAATTTGTGAGAATGGAGTTAAAAAGTCGGATATTGTTGATGATTTTACACCAAAATACGATTATTTAGCATATATGATTGACTACCCGAGAGAATTGCTTTACCAAAGAATTAATAAGCGTGTCGATTTAATGATTAAAAACGGTTTAGTGGAGGAAATAGAAAACTTACTTAAAGATGGAGTTTTAAAAGACAACCAGTGTATGCAAGGTATAGGCTATAAGGAAATCATTGAGTATTTAGAAGGTAAATGTTCGCTAGAACAAGCTACTGAAAAGATAAAACTTAACACTAGGCATTACGCAAAAAGGCAAATAACTTTTTTTAAGCGCATGCAAAATTTAATAAAATTAAATTATGATAGTATTGAAAATTTAACAGATAGGATATTAAGCGATTATGATAAACAATGAACTAATAGAAAAATGCGAAAAGACGCTTACAGAAAAATTTAGGCAACTTGAAGAAATTGCGCTCTACAATCAAGAAAAAGTATTAAATACGTTTAAGGAAAACAACCTTGCGCTTAGACATTTTTCTGGAACGACTGGTTATGGATATGGGGATGAAGGCAGAGAGGTGTTAAACAAAGTCGTTGCGGGTATATTTAAGTGCGAACAAGCAATCTGTTCTCCCAACATTGTTTCGGGAACTCACGCTTTATCACTTTGTTTATACGGCGTTTTAAGACCAAACGATAAGGTGCTCTGTATAACTGGCGAGCCATACGATACTTTGAGGGATGTAATTTACGGAGACGGTAACGGTTCGTTAAAAGATTATAGTATTAGTTTTGACGTTATAGGCTTAGAAAACGGTAAAATCAATAAAAAACAAATTAAGGACTACCTAGAATCTAATTCTCCCAAAATGATATATCTACAACGTTCAAGAGGTTACGAATGGAGAGACGCTCTCACTATTAACGAGATTAAGGATGCAGTGGATTTTGTGAAAAGTTGTGGCTTTAACGACTGTATAATGCTAGATAACTGTTATGGTGAATTTATTGAAAAACAAGAAGCAACAGAAGTCGGTGTCAACTTACTTGCAGGTTCGTTAATAAAAAATCTCGGTGGTGGTATTGCTCCGACGGGTGGATACGTTGCAGGTGCTTCAAAATACGTTGATATGGTTCAAAACAGACTTACAGCACCTTCAATAGGCGGAGAGGTTAGTTCATATACATTTGGGTATCAACAGTTCTTTCAAGGTTTGTTTTTTGCCCCACACGTAGTGCTTCAAGCATTAAAGGGTTCGTTACTTTTTGGTGCAGTATTGCAAGAACTAGGTTATGAAACTTCACCGTCAATAGATAAAATGCCGGGGGATATAATTAGAGCGATAAAGTTTGGAAATGAAAAAGATTTAGTTTCATTTATTCAAAACATACAAAAGAACTCTCCAATAGACAGTTTTGTTGATGCGCTACCTTGGTCAATGCCTGGATATGAAAATGAGGTTATTATGGCGGCAGGCTGTTTTGTCCAAGGCTCTTCGATAGAATTATCTGCAGATGCCCCGATTAAACCTCCTTATATTGCGTATATGCAAGGTGGATTGACTTACGAACATTGCAAAATTGCATTAAAAAATTTAACCTTATCAAGTAAAATATAATAAATGTAAAAAGTAGGCTAGAATTTTCTGCCTACTTTTTGAATTTTATACTATATTTTTCTCATCAAGCCCTTAACAACGCCTAAAATTGAAATGTCATCAAAAATCATATCACTCATTGTATCGTTTTCTGGGTGAAGGACAAATTTACCGTCTTTTTTATAAAACCTTTTAACCGTTGCGCTATCATCCACCAAAGCAACAACTATTTCACCGTTGTTAGCATAATTTTGCTGATTAACAATAATTATATCGTTATTGTAAATTCCTGCATTAATCATACTGTCTCCGTTGACACGAAGAGCAAATTCAGTACCACCTGTATTAAATTCGTCGGGCAGAGGATAATAGCCCTCTAAGTTCTCAACCGCAAAAATTGGAGTACCAGCGCTTATTACACCTAAAAGTGGTATGCTCTTAAAGTCGTTAGTCTTTTGAGTTAGGGTAATCGCACGCTTTTTTAAAGGGGACTTATCTAATAGCCCTCTTTCTTTGAGGCGCTCTATATAAGAATACGCTGTTGCCGTTGATTTAATATTTAATTTGTTGCAAATTTCTCTAACAGACGGAGGATAACCATTTTCTGATATGAAATTAACTGTAAAATTATAAATTTGGTTGATTTTATCTTCTACTTTTTTCATATTTATATTATAACACTATAAAACAACGCAGTCAAACATATGTTCGGGTTTTGTCGAAATATGTAGAAATAAATTAAAAATTTTTGTGTCATAAATATATTGCAAATAATTAAAAGATGTAGTATAATAAATAAAATTAAATTTCGGGTGAATGTAAATGGATGAGAATAATAATTTTTTAGATAAAAATTTAGATGATGATAGTTGCGATTTAGACCCAAATAAAATTTGTGATAACTGTGGTAAGTGTATAGAATCAGACGTTAATTATAAGATAATTAAAATAACGAAAATAATTACAGATGAAAACGGCGAATATTAATTCGCCGTTTTTTTAATCGTCATTTTTTAGTGTGATTGCGCTTGCAGCCTTTTTTCTTATATCTTCTGAAATTGCTGCGTAATGTTTTTTAGTTGTATTAACGTCTTTATGTCCTAAACAGTCTGCCACAACATATATATCGCCTGTTTTTTTATATAAATTCGTTCCAAACGTACTTCTTAATTTGTGTGGAGTTATTTTTTTAAGCGGAGAAGCGATTTTCGCATACTTTTTAACTAATTCTTGCACCGTTCTTGTGCTTATGCGCTTATTTTGTAAGGACAAAAATAATGCACCATCATCATATTCATTAATTTCGCTTCTAAAAGTATCAACGTAAAGTCTTAGAGCAGAGGAAACTTCGTCATTAAAATAAAGAACGGCACGATTTCCACCTTTTCTAGTAACTACAAAACTATTCGTATTAAAATCTATATCGTTAACGTTTAATCCAACGAGTTCGCTAATTCTTATACCTGTACCTAAAAACAGCATAACGATAGCCGAATCTCTAATTCTTGTTTTATCGTGAAAGTCTTTTTGTCGTTTGGATAGACCAACACCACTTTCAACAGTATAAATCATATCTCCAATTTCATCTACTTTTTCATTACAATCCAGTCTAATTATTTCTTTTTCATGGATTTTGGGCATTGAAACTTTTGTAGGTGTATTTGCAGGAAGCATATTTTTGTTAAAAAAATACTTAAAAAACGCTCTTAAAGTAGATAATTTTCTTGCTTTACCACTTTCTCCACAACGTTCAAATTTACCGTTAATCTGATAATAACTTAGATAACTGATAAAATATTCAATATCAGTTGCTTCGAGCTTCGAAAGGTCATCTAAGGATATTTGATGAGTTTTTTTGTCCCTAAATACTTTTTTTGATAAAAAATCAAAAAACACTCTTAAATCGTAGCCATAATTAAGCCTTGTTAGGGGAGAAGTCCTTAATTCAACTCCAACAAAAAAGTCTTGAACGTAATAAGGTAGGGTATCAATTATTAAGTTAAGGCGCTCAATACAAGATATTTCACGCTCTTCAAAATAACTATTTTTTTTCATAATTTTATTATAATGCTAAAAACAAAAAATGTAAAGCGAAACACAAAATTTGTTATAGCATTTATTAAACCTAAATATTATAATTAAAAGGGGAATATAATCCATTTTTTTCAACCTTATTACACACATATATCTATGCGCAAAACACGGCTTTTACGCATAGATATATACTAAAACTGTATAATTAAAAATATTTTGTTCTGTTTAAGCATTTTAATTAATTCGCTTGGAATTTACTAATGATTTCAATATTAATTTCATCAGACATTATATTTTTTTATGACAAATTCAAATTATATCTTGACTTAATAATATTTTAATAGTATACTTAATATAAAGAAAATTTTGGAGTTATTATGGAACCAGCAATTAGCAGTGATTTAATTCGTGGACATATCGACACGATAATATTGCACACTTTATTAAACGGAGATAAATTCGCTCAACAAATTAGTGAAGCTATTGAAGCAAAAAGTGAAAATGAATATAAAATCAACCAAGCAACTTTATACAGTTCGTTAAAACGCTTAGAATCCCTTAAACACGTTACATCCTATTGGAACGACTCTGATAACGGTAGAAGAAAATATTTTAGGCTTACAGAACTTGGAAAATCAGCAGTTGATGGAAATTTATCAAGTTGGACTTATTCTCGTGCAATTATCGACAAGTTGATGGATTGTTCTCCCCAACCTATATATCAAACAAAAATTGTTGAAGTTGAAAAAAGAGTTGAAGTCCCGGTTATAGTAGAAAAAACGGTAAAAATACCTGTTGAAGTTGAAAAAATTGTTGAAAGTTCATCAAAAATACTAAATTCTGACCAGCAAAAACAAATTTCTAAGCAGTCTGATGTTATAAACGAACACACTGAGAGCGTTCAAGAGGTAAATTTTAGAAATATTTTAAATGGTTTAATTAAATCTGCCGAGATACAAAAACAACCTTCTGAAACACTTCAGCCGCTTGAAAAACAGAAAATTGACCAAGGTTTTGACGACAAACTAAAATTTAACGATACGATTAAATCTGACGACTATAACACACAAAAATCAAGCAATACGGGAAAAATCGACTTTGGTGATTTAGCGTTAAAAGCCGCAAAAGAAGGTTATAAAATTAGAATTTCTTCAAAAGATTCAGGAATTTCATGCGGTAGTTTATTGATTAACAAATTAAAACTTTGCTCTTCACTCGTAATTTTTTTGCTTATGATTGCTGAATTTTTTGCACTTTCAGTTCTGTTTGGCGAAGTTTTTACCCTTTCAACCTTACCGACTATACTATCCATTATAGCATTCTCAATTTTCCCAATAATAATGCTCGTTAGGTATATTATTGCACCACAGCATAAAACGTCAAAAGTAATATCTGCCGACAGTATTTTTAATAGCACAATAATTGTATTTAATCTTTTATTGATTACATTTGCAGCAAATTTGTTAATCGGTGTTAATTTTTCTGATTTAAACATAATAGTTTATTCGCTAATAACACCATGCATTGTTTTTGCCGACTTTGTTTTGTATTACTTAATAAGATTTTTACTTTCGAAAACGTCAATATTTAATTTGAAACGCAAAAAAACCGCATAAGCGGTTTTTTTTATATGTTTAATAAATAATCAACTTCGTTTGCTGAAAGTTGCCTAACCTCGCCTCGGTTAAGTCCTGTAAGCGTTAAATCTCCAATTTTAATTCTTTTCAAGAAATCAACCGAATTATTAACAGCTTCAAACATTTTTCTTACTTGACGATTTCGTCCTTCTGTAATAGTTATGTGCAGTTTTGAGCCAATTTTAGAAGTTTCAATCAATCTTACGTTACAGCGCTTGGTCTTAACTCCGTCAATAACAACTCCCGAACGCAATTTCATAAGGTCCTCGTCTGATACTGGTTTTTCAGTTTTCACAAGATAAGTTTTAGGGACTTCGTTCTTTGGATGAGTTAACTTAAAGGTTAAATCACCGTCGTTTGTTAATATTAAAAGTCCTTCGGTGTCATAATCTAGCCTACCGACAGGAAAAAGTCGTTTTGCGCTTGGAGGTAGTAAATCCATAACGGTTTTTCTACCCTTATCGTCTTTTACAGTACAAACGTATCCTTTTGGCTTATTCATTATATAATAATCATACTTTTTAACAACGTTTACAGGTTTATTGTTTACAGTTACTGAATCCGAAGTGCTAACGTCATCACCGGGCTGACAAATCTTTCCGTTGATTTTAACAACTCCATCTTTAATTAATTCATCTGCGCCACGCCTTGACGCAACGCCACTCATTGCCAAAAACTTATTAATTCTCATAATTATATCCTTGATTTTAATCTACTATTATATAGTATAAATTTTTTCGATAAAAAGCAAGTTATTTTTACAATAAA
This sequence comes from Christensenellaceae bacterium, assembly GCA_045647765.1. Taxonomy (GTDB): domain Bacteria; phylum Bacillota; class Clostridia; order Christensenellales; family Borkfalkiaceae; genus UBA1259. Next base: position 152,699 of record JAZRMR010000022.1, read on the forward strand.
TTAAAACTCTTCCTATTTCATTACCATTTTCTTGTATTTTATTTAGAACTTTTGGATATTCATAGACTATTTTAATATTATCATACTCTTCTTGAGTCAACGGTAATATAACGTCTTTTTCAATTTTTATGCCAATTTTTTCGTTGTCTCCTAAAACATCAATAAAATCAATTATATTATCACTTTCAACAAGTTTATAATTTTTATAGTTCTCATAAGAATTATTTAATAAGGTTTTAGATCGTTCAAACATTGGCGGACAATTTAGCACAACGCAAATTAATTCCATACCATTTCTTTTACATGATGAAACAAGACATCTACCAGCCTTTTTAGTAAATCCTGTTTTAATACCGTTAGAACCATCAAACTCATTTAACATTTTATTTTTATTTATTAAACGTCTATTATAATTTCTTGTAGTGAAAGGTATATCAATTGATTTGGTTGATACAATTTCTCTAAACGTTTGATTTTTCATAGCATAGCAAGATATTAACGCTAAATCGTATGCGGTTGTATAGTGATTGTCGTCGTGCAATCCGTGAGGGTTAACAAAATTGCTGTTTGTTGCACCTATTTTTTTCGCTGTTTCATTCATAAGATTTGCAAATACTTCAACACTACCAGAGCAATGCAATGCCAAGGTTTTAGCGCAATCGTTTCCTGAGCGCAACATTAATCCAAACAGCAAATCTTTAACAGATAATTTTTCACCTTCTTCAAGATATATACTAGACCCCTCAACACCTACACAATTTTTAGAAACTGTTATTATGTCAGACATATTACAATGCTCAATCACTACTATTGCAGTAAGAATTTTGGTTGTGCTAGCCATATACATTTTTTGTTGAGAATTTTCTTCATGTAAAACACGCAACGTGTCTCTCTCCATTACTATTTCAGCTGTTAAGTTAGACGCAAAGCATTTAACACAATCATTTTTAACAAAGATAAAACTTAAAGAAAAAGTTAGAAAAAGTATAATTATTGAAATAAAATTAATTTTTTTAAACTTTATCATCTATATCCTCATCATTGATTTGTTTAATCATCTCAGTTGCTTTCTCAAATAATTTTTCATAAGGCGAATTTGATTGTGATATTATTTTGTAGTTATCATTTTCGTTTAATAAAAACCCACATGGTTTTATAGAAATTATTGCACCGTTTCCAGCAGAATATGGAAAAGATGAATCTTTCTTAAAAATATTAATTTTGCCATATTCGCCTCCCCCCATCAAAATTCCAACCGTAACTTTTGAAAACGGAATTATATATTCTCCGTTCTCACCTTTTATAGGTTTTCCTATGACTGTATTAACGTCGATTAATCCATTTAAATTTTTCAAAGTTGTTTCAATTACTTTATTAATTTTGCTGTTTTCTAATCTTGATTGCATAAATTATCTTCTCCACTAATATTTTTATAATACTAATTAATACCATAAGTAAGTTTAATACGATAGTAGAATCGAAATAAACTTTAAATACATTTTTATCTTCGTAAATATTTATTTTATTGTCGTAAACCAAATATGGTTTTATATTGTTTAAATACCACTTTAATATTAAATCTATATAATTTATTAAAAATGAAAAGCCCAATATTTGCTCTAAACTATTGTCTCCGCCGAGTTCGATTACTGACCTAATTTTTAAAAAGTGATAATCTTTTAAAGGTTTCATCTTCTTTTTCATTCCTGTAACGCTAGCAGTTGTAAATATTATTGCTTTATTTTTTGTTAAATGGAAAGCAATTCCGTCTTTTATAAATTCACCATAACCGCCAATTATTTTAACAACACCAAATAATCTTATATTAAAAAAGACTTTTTTGTATTCATTTGCATAGTACAAACTTCCGTTTAAAAACAAAGGAAAAATTAAAAATAAAGAGATTAGAAAGATAGATATTATCACACAATCAATATTTGCATTTATAATTTTTATATACAAAAAAAGAGCGCATTTACGCTCTTTTTATAAATTATTAAAATTTTTCAATTTCCTCCCCTTTAAGAAAATCAGGTATTTCTTCTTCCGAAATATCAGGAAGTTCAAATTCTTGGTCAAAATCTTCACTTGAAGATTTTCTTTGTTTTGCTTGTGGCTGACTTTCTGTCTCATTATCATTATTTACAGAGTCTAACGTAAGTGCTGTCTCATCAATGTATTCGTCCTTACTGTACAAATAATCATCATCTTTTTTATTTCCACGAATTAATTGAATTTTATTTATCAATTCTTCGTAATCAGGGAGTTCATCAAGTGAGGAAATTTGAAAACGCTTTAAGAACTTATCGGTAGTTCCAAATAAAACAGGTTTTCCAACAGCATCTTTTCTGCCGACAGGTTCAATAACACCAAGTTCTAAAAGTTTTTGAACGGCATATTCACTATTCCCTCTAATCTCTTCGAGGTCAATTCTAGTTACCGGTTGTTTATATGCAATGATTGCCGCAACCTCTAACATGCTTTTTGAAAGCTCTCTTTCCTTTATTGGATTTAATACTGATGAAACTTCTTCTGAATATAAAGGATTTGAACAAAATTGAAGTTTTTTATTAAAAGTTAATAGTTGAATACCGCTATTATTTGAATATTTTTCTTGTAAAACTTTAACTGCTGATAAAATATCTTTATCATTCACTTCAAGTTTTTCGGCTATATCCGAGATTGAAACCTGCGTTCCAGATACAAATAATATAGATTCAATTATATTCGTCAATTTCTCCAAGTTCTTCATTTCTATCATCCCTCAACGTTATTGTAATATCATCAAAAACCCCGTTCTGTTCAACGGCTATGTATTGTAGTTTTAAAAGTTCAAGCATTGCTTGAAAAGTAGTAATCAATTCATTTTTTGTATAATAATTAGTAAATAATTCAAAAAAACTAAGTTCTTTTCTTATAAGAAGCGTTTCCCTAATATGTTCAACTTTATCTTTAACTGTAAACACTTCTTTGGGAATTTCTTTTAGAACGTTTTCTTGTCTTTTCTTATCATCAACACGCATTAAGAGTTTTGAAAAAGCAGAAATTAATCCATCCAAATTGAAATCTGTATATACGACCTTAACGTCTCCAACAGATTTATCAGGCTCTTTATAAAATCTTAAAACGTTTTCTTGTTCTTTTAACTTTTCACTTGCTTCCTTAAAAATTTTATATTCTTCTAACTGACGGATGAGCGCTTGTTCGGGGTCCTCTATATCGTCTAAATATTCTTCAATTTTGGGGAGAATAGATTTAGATTTTATTTCCAATAAAGTCGCCGCCATATTTAGATATTCACTTGCCTTATCCACGTCAAGCGATTCGACACTTGCCATGTATTTTAAAAATTGTTCGGTTACTTGTGAAACGAAAATATCTTTAATTTCTATCTTTGCTTCTTTAATAAGGTGTAGCAAAAGGTCAAGCGGACCTTCAAAATTATCAAGTTTTGTGGAATAGTCAACAACAGATTCAAATTCGGCCATTAGAAAATAACCCACCCCCAAAATAAAGTTATAGGTTTAGAAATAAAGGATACAGCATAGTTTATTCCTCTTCCTAAAATATCCAACTGATAAACACCACTTAAATCAGCAATTAGACTTAGCGCAAAAAATGCGTATAAAATATAAATTCCTTTAGTTCTTAAAAACCAATATAAATTGCTTCTTTTCTTACTAAAAACATCTACTACCCTAAAACCATCAAGCGGATAAACGGGAATCAAGTTAAAAACAAAAAAGCAAAGGCTTAAAGAAAAAACGAAACCTAGTGTTTCAATTAAAACTTCGCTAAAATATCCAAACTCAGGTAAATATAAAAATGTTAGAACAAATAACGGATATGCAATAAATGCTAAAATGTAGTTGGCAACAACTCCTGCTATAGACGTAAAAAAGCAACCACGTTTATAGTTGTTAAAATTATTAGGGTTAACGGGAACTGGTTTTGCCCAACCAATTCCAATTAGAACAAAACAAACTAATCCATACAAATCAAAATGTGCAAGTGGATTAATTGTGTATCTATTATAAAGTTTTGGAGTCATATCCCCACTTTTAACAGCGGCGAACGCATGGGCAAATTCATGAATGGGTAGTACGAGCATTAACGCTAAAAATATAGAGATATATTCAATTATTCTGTCAATCAATTTTTCACCTTTTAAATTTTTATAATTATATCGTTATAACGTTAAATTGGTCGAGTAACCCGGTTACTAAAATTATAAAAATACATATTGGCGCAACGTATTTAATAATTACATTAAAATACGTTGTTAATTTGCCTTTTTGTTTAAGCCCAATTTCTTTGTGGATAATAGACGTATCAATAAACCAACCAGCCATAACACAGGTTATAATGGCAACGATTGGCAACAACACATAGTTTGATAATATATCAAAGGTGTCGAGAATATCTTTACCTAGTATTCGAACACCGCTAAGCACACCATATCCCATAGAAGATATAGAACCAAGAATTAATATGGCTGAAAAGACAATTAAGCAAGCAGTAATTCTTTTCATTTTTCCGTCCTCACATAAAACTGCAACAATAGATTCGACAAGCGAAACTGAGGAGGTTACGGCTGCAAATAATACCAATATAAAGAAAATAACTGCAATTACTCTTCCAAGTGGAAGTTCATTAAATACGTTTGTCATTTGAATAAACATTAATGCCGGTCCGTCTTTTGACAATGCTAATTCGGGATTTGCAGAAAAAGCAAATACCGCAGGAATAATAATAAGAGTTGCTACGATAGCGAACAGACTGTCAAAAATTGCTATTTGCATTGAAGAACTTTTAATATTAACGTCTTTTTTCATATATGAGCCGTAAGTTATCATTATGCACATACCGATTGATAAAGAATAAAAAAGTTGCCCTAACGCACCTAACACTGTCTTAAAACTAAAATTAGAAAAATCAGGTATCAATGAAAAACCAACTCCATCAATTGCGCCTTTTTGACACAAAACGTAAACCATTAAAAATAAAGCCAAAATTGCTAATGCTGGCATTAGAATTTTACTCATTTTTTCGATACCCTTTTGAACTCCAAACGCAACTATTATTATAGTGAATAAAGCAAAAATCAAAAAGAATAATAACGGTTGCCACGTTCCAGAAACATATGAAAGGAAAAATTCAGAAGTTTCAGTAGTGCCGACCAATCCTTCGCTACCAACGGCAAAAGAAAATGCGTATTTTACTACCCAGCCACCTATTACGCAATAGTATGGCACGATAAGTAAAGGAACGATAACGCATAAGTAACCGAACCATTTGAATTTCTTATTAAGATTGCTAAACGCACCTATTACGCTTTTTCCAGTGTTTCTACCTATTGCAATTTCAAGCATCAACAACGTTAGTCCAAAAAATATTGCAAGTAATATGTAAGATAATATGAATATTCCTCCGCCATATTGTGCGGTTAGATAAGGAAATCTCCAAAGATTTCCTAGACCAACAGCCGAACCTGAGGCTGCTAAAACAAATCCTAATTTGCCACTAAAACTATTTTTTTTGTTTTGTGCAAATTCATTAATTTTTTCTTCCATAAGTTTTCCTACTAAAATTATATTTTCAAAATTTTATTCACAATATTATCTAAGTTCATTATTTCAACGTTTTCTATATCACCATTATCCGCTAACTTTGCAAACTCTGGATTAATAGGAAGTTTTGATATTGTGTCAATAAAATATTCTTTTGCAATATCGTCTATCTTGCTTTCGCCAAAAATATTTACCTTTTTATGGCAGTCTGGACACTCAAAATAAGACATGTTTTCAACCAACGCCAAAACGGGAACGTTCATTAAATTTGCCATTTTAACAGCTTTAGAAACAATCATAGATACAAGTTCTTGCGGAGAAGTTACAACAACAATACCATCAACTGGCAAGGATTGAAAAACTGTGAGTGGAACGTCGCCTGTTCCAGGAGGCATATCGACAAACATATAATCAACGTCTTTCCAGACAACGTCCGTCCAGAACTGTTTAACTGCACCAGCAATTACAGGTCCTCTCCAAACAACCGGGTCGCTTTCGTTTTCAAGCAACAAATTTATAGACATTAAATTAATACCCGTTTTAGTTTTTACTGGCAAAATATATTTTTCATCAATAGCGTTAGCCTTTTGATTTACGCCAAACATTTTAGGTATAGACGGACCAGTAATATCGGCATCAAGTATAGCAGTATTAAACCCTTTACGACTTGTTAAAACTGCAAGCAAGGAAGAAACTAACGATTTACCTACTCCACCCTTGCCACTTACTATACCTATAACTTTTTTTACTTTGCTAAATTCATTTAATTGCTCTTTAAGAATTGTGTTTCTAGAAGAGCAGTCTTTACTTGAACATGATGAACAATCATGCGTACATTCACTCATAAAACTTGCCTCCATAATACTAGTTTAATATTATATTATTATAACAGATTATTAACAAAAAGACAATATTTAAAATTATAATATCTTAATTTAATGCAAAAAATTTTAATTTTTAATAAAATAAAGTTGCAAAATATCTATTCAAATGCTAAAATGTAAAAAAAGGAGAGACCTTATGAATATTTGGCACGATATTGAGAGTAGCAGAATTAAGCCTGAAGAATTTATTGCGGTTGTGGAAATCAGTAAAGGTTCAAAGCAAAAATATGAAATGGACAAAAAAACAGGACTTTTAAGATTAGATAGAATATTATACACGTCAACGCATTACCCTGCAAATTATGGCTTTATACCCCACACTCTTGCAGCAGATAACGACCCACTTGACGTTTTGATTTTATGTTCTGAAAGTTTAATACCCATGAGTTTAGTTAAATGCTATCCTATCGGGGTTATAATTATGAACGACAACGGCGCTGTTGATGAAAAAATAATTGCAATCCCAGATACAGACCCAAATTATAATACTTATAAAAGCATACACGATTTACCAGAGCATATATTTGATGAAATGAGGCATTTTTTCTCTGTGTACAAACAACTTGAAAACAAACACACTACGGTTGACGTTGCGTCTGATAAAGACGAAGCAATCAATATTATCATCAAATCAATGGAAAACTACAAAACGCATTTATATGAATTAACTGCAAAATGATAAAAAAATAGAGGGCTTTTAACCCTCTATTTTTTTATATAAGTTGGAAAATCAAAACAATTTAAAAGCGATTTTAAAACTTCTTCATTAGGTTTTTCAAATTTTATAGCTTCTCTATTTAATGCTTGATATTTGCTTTCGCCCAAACTGTGATACGGCAAAAGTTCAACTCTTTCGACTTCTCCTACCGCTTTAATGAAATTATTTATAGATTTTAACTCAGTAGAATTATCATTAACACCTTTTATAATAGGAATTCTAATCCAAATTCTTGCTTTATCTTTAATTAATTTTTTCAAATTTTCTAATATTAACCTATTAGATGCGCCAACATATTTAACGTGTTTTTGGTCGTCGAAAATTTTGACATCGTATAAGAACAAATCAACTTTATTTATAATTTTTTGAAAGTTAACATAGTTTACGTTTCCAGCCGTGTCAATTGCAACGTTTATATCTTGCTTTTTTAATTCAACTATGGCATCGTTAACAAAGTCGGTAAAAAGCAAACATTCACCACCAGAAAAAGTAACTCCGCCATTAGAATTTTTGTAAAAAACTTTATCTTTAACTAATTCGTTGACTAACTGGTTAACTGTATAAATTTTTCCAGATACGACTCTTGCGCCGTTTGGACACGCATCTTCGCACTTGCCACAAACATCACATTTTTCCAAACTGTATGGGCAAATTTTTTTACATAATCCGCAATTTCTACATTTATGTGCATAAAAAAGTAATTCTTTATGAAAATTTTGAGTTTCTGGATTATGACACCAAGCACATTTTAAGTTGCATCCTTTAAAAAAAACAGTTGTTCTTATGCCAGGCCCATCATCAACGGAAAATCTTTGTATGTCAGAAATTATTGCAGTTTTATTTTCAATCATAAAAATTCCTTGTTAAAATTTCGTCTTGCCACTCGGGTGAAAGCGCAGTAAATCTTGCTGAAAATCCACAAACTCTAATGATTAAATTTTTGTAATTTTCAGGGTGTTTTTGTGCGTCTAATAGTTGTTCTTTTGTAGTGCAATTTAATTGTAAGGATTGAACGCCACATTCCGTAACAGACCTTATAAATGACTCCATAATATCTAAATTTAACTTGTTTGATGGTAAAATAATGTTGACAACAGTATTTGCGCCCCAAGTATCACTATCCATTGCGCTAAAACTATTCAAGACAGAAGTTGTACTACTTAAATGTTTTAGCCTTGAAGGAGTTAACCCCTGCGAGAAATATTCGCCGTTTTTTCTCCCATCTGGTGTCGCTAATGTCGCTGCTCCCCACCACTTAATTTCCGTATAGGTTAAATGACCCATTTTAGTCTTTCCACCGTATAGGGTTTTAATATCTTTAACAATATTGTATAAATCAAGATTAAGCCTTTTCGCTAAACTATTAGATTCCTCACTTTCGTCTCCCCAGCCGTTACACTTTATTGTGTCGTTCAAAACACCTTCATATCCTACCCAATTATTTCGAACGGCGGTTAAAAGTTGTTTTAAAGTATATTTGCACTTATCAAAGCATAATCGCTTTATTGATAAAAGTGAATCAACTATGTTAGGAAATCCAATAAATAGAACGTTATCGTCGTTATACTTTGCCCCACCTTGTGTATAATCCTTGGCTTTTTCTATGCAATTATATAACGTGGACGAGAAAATCGGTAACGGATTAACTTTACTTCTAATCGCTTTTCCTTTGTTCAATACGTCTGCTCTGTCTAAAAGTAATTTTTTGAAATTGCTTAGAGTTATAGAATATACTTCTTCAAAAGATTTCGCATCATCTATTGGTAAAACGTTAATTCCAACTTTTTCCATTTTATCAACTCTGTTATGAATTGAATATTCAAAAATTTTCAAAATGTTAACGTAATTACCACCGTCTATTTTTTCTAAGCCGTTTGTCATCAATCCCCAACAGCCAGTTTCGATATAATCCCTAGCCTCTTTTAACGTGTGGCCTGCTTTTACTAATGCTGGTATAACTGAATCGTCGTTTGAGTACAACACTGTCGATGTGCCGTTCATAACGTCATAATTAATCAAGTCTAAATATTCTTTTGGTGATGATTTAGAAATTCTACACTTAATTTTAGGATAAATAATCTTATATTCACTAGTGGCTTTTAAGAACATTTCAGTAAGTTCGTTAAAAACGTTATCCCCGTTCTCATCACATCCGCCTAATACGTAAGTATTTTCAAGTTCGTGGTCGGAGTATCCAACCATTTTCATATCGTGGTCGTAATGACAATCCCAGGTAAGCAAAAATTTGCAAATTAACTCATACGCTTTTTCTTTGTTTAATATGCCTTTTTCAACGTCATTTTTATAGAATGGATATAAGTCCATATCTAATCTTCCAAAAGAGTTAACACCAATTCCTTCAAGAGCGCCGACGACTTTTCTCATAAAAGCCAGTACGTTTAATGCTTCATAAAAATTTCTCGGTGCATTCCACGGCGAATATTTTGCACTTTCTGAAATCATTAATAGATTATCACGTTCTTCTTTTTCAATATTAGGGTTTATTAATAATTCGTCGGCTTTTTCTGAAAATTTTTCAGCAACACGTTTTATGGCAAGCAGACCGCTTATTACGGAGTTTAAAAATTCTTTTTCGTCATCTTGTGCGTTTTCTAGTCTTAGCAATGTTTTTTCATAAACGCCTTTTAGCCCCATTTCAAAAATAGGTCTGTGATAAAAAGGAAAATGTTGCATTTCGTCGCAATATGTTCCGCATATTAAATATAAAATTTCTGAACGCTGAGCGGTAAACTTATTAAATAATTTTTCATCTTGATCTTTGTAAAGATGTTTATTCTTCCAATAAGTCCACCCGCCGGCGTGAAAATGTCCTCTAAATTCACAAGCGCCATCGCATATTGCCGCCATTGTGCCAACTTCATAATAAAAAGGTGAATTTGAAAAAATCTTTGGCTCAATTTCTTCGCTTATTACTTTATATTGAAGCTCTTTCATTTGAAACGAGGAAAGATTTTCGTTATAAAATTGGTCTAATTTGTTAGTTGCTTTTTCTTTAAAACTTTTCGATAACTCATCAAGTTCATTAAAGTAAAAACTTGTTAATTCGTTTTTTAATGCATCAAATTTCATACTTATCTCCTTTTTGCTCATTATAACAGTAAATATAATATATGTAAATATTTATTTTGACTTTTTTATAATTTTTGTGCATAATTATTGACTTATTATTGTGATTTTAGTATTATTGAAAAGAGGTAAGTTTATGTTCATGAAAGACATATTTAATATTACTAAAATTAATACTATTATAAAGTCTGATTCAAATTTGCAACTACCAGATAAAAAGATAGTAAAATATAATAGTAATTTAAAGTATTATGAGTTAATTTATTCTATTTCCGAGCAATCCGTTACACATTTTAACGGTCAAATTCTTCATGCTTATCCGGATTCAATATTGTTGCTACCAAAAACTGACAATGCTGACTACTATGTGGAGCGAATCAAACGTGGTAACTGTATAGATGTATTTTTTGACACTAGTGAAATAATTACAAATTCTCCAAAAACTATTAAAGCAGATTCTATTGAAATTAAAAAACTCTTTAATAACCTTTATTCGGTGTGGACCTCAAAAACTGAAAGTTATTATATAAAATGCATGGCTATTTTATATAATTTAATTTTTTTGATTATTTCTCAAAAAACTTATCTTCCAAAAGAAAAAGCAGAACTAATTAGTCCTGCTATTAAATATATTGAAGAAAATTATCTGCTAAAAGAATTTGATTATAAGAAATTATCATCTTTATGCGGATTAAGTTATTCTTATTTCAAGCGATTATTTATCGCAAAAAACAAACTATCTCCGGTAAAATTTGTTACTAATTTAAAAATTGAGCACGCTAAAGAACTTTTATCGACGAAATTATATACTGTTTCAGAAATAGCAACTATTTGCGGTTATGATAATGTTTACTATTTTTCAAACGTTTTTAAAAAAACCGTGGGAATCTCGCCTGAAAAGTTTAAAAACAGTTTAACCTAGATTAACCGTAACTAAATCTTTATGGGAATAGTGTGTTCTCTTTTTTATACTGTCGTCTCTTATATACGCATTATAATCGCATCCACCCTCGCCTAGACACCATTGAAATCTTTGCCCACTCAACTTGCCGTTAAATCTAATATCAGGAGTTGGCCAAAAACAAACGTCCGAGTCGATAAGTTGGTATAAATCAATATTTCCACCTAATAATCCGTGATGAGTCACTTGCATATAATCGCTTTTCAGGTAATTTCCATAAATATGCGCCATATCACGGCAACCAAAAGACATGCAATCTCCTAACATCATTACGGTTTTTCCCGTTTCAGTTTTAATCCGCAATGCTAAACTGGGGTCGTTAAAAGACGTATATGGATAAGGAAATAAATTATCGGGTGAATAAATAATTTCAATCTCAACGCCGTCATAATAATAACTTTGTCCAGTATGTGGCTTAAAAACGTAAGCGTCTTTACAATACTGTTTAATAGTATTCTCAAATTCTGATATCTCAATTGCCATTTCCTTTGGATTTTCCATTGAAACGTCTATCATATCACAGTCGGGAAATTGATAACCGAATGATTTAATTTCTACTTCATTATGAAATTTTTTAATAAATTCTTCTGCGAGCGATATGTGGTCAACGTGCGAATGTGTTAAATACCAAGTAGAAATTATTGGTTTTTCAAGATTCGAATTAGACACGAGATAATCAAGTAATTTTAATTCGTCATCATTATTTCTAATTCCACCGTCAAAAACGACAAAAGTGCCGTCTTTAAGTTTTAAGACGTAACACATTCCCATATTTATGTTTATTTGTGAAAAAGTAACTTCGTTATTTCCCGCTTGACTAAACATAAATTTATTTTTAATACCGAAATTTGTTATTTCACCTGTTATAAAAGCAGTTCCTGTTGAGCAATCAAAAAAGACAATAAGACTATAATTTTTCTTTGTACACTGGTAAAAAAGATTTTTGTTATTGTAGCGATTATGACCAGCAGATATTTCTTTTTTAGAAAAAAGTTCAAAGTCTTTACTCATTAAAAAATCTAAATATTCTTCACACTCGTCAATTGTGCAATTTTGAACTCTAAGTCTAACCTCGTTTTTATTCAATGCACCGATTTTAAAACGTTGTCCTGCAATGGTTTTAAAATCTGAGACAATACCTATCAAATAATCAAGTTCCATCATATAACTAAATATCATTCCTTATTAAATCTTCAAGAGTTTGCGGTTTGACAGCATAGTATGACTGTCCGTCTTTCACCATAACGACCGGAGGTGTTAAATTTCTATTGTAGTTGCTTGACATTGAATAATTATATGCACCAGTTGAAAGTACTGCAACTATATCACCACTTTGCATTTGTGGCAACATGCAGTCTTCTGCAATTAAATCTCCACTTTCACAACATTTTCCTGCTACTGAGTATTTAAGAACTGGTTCACAATTCATTTTATCTGGCGCTACGACTGTATATTTTGCTTGATATAGAGCATATCTAGGATTATCAAACATTCCACCGTCGATCGCAATATAATTTTTTAAGTCTTTAATGGTTTTAACTGCACCAACAGTATATAATGTTATACCAGCTTCACCAACGATTGAACGGCCCGGTTCTAATATTAAGTACGGTCTTTTGATACCCTTTTTAGTAATAGCATCATTTAATGCGCAAGTTATATTTTTAATATATGAAGAATAATCCTTAACAGACCTTTTACCGTCTCCCTCTGCGTAATATATTCCAAATCCACCACCTAAATTTAACACGTCAAATTCTAGATTGTATTTATCTTTAATTGCTTTATAAAAATCGGTCATTTTATCAACGGCAATAGCAAAAGATTTTTCCTCAAATATCTGTGAACCAATATGACAATGCAAACCTTTCAAATTAAGATTATCTTTTGACAAAACGTAACTAATTATCTTTTCGGCATCTCCGTTACTTATAGCAAAACCGAATTTTGAATCAACGTTTGCAGTTTGAATATAATGGTGCGTGTGAGCTTCCACCCCTGGATTAATTCTTATTAAAACATTCTGTTGTTGTGAAAATTTTTTGCAAATATCATCTAGAAGGTCGCATTCATAATAAGAATCAATAACAATTAAACCAACTTTTGATTTTACTGCATATTCAAGTTCTGATTTAGTTTTATTGTTGCCGTGATAACAAATTTTATGATTTGGAAAACCAACTGACAATGCCGTGTATAATTCACCAGCGGAAACAACGTCTGTTCCTAAGCCGTTTTCTTTTATAATTCGATATATATCCTTGCAAGAAAAAGCTTTTGATGCATATGCAATCATCCCATCGCCATATTCAGTTTTAAGAGTGTTATTATAAACAGCGCACATCTCTTCAATATATTTTTTATCCATAACGTAAAGAGGTGTGCCATATTGCTCTCTTAATTTACTACACTCTATACCACCTATTTCTAGTTTACCTTTATTATTAATTGTTAATGTTTGTCTTTGGTTCATATCATACCACCTTTTAATTATCTTTATTTTAACAAAATTATAGATAATAAGTCAATAAAAAAAAGATAATTAACATTAATATAGCAAATTATATTGGCTTATAATTAAAAAGGGCGTTAAATTATCGCCCATTTTTCCGTTACGTTTTTAATGATATCAAAATAAGTTTTTTGAAGTATTTCCTCGTTAGCCAAAACTGGAATTTGCGCTATCTCACTGCCGTTTTGATAAACTAGAATTTTACCAACGTAATCCCCTAATTTTATAGGTGCTTTAACTAAATCGTTTGGCAAAAATTCAAGTTCCACAGCAATTTTTTCGTTGCGTTTAGAAAAGATATAATAAGGCTTTTCAGCAATTATTTCTAAACTATCTTTTTTACCGTTTTTTACTTCAACGTTAATCTCTAATGGTTTTTTATCATCAATAATCAGTTTGTTAACGTAATTGCTAAAACCATAATTAAACATTGACGATACTTCTTTGAATCTAGATTTACTATCTGGTGATGATATTACAACAGAAATTAATCTCATACCGTTTCTAATAGCGGATGCTGCTAAACAATGCCCAGCTTCACTCGTATATCCCGTTTTTCCTGCATCGCAACCATTATAAAATCTAATCAACTTATTAGTATTTGAAATCTCGGTGAATCTATCGTTCGGATGCATAATCTTGTCAGTCCAAATTCGTGAAAATCTAAAATAGTCATCGTGCTTAATCAGTTCCGAAAACATCTTTGCAACGTCTTTTGCCGAAGAGTATTGCCCAGCCATAGGCAGTCCCGTACAATTAACAAATCTAGTATCGTTCATTTCTAGTTGCTCTGCACGTTCGTTCATTTTGTCAACAAATGAACTTTCGCTTCCGCATAGTCTTTCCGCCATTGCAACACAAGCGTCGTTTGCAGATGCAACGACTATACTTTTAATCAAATCGCCAACAATATATTCTCCGCCTGCTTCTAGAAAAACTTGAGAACCACCCATACCCGAAGCGGTGTCTGAAACGCAAATCGTTTCGTCTATTGAAATATCCTTACAATCGAGTGCTTCAAAAGATAATAATAAGGTCATTATCTTACACATGCTTGCTATAGGTAATCTTTCATTCTCATTTTTTGAAAAAATGACTGTGCCCGTATATGGCTCTATCAAATAAGATGACTTTGCAGAAGAATATACTTCACTCTTCTCATCAGCAAATGCTTCGCTTTTTTTAAATCCTGAAAATATACTAATTGAAAATAAAAATGCAAGTAAAATTAAAATTACAGAAAAATTTCTTTTCATAGAACCTCCATCAAAGATATTTTCTGTAATTTATACATTATTTATTCATTATGTGTGATATAATCGCATTTTAATTTATCAGTGTTTTAATTGTTAATCATATTTGCGATAGAAATTCCAAACCCTCTTGTTGGGTCATTAATAAAAACGTGTGTTACAGCACCAACAAGTTTTCCATCCTGTACTATTGGACTCCCGCTCATGCCCTGTACTATTCCAGACGTTAAATTTAAAAGTTCTTTATCTGTTATCTTTATAACAAAATTTTTATTCTCTCCAAAATTATCAACTTTTATTATTGAAATATCGTATTCGCAGGGAATCTGTCCACATACAGTAGAAAAAATCGTTGCTTCACCAATTCTAGCATCACCTATTTCAATTTTTTTCAAGTTGGAAAAATCATAATCATAATTTATCTGTCCGTATACTCCACATGATAAATTTTTGTCAACAACAGCAATAGGCGATTTCCTTAAAAAAACACCTTTTAATTCACCTGCCTTACCTCTTTCGCCTTTTGTAACACCGGTAATATTACACTTGAAAAGATTTCCCCCCAAAATTTGCATAACTTCTCCATTTTCTGAAATTACTGCGTGTCCTAATGATGCGAATCTATTTTTCGTTAAATATGTTATTGTTCCAATACCACTAACAGTGTCTTGAATAAAAACACCCAACTTATATTTACCGTTTAAATCTTTTGATGCGTTAATTGTCTTAAATATAAATTCTCCGTCTCTCAATATTTTTAATGTAAGAGTTTTATCATTTAAACTATTTTCAATATCACTAGCATTATTTACATCTTGACCATTAATTGAGTAAATGATATCGCCCACTTGAATTCCACCGTCTTTTGCTGGAGATACAACGTCATTGGTAGTTATCACGTCGCAAACCCCGACAACTTTTGCTCCTCTGGTTTCGAGCGAAAATCCAGCAGGCATTCCACCAAGATAAACTTGAATTTTACAATCAGCATTTACGCTTAAAATTGACGTTGAAAAAATAAGTACTAATATATATAAACTGCACAACAAGAAAAATTTCTTTTTCATAAACACCCCATAGACAATAAGTTGTGCAAGAATATAAGTTTTATACAAAAAGCAGACAATTAAAAAATGCACCACAATGAGCGTATGACTGTGATATACACCCCGAATGTTGGACATTCGGGGTGTATATTATTTTGGGGTGCATTTCAATTATATATTCTTATATTTATATTTTAGATTGCTTAAATTGGCTTGCTCTGTTGATTAAATCCTCTGCGTGAGATTTTGCCGTTAGGCTATTTTCATCTCCACCGATAAGTCTTATAATCTCATTAATTTTTTCATTATGGCTTAAAGTTTTAACAGACGTGAAAGTTGCTCCGTCTTGTTCGTATTTTTTTATTAATAAATTATTGTCTGCCATAGCTGATATTTGTGGTAAATGTGAAATTGCAATAATTTGAGTGTTCTTAGAAATTAAAGCGAACTTTTCTGCAACAACTTGCGCAATCACACCACTTATTCCGGCATCAATCTCGTCAAAAACAAAGGTTGATACTGTATTTTGTAACGAAGTATTTGCCTTAATAGCAAGCATAAACCTACTCATTTCGCCACCGCTTATAACCATTGAAAGAGGCTTTAAAGGTTCTCCTAGGTTTGCTGAAAACAAAAATTCAATTTTGTCAATGCCGTTAACAGAATTAAACTCGCAATTCTCAAATTCTGGTGTGTCTGAAAATACTACCGTAAATTTTGATTTGTTCATGCCCAATTCTTTTAAATGAACTAGAACTTCTTTGCTAAATTTATCACTTATAACTTTTCTTTCATCACTGAGCAACAAATACTTTTTATAAAGAATAGTTTCCAATTCGCTCTTTTGTTCGTTTAGTTGTTTAGTATTCTCGTTATAATTATCAAGCAGTTCTTTTTCAGCCTTAGCGTTTATTAAGAAAGTATTAATTTCATGATAATTATTTCCGTATTTTTTCTTGATTGATTTTATAACGCTTATTCTATCTTCTATTTCATCTGCATTGTATTCTGACAAGTCAAATTCGTCAATTAACCTAGCAAAAGTGTCTGAAATATCATCAACTTCCGAATATGCGTCCATTAATCTGTTATATACATTTAAATACTTGTCATCTAACTGAGAAATTCCAGATGCCACACGTGTTGCATTAGACAACACGTCAGACACACCACCGTCATCATTTAAAGCACTTTTAACCGTATTTAATGCGCCAATTATTTTTTCTTGATTTTTTAACTTTTCCTTGATAATTAAAAGTTCATCTTCTTCTTTTTCTTTAATATCGGCATTCTCTATTTCATCAATTTGGAAAGTTAAAAGGTCTAATTTATATTGACGTTGCCTTTCGTCCCCACCTAGTTCTTGAAGTTTATTTAAAATATCTTTATATTTACAATACGTTTGCTTTATATCATTTTTAATATTTTGTAATTTTATTCCACCAATATTATCAATCAAAGATAATTGATTTGAAGTTTTTAGCAAGTTAAAATGCTCACTTTGTCCATGAACGTCAACAAGCTTTGATGTAAATTTTTTAAGCATTCCTACCGTAACGGTATTACCATTAAGCTTGATTTGACTTTTTCCATCCGCATTAAATTTCCTTGATAAAATTAACGTGTCTTCATATTCGATATCACACTCATCAAAAATCGGCTCAAAGTCGTCAATTTGGTCAAGATTAAAGTATGCTTTAACAGAACATTCATGTTGCCCACTTCTAATCATGTTTTTGTCTGCTTTTGCGCCCAAAACAAAATTGAGGGACTCCAATATAACCGATTTGCCGGAACCTGTTTCTCCCGACAAAACGTTAAGCCCTCCGTTAAATTCAATTTCAGCGCTATCGATTAAAGCGACGTTTTTGATTGAAAGTTTTTGTAACATTAAATACTCCTCAATATTTTGAGAATGACCTCAGCATCATGATTAGTTTTTGTTATTATTAATAAAGTGTCATCACCTGCAACCGACCCAAGTATTTCGTTAAAGTTCATACTGTCAATAGCCATACCGGCTGACCCAGCATTTCCACCTAACGTTTTTACCACGATAAGATTGTTTGCAGACGTAACAGATTGCATAACGTGTTTTAATAAACTTATCATTTGAGGCGAAGTGTTTTCATCCTTTATCCCCGCTTGAACGTATTTAAACTTCCTGTTGACTCCTTCTGCTTTAACAAGATTGAGTTCTGAAATATCTCTTGAAACAGTAGACTGAGATACGTTTTCGCCAAGAGCAATAAGCTTTGCCGTAAGTTCTTCTTGCGTGCTTATTTCTTCGTTATTTATCAAATTAATAATAGCATCAAGTCTTTGTTTTTTAGTCATAATTGTCCCCGCTTGAATTTTTCATTTTTTTATCTAAGTGCTTAAAGAAGTTATAATCTTTTTTTCTTAAAAATATAGTATAATCGATTGCCTTATTAATAGTGAAATATTCGTTTTTATTAAGTTTTGCTATATGCATACCATCAGCAAATAAATCGACCTGCGAATTACCTTTAATTGTAATTTTATATTGAGAATCAGCAGAACAAACCAAAGGTCTTTGATAAAGTGTATGCGGTGCAATCGGCGTTACCGAGAATGCATTAACGTTTGGTGCTAGAATTGAGCCACCAGATGACAACGAATAAGCCGTTGCGCCAGTAGGCGTTGCAACAATAACTCCATCTCCTTTAAACCTACAAGCATCAACCCCGTCAACGCTAATGTTAATATCAGCAACCAAACATCCCGCTTCTTTACTATACGAGCGAAGAACAAACGCATCATTGAGCGCATGATAATACTTTCCGTTGTAGCCAACAGTTAAACCGACTTTTTTATCCTCTATTAATTGGTTGGATTTATACAGAAAAACAGCCTCTTCAATGTCAGTTCTCTCAAACTCTGACAAGAATCCAAGTTTACCTATATTTATACCTAAGATTGGAATTTTATTGATTGATGCAAAATTATTAAGAGATAAAAGAGTTCCGTCTCCACCAAGAACAAAAACAGCGTTCGCAGTGAGTTTTTTGTTTAAATCTTCATCGTAAATCATTTTATATTCTATTTGCTGATTTTTAAAACAATTAATCAATTTTTCCAAATAGAAATTATTTTCATCCTTAGCTTTGTTGGTGTATACTAATACCATATCTTTTCTCCGTATTTAAGAATAGCATAAAAATCGAATAAAAACAATAAATATTCAATAAAATCAAATATTTTTTTCAAATAAAGCCAAATATTCAATATTTTTCTC
Source organism: Christensenellaceae bacterium (assembly GCA_045647765.1). Taxonomy (GTDB): domain Bacteria; phylum Bacillota; class Clostridia; order Christensenellales; family Borkfalkiaceae; genus UBA1259. The sequence continues at coordinate 171,989 of JAZRMR010000022.1, forward strand.
ATTTGAAATTGGAGCGGTCGTAATTTTTAGTAGCTTTAATCCAACGCTCGATGCAAAATCAATAACGTTATCACAAGCTTTTTGTCTAGTTGCTTGATCTCTAATAATACCATTTTTGAATTTTTTCTTTTCGCCGGTTTCAAACTGTGGCTTGATTAGAAGAATAATATTTTTCCCCATGTTAATGATTGAAGAAAAAACTTCTAATACGTACGTTGCTGAAATAAAGCTTAAATCTGCTACTATTAAATCAAGACGTTCATTAAAATCAGTTATTTTTAATTCTCTTGCGTTTTTAATGATACTAACTACTCGGTTATCATTTTTTAATTTATTGTGGAGTAAATCTTCATTCAAGTCAATGGCATATACTTTTTTAGCACCACGTTTAAGCAAGCAATCTGTAAATCCACCCGTGCTAGCGCCAATGTCCGCAACAATCATACCATTAACCAAAAACTCAAAATCATTTAACGCTTTATTAAGTTTAAAACCCCCAACCGAAACAAAATCGTCATTATAAATCCTATCGATTTTAGGTGGAAAATTTTCATCAATATCAAAAGAACTTTTAGAGATAAGTTTACCATTAACAAATATTTCATTTCTGTCAATAGCTTGCTTAGCCTTAGTTCTTGAATCAAAAATATTATTTTTTACTAAATAGTTATCAATTCTCATAATAAACAAAAAAACACAATTTCTTGTGTTTAATTTTTTCTAGCGTACATTTTATTTGTAAATTCCAACAAGAACTCACTGTTTGGTATATTTTTTAATATTTCTATACATTTTTCATAGTGCATTTTAGCTCGACACTTAGCACCATTTAAACCAAAAATCTTTATTGAAGTGAGCTTGTCCGCCTCTTTATCTTTATGGGGAGTTTTTCCTATCATTGCTAAACTACCTTCTTCATCCATCAGGTCATCAGTGATTTGAAACAACGCACCTAAATTATATCCGAATTGTTCCAACTGATTATAGTATTTGCAATTAGCGACACAACTTGCAACAAGTAATGGCGCAGTTAAGAGTTTGCCGGTTTTATTTTTATAGATAGAATATAGTATCTCCTCTGAGGGGTTTGAATTTTTTTCATTTTCGAGATCTAACACCTGTCCTGCTATCATTCCGTTGTAACCAGCAAATTCAGCAATAACTTTCATAGCGTCAATATGATTTTTGTTATTAAAACCAGAGTTTAAGCAAAGTTCAAAGGCAAAATTTAACAAAGCGTCCCCTATTAATATCCCGTTTGCTTCTCCAAATTTTTTATGTGTTGACAATTTTCCTCTTCTAAAATCGTCGTTATCCATTGCAGGTAAATCATCATGCACGAGAGAATATGAATGAATAAACTCTATTGCGACTGAGTAATTAGCAACTTCTAAGAGGTTTAAACCAAGCATTTCGGCAGTTGCAAGACATAAAATTGGTCTAACTCTCTTACCTCCGTCAGCGACGGCATATTTCATACCCTCCAAGATGCTTTTTGGAGCGCAATTATCTAATGAGTTTAATATGCTTGTTAAATTATTATTAAAAAATTCTAAATACTTTTTATACTTTTGCTCAAAAGGCAAATTCATTTTTGTTTCCTCAATGCACACAAATAGGTGTTTTCTAAGAGCATAGCAATAGTCATAGGTCCAACCCCGCCAGGAACGGGCGTTATATATGAAGCTTTCTTGCTGACGTTCTTATAATCAACGTCGCCAACTAACCCGTTTTCAGTTCTGTTTATACCCACGTCTATTACAATCGCTCCGTCTTTTATCATATCCTCAGTAACAAATTCAGGTTTTCCTATTGCAGCAACTAGTATATCAGCGTTTTTACAAACCTCTTTTAAATTTTGTGTTTTACTGTGGCAAACGGTAACGGTACAATTTTGTTGAAGTAATAGTAAGGCCATTGGTTTACCAACGATATTGCTTCTACCTAAAACAACTGCATTTTTACCCGATAACTCAATATTTTCATGTTGTAACATTTTAAGGACTCCGAAAGGAGTGCATGCAACTGTTGTTTCTTGCCCTAACATTAGCCTTCCAACGTTTTCTGGTAAAAATCCGTCAACGTCTTTTTCGGCAGGGATAAGAGATAGAATTTTATCTTCATCTAGGTGTTTTGGAAGGGGTAATTGAACTAAAATTCCGTCAACGCCATTATCATTCGCCAAACTTTCAACTACTTGTGATACCTCTTCAAAAGTCGCAGTTTCTGGAAGATAGTACGACAAAGACTTCATTCCAACGTATTCAGTCGCTGTTATTTTATTTTTAACGTAAACTTGCGATGCTGGATTGTTTCCAACCAAAATAACAGCAAGCGTAATTTGTCTATTATGCTGGATTTGAAATTGCGCTACTTTTATTTTGAGTTCATCTTTAACTTTTTGTGAAATTTCTTTTCCGCTAATAATCTTCATAATTAATTCCCTTTTGCATATTCAGCAAGAACTCCGTTAACGAAATCCGTGCTGTTTTCCGTTGAATATTTTGCAATCAAATTAACCGCTTCATCAATAACAACCGGGATTGGAGTTTCCTTAAATCCGTCAAGTTCTGCCATTCCTAGCATTAAAACGCATTTATCAGCATTATGAACTCTATTTAATTTATAACCAATAGAAAGCGAAGATATAGCATCTAAATATTTTGCTTCGTTTGAAAGCACGCAATCTAATAATTTGACAGCAAATTCTTTATCTGAGGCAGATAAATCTTTACACAAAACATCAAAAAGCCCTTCATCACTTGGATTGAAGAGCCTTGAAAATAAGTACTTAAATACAGTCTCTCTAACTAAGCTTCTCATTTGTAACCTCTTTTGTCGGTTCTAGCGATTGAACAGATTGAACGTCTTCAAAAGTAACGCCTTTAATATTAACGTTAATGCTTGCAATTCTATATTCAGTCATTGCTTCAACGTTGTGCCTTATTGCTTCTTGTACCTTAAACGCAACGTCAGAAATGCTTTGAGTAAAATGAGTTACAACAGTTACGTCCACGTGAACCTCGTCTCTATCAAGTAAAACTTTTATAGATTTACTGCGCATTTTTTTAGCAGAAGACGGAGTATAAAGTTTAACGTTTGGTATCTCGTTTAAGGCGAGAAGAACAATTCCGTCCACTATGCCGTCGCCATAAGATATTTTTCCTTCGGTGGAATTTTTAGATATTTTTTTAAAGCGAGCCATAAATATCCCCTGATAAATAAATTAATTTTATTTATTGTACCATAAAATATTTATTTTGCATAGTGTTTTTTATGAAATAGGTATAATTTTTACATTTTCAGGTGAAATTCCGGTCTCTTCTGCTACTACCGTATAAATAAGAACGGCATCATCAGTAGTTAATTCCGCAGATTTCGTTATAACGTTAACGTTATCTGAATCTAAACCGATTACCACAACGGCATCTTCAAACCCATATGCTTTAATTAAATTTTCAAGCATCAATTCTCTCTCAGTAATTCCCGTTAATTCAATTTTCATTGAAAGTGCTTCTGCTCTTTCAGGGCTGTCTACTGACGCTGTTTCAATAATTGAATCAAGTTGAAGTAATTCTTCATTTCTAGTCGTCAATCTTTCAGAACGATACTGCGTGAAATAGTTAGACGAATTGACAACGGTTGACCCGTCTGTAAGCGTCTTAGTTTCCGTTGTCAAAATGAAATTGAAAACGGCGGTAACTGCAAGTAATGCAATCATGCAAGATAGTACAACAATTTTTCTCTTTTTGCTCATAAAAATCTCCTTATTTCATTGTTAAAATTTCTATTTGATTTGCATCTATATCCAAAAGCGATACTGTTGCGCTTTGAATTTTTGACATTGTAATTATATTATTTGCGCCCTCTGCAACTATTAAAACCCCTATGATTTTTGGATACTTTTCTTTTAGCACGACTGTTTTACCATTAACAATAATCGGGGTTTCTACTTTTTCAGTGCCTTTTTCGGTTGTTTTTGAGGTTATAGTCGTTGCTAAAACCGTTTCCATTCCAGACTCAGTAGTAATCACCACTGATACTTTCCCAGCCCCCTCAACCTTACTTAAAGTTTCTGACAGTCTGTTTTCAAGATTTTCAACGTAAGACTCGGATGTTGAGATTTTAACAACCTGTTCTTCATCTTTATTAAATCCACTAAAAACAACAAATAATAATGAGATAAAAAGAATGGCAATTATTAAGTATTGTATTTTTTTGTTTTCTTTTATTAGTTGAAAAATATTGATTTTTTTCTTTTGTTCAAGATTTTCTTCATTCATAAATCACCACAACGTTAGAGTCAATACTTAAATAATTAGATACAACGTTTTTAATTTCCTCAATAATATTAATATTCGTCTTGTCCGAAATAATGACTGAATCGGATAAATCGATTTCAACTTTTAATATTTGTTTGATTTCTCCATCTTTGCACAAATATTGAATATCTACTTTAGCCTCTTTTACACCTAGATTTTCAATTTCTTTTTTACATTTACTTTCTAGCGTTTTAATCTTTTGATTAGAAATATACTCTAACAATTGCTCTTGATATAAAGTTTCTGTCGTCGAATCATTAAAATTTAAAATAAACTGTGTTTCTTTAAAGTTAAATAGAGGTTGAATTATTACCAAAGTAATTATTAAAGAAAATATACTCTTAATATATTTCGACAACTTACCGTTTGGCAATATTAACGACATAATTGAAATTATAACAATTGTAATGCTTATTCTTAATAACCAGCTTTTCATATTAAAATATAGAGTTGGCAGATATAATCATTAAAAGTATAGTGATAAATAGCATAAAGCCAACAGCGACTATGCAAGCTATCAAATAATTAACACATTTAGAAAGCGAAGCACAAAATACACTAATTTTAGAATCGGAAACCGTTTCAGTAATCGAAGAAGCTAATTTAAGCAAAGTTGAAAAAGCCAACATCTGCATAACGGGATTTAATATTATATAAAAAAGTGTAATAACTGATGCAACTCCCAAAGAATTTTTTATTAATACACTACCTGCAATAATTAAATCAAACCCGTCTTTTATAAACCCTCCAACTAATGGTATAGAATTTGAAATAGCATATTTGGCAGCTTTTATTGAAATACCGTCAAATGATGCGCTAGAAATTCCTTGCACAGATAAAAATATAGTAAAAATTGTAACGATAATTCCAATTATCCATTTAATAATTCCACAAAAAAAATCACTGAATTTTGCAATTTTAGAATTAGTTGAAATTGTTGATAATATCGAAAAAACAACTAACGTTCCTATTATCGGCAATATAATTGTTGTAACTATATTTATAACGCCATTAGATAAAAATGCAACTGTGGGAGAATACACCGAAGCCGAAACGTTCCCCCCAACGGCAATCATTAAGGTTAGCATTATGGGAGACATAATTTCAGTAAATTTCGCTATATTTTCTAAGGTTTTTTTACTATTATCCCAAATGGAAATAAACTCGGTAGATAAAATAATAATTATTGCAGATATTGATGCAAAAACTACTATTTGTTTGATTGTATCAGCAAACTTTTCGTCCGTATGATTAATTACTATACCACATAAAACGGATATAACGATAACACCTAATATTTTAGGAAACAGATTTTTAATCGGTTTTAAAAAACCACTAAAAACAGAATTGACAATAATCGAAAAATCAAAATTATATTCCCCTTTTAATATGTTTGTTAGCGATTCGAAAAAGCCATAATTTTGACCAACATCTACGTTTAATAAAAAATTTTCTAAGTCATTAAAATCTATTTGTTCTAATTGTTCGTTTATATTGTTGCTAAGCTCATCAGCACTAGCAGTTTCAATTGATGTAAAGTTAAATTGAGCAACTAATATTAATAAAGTAAACACAATAAAAATTATTTTTTTAATCATTGCAATATCCTTATTAAAAGATTAATAAGCGAATAAACAATTGGTAACGACATTGATAAAATTATTATTTTCCCCACCAAAACTAATTTATCTGCTAAGCCGTTAAGTCCAAAATCGTTAATTGTTCCTGCGCCAAATTCAACAATTATACCTATTGAAGTGATTTTAAATATTAGTTTATAAATATCAGAATTTAATTCACTCAAATTGACAATCTGTGAAATTAGAGTGAAAATATTAGATAAATATTCGAGTGAAAATGATATTAAAATCACACCAGAAGCAACTATCACTATGGGAACTAATTCACTGTTTATACTTTTTAGATATACAATTACAAATGAACAAACAACTGCAATTAAGACGATTTTTAACATTAATACAAATAAAAAATATTTTTAATTGTTTCAAATAATTCGCTAATCATATTAATAACAAGCGACAAAACTATTATCAGTCCCGCAAGAGCAACTAAGGTTGCAATATCGTCTCTATCACTTTTCTTTAATACTTGTGTTATTACCGTTATAAGTATCCCTATTGCCGCAATCTTAAAAATAATATCTATTTCCATACTTTACCTATAAAACGACTATTAATGCCATTAAACCTATTAAAAAGGCAATTTTTATATATAATTTTTTATATTTGCCCTCATCACTTGTTGCGTTTTCAAGATTAGTTTTAATTTGCAATTCGTATTCGGATAAAAATTTAATCTGTGTTTCTTTATCGGCTTGTCCTATAAAATTTAAGTAATTTTTATACTCTTCTAATTGTTGCTCACTTAAATAATTTTTATCAAAAGCAAATTTTCTTGTTTGAAAAAAGCGAGATGTATTACTGTAAAAGTCTCCTTCATAACCGTTTATAATTGTTTTAATTGAATTCATTGAAAACATTGTTTCATTCTTTAATTTTTGATTAAATTGATAAAAATCATTATAAAACTTTCTTTTTTTAACAAACTTATCTGATAGAACGTATCCAGATATAACACAAATAATTAGTAATAAAACACCAAGAGCAAATCTCATCTAATCACCATAAAATTTTCATTAAAAACAGTTTTAATTACACCTAAATTTTTAGAATCTAAAACAAGGTAACGCTTAAATACGCCTTTTACTAATAAAGGGTTATTTTTTACATCTTCTATACTTTCCCCATGGCAACTTGCAATAATTCTTACTCCACTTACAGATGCTTTTTTAGCACACGACCAGTCGCTATCGTTTGACAGCTCATCTGTTATAACAATCTCAGGCGATAATGAACGTAGCGCATTATTGAATGCGTAATCTTTATTAGAAAATGATAATTTATCTATATTTTCACCATTAATTTCTTCAAACTCGCCACGCTCATCTATAATTAACAAAGAGCCTAAACAATCGTTATTGATTTTTAAGGCTAAATCTTTTAGCATTGTCGTTTTACCGATTGCAGGAGGAGAAATTATTAGCGAATTTAATATATTATTTTGATTTTTTATAATATTATATAGTTCTTTTGCACAATCATTAACGTTGTGCGGTAATCTTATGTTTAACGAATTTATGTTTTTGATTGTTATAATTTTATCCCCATCAAAAACGCACTCGCCACCTAAACCTATTCTAACTTGTCCATACGATAAATATCCTTGTTTGATTTTTTCATTGTGTTTATAAATTGAGTTTTCCGTTACCGTGTCTATTATTTGCTTTATGTAGTTATCTTTACATATTAAACTTTCACTTTTTAATATAGATTGTCCACGCTTACCTAGATACGATTTCCCAGACAAAAAATCTAATATAATCGGAAAGTTAAGCCTCAAACGAATTTGCTTAACCTTGCTCATATCTACGTTATTTAATGCGTTTTTTATTTCATTTGGCAAGAAACTTAAATCCATCAATTTATATATATTGGTATTAAAATTTAAATATAACCTTTTTAATTTTAAAAATAAAAAAGAGTTAAGATTTTATCTTAACTCTTTTTGTTTGCATTTATGAATTAGTCGTTGTTTCCAAGGATTTCTGCAATAGAAACACCTTCATCAACACTGTTTTCATCTTTCCATTCATGAAGTTCTTCAATAGCGTCTTCTTCTTTTTCTTTACCTTTTTTACTATTAGAAGCCTTTTCTTCTTCTTTAATTGGTTTTTCTATTTCAGGAAGTAATGCCTTAATAGAAAGGGTCATTTTTTCTTTTTCAGGATTAATATCGAGAATCTTTGCTTCAACTTCTTGACCAACTTCTAATGCTGTAACAGGATTTTCAAGCCATTGATTTGAGATTTGAGAAACGTGAACTAAGCCGTCAACACCTTTTTCAACCTCAACAAAAGCACCAAAACTTACTATTCTAACAACCGTTCCTTTGATAACGTCGCCAACGTTGTATTTTTCAAGAACTAATTCCCAAGGTTTGGGTTGTAACTGTTTGTATCCAATAGAAACTCTCTTGCTTTCTTCATCAATTTTAAGAATTTTGAATTCGGTTTGTTTGCCAAGTTCTAAAATCTCTGAACAGTCCTTGCAACCAGTCCACGAAAGGTCTGAAATATGCGCAAGACAGTCGAAACCGTTAACATCAACAAACGCTCCGAACGCTGCAAAACGTACGGGAGTTCCTAATACAACGTCGCCTTCTTGGATGCTTGCAAAGAATTCAGCATCTTTTTGAGCCTTTATTGCCTCACGTTCAGCTTTTTCAGCTTCAAGAATAACTCTTTGTGAACCAACGATTTGACGACGAGCACCTCTTGATTCAACTTTTTCAGCTTTAAGTCTTAAAGTTTTGCCAACGTATTTTTCTAAATCTTTAACAAAACCGAGTTTAATTTGTGATGCGGGTATAAATACTTGATAGCTACCAAATTTACCAGTCAAGCCACCTTTGTTGGTTGCAGTAATAACAGCCTCGAAAATTTTACCAGCTTTAATTTCTTCAATTTCAGCCTCTTCCTTTAATACCTTTTCCATAGCTTTTGCTGAGAACTTAATAGGATTCTTTGCAACGACCATAACACGAATACTTTCGCCAATTTTAGCAAGATATTCATCTTTATTGTAGTCGCCGAGAATTTCTTCCTTAGGAAGTTCAAAGTCTTTTTTGGTATTTTTAAGCGATAAAGTTAAACCATTATCGTTTGCAGATGATATATAAGCGGTAACAATTTGACCAATTTTTAAATCTCTGCTTGGCTTAATATCATTAAAAGCCTTTTCCATTTCAGACTTCTCAGTTGCTTGTTCAGCAACTTCTTGTGCAACTGCTTGTTCGGTAGTATTAGCAATTTCTTCAACTGCGTTATCTCCACTCTCAACAGTTTGTGTAGTGATGATTTCTTCTGTAACCTTCTCCATATGCGAGATGACCTCCTGAAACTGTTCCAAGGGCGTTGAAGCCCCCATTACAATTCCTACTTTATTATAACTTTTTATTTTTTCGTAATCAAAATCGTTGGGCGAAACTAACCTAAAAGTATTCGGGCAATTTTTCTTGCAAATTTCGAACAACTTTTCAGTGTTATTGCTTTTTGCCCCGCCGATTACCAACACAGCGTCAGCCTTTGCGGATAAAATTTCCGCTTCCATTTGTCGCTTTGTTGTAGTATAGCAAATTGTTTTGAAAATATCAACTGTTTTCGTATCACTATACTTAAAATTTTTTATTATTTTATTAAATTTTTCCTCAGAATAAGTTGTCTGAACAACAAGACACAATTTTTCAAACTCTAAATTTGACAACACCTCGCTGTCTTCGGTAATTATTGCTTGATTATTGCACCAACCGTTTATACCTTTTATCTCAGGATGATTCTCATTTCCAATTATCGCAATCGTGTATCCTAACCTATGATATTTGTTAACAATGTTTTGAATATCCTTAACAAATGGACAAGTACAATCAATGATATCCACGTTTTTACTTGATAAAAGGTCAAAAGTAGATTTTGGTTCGCCGTGCGTTCTAATTAAAACCTTATCACCTTGACTAAACTCGGTCATTGTAACGCAATCTATTGTTTTAATTCCTGCATCTGAAAGTTTTTTGATAATCGACTCGTTGTGAATAATTTCGCCCAAAACGTAGTTATTATTCGAACTAGGAAGATTGAGCGCACTATCAACGGCACGTTTAACCCCAAAACAAAAACCGCCGTGCTTACCTCTTAGTACAATCATTCTTTTTACCCTTTGTTTTTTTTAAATAAACTAATTGTTTCAGTTTAGCGTGTTGTTCAAGCATTTTTTCAGTAACGATTTTCTCCATTTCGTTCAAGTCGTCCTCATTAAACTTTTTGTCGTAAAATTGATTTAACTCAAACGGCTGACCGACAATTAAATATGATTTTCTAAAAATCTTCAATTTTTTCAACATCATAACGGGAACTATCGGACTCTTTGCCTTAACGGCAAACACAATTGCGCCACCTTTGATAGGTTGCAATTCATCAGTGTTAGTTTTGTTACGTGTGCCTTCGGCAAATATAGCAAGTTTATGCCCGTCTCTTAATACCTTCACAGCCGATAGCAGTGATTTCATATCTGGATTATCTCTATCAATAGGGATTCCGCCATAAGACTTAACAAGTTTGGAAATAAACTTATTTTTAAATATTTCCTTTTTGGCAAGAAAATAAATATCTTTATTGTAAACGTCTGCAATAAACCCACAATCAAGAGCGTGAAAGTGATTTGAGACAATTACAGCCTTACCTTTTGGCACGTTTTCTTTTCCGTATATTTTAAGTGGATAAAAAATATTAAAAATAAATAGCGGTATTTTTTGAAGAAAATTCATAGTTTTATTTTAAATAGGACAATACTTTGCTAACAACTTGTTCAACGTTCATGAATGAAGTGTCAATTTCAATAGCGTCTTGCGCTTTGGTTAGAGGGGCAAAATCTCTTGTTTTATCATTGTAATCACGTTGTTCTATTTCTTCTTTAAGTTGGTCAAAATCAACCTTGTGTCCTTTTAAAACAAGTTCTTTAAACCTTCTATCAGCACGAACCTCAACGCTTGCCGTAATATAGAATTTATAATCTGCATTCGGCAATACGAAAGAGCCAATATCTCTACCGTCTAAAACACAAGACATTTGTGATGCAATTTTTCTCTGCATGTCAACCATTTTAAGCCTAACTGGTTTTAAACTTGAAATATTTGATGCTGCCATTGAAACGTGTGGCTCTCTAATTTTTTCCGAAACGTCTTGCCCGTCTAAATAGGTGTGCTGAGTTCCGTTAACGTACTTAATTTCTAAGTCTATATCGTTAATAAAAGTATTAACGCCACCCTCGTCAAGCGTATCAATATTTAAACTAAGTGCCTTTAATGCGGTTGCCCTGTACATTGCGCCGGTATCTAAATATAAAATATTAAGTTTTTGTGAAATCTTTTTTGCTATCGTGCTTTTACCACTTCCAGATGGACCGTCAAGCGCAATTCTAATAATTTTTTCCATAGGTATTACCTCTCTTTCTTTTTTTAATACATTTATTATCAAATTAATTCAATTAAAAACAATTTAAACGTTCGAACCGGCAACATATCCCGTCGAAAATGCAATTTGAAGATTAAAGCCTCCGGTAAAAGCATCAACGTCGATAACTTCCCCTGCAAAGAAAAGTCCATTAATTAATTTACTTTCCATTGTTTTGGGATTAATTTCTTTTACATTGACTCCACCGGACGTAACGATTGCTTCTTCAATTGCACGCAACCTTTTTATTTTAAATTTGAAATTTTTTAAAGTTTTAATTAAGTTTTGACGTTCAATAACTGTGATTTCGCTACAAGATTTATCTTTTTTAACGCCAGCTTGACGTAATATAGGATAAATCATTGATTTTGGAACAAGCGAGCGTATTACTGATGTAATCTCTTTATTTTTATTTATATTTATCTCATCTAACATTCTTTTATCAAGTGTTTGAATATCAAGCGCTGGTTTTAAATCAAAGCACACAGTTAAATTTGAAAAATCTAATTTGTTTATAACGGCCGATGCAGACAAGACTATCGGGCCAGAAACACCAAAATGAGTAAAGAGCGCTTCGCCAAAATCAGTGTAAACATCCTTATCACCATTTTTAATTGAAAATTTTACATTCTTTAATGATAGACCTTGCATTTCAAGAAAGTCATTACCACATAGTTCTATACCAACCAAAGATGGCTTTAATTGCGTGATAGTATGTCCAACCGATTTTGCAAATTTATAACCATCGCCAGTACTTCCAGTTGTTGGATATGAAACACCGCCCGTACATATTATAATTTTATCACATTCTAATATCGAATTTTCAAGCTTAACACCAAAAACTTTACCGTCTTTTACTACTATATCTTTAACTTCAGTATTAAGCTCTATTTTGACGCCACATTTTATTAGGTGTTTTTCCAACGTTTTAGTAACGTCACTTGCTTTATCGCTCTCAGGAAAAACTCTATTCCCTCGCTCAGTTTTAAGCCTTAATCCTCTATCGGTAAAAAACGATATGGTATCTGACGGAGAAAAAGAGTTTATCGAACTAAACATAAACTTACTGTTAGACACTACGTTTTGTAAAAATTCAACACTAGAAACGTTATTGGTAAGATTACAACGCCCTTTTCCAGTTATATATATCTTTTTTCCAAGTTTTTCGTTTTTTTCTATTAAAACGACTTTATTGTTGTTTTGTGCCGCAATTAGAGCCGCAATCATCCCTGACGCTCCACCGCCGATAACTATAATTTTATGCATTTGTTTTTTACTTCTTCTATTTTATTATAATCTGTTTTGTTAAAAAGTATAGGCGTTACAGTAACGTACCCTTTTTTTATCCACTCAATATCGCAATCGCAATCATTTTCGTTGTGATTTATAATCTCGCCTTCTAAAACATACTCGCCTTTTGACACTTCAACGTATCTATCTGAATAAAGTTGTTTTCCAAGTTTTGTAACTCTTATGCCTTTTATATCTTTAGCTTCAATTTCGGGAAAATTCACGTTCCAAATTTCTCCACCACAAGAATACGGTAATAATAGCTTAATTATATTTTCAGCAATCACAGAATAACCATCAAAATCAGAATCTTTTAAGCTAAAACAAGAAAAAGCAAACGCAATATGACCAAAAAAAGAAGCTTCACATGCAATGGAAACTGTTCCAGAATACAATATGTCTGACCCTATATTATGACCCTTATTAATTCCAGCCACAACAAAATCAGTCTTAAATTCAGGAAACATTAATTTTGCAAACTTCACACAGTCGCAAGGAGTACCCGACAACGAGTAAATTTGAAAATTTTTACCACTATCAATTTTATTCAATCTAACGGTACTATTTATTGTTAATGAATGAGAACAAGCCGAGCGATTGCCATCAGGCGCAACTACTAACACGTTATTGTTAATTGCAAGTCGTTTAACTAGACTTTTAAGTCCGTCACTATTAACTCCGTCATCATTACTGATTAAAATGTTCATATTACTCCATTATGTCATACATAATTTGTATTATTTTGCCTTTGTTTTTCTACGTATTTTTGAGTTTATATATTCTTGAATACTTTCTCCGAATTTTATTATAATTAAAGACAAAATAAATACCAAAAAAAAGAATATCACCCACAAAAGTATGCCCCACCATGTGTTATACGGTATAACTCCGTTAGATATTGATATTGATGAAAATAATACCGATACTGCTCGTGTTATGGTAACGGTTATAAAAAAGAAAAGCGGATTCATTTTTATAACTCCTGCAATAAAGCAAAGCAAATCGTCTGGGAAAAAAGGAAAAAGCAATGCAAATATTAAAACTATTTTGTCCTTGCCCTTAATAATATTTACTCCTTTTTCAAATTGTTTTTCGCCAAAAAGCCATTTAACCACTTTAATACCAAAAGTTCTACCAATGATAAAAGCAACAAAAGACCCTAAAACAATTCCAATTACACTAAATAATGCCCCTTTATACACTCCAAATAGCAACACACCAGCAGAAACGGTTATTACTGATGGAATAGGAAGAAAGACTACTTGCAAAAATTGTATCAAAACAAACAGAATGACTGCTTTCCCCCCAAAACTTTCAACGTACTCTCTAAGCTTTTGAACTGAGTTTACTTTTTGAAGAAATCCGGTTTTCTTTAAGCCTAACAGTATAAATGATACTATAAAAGCTGTTGATATTAAAATCAAAAATAATTTATAAACAAAAACGTGTTTTGTTCGCAAAAACGAAATCGCAGTTACGGTAATTACGCAGATGACAGAAACTGAAACGTATGAAAGTGTTTCTGAATAATTATAAGCAAATCCGCTTTGGAAAGTATGAATATATTCTATTACGAAGGCAACTGCCCCCATTCCCATCATACAAATAATTACTACTGTTAAAATTGTAGTTAGTAAATTTAAACCAGATTTTTTTACCATACTCTATTATACAATAAAAAAACAAATTTTATAATTTTATATTAATTTTTGTATTGCTCAACTGCAATTTTATCACATCTATTATTGTATTCGTTATCAGAATGTCCTTTAACTTTTATAAAATTAACTTGATGTTCCCCAACGAGAGACACGAGCATCTTCCACAAATCAACGTTTTTAACTTCTTTGTTATTAGAAGTTTTCCAGCCTTTATTATTCCAATTCGAAATCCAGTCTTGTTTGAATGCATCAACAACGTATTGCGAGTCGCTATACACGTTTACAATACACTTTTCTTTTAAGGCTTTAAGCCCCATAATAACGGCTAAAAGTTCCATTCTATTGTTAGTTGTATTCTCTTCCCGACCGCTTATAATTTTTTCCACTCCGTTATAAATTAAGATCGCACAATAACCACCTGTTCCTGGATTACCACTACAAGCGCCGTCAGTATAAATGTCAACTGTTTTCATTATAAATTTTCAAGCTCCTCTGCACGTTTTACACAAGCATCAATAGCTTGATCGGTTATATCAGTTAAATTATTATCATTATAGACGTTAACGGCTTCTATTGTCGTTCCGCCTTTGCTACAAACCGCTGAAATAAGTTGGTCAATACTTTTATCGGGATTATTTAAAATCATTTTTCCTGCACCAATCATTGTATTTACTGCAAGAAGTTTACTTTCATTAAATGAAAGACCTCTTTTAATGCCCGCATCTATTACCCCTTTTACAAACAAATAAAAATATGCCGGGGAACTGCCACTAACTCCGGTAACCACGTTTAACATATCTTCGTCAACTAAAACTACTTCTCCGAGTGATGACAATAAATTTTTAATAAATAAAACGTCATTATTTGATTTAAAATCAGTTAAATCAAGACCGATTGCACCACTTGAAATTGAACAAGGAGTATTGGGCATACATCTTGCAACAAGACCGTTTGGAAAAACGTTTTTTATTCTTTGTTTCTTAACCCCAGCCATAATTGAAATAAACTTATTACATTCACACTGATTTATAACGTTTAATACGCTTTCCAGGTTTTGAGGTTTAACAGCAAAGAGCATAAATTCACAATTATTAGCCAAAAACACAGAATTTTTTGTAGTACTAACGTTCAATTTCGACATTTTATCTAATGCATCTTCACTTAAATCAGTAACGATTATATCGTCAGCATTAACAGCCTTAGAGCTTATTGCGCCTTTAACAATAGCGGTAGCCATAAAGCCAGCGCCTATTATTCCTAATTTAAATTTCTTTTTCATTTATGCCCTCATTTTGTTTGACTAATGTTGAGATTTATTATATAATCTATATTGTTTTTAGGGGAGTGGCTCAATTGGTAGAGCAGCGGTCTCCAAAACCGCCGGTTGCGTGTTCGAGTCGCGTCTCCCCTGCCAAATAGTATCAAACATTCGGTTTGGTACTATTTTTATTTTTAGTCATCACGCAACCGTCTCCGCCGATTGCTGACTGCTACGTTTTACTCCGCAGGGCTACGCCCGATCCTTGTCTCCCCTGCCAAATAGTATCAAACATTCGGTTTGGTACTATTTTTATTTTAAATCTATAATAATTATAATTTATTTAAGGTTGTATTCTTTTGCTAGTGCTTCAAATTTTGAAAGTGAATTTTTTATTCTATTATAATCTACACAATATGCAATTCTAACATATCCCTCAATGCCAAAATCATCACAAGGAACTACTAAAATTTCATGTTTTTTTGCCTTCTCATAAAATGCGGTTGCAGAAACGTCTGGCGACTTTACAAACAAATAAAAAGCTCCGTTAGGTTCAACACAGGTAAATCCAAAACTTTTCAATGAATCGTATAATAAATCTCTATTCTTCTTATAGGCATTGACGTTTACACTGACGTTAATACATTTGGCTACGAGACGTTGAAATAAACTAGGGGCACAAACGTAACCAAGCGAACGACCTGCGCCACAGATTGCTAAATAAACAGATTTATAATCAATCATGTTGGGGCAAACTGCAATATAGCCTATTCTTTCACCCGGAAGAGATAAAGACTTGGAATAAGAATAGCATACTATTGAATTTGAATAATAATTCATTAGATAAGGAACGAAAACGTCAGAATATATTAGTTCTCTGTAAGGTTCGTCTGCTATTAAATAAATAGTTTTATTGTACTGCTGTTGTTTTTGTTCTAATATATCAACTACTTTTTTTATTGTATCTTCAGAATAAACAACACCACTTGGATTATTGGGAGAATTAATGATTATAGCCTTTGTTTTCTCTGTAATTTTGCTTTCAAAATCATCAAGGTCGATTTGTAAATTTTCTAATTTCGGATTAGAAATCACTACCTTTCCGCCAGCATTTTCAATAAACACTCTGTACTCGGTGAAAAATGGTGCAAATACAATGCACTCGTCCCCCTCGTTCATTACTGCTTTTAAAGAAATTGAAAGCGAAGCAGCCGCACCACATGTCATATATATTTCGTTTGCCGAAATAGGAATATTAAACCTATTATTTATGTTATCAGCAATCGCTTGCCTAACGCACAAATCTCCCTGAGCAGAAGTGTACCCATGTAATGCGGTGGGTTCACTTTCCTTTATTAGTTCAATTAAAGCCTCCGTTACCTCTTTTGGTGGCTCTACACTAGGGTTGCCGAGACTAAAATCGAAAACGTTTTCTTTGCCAATTTCTAATGCTCTTTCTTTGCTATATTCAAATATTTCTCTAATTATAGAACGTTTGCTTCCGAGCGCAAACGATTTTTGATTAATATTCATAATTCACCTATTATATACCAAGTAATTTTAAGGCATTTTTATAAAAAATCTTATCTTCGGTTTGCTTTTCTAAATTATATGATTTTAAAATATTAACGTCATCTTTTATATCTCTCCACGGACAATCGGTTGCAAAAAGTAGTTTATCTTCTCCGTGTTTATATAGTATTTTTTTAAAAGTTTGCTCATCAATCTCGTGAAGAGTAAACGCCGTATCAAAATAGACGTTTTTACCCGCCAAAACCTCGTAAACCTCATCCCATTGTTTATGTCCGCCATAGTGCGCCAAAACAAACTTTTCATGATTAACCTTTTCAATGAGTTTAGCAACTCTCTGGGGAGGGCATTTAACCGTTTCTCCTTTATATCCATCGTCAATACCAGAATGTGTTACGACTATTAAATCGTATTTTTTTGCACACGATAAAATTTCAACGTAGCCGTCATCATCAATGTAGGTGCCTTGATAATCAGGGTGAATTTTTACACCTTTTATACCAAGACTTTTAATGTATTGCATTTTAGCGTCGATATCTTCACAGTGAGGATGCATTCCAGCAAAAGATATAATCTGTTTACTGTCTTTAAATCTTTCATTTACAGACTGAGCAAATCTCGTTACACTATCAAATTGAGTATGTTTAGTTAAGACCGGTAAAGCAACGCAAATATCAGCACCTGAACGCTCCATTGCTTTAAGCATACCGTCAACCGTTCCATCTGTACTAGGATTGCCGTTAGAACGTTGTTGTAAAGCATCAATGGTCGCTTTCGCAATCTTATCGGGAAATATATGTGTATGAAAATCGATAATCATATTATAACGATAAAATATCTTCTGCTGAAAGGGTTATAACGCCATTATTTTCAAGCAACTTTTCAGTCTTTAACAAGTCTGATGCTTTTAATACGACGTAGGCCTCATGACCGTCAATTGACAAACCGTACATATATTCAACGTTTATATCATTACTAGAAAGTAAGGACAAAAGACTTTGTAAACTTCCCGATTCATGACTTATTTTCAAAATTATAACGTCGGTAATCATTGTAGAAAAGCCGTCTTTAGAAAGTTGTTCTCTTCCTATTTCAGGTTTGTTTACAATTAATCTTAAAAGCCCGTATTCAGTTGTATCAGCTAAACTCATTGACAAAATATTAACGTCGTTGGATTTTAGAACGTTCAAAACTTCACCGAGTCTGCCCTGCCTATTTTCAATAAATACTGATAATTGTTTTGCTATCATAGTCTTTTCTCCCTTTAATATAATTTTCTCTTGTCAATAACGTGAACCGCTTTACCTTCGCTTCTAACTAATGTTTGCGGTTCAACAATTTTAACTTTTGGATTAAGCCCTAATGCTTGTGAAATTACGTGAGAAATTTTTTGAGTAAGTTTTTCTAGTCCTCTAATTTCATCTTTAAAATGTTGAGGATTTAATTCAACTTGAATTTCAAGAGTATCCAAATTGTTAACTCTATCTACAATCATCATGTAATGTGGCGAAACTTCATCAACCTCAACGAGTGCTGCTTCTACTTGACTCGGGAAAACGTTAACACCACGAATTATTAACATATCATCAACTCTACCTTTAAACCTACTTATTCGTGCGCTAGTTCTTCCACATTCGCATTTGCTGTAATCAATGCTGGTTAAATCTTTAGTTCGATATCTGATTAACGGCAAAGCCTCTTTGGTAAATGTTGTGAATACTAATTCACCTGTTTCTCCAACGTTTTGTGGCATCATTGTTGCAGAGTTTATTATTTCAGGATAGAAATGGTCTTCACAGACGTGTAAACCTTTATGGAATTCACAATCGCAAGCAACACCCGGCCCCATAATTTCACTAAGGCCATAAATGTCAAAGGCTTTTATATTTAAACGCTCTTCAATATCCTTATGCATTTTTTCCGTCCAAGGCTCAGCACCACAGATTGCAGATTTAAGTTTTATTTTATCAATTAAGTTTTCTGCTTCTAATACTTCGGCAATATGTAACAAATAAGAGGGCGTGCACGCAATTGCAGTAGAGCCGAAGTCAACCATCATTGTAGTAAGTTTTTTAGAGTTACCCGTACTCATCGGAACAACCATTGCTCCAATTTTTTCCGCCCCACTATGTGCGCCAAGTCCACCTGTAAATAGTCCGTAACCATAAGCAATTTGAATAATATCGTTTTTACCTATTCCTGCCATAGAAAAACATCTAGCAACACATTCAGACCAAACGTCTAAATCGTGTCTAGTGTATCCTACTACGGTAGCTTTACCGGTAGTTCCACTTGAAGCGTGTATTCTAACGATTTGTGAATGCGGAACGGCAAATAATCCAAATGGATAATTATCTCTTAAATCATCCTTTGTTGTATAAGGGAGTTTAGAAATATCCTCTATACTTTTAATGTCCCCAGGCAACATGCCTATTGTCTGCATTTTTTTGCGATAAAACTCAACGTTGTGATACACGTAATCAACAAGTTTTACTAATCTTGCGCTTTGAAGATTACAAAGCTCGTCCCTACTCATACATTCTTTAGTTTCATTCCAAATCATTAAATTTCTCCAAAATTAATTATTATATCCTGTTAAAAATGCTTTTTCATTAATTTCAACAGTTTTTTGAGGCACAGTTTTCTTTATTACGTCTAGCCATTCTTCTTTGCTAAAACCAATATATTTAGCCGCTAAACCGAGAACAACTGAATTCAAAACTTTACTATTGCCTAAATCTTTTGCTTTTTCAACACCGTCAATAGAATATACCGTGTGTTCTTTTTTTAGTTCTTCAATAATCCCATTCGGATATTTTGAAGCGCCTATAACAACGGTCATGGGGTCTATCCTACAATCGTTTACAATGATAACGCCGTCTTTTTTTAGATAGTGCGAGAATCTAAGCGCCTCTAATCTTTCGAAAGCAATCAAAACATCAGCCTCTCCCTCTTCAACGACAGGTTCACTTACTTTTTGACCAAAACGAACGAAAGTTACAACGCTACCGCCTCTTTGCGCCATTCCATGCACTTCTGAAAGTTTAACGTCATAACCACTAGCAAGAGCAGTTTTTCCTATAATTCTGCTGATTAAAAGCGTACCTTGTCCGCCCACACCAACAACCATAACGTTTAATTTTTCCATATTACTTTTCCACCTTTTCTATCGCACCAAATTTACAATAACTCTTACAAAGCCCACAACCGTTACACATTGTTTGGTCAATCTTAACTGTTCCGTCTTCATGCTTTGTAATTGCAGGACAGCCTATCTTTAAGCACATACCACACTTTTTGCATTTTTCTGTGCTTACAACACACTTGTATGGGAATTTCTGTCCTTTTAATAAAGCACAAGGTGCTTTTGCTATTATTACGGTTAGCTCATCACCGTTAACCGATTGTTTTATGACTTTTTCAAGTTCAACAACGTCAAAGGCATCGACCTCAACAACATTCTGAACGCCGATTGCACGGCAAAGATTTGCAAGATTAATAGCGTACGTATCTTCTTCTTTGAGAGTTTTTCCAGTTGCTGCGTGTTGTTGATGCCCCGTCATACCTGTTGTGCGGTTGTCTAATATCATAACAGTTCCCGTTGCCTTGTTATATACCATATTAACTAAGGAGTTAATACCAGTATGTAAGAACGTTGAATCGCCTATAACTGCAACCCAATTTTTTAAGAACTCTTTACCTTTGGCTTTTTCTATTCCGTGCAATGAAGATATACTTGCGCCCATACAAAGAGTAATATCAATAACTGCGAGAGGAGCAACTGCGCCAAGAGTATAACAACCGATATCGCCGGCAGCGTGTATTTTAAGTTTATTAAGTACTGAAAAAACACTTCTATGCGGACAACCAGGGCATAAAATCGGTGGACGCATTGGAGCATCTTTCTTATCAAAGACTTGACTATTTACACCTAAAAGAACAGATTTTAGCATATTAGCGCTATATTCGCCTTGCCTTGTAAAGAGTTCTTTACCCTTAACCTCAATACCCCAAGACTTAATTTGCTCTTCGATAACCGGCTCTAACTCCTCAAAAACGTATAATGTTTTAACTTTTGAAGCAAACTCCTCTATAAGTTTTCTTGGTAGCGGGTTAACCAGTCCTAACTTTAAAACACTTGCGTTAGGGCAAGCCTCTTTAACGTATTGATAAGGAATACCGCTAGTAATAAAACCTATTTCGGTATCACAAATTTCCATTTTGTTTATATCAAGAGAACAACCATCTTGTGCGAGTAGTTTTTCACGTTCTTCTACTACCAAATGTCTACCTATTGCTGAGGCGGGCATCATAACGTATTTTTTCACGTTGCGTTCATATGCTTTATCTTCTACCTCGACACGTTCGTTAAGCGTTACAACGCCTTGCGAGTGAGAAAGTTTGGTTGTAGTTCTTAAAATTACGGGTGTGTCGTATTTTTCACTGATTTGATATGCTATTTTAATAAATTCTTTGGCTTCTTGACTGTCAGAAGGTTCTAAAACGGGAATGTGCGCAGACCTTGCAATCATTCTAGTATCTTGTTCATTCTGAGAACTTGCAAGACCAGGGTCGTCTGCAACTACTATTACAGAGCCTCCGTTAACACCAGTATACGCAAAAGTGTAAAGCGGGTCGCTTGCAACGTTGAGTCCAACGTGTTTCATGCAAGCTAGGCTTCTAACTCCTGCAAACGAAGCACCAAAAGCTACTTCTAACGCAACCTTTTCATTAGGTGCCCATTCGGTATAGACCTCGTTAAAAGTTGAAAGATATTCACTTATTTCAGTACTCGGAGTACCAGGATATGCGCTTGAAACCTTAACGCCAGCCTCGTAAGCGCCTCTAGCAATTGCTTCATTACCGAGCATAATAATTTTTTCACTCATATTAATTCTTGCTCCTTAAATCTTTAATTCGCTTAGCCTTGCCTTCAAATCTTTGTAAAGTATTAGGTGATTCCAACTTCACTTTTGCATCAAGTCCAAGCATTATTTTAAGTTTGTTTCTAACTGAATTTGAAAGATTTTCTAATACGCTGAACGAATCGGTTGATTTTGCAAGTTCAACTCTTATTTCTAGTTTATCCGTATATCCATCTCTCGTAACAATTATTTCATAATGCGGTCCAAGTTCGTTAAAGCCCAATATGACCTCTTCAATTTGGCTTGGGAAAACGTTTACTCCACGGATTTTTAACATATCGTCGCTTCTTCCAGAGAGGTTTTCCATTCTACAAAACGTTCTACCGCACTTACAAGGCTCATAAATAAGTCTTGTAATATCTTTTGTTCTGTAACGAATAAGAGGTAATCCTTCCTTTTTAATGCATGTAATAACTAATTCGCCTTTTTCGCCAGCAGGAAGAACTTCCCCCGTTTCGGGATTTATAATTTCTGGAATAAAATAGTCCTCGTTTATATGCATTCCGTCTAGAAATTCACACTCTCCCGAAACTCCAGGTCCCATAAGTTCACTCATACCATAGTTAGAAGTTACGAGCATATCTTTTCCCCAAGCTTTATGCATTTCAACTCGCATAGCATCTGTTAAAAGTTCGCTACCAACTAAACCTATTTTAACGTTTAAGTCTTTCTTAGGGTCTATACCCATTTCATTAGCAACTTCGGCAAGCCTTAAAGCGTATGAAGGTGTTGCAACTAACAACGTAGTTCCGAAATCTTTCATATACATAATTTGTTTTTCAGAATTACCTGTTGACGAAGGAATAATCGTTGCTCCAATATTTTCAAGACCGTAATGAAGCCCTAACGCACCCGTAAACATTCCGTACCCAAAACAAATTTGAGCAACGTCTGATTTATCAGCACCACCCATGCAAGCAATTCTTGACACGCATTCCGTCCACATCTTTAAATCATTTTCCGTATATCCAACTACTGTTGGCTTGCCTGTCGTTCCGCTTGATGCGTGAATTCTAACAAGTTTATTTTTAGGAACTGCAAATAATCCAAACGGATAAGTATCTCTCATATCTTGTTTTGTTACAAAAGGTAATTTAGCAAGGTCTTTAAGCGTTACAATATCCGCAGGCTTAACACCTACCTTATCCATTTTTTCCCTATAAGCAGGCACTTTTTCATACACCCTGTATACGGTTTCTTTTAGTCTTTCAAGTTGAATATTTTCAATCTCACTTCTTGAAAGTGTTTCTTCCTTTGACCAAATCATATTAACTCCAAATTAAATTAAATTCTCAACTTGTTTATCAAATGCGTTTTCAATAATTTCATTAGACGGCTGTTTTGTGAATAAACTTACAACCATTGTTGAAACAATTGAATACACCATACAAATAACACCTATTATCGGCGAACAACCAACCCCACAGCTTAGCGCTTCTTTAAACGAACATGACCAGCCTAATTTGTCGTATCCCAACACAAATATTAAACCAACCGTTAAGATAAGCGTTCCGATAATAGACGACCAAACGGCGGTTTTAGAAACTTTTTTCCAAACCAAACCTAAAACGTATGGACCTATAAAACACCCTGCAAGAGTTCCCCAACTTAGCCCCATCATATAAGCAATAGCAGTAACGTTAAACTCTTCGTTTAAAACAGCGAGAACGACAGATATTGCAATAAAAATCAAGCAAAGCGTTTTCATTAACACGTTAACTTTTTTATCATCTGCACTTTGGTTAATTTTTCCTTTATAAATATCAATGGCAACAACAGATGCGCTTGCAAGTGAAACAGAAGAAAGAGTTGACATACTTGCTGATAAAATTAAAACGGCAATAATACCCATAACACCCATAGGAATAACCAAATTTAACATTATCGGAATTGAATTATCCGTTCCAAACTGCGAACCTAATTCCAAAGAAAATAGCCCACTCAAACCTCCAACGAAGTATGCGCTAAAGCCAATTATTAAAGCAAACAACGTGCTAACAATCATACCTTGCTTTATAGCAACGCCATCTCTAATTGCATAATATTTATGTATAGTTTGCGGAAGCGCCCAAACACCGAACGAAGTCAAAAGTATTAGTGCGATTAATGATACGGTATCGCCGTAAAGACCGGTATTAGCACTGTTAAAAGTAAACCAGTTTAGAGTTGATAAATCCCAACTAACTTGTTTGCTATTTAAGAAAAAGATTAACATTAACACAACGCCGATAAGCATTATTACACCCTGAATAAAGTCTGATAGAGCTGTTGCAAAATAACCCCCAAAAAATAAATATAGCGCAGTAATTATTGCGAGGGAAATCATAATAACCCAACCAGGGATTCCAAAAACTATTTCAAATAGATTACTAAGTCCGTTATATACAGATGCTGAATATGGAATAAGAAAAATAAATATGATAACAGCCGAAGTTAATTTTAAATTCTTACTACCGTAGCGTTTTTCAAAAAACTCAGGCATGGTTTTTGCGTTTAATCTTAAAGTCATATTTTTAGTTCTTTTAGCAAGAACTTTCCAAGCCAAAAGTGAGCCTATTATAGCGTTACCAATACCAACCCAAACTGCTGCAAGTTGATATTGCGCCCCGAATTTTCCAGCATATCCAATAAATATAACGGCAGAAAAATAAGTAGTCCCATACGCAAATGCGCTCAACCAACCGTTTAACCCTTTTTTACCAGCAAAAAGAAAATCATTTACAGATGACGACCTGTTTTTAGTGTATATCGTTATTGCAACCATACCCAAGACGTAAAGCGCAAGTATTGCGTAATTCAAAATCATTTTGCATTCTCCTAAAAGTAACCATAAATAATTATAAACTTTACCGATTATAAAGCATAATTATCCATTTTGCATAATAAATATATTATAGTTTTAATTTTAAATAAAGTCAACTGAATAGGAAAATATTTAATTAAAAACAAAACTCAATTTTAAAAAAGTTAAAGAGCCGTCTTGTTTCAACGGCTCTTGTTGTTTTTTATTTATTTATACTGTTCTATTAATTCTTTACTCAAAAGAGATGCAGAATCTAAATCGCAGTAGACTGTGCAGTCTTCGTGTTTCTTCATTAATGTTGCAGGTACTAACGGTGTTTCGTCGTTAGTTAAAGTCTTATAAATTGCCTCAGCCTTAACCGCATAAGGAACAACGCTTATAATGTGTTTACACGCCATAATTCTTGAACAGGTCATGCTTATTGCTTGTTTATATGTCTCTTCGACGTTCTTAAACCATCCTTCGCCTATTTGCTGTTGCAAACACCTATCATCAAGTGTTACAACCTTATAAAATCTTTGGTCGTCAAAATCTGCGGGTGGGTCGTTAAACGCTATATGACCATTTTCACCAATTCCTATTAAACCAACGTCAACAGGACTTTCGCTCAACAAGTCTGTGAGTTCTTTAATCGTTTGCTCGGGGTCTTTTGTCCCGTCGATTAAATTTACTTTACCAGGATGAACTTTGCTAACAAAACGGTCTGTTAAGTAACGTTTAAAACTTGCAGGATGGTCGTCTGAAATACCAACGTATTCATCGAGATGGAACATTTCAACCGCTTCCCAATTTATATCTTGCTTAACGAACTCGTCAAAGAAAGGGAATTGTGAAGCGCCGGTTGAAAGTAAAAGTCTTGCTTTGCCATTTTTTGCGATTGCTTCATTCAATAACTCAGCTGCGTGTTTTGCTGATACTTTTCCAAGTTCAGACAAATCTTTACAAATTATTAATTTCATATTAATTCTCCTATGCCTTTTGTTTTAATTTTATCACGCTAATTTTATCACATAAATTTTGCGTTTTTTATATATAAAAGTACATAAAAGTTTAAAAATTACATAAATAGTAAAAGTTTAAAACTTAATAGAAAGTATTGTTAAAGCGTAACACCTGTTTTGTAAAAGGCAATTTCTCTAATATCTTCGCTCTTGCAAAAATATTCACCGTTAATAGTCTTAACTAAAATGTCAAACAATGCGTCCTCGTCCATTCCAAACGCATTAAAGTCAATCCAATTATTCTTAAAAGAAGCAAGATTGTCGTTCGTTGATATTTTCATAGTTGGCACAAAGGTTGAAAACGGCGTTCCTCTACCCGTTGTGAAAAGAACAATTTGACACCCAGATGCAGCAAGCGCCGTTGCCGCAATAAGGTCGTTACCGGGCGCATTTAATACTGATACGCCTTGTTTTTTAACCATTTCACCATATTTTAATACGTCAACAATTTTAGTCGTTCCAGCCTTTTCGACACAACCTAATGATTTCTCTTCAAGAGTTGTTATCCCGCCCTTTTTATTACCTGGACTAGGATTTTCATAAACAGGGAACCCATTATCTGTATAATACTTTTTAAAATCCTCAATCATCTTTTTATATGAAAGGAAAACCTCTTCACTTTCACATTTATTCATGAGTAATTGTTCTGCTCCGAACATTTCGGGTACTTCTGTTAAAATTGCACTTCCACCGAGAGAAACTAATCTATCAGTTATTCTACCAACGAGGGGATTTGCTGTAAGTCCAGAATATCCGTCGCTTCCACCACATTTAAGACCTATACAAAGTTCAGAAAAATCAACTTCTTCACGAGTTAAATTACAATTTTCATCAATAAACTTTTTCAAAATCTCCAAACCGTATTCAACGTCGTCTTCAACCTCTTGACAATTGTAAAATTCAATATTTCGATTAAGTGGTTGTAAGATATTTTTTATAGCGTCTAAACCGTTGTTTTCGCAACCAAGTCCAACGAATAAAACTGCGCTAGCATTAGGATTTAATGCAACAGAGCATAAAAGATTTTTAATATTTTCATTATCTTGTCCAAGTTGACTACATCCAAACTGATGCGTTAATGCATAAATCCCGTCAATACTGCCTTTAATGTATCTTTTAGCCTCTCTTTCGAGCCTCATGCAGACGTTGTTAACACATCCGACTGTCGGAATAATGTAAATTTCATTTCTTATACCCACTCCGCCGTATGCACGTTTATATGCTTTAAAAGTAGCCGATTTACGTTCAAGAGAATTTGCACTAAATTTATATTCGTAAACAGGTGTTTCATCAAGGTGTGATTTAACGTTATGAGTATGTACCCATTCGCCTTTTTTGATATCTGTGGTTGCCCTGCCTATAACTTGACCATATTTTATAACAGTTTCTCCCTTAGCGATATCCCTAAGCGCGAATTTATGCCCCGCAGGTATATCTCCACTTGAAGTTAAGCAGACACCAACGTTGTCTATCGCATTAATAATAACTTTGTTTTCCATATTAAATCAAACTAATTCCTTTAAATATTTTTTGTAGATTATCTTCAACGGCAGCAGTAAATCCCTCGTATTTGGATAAATCTTCACCCCAAACGTTTTCATCTTTCATAAAATCTATTACAGAATTCTTTTGTGCGAAATAATCGAGGTATGGTTTGTCGTCTTGAATTTTGATTTCACGGCTGGGAAGTTTAACAAAATATTCTTCACCTTTCTTTTCTATAGAAGAATAAATAGCCATTAAATAAGAAAATCCTATGGTTAAAAGTGTTGGAATTTTGCCATGTTTATTATAATAATCCTTAAAACTTGGCAAATCTCTTGCTCTCCATTTAGAAATGCTGTTAAGACTAATGCTTACCAGTAAATGATTCAAGTATGGATTTAAAAATCTTTCAGTTATGCTCTCTGCAAACACCGTAGTTGCTTTAATATCATCAGAAACAAACGGAACAATTTCATCTTTAAGTGTGTTTTGTAAAAATGCACAAAGTTTTTGGTCTTGCATGCAGTCGTAAACGGTAACTGCTCCATGCCAAAGTCCGACGGGAACAATATTTGTATGACTTCCGTTAAGAACTCTTACCTTACGTTTTTTATAATATTTAATATCTTCTGTTAAAACAACTTCAATGTTGTGCACGCCGTCTTTAATATAGTCGGAAATGTTTCCCTTCTTTTCTACTGCCCATAGCCCGAAAGGTTCACCGATAGAAACAAGTTTGTCTTCTTCGCCTATTAATTCTTTTATACCATCAATATCTTCTTGCGTCTTTGGATGTCCCGAAACGATACGGTCAACCAAAGTATTGCAATAATAGTTTTTCTCGTCGTTCCATTTCTTGAATTCAGCAGGCAATTTCCAAAGTTCAACATATTTATCAACGCATTTTTTAAGTTCGTCTGCATTGTTATCAATAAGTTCAACCGGCATTAAATATACACCGTCTTTACCACTATTAAATCTTTCTAATAAAAATTTAGTGAGTTTTGCTGGATAAGTAATATCTTCAAACCCATTAATATCGTCGTTAGCGTTAAAACAAATTCCAGCCTCAGTAGTATTAGAAACTATAATTTTCAATTCGTCTTCTCTTGCCAACGAATAATACTTTTCTAAATCCTCAAACGGGTCAACGACGTTTTCTAGCACGTCAACCTTATAAACGTCTTGAACGGTTTTGCCGTTATCAACACCACGCAAAACTATATGATATTTGTTATTTTGCTTTTTGAAATTTTCTAGCGTTCCAAAAGTTATAGGTTTAACAATGTTAACCTTATAGTCCCCGCCTTCTTTGTTAAGCGTATCAAAATACAAATCAACAAACGTGCGCAAAAAATTGCCTTCACCAAACTGTACGACTTTAATCATATTACACCTTCTGTAAATTTTTATTATTTCAAACAAATCTATTGTTCTAATAATATTTTATAACAAAATCAGTTGCTTTTACATATAATTTAGTTTATAATATATAAAAAATTACATATATCGTAAAGGTTTTTATGGACTTTCTAGAATTTGACGAAATATCCGTCCCGCAAAAGCACGTTATGCCACAACCGCATAGCCACGACTATTATGAACTATATTTTCTAATTGACGGCACTCGTGAGTTTTTTATAGAGAATAAAATGTTTATTATTCCTCAAAACACTCTCGTAGTAGTTCCACCGTTCTGTATTCACAAGACGGAAGGCGGACCTTATAGGCGTATAAACATTAATATATCTCCAAACCTATTAAACGAAACTGAAAACGAGTTCTTGAAAAAAGCCAACGACAAAATTGCTGTTAAACTTAGCAACGAATATAAAGAATTAATTACAAGGCTTTTATCAGAAGGCGCAAAAGTACAATCGGTAAATATTAAAAGCAAAAAAGATTATCTTTTATCACTAGCCAAAACTATAATCCTCTTTCTCTCTTTGCAGGAATCGGTTTCTTTGTCATTGGCGAGTTCATCTTATAGTTTAAAGTACGTATCCCCCGAAGTATTAAAAATAATTTATTATTTAAACACTCATTATAGTCAGCCAATAACACTAAAAAAACTTTGCGACGAATTTTATATGTCAAAAGTTTCTCTCTGCAAGAAATTCAAGGACGTTATGAATTGCTCAATAATGGAATACGTTATGAGGATTAGATTAAATAAGTCAAAAGTTCTTTTAAGAGACACAAACAAAAGCATTGAAGAAGTTGCTTTTGAATGCGGATTTTCTTCCGCCAACTATTTCGGGTTAATATTTAAAAAAGAAATCGGACTTTCCCCGTTAAATTACAAAAAGACAAGGTAACCCTTGTCTTTTTATATTTACTCTTATATTATCATATAGTTAATTTCGCTCAAACTTGTGCAATTATTTTGATTTAGCAAATTACCTTTGAACTCTTCCACTAGCGTCGCCGCCGGCAAGTGTTTCAACCTCTTTCTTACTAACCATGTTATAGTCGCCTTCAATACTATGCTTTAAGCAACTTGCAGCGATTGCAAATTCTATTGCTTTTTGAGGGTCGTATCCGTTTAATAAAGAATAGATTAAACCACCACCAAAACTATCGCCACCACCAACACGGTCAACAATGTGCATTGCATATTTTTTTGAGAAATATGCCTTCCCATCAACGTATAACATTCCGCTCCAATTATTGTCATTTGCTGAAAGACTTTCTCTAAGAGTTATCGCAACGCCCTTAAAGTTAAATTTGGCAGTTAACTTTTTAGCAACTGAAATATACCCCTCTCTATCAAGTTTTCCACCGTAAATATCGGTATTATCCGCCTCAATACCAAAAACGTCTTTTGCGTCTTCTTCGTTTGCTATACAGTAATCAATGTAGTTGCAAAGTTCTGACATTACTTGGCCTGCTTTTTCTTTGCTCCAAAGTTTTTTGCGGAAATTTAAGTCGCAAGAAATTTTTATCCCCAAACTTTTTGCTTGTTTACACGCCTCTAAACATATTTGAGAAGTCTCATCAGAGAGAGCAGGTGTAATTCCTGTAAAATGGAACCAGTCAGCACCATCAAATATTTCCGCCCAGTTAAAATCGGTCTTTTTAGCCATAGCAATAGAACTGTATGCTCTATCATAAATAACTTTACTAGGCCTTTGACTAGCACCTTTTTCACAATAATAAATGCCTACTCTTTCGCCACCACGAACAATCTTTTTCGTGTCAACGCCAAACTTTCTCAAAGAATTTATCGCTGATTGACCTATTTCATGGTCGGGAAGTTTGGTTACGAACGAAACATCTACACCATAATTAGCAAGGCTAACGGCAACGTTGGCCTCAGCGCCACCGAAAGTTGCTTCATATTTTTCACTTTGAACAAATCTTAAATAATTTTCTGGTGCAAGTCTAAGCATTAACTCGCCAAAGGTTATTACTTTCATGTTAATCTCCTATCGTTTTTTAATAATTAAATATTTTTTAATAATTCATTAATTTTTTTGCAGTTATCGGTTATATCGCCTTTCATCATAAAACTTCCGCCAACAGCGTAAACCTTATCAAATGTTATAAATTCTCCAAGATTAGTAAGGTCTACACCACCAGTGGGAATAAACTTGATTTGTGGGAAAGGTGCCGACAACGCTTTAAGTGCTTTTAAACCACCATATACGTTTGCTGGGAAAAATTTTACAATTGAAATACCAAGGTCTAACGCCTGCATAATCTCGGTTGGTGTTACACAACCGGGGAAATAATCTATATTTTGTGATTTTGCATATTTAGCAACGTCAACCGAAAGCCCCGGAGACACTAAAAATTTAGCGCCTGCTTTTACAGCCCTAATAGCTTGTTCTTCATTAATAACAGTTCCTGCACCGATATTCATATCAGGAAAGGTATTAACGCCTAACCTTATAGCCTCTTCGGCACAAGCAGTTCTAAAAGTTATCTCAGCGCAATATATGCCACCGTCTTTTAAAGCCTTTAACGTTGGTATTGTGTCATTAATATCTTTGATTACAACCACGGGAATTACTTTGTCCATACTAAATATCTCCATATGTTTTCTAAATACATTTTATTATATTTTTAAAATAAAATCAATAATAATTAGTTGCGATTTTTAGCATAATTACATAAATAGTAAAGTAAATGTTAAAAATAGTAAACTTATACTTTTTAGCAACTTAGTTTTTTTAATGAATAATTGTGTGTTTTATTGTTTTGAATTATTTAAGTATGTAGTATTATATCTAACATAAATGCGCTTTGATTCACTATATTATATCTAGTGATTTTACATACTAAACTGTATTTTTAATATTCATGAAATAAAAATTTGCAACACGTTAATATCATAAAGTTTTTAGTTGTTAAAAAAGTTTGTTATTTTTCATCTTATTATCTCTTTATAACCACTATCTGTAAATTTAAATATTTATCGCTTAAACTTTACTTGACTTAAAGTCTTTATTAATATATAATAACTTTGTTCGTATTTAAATTAAAAGCGTAAATTCATTGGAGGCATTTACTTTATGGACATTAAACAAATTGAAAAAAAATGGCAAGCAATATGGGAAAAGGAAAAACTCGGCGTTTTTAATGCTAAAAATAGCGATAAAAAATATTATTGTCTTGAAATGTTTTCCTATCCTTCTGCCGCAAAACTTCATTTAGGACACTGGTATAACTACGGCCCTACCGACAGTTTTGTCAGATATAAAAAGATGAAAGGTTTTGAAGTTTTTCAGCCCATGGGGTTTGATGCTTTCGGTCTCCCTGCTGAAAACTTTGCAATAAAAACCGGTATTCATCCAAAAGATTCAACCGAAAAAAATATTGCAACAATGGAGCAGACTTTAAGCGAAATGGGCGCAATGTTTGATTGGAGCGCAGAAATAAAAACTTGTGAAGAAGATTATTATAAATGGACGCAATGGTTGTTTCTTAAATTATATGAAAAAGGTCTTGCTTATAGAAAAGAAGCACCCGTTAACTGGTGTCCCGACTGTAAAACCGTACTTGCAAACGAACAAGTAGTCAACGGAACGTGTGAAAGATGTCATTCAACCGTCATAAAAAAAGACTTAACACAATGGTTCTTTAAGATTACCGATTATGCAGAAGAATTGCTTCAAGGACTAAACGGATTAGACTGGCCAGAAAAAACAAAACTCATGCAGAAAAACTGGATAGGCAAATCCACGGGTGGAGAAATTGAGTTTACCGCCGAAAGCGGAGATAAGTTCAAAGTCT
This sequence comes from Christensenellaceae bacterium, assembly GCA_045647765.1. Classification (GTDB taxonomy): domain Bacteria; phylum Bacillota; class Clostridia; order Christensenellales; family Borkfalkiaceae; genus UBA1259. The sequence continues at coordinate 204,586 of JAZRMR010000022.1, forward strand.
TCACAACTCGTGCCGATACCTTATTCGGAGTTTCATACGTGGTTTTAGCGCCCGAGCATCCACTTGTTAAAAAGTTAGTATCGTCAAAGCAGAAAAAAGCGGTAGAAGATTATTGTTATGAAACCTCAAAAGCAAACGAGATAGATAGACTTTCCACCACAAGAGAGAAAACAGGCGTATATCTTGGACATAATGCAATTAACCCAATAAACGGCAAAGTTGTTCCTATTTACGTTGCCGATTACGTATTATATTCATATGGTACAGGCGCAGTAATGGGCGTTCCCTCTCATGACGAAAGAGATTTTGCTTTTGCTCATAAATACGGGCTCCCCGTTAACCGTGTTATAAAGGGCAACAATTGTCCTGACGACCTCCCATTTACAGAAGACGGAATCGTCATCAACAGCCCAGGTTTTGACGGTCTTTCTAGTGAAGAGGCAAGAAAAGCAATAGTAAATAAATTAGTAACACAAGGACAAGCTGAACACAAAACTAATTATAGATTAAGAGACTGGTTGGTGTCCCGTCAGCGTTATTGGGGTGCTCCTATTCCCGTTATTCATTGCGAAAAATGCGGAGTAGTACCCGTGCCTTACAACGATTTACCAGTTAAACTCCCATATGACGTTGAGTTTAAACCAGATGGCAAATCTCCACTTGCTAAACATGAAGGATTTATGAATACGAAATGTCCTATCTGTGGTGGAGATGCAAAAAGAGACCCCGATACGTTAGATACTTTTGTGTGTTCGAGTTGGTATTACCTCAGATATCCCGACGCTCACAACTCAAAAGAGCCATTCAACCCTGAACATATTAATAAAATGCTACCCGTTGATAAATACGTTGGTGGAGCAGAACATGCTTGTATGCACTTACTATATGCACGTTTTATAACGAAAGCACTTAGAGATATGGGATATCTAAATTTCGACGAGCCATTCAAATCTCTCGTCCATCAAGGCGTTATCCTTGGCCCTGACGGTATGAGAATGAGTAAGTCAAGAGGCAACGTCGTTGCTCCAGACCCATACGTTCAAGAACACGGTTCAGACGTTTTAAGACTTTACCTTATGTTTGGCTTTTCATATACCGAAGGCGGTCCTTGGAATGACGACGGAATCAAGGCAATCACGAAATTCCTTGATAGAATAGAAAGGCTTGCAGTAAAAATCAATTCAACTGCCAACAGTAAATATAGCGAGATAACAAAAGCAGAAAAAGATTTATTATACGCTACCAACCATGCGGTTAAGAGCGTCGATAGAGATATGGAAGCGTTCTCATTTAATACAGCGGTTGCAAGGCTTATGGAACTACTTAATTCTCTTGCAAAATACGATTCTCTTGATTGTCAAAAGAACGTTACTTTGTTTAAGAACTGCTTTAAGACTTTAATATTGCTTCTTGCCCCCTGTGCTCCACACTTTGCAGAAGAAATTTGGGAAAGTTTAGGCGGAAAAAATTCTATATTCTACGCAAAATATCCAGTATGTGATGAATCTGCGCTAGTTTTAGATGAAGTTGAAGTTGCCGTTCAAATTAATAGCAAGATGCGTGGAAAAATTATGGTTCCAAATGGAGTTACGGAGGATGATGCTAAGTCAATAATTTTTAGCGACCCCAAACTTTCAAGCGAACTTGAAGGAAAAGAAATTAAAAAACTTATAATAGTTCCCAACAGATTAATTAACATTATAATTTAAGGTTTATTATGAAAAAAATTGTTGAAGAAGTTAAGTGTATTGAAAGATATGACCCGTCGGTCTCGACGGGTCTTTCAACTGAACAAGTAAATTGCAGAATTAGCAACGGACTCATAAATCAAGTTAAACAAAAATATTCTAAATCTTATCTAAATATTTTCGTCAATAACGTATGTACCTTTTTTAATCTACTCGGTTTAATTTGTTTTATTGCGTTATTACTTACCGGTGCAAGTTTATCACAATTTTTCTTCGTATTTTTCTATATCGCAAATATTTCTATAGGTATTATACAAGAAATACGTGCCAAAAAATGCATTGATAAATTGTCATTAGTAACAAGTAAAGGCTCAAAAGTAATTAGAAACGGGCAACAGATTGAAATCGGCACTCACGAAATTGTATTGGATGACCTTTTATCGCTCGGACTTGGAAATCAAATCCCAACCGATAGTATAATCGTTCAAGGCGAAGTTGAAGTAAACGAATCACTATTAACCGGTGAATCAGTTGCTGTCAAAAAGAAAGTTGGAGACCTCATTTTAGCGGGAAGTTTTATCACCTCTGGCGTATGTATCGCAAGAGCCGATAAGGTTGGTAAAGATAATTACGTCGAGACTCTTTCAGCAAAAGCAAAACAATACAAAAAGCCAAACTCTGAAATAATGAACTCGTTGAAGCTTATAATAAAAGCAATAGGTTTTGTAATTGTTCCTATCGCAGCGGCATTTATGATTAAATCTATGCTTATAGTTAAAACAGACTTACCAACAGCAGTTCTAGGCAGTTCAACAGTTGTTATAGGCATGATTCCAGCAGGTATGTTCTTGTTAACTAGCGTTGCGCTAGCGGTTGGAATTATTAAACTTGCAAGGCATAACACCTTGGTACAAGACCTCTATTCATTAGAAATGCTCGCTAGGGTTGATACAGTTTGTTTTGATAAGACCGGAACTATTACTGACGGCAAAATGACGGTTAAAGAGATAGTTTCGCTTTCTGAAAATAACGAATACTCAGTAAACGACGTTATAAGTTCAATGCTAGCAAAACTAGACGACAACAACCAAACGGCAATTGCATTAGAGAATTACTTTGGAAACAAATCTGTTTTCACACCGATTTTGGCATTACCTTTTAACTCTACAAGAAAACTCTCTGCTGTAACTTTTGAAAAGGTTGGTACTTTTGCGTTCGGCGCACCAGAATTTCTATTATCCCAATCTGAATATAAAAAAATTAAAGATAAAATAGAAGATTACGCCTCACAAGGGTTAAGAGTTTTAGCACTCGCTCACTCCCCCACCTCCGTTACCGAAGATGATGCGCCAAAAGATTTTATTGCGATTGCTTTAATTTTAATTGCCGACAACGTTAGAGAAGATGCTATAACCACTATTCAATGGTTTAAGGATAACGGCGTTCAAATTAAGGTTATTTCTGGCGACAATCCTTTAACAGTTTCCGAAGTTTCTAAACGTGTTGGAATTGACGGAGCAGACAAATTCATTAGTCTTGAAGGATTAACTGATGATGAGGTTTATAAAATTGCTAACGAATACACGGTATTTGGTCGTGTTACACCCGAACAAAAAGCAATTTTAGTAAAAGCAATGAAAGATGCAGGCCACGTAACCGCTATGACGGGAGACGGTGTCAACGACATTTTAGCGTTAAAAGAAGCCGACTGCGCAATATCGGTTGCCGCAGGTAGCGACGCTGCAAGAAACGTTTCTCACTTAGTTCTGCTCGATAACAACTTTAACTCTTTACCCAAAGTAGTATACGAAGGCAGAAGAGTTATTAACAACGTTCAGAGTTCCGCATCACTTTTCTTTATGAAAACTATATTTACTATGCTTATGGGTATAATAACTCTTTGCTTACCATACATGTCAACCTACCCATTTGTTGCGTCTCAAATGATAATTCTAGAAGTATTTGTAATAGGACTGCCTGCATTCTTCTTATCTTTCCAACCAAATGATTCTAGGGTTGAAGGCAGATTTATTAATCACGTAATAAAAAAATCACTTCCTGGCGCAATTTTGATGGTTTTAAGTGTTATAATAATAGAAATCTTTAAAGTTACATTAGGCGGAGTTGACGTTAAAATTTACACGACAATGCAAGTTTTTGCTATCTTTGTTGCCGGGTTAATTAATCTCTTCCATACGTGCAGACCATTAAATCTTTTCAGAACGGCTTTGTTTGGTGCTAACGCTTTGATTATTGCCATAATAATTTTAATTTCAATTATTTCTGGCTTTGCGTTCTTAAATTTTGAGAAAATGATGCCTGTTTCTGAATTTATTTACCAACTAGCAATACTCTTTGGAGTATTCTTAGTTAATATTCCACTATCGTTATTATTTCAAAAACTATTCAACAAATTAAACTTTGATAAGTTCGCAGAAAAAATTATCAAGAAAAAGTAAAAAGCCAAATAATAAAACCACAGATTAATGAAATGCACCCCGAATGTCTAAATTTCGGGGTGCATTTAAAAGTTTGACTTTTTATGAGGTACATTTTATTTACCATTCTGAATAAAATTACAGTTTAATTATTAATCACAAAATTGAAAAGAGCATTGAGCAAGATAACCAATTATTCCCTTAAATATATTGTACGCTATAGCGTTTTGATATTCTTCGGTTATTAATAATGCCTCATCATCTGGATTAGATAAAAATCCACACTCCGCAATTACAGATGGATACTCTGAACAGTTTAATATATAATAATCCCCAGTTAAAATTGCACAATCTCTAACCGCTTCTTCCATTCCGTTAAAGCTGTCTTGTATAGACTTTGCAAGCAGTTTTCCATTTTCATCTCCTGGCTTATAAAATACTTGCGCACCTCTTCTTGATTGTAACGTATATTTATTCATGTGAACACTTACAACAAGATTTGGTTTTGCATTGTTAATTATCTCTTTTCGCTTTTCCATATCCCGTCTTTTTAAATTTTTGGTTGCAATACCATATAAACCAGCGTCGGAATTTCTTGTTAAAACAACACTCATACCAGCGCCAACAAGATATTTTTCAATCTTCTTTACAACTTTCAAATTAAGTTCGCTTTCTTTTATCCCCGTTCTTATCCCATTAACACCGCCGTCAATTCCGCCGTGTCCTGCATCAAGTACAATCTTAACGTTACTTGCAGACGCTTCTCCAATAGGTCTAGATGCCAACGCTTCAAAACATATTAATGAAGTTATAGCTACTAAAATAAGTATTGAACAAATCAAAATGCTTCTTCTTTTTAATACTAACATAACCACCTAACGTTGATAACTTGTCGATTAAAGGGCAAGTTATCCACATTTTTTGCTTTTTAACAAAATTTTTGTGGATAACTTTCATTATGATTTTATTAGTAAATTTTAATTTTTATTCAAACTTTACGCAAATTTTTTATACAATGTTTTTAAAAATAAAAATACCGCACTGCGGCACTTTTAATTATATTTTTTATTTAGACAAACAACGGTCTCGACGTGTTTGGTTTGTGCAAACATATCAAATGGCTTAACGAAGTCTATTGAATATCTCTCATTAATTTCCTCAGGCCTTTTGATTTCGCCATTAGCATACTCTAAGGTACCAACTAGAAGTCCAATATCTCTTGCAAGAGTTGAGGGTTTGCAAGAAACGTAAACAATCTTATCAATTTCACTAGCGAGTAATGCTTGTATAACAGAAATGTCGCATCCTTTTCTTGGTGGGTCTAATACCACACAGATCTTATTTCCATTACTCTTTTCTTCCTTTATTATCGAAGGAAGCAAATCTTCGCATTTACCACAATAGTTCTTTATTTTATTATTTAAACCGTTCTGAACGGCAAGTTCATCAGCAAGTTTGACTGCTTCATCAACAATTTCAACACCAATTGCTTTTTTTGCGTTTTTTGCTAAAAGTGCAGTCATAAGTCCTGCTCCACTATATGCATCAATTACGACGGTATTCTCGTCTGCATTAATTAAATCACGGACAGTAGTGTACATTTTTGAACACACAGATGAATTAACCTGCATAAAACTTTGAACACCTATTTTATACTTAATACCTAGCATATCGGCAGAATAGTTGGCTGGACCGTATTTATGAATAAACTTATCACCATAAATAACGTTGGTATTCTTAACATTAACGTTTATATATAGAGAAAAAGAATAGCGCAAATATTTTTTTAGTATTTCAACCAGTTCTTTAATGCCTCTGATATTTTCGTTTAAGACCACGGCGGTTATAATCAAGTTGCCTTTAACTTCTTTTACAGTTATTTCCCTTAAATCTCCCTTTTCCGTTTGTTCGTTGTACCCTTGAATATTAAAGGTTTCTATGTATTCTTTAAAAGCAGATATAACATTAGCAGTCCAAGGTGCATTTATTAAGCAATCATCTATCGGCACAACTCTATGCGAGTTTTCAGCATAGAAGCCTATCAATGCTCCTTTTTGGCTATCTCTTACGGGTAGTTGAAGTTTATTTCTATATCTAAAACAATCATCACCTTTTATAGTAGGTTTAACTTTTACGTCTAAATTTGCAATTTTCTTAAAACAGGTGGCTATTGTATCTTCTTTAATTTTTAGTTGATTTACATATTTAACGTGTTGAAGTTGACAACCACCACATTTTGTAAATACCGGACATTTTACCCTAACTCTAATTTCGGCTGGCGTTAAAATTTCTAAAACTTTTCCGTATGCACACTTAGAGGTTACCTTTAACACCTTATATCTAATTTTTTCCCCCACGAGAGTATATGGAACAAAAACAACTGTGCCGTCATCCTTTAATATTCCTTCGCCGTTAGAACCTAATCCAACGACTAATCCCACTCTCTCTTCATTCTTTTCCATTGTAAACCCTATTTTAATATTTTACTTACATATTTATTAATAAAAAAACTAACGACTACTAAAAACTTATCGTAAATAAAGAAAAATATTATTGATATAATTCCAACTACGTATAATATATAATCGCTAATCCATTCGGGAAGCCCATCTAAAACTCCGCTCATAATTGACGTATAATAAAAATACATTGCGAATGCGGTAACAAGTAGCCATATAAGTCCTATAATTATTCTAACCGCACTTTTAAATCGTTTTTTATGCATTACGCTTTTTACTATCGGATAAATACCGAAAAACGCAAAATACGACGGAAAAACAAGCGATAAAACGTTTAATCCGCTACATAAAAAAGCAATTACGCCACCTGCGAGATAACACAAAAAACTTCCCTTATATGAGCCATAATAAAGAGGTAGCACTACAAAAACTGATGAAAGCACTATACTAAATAAATCAACCGCCTCTATATATGCTCCAAAAAGCAAAACTATTGCCGTTAAACCTGCGGCAATAGCCGATATAGAAATAACTTTGCTTTTCATTATCTACAACACATATTACACATTAAATTCATGCAACACCAAGTTGTGCAAAAAGATAAACACCCGTTATCAGTTTCGCCCATTTGTCTTTGCTCGTAACTAGGATTTGCAGAACTATAATGCGCATTACCTGAATAAAACTGTCTATCATTAAATTCCATTTTTTGTTTGAGTTTTGAATATGCTTCTGTATACTTTTGATTGTACGGCTCCATATTAACCGCTATTTCAAGTTGCTTTTTACTTTCACTCATCCAATTCTTTTTGTAAAATATTACCGACTGTAAATAGTGCCATTCTGCATTTCTTTCCGTATAATCGTCAAGTTTAATTTGTGCGCCAGAAATATTCCCACTTTTTATAAGTTTTTCTACTTCCGAAAAATCATTACACGACTTTTCTGACTTTGAAGAGTGTTTTCTTTGCTCGGTTATCTCGTGATAAGCTGTTTCGATTTTTGTGAGCATTCTTGCCGCTTCGTTGCCTATTTCACCCTCATAGAAACGTTCTCTTGAATATTTTTCTTTAAGTTTTTTATAGGCAATTTCAATTTCTTCGTCAGTTGCTGATTCAGAAACGTTTAATATTTTGTAGAATTCTTGCATTTTTTGTTCTCCAATATTTTTTTTGTTTTAACGTTAAGCCCTAAACTTAACACGTTATCTATTAGGTCATGATTAAACTTATATTCTAAACTTTTTCCGCCTTGCATTATTGCAGAAAGAGTATTTCCAAAAACGTAAATTAATTCTTCTTTTTTCTCGCTAATTAGTTGCTCTTTTGTTAAAACGTCCTTGTACAAATTTGCAAATACGTTAAAATTCTTTTTCTTTTTATCCTTGTCAAAATCATCAAGTGCGTCTATTAAATATATCCACTTGCCTAAATTGTATGAAAGCAGATATAAACTTTCGCTAAATTTATCCCCCGTTAACTCTTTGACAACCTCAACCATCATATTGCCGAACGGGTCGGCGGAAATATCTACGCTATCTCCGTCAGTTTTTTCATATTGTAAAAGTTCGGCGTATCTATTTTTTACTATTTCGTCTAATCTTGGCTCGCTTTTAACCGCTTTTTTATAACCTTTTTTGAAAAACAGTTTTGATAATCTACCCTTGTTGTTATCCAATACGTCATCATTCAATTTATGATAAGCAAGTATTATATTCAACGACGCTATTCGTTTTGACAACTCATCGGGAATTGCTACTGGGCGTTTTGTTAACCAGTGTATAATACAATGTTGCTTTTCAACCTTAACGTCCACGCCTAAAATATTGTGTAAAAGCACTGATAAAAACGTTAAATCATAATTAAGCGCAAGTCTTGCTCGTTTTCCGCAACATTTATTAATACTTTTACATAATCCACAGTACATTGCCTTATATAAAACTGTATCCTTAACGTACATGTTAGGCAAATCGGTAGATACGTAACCAAACATTTTTAACCTCTTTTTCTTAATACTAATCCAACTTTTTTATAGACTTTATTAAGAGTTCTGTATGCAAGTCTTTCTGCTCTTTCAGCGCCGTCTTTCAGCACTTCGTCAAGATAACCTTTGTCGCTTAATAGTTCATTCTTCCTCTGCCTTATTGGCTCAATAACACTAGTTACGACTTCGCCAACTCTAACCTTAAAATCGCCGTATCCTTTGCTCGCAAATTCATTTTCTGCCTCTTCAAACGTCTTATCCGTGAATGCGCAATAAATAGAAAGCAAATTGCTAATGCCGGGCTTTTCGGGAGAGTATATAATTTTATCGCCACTGTCAGTAACCGCTCTTTTGAATTTTTTCAAAACTGTCTGCGGGTCGTCATCCATAGAAATAAATGCGTTAAGGTTTGCATCGGATTTACTCATTTTCCTTTCCGGTTCCGCTAAACTCATAACTCTTGCAGCAGATTTGCCGATATACCCTTCCGGAACTTTAAAAGTTTCACCGAAACGATTATTAAATCTTATCGCAAGGTCCCTAGCGAGTTCTAAATGTTGCTTTTGGTCTGCGCCGATTGGCACTAATTCCGTTTGATAGAGTAAAATATCCGCAGCCATTAAAACCGGATAATCCATAAGCCCCATATTTATATTATCTTCGTGTTTAAGGCTTTTATCCTTAAATTGAGTCATTCTTGAAAGTTCGCCAGGATAACAAATAGTATTCAATACCCAAGCAAGTTCAGCGTGTGCAGAAACGTGCGATTGAGAAAATAAAATAGATTTTTCAGGGTCAATTCCGCATGCAAGATAAAGAGCCGCAAGTTCATAAGTATTCTTTCTTAAAACCGCAGGGTCTTGCTTAACCGTTAACGTGTGAAGGTCTGCAATTGCAAATACCCCATTATAATCGTCTTGTAATTTCTTAAAATTTCTAAGTGCGCCTAAATAATTGCCGATTGTTAAAATCCCGCTAGGTTGTATTGCGCTGAATAATATTTTCTTATCTTTCATTATACTTTACCTTACTTAAAATTATATTGAAATTTATTTCTGAATAAACTTTAAAACTTCTTCTACTGTTTTATCTTTATCTATTACGGTATTAAACCGCTTTTCTTTACTTCTTAGCGCAGATATTTGTTCAGGAATAGGTGTTGCGGTTTGTTCAAACAATTTATCAGACGCTTTAAATGCGTCAAACGGAGATTTACCTGCAATTGCCTCTAAAACGTCATGCGCAAACTTATATGGGCTTGCCGTTGACAAAATTATAGTTGCATTATTATCCTCAGTTGAATTTAAATAATTATTTGTTACGCCTATTGCAACAGCGGTATGTGTGTCTGCAACGTATCCATAGTCTTCAAACGTTTGATTAATCGTTTGTGCACATTCAACTCTATCTTGACAATCCGCATAAAAATCTTTGGATAGCGTATTTAACTCTTCATCAGTAATTGTGTATCTGCCATCACTTTTTAACTCTTCCATTCTTTTTGCAGTTAAATCAAAATTTCTATCGGATAATTCAAAAATCAATCTTTCTAAATTGCTTGAAATCAAAATATCCATTGATGGAGAAGTCGTTTTGAAAAATTCTCTATTTGCATCATAAGTTCCAGACAAGAAAAACTCTGTTAAAACGTTGTTTTCATTTGATGCGCATATGAGTTTACCTATAGGTAACCCCATTTTCTTTGCATAATAGCCTGCCAAAATATTTCCAAAATTTCCTGTCGGAACGGCAAAATTAACTTTATCGCCCATCTTAATTTCTTCGCTGTTAACCAAATCACAGTAAGCAGAAAAATAATAAGTAATTTGTGGCGCTAATCTACCAAAGTTAATTGAATTTGCACTTGATAAAACAACGCCCAAATCTTTTAAGTTTTTATTAATTTCTTTACTTGTGAATATCTTTTTAACAGCTGTTTGGCAATCGTCAAAATTACCCTTAACCGCAACAACGTTTACGTTCGAGCCTTCCTGCGTGCACATCTGCATCTTTTGCATATCGCTAACGCCGTCGCTAGGATAGAAAACCATAATCTTAATTCCTTCGGCATCTTTAAAGCCTTCAAGCGCCGCCTTACCCGTATCACCACTTGTTGCAACTAAAACTAATATTTCTTCTTTTATACCGCTTAAGTCAGAACCTTTTCTAAGCAAATAAGGCAAAAGCGTGAGCGCAACGTCTTTAAACGCTAAGGTTGGACCGTGAAAAAGTTCCATAATAAAATATCCGTCGTCTATTTTAACAACGGGCGCAGCGTCAGAATTCTCGAACTTTGAATACGCTGAGTTGCACGCTGAAAGCAACTGCTCCTTATCGTATTCTTCAAGATATGATGACAAGACCGTGCACGCTCTTTCTGCATAAGTCATATCTAGCATAACTTTTAACGTATCAATTGAAATTACAGGAAATCTTTCAGGAACAAAAAGTCCTCCATCATCCGCTAGTCCCTTCGCTATGGCGTGGGCAGAATTTTCTACTTCACTTTTTCCTCTGGTGCTTATAAACTTCATATTTACTCCTAAACAAAAATAAAGACGGAATACTATTCCGTCTATTATTTTACTACATTTTGTATATAAAAATCAAGTTAATCAATGTACTTTGTTACAAACTCAGGTAAATCTTCCTTAGCAGCGCTACAAGTAATTACAAATTTAACACCAAAATCTAACTCCATCTTCTCCATAGCCTGGAAAATGTCCCCAAGTTCATTAAGGTCCGCCTTTGCAATTCTTGCTATTCCATCAATAAATACGTATTCGTTATCGCCGTTTGCGGCAACGATACCTTTTATAAAACCACGGAGACGGTCAGCTCCTTGAACGTCAAAAGTGGTTACGTCTAAAAATCTAATCTGATATTTAAGATCGTATGTATATCTTTTTGTATCGGTTATAAATATAACGTGACCTTTTGCTTCATCAAGAGTCTTGTTTGCAAGATCAATAATTGCTTTTGTTTTGCCTGTGCCTTTCGGTCCGTAAATAATTTTCATCTAATATTCCTCCTAGAAATTATCTTGTCTAGTTATATTGTATAACACTTTTTAAAAAATTTCAATAGGTTTTTAAAAATTTTATACGTTTTTTACAATATTTTTTATTGTTAACATAAAAAAGGTCAAACGGTAAAATTTCTACACGTTTGACCTTGAATTTATTTGATTTCGTTTACAAATTCCTTAAATCTCTTTATGCCTTCAACAATGTCTTCTTTTGAAATCGCATAAGAAAGTCTAATACAATCGTCGTTACCAAATGCAATTCCAGGAATTAACGCAACTCCTTTTTTGAGCGCACAATCTGCAAAACATAGTGAACCGTTAATCTCCACACCATCATATTTTTTACCAAAGAGAGACGAAACGTTTACGAATACGTAAAACGCACCCTTAGGCTCAATACATTCTATCCCATTAATATCCGACAAAAGTTCTACCATGAGTTTACGTCGCTCATCAAATATTGTTTGCATTTCGTTTATAAATTCATCACCTTTGGGATCTGAAAGTGCAGTTACTGACGCATATTGAGCGATTGAACACGCATTACTCGTGGTATGGCTTTGCATACTAGAAATGGCTTTTGCGATAACTGACGGAGCGGCTAAGTAACCTATTCTCCAACCAGTCATAGAATAAGTTTTGCTCATACCATTAATTATTATGGTATGTTCTTTCATAAATTCACTGTATTGCGCTATTGAATAGTGGCTTTCACCGTCATAAACTAATTTTTCATAAATTTCATCAGATATAACGTAAATTCCATATTTTTCAGCAACTTTTGCTATTGCTTTAATTTCTTCTTCTGAATAAACAGCGCCTGTCGGATTATTTGGAGTATTTAATATTAAACACTTTGTTTTTTTAGTTACAGCACTTTCGAACTGTTGTGCAGTCATTTTATATCCGTTTTCTTTTTTTGCGTCAACGTACACAAGTTCACCACCTGCAAGTTTAACAAGTTCTGGATATGTTAACCAGAATGGAGTTGGTAATATTACCTCATCTCCTTCGTCAACTATTGCTGATATTGCGTGGTAAAGAGAACTTTTTGCACCAGATGAAATTACTATTTCTGAGAGGTCATACTCTAAATTATTGTCTTTTTTAAACTTTTCACACACAGCCTTTTTAAGTTCAACCATTCCTGCTGCCGGCGTGTACTTTGTAAATCCTATATCAAGCGCTTTTTTTGCAGAATCAATTATGTAACTTGGCGTATTAAAATCAGGTTCACCTGCGCCAAAACCTATAACAGATATGCCTTCTGCTTTCATCTTTTTTGCTTTTGCTGTTATTTCAAGCGTCAACGACGGAGCAATTTCTCTCACTTTTTTAGATACACTCATTTGTTTCACCTCTTTATTCTTCATCAATTCCCGCACTTAATTTTAGTTCTCTATCATGTATGGCAAGTGCTTCAACCATTTCATCTATATCTCCCATCATAAAATTATCAATTGAATGAAGCGTCATTCCTATTCTATGGTCGGTTACTCTTCCCTGCGGGAAATTATACGTTCTTATTCTTTCAGAACGATCTCCCGTTCCTACTTGGCTTCGCCTATTTTCAGAGTACTCTTTTTCATATTGTGATTGGTAAAAATCATACAGCCTACTCTTTAATACACGCATGGCTTTTTCTCTGTTCTTAGTTTGTGAGCGTTCATCTTGACAAAGCACGACTATTCCAGTAGGAATATGCGTGAGCCTTATGCATGACTCTGTCTTGTTAACGTGCTGACCGCCTGCGCCACTACTACGAAGAGTATCAACTCTTAAATCTTTTTCATCAATATTTACTTCAACGTCTTCTACTTCAGGTAAAACTGCAACCGTAACCGTCGACGTGTGAACTCTACCTTGCGATTCGGTTTCGGGTACACGTTGCACTCTATGAACACCGCTTTCATACTTTAATTTACTGTAAGCAGATTTTCCAGAGATTGAAAATACTGCCTCTTTTAGCCCACCTAGTTCGGTAACACTAATATCAATATCCTCTGTTTTCCAGCGATTTTTCTCCGCATATTTTATATAAAGTCTGTAAAGTTCATAGGCAAATAGGTTGGCTTCGTCTCCGCCTGCCCCACCTCTTATTTCCATGATAACGTTTTTATCGTCGTTAGGGTCCTTAGGTAAAAGTAAAATCCTAAGTTCTTCGGAAATTTTTTCTAAACGCTCTTTACAGATTTCAATCTCCTCATTCATAAGCGCTTTCATTTCCGAATCGGTTTCTAACGGTAAGAGGTCTTTTATGTCCGTTTGTTCTTTTAGCACTTTCTTATATTCGGAATATTTCTCAACTGTTTCGGTCATATCCGCAAGTTCTTTTGTATATGATTTCCACTCATCTATTCTCGAAATAACCTCGCTATCACTAACAAGTTCGTTGAGTTTATCATATCTTTCGAGCATTTTGTCTAATTTCTTAAACATTAAAGCACCGCCTTGATTATTCTGTCAATATTTTCGTAATCTTTTATTACTTCCACCGTCTTAAATCCAACGAGTAAGCCTTTAATTTCTTCCGCCTGTCCTATTCCACATTCAAGTAACAGCGTTCCACCGTCATTTAAATATTTTTTACATTCTTTTGCAATTATTTTATAAAAATCAAGTCCGTCAACTCCACCGTCAAGTGCAATTATTGGTTCGTAATTTTTTACTTCATTTTGCAAACCACCTACATCTTCTGATTTAATATAAGGTGGATTTGATATTATAAGGTCAAATTTTCTATCAGCAAAAGCTGAAAACATATCGCTTTCAACAAATTCAACGGTCGAAAAATTTAATTTTGCATTTTCGCTTGCAAGAGTTAAGGCGTTTTTACTAATATCACAAGCAACCACTTGTGCGCCTGTAAGTTTATTTATTGCAATGGCTATTGCTCCGCTTCCAGTACATAAATCAAGAACAGAACTTTCAGCATTAATTATATTTTTTGCTTGTTCGACTAAAAGTTCGGTTTCAGGTCTTGGAATAAGAACTCTTTCATCAACTTTAATTTTAAAACCGTAAAAATCAGTATCACCGATACAATACCACAAAGGTCTACCGGAACAACGCTCTTTAGTAATATTTAAAATTTGCTCAACATATTTGGGAGAAACGTAATCTTCTGTATGAAGTTCGCTTCTTTTACAACCCAAGGTCAACGAAACAATCCATTCTGCCTCAGACTGCTCTTCTATTCCTTTTTCTTTTAGTTTTTGAATTACCTCGTTTAGAGTATCCGAACGCTTTTTTGCCACGATAAACTGAACTTCTTCAACCGATTGGTCCTTATCCATTTCAATAACGGTGTTAAACGCTTTAATAGCGACCTCTAACATTTGATTATCCGGTTCTCTTGTAGTAATTCTTTGCAATAGCATACCGGGAACTTTTAATGGTAAAACCAATTTTGACTTAGTTTTTGCTAGCAATTTTAACAACTCATATGAAAGGCCAGCAACAACGGGTAAAAGTGCAATTTTTAATAATACCCTATATATTTTTTCAACGTTAGAGCCAATTAGCGATTCAACAACTGCAAACGTTAAAATACTTATTAACATCACGAAAACCATAAAGGTCGTACCGCATCTATCGTGAATTCGTGAACATTTTTTTGCATTTTCGACAGTTAACGGCAATCCTTGTTCAAAGCATGAAATCGTCTTATGCTCTGCTCCGTGATACATAAACGTTCGCCTAATATCTTTAAGCAAGGTCGTAAGTAATATATAACTAATAAATATGAGAAGTTTTAGACCGCCCTCTATAAAATTCTTTGCCCAAATTCCAAAAGTGAATCCAGTTAAATTTTCTATTGAAGTTCTAATAAACTGTGGTAGCCACATAAATAAGAAAACGGCAAGAAACAGACCTAAAACAAACGATAGAGTTGTTACCACTCCCATAACGTTCACTTTTAGTTTTTCAGCCATCCATTTTTCAAACTTAGACGGCTCACCTTCACCAAAAACTTCGGCAGAGCGCATTAAAATAGCAGAACCACCGATAAGTGATTCCAAAAAAGAAACGACACCACGCACAATAGGCAACCTGAAAAACAGGTTGCGCTTACTTTGCGGTTTAATACGTTTACTTTCTAAACGAATAATCCCATCAGAATCCCTAACGGCTGTCGCCATTGCCGTTTTGCCACGCATCATAATGCCTTCAATTACAGCCTGACCGCCGATAGAAGTCTTTCCACCGTCGTTATTTAGATTTTTCGTGCCACTCTTTGCTTTCATTTTACAAAAAAATCGGCTTTAAGGTAAACATTGTACGCTTAAAGCCGAATAATATAGCTTTTTATTTTGCTTTGCCATATCTCTTGTTGAACTTATCAACACGGCCACCGGTATCAACAAGTTTCTGTTTGCCCGTAAAGTATGGATGACATTTACTGCATATATCAACTTTAATTACGTCGCCCTTCTTAGTAGAACCGGTTTTAAAAGTTTCGCCACAAGCGCAAACTACCGTTACTTCATGATAGTCCGGATGTATAGTTTCTTTCATAACGCACCTCATTTTGTAATTTACTCAGTAATTATATTATATTTTTGTTAGTTAGTCAACTATAAAATGGTATATTTACAAAAAAAAGCAAAAAGTTTTAATTATTTCCCCCTATGTATTTTGCTTGATTTTTTTTGCGATTTGTATTATAATGATAAAAATTTTTCGAATTTTTACTTAAATGGAGAAAATATGAAAGGTTGGAAGGTAGTTAGCCCACTCAATGTTGCAGAAGAAGAATTTAGCGAAAACACTTATTCGGGCTCTCTTACAAAAGTTAAAATAACCAAAGCGTTGCTTACACTTGCTGACGTTTTAAGATATAACGGCGAACTAGATAGTTCAGGTTTTGCTCTCGGTAGTTCGGGTATCGGCGTTATTAGTGAAACGGAAACAAATCTCTTTGGTCTCGAAAAAGGTAAACACGTTTATATTGAACCCAATAGAGAATGTGGCGAATGTGTTAACTGTAAAAGCGGAATGCCCACAAAATGTTCTAACTTGCAAGTTGCCGGTGAAGATTTTGATGGATTTTTAAGCGACTT
Organism: Christensenellaceae bacterium; assembly: GCA_045647765.1. Lineage (GTDB taxonomy): Bacteria > Bacillota > Clostridia > Christensenellales > Borkfalkiaceae > UBA1259. The sequence goes on from JAZRMR010000022.1 coordinate 221,245, forward strand.
TACCGCTTGTGATTCGGGTAAAATTTATATTCTCCCCGAAAGTGTTCACGATTTAGAAGCACTTTTTATTAACCATATATCGCTTGCAATATCGGTTGTTGATAAATTAGACGTGCAAAAGGGCGATTACGTCGCTATTATCGGCGCAAATAATTTTGGTAATATTTTAGCGCAACTTCTTATTTATTATCAAGCAGTTCCTATCGTTGTAACTAATAACGATGAAGATTTTAAAATATCAAAAGATTCGGGTATTTATTACGTTTTAGGGCAAGATGACAACTGGCAGAAAGAAGTTTCTATGATTACTAGCGGAAGAATGACAAAAAGCGTCGTTTATATTTCTGACTGTAATATCCCCGCAGCAAAAGCCTTTAACCTAGCCTCCTATAACGCACCCGTTGCTTACACAGGAGTGTCATACAAAAACAATTCAATTTCTTTTGCTCAGGCAATTAAAAAACAACTTCAAATTCTTTGTATTAACAGTGGTTTCGGCAACACTGCAGCAAGTATAAACCTTATTGCAAACAAAGCAATAAATCTTTCTCACTTAAAACTTGATACTGCAAGTTATTCCGAAGTTCCATCAGTTATGAAAAAGATGAACGACATGCTTGAAGATAAAGAAAAAATATATGAAACAGTTATTGATTTAATTTAAAGAAATTAACATAAAAAAAGGAACCCCCAGCGGTTCCCTTTTTTTATTCCTTTGCTTTCCGACAAAAAAACAATCTAAGTATTTTTCTGATTATCGTCGGTGGTTTGATACAACAAATTTTCATACAACTACCTCGCATACTTATTATATGCCGATAGCATAAAAAAATTGTCAAGTATTACATTTCTCTAAGTTCTTTAATGATTTTCGCTCTGTCTGGCTCGTTAAACACCGTGCTTCCAGCAACGATTACGTTTGCGCCTGCATTTTTAACAAGTTTAACGTTTTCCTTTGTTATACCGCCATCAATTTCAAGGTCGATTTCTTTGCCCGTTTGTTCTATTAGTTTTGCAGCCTCTTCAAGTTTTGGCAACACTTCGGGTATAAACTTTTGTCCTCCAAATCCAGGATAAACACTCATTAGAAGAAGCATGTCGCATTCATCTATTACGTCTGCTATTTCCTTTACCTCAGTATTAGGATTTATAACTGCTCCACATTTCACTCCTAAATCCTTTATAGCCCTTAAAGTCTCTTTTAGTTTATCACCGCATGCTTCTTTATGTACGGTTATAATATCCGCACCTGCTTCTGCAAACTGACGTATATAATTCCAAGGATTAACAATCATTAAATGGCAGTCGAAAATTGCCTTACTATACGGCCTAATTTCTTTAACAAATTTAGGACCGAATGAAATGTTTTTAACGAAGCTTCCATCCATAACGTCAATGTGTAAAAGGTCTGCACCAGCTTCGGTCGTTGCCTTAATTTCTGCTCCTGCTCTTGCAAAATCCGCCGATAAAATAGAGGGCGCAATTTTAATCTTTTTCATATATCTTGCTCCTTTTTGATATTTCATTATATATTTCTACGTATCTTTCATACCTTTCGGCAGAAAAGATTTTATTTTTAACCATTTCTTTAACTTTACATTCAGGTTCGTTGACGTGTTTGCAACCTCTAAACCTACACTCGTTTGAAACTCTAAAATACTCGGGGTAGCACTCTGGCAATTCGTCAACTGAAATCATAGCGTCTATTACCGCAAAACCAGGCGAATCTATAATCTTTACGTCTTCGAACTGGAAGATTTCCGAACGTGTCGTTGTATGTTTACCTCTTTGAATTTTTTCGCTAAGTTCACCTGTTTTCAAGTCTAAACCATACATAGCGTTTATTAAAGAAGTTTTTCCAACGGCACTTTGCCCAGCCAAAACTGCTAATTTATTGTTTAATTTGTATTTCAGTTGGTTAATACCCAGCAAAGTTTTTGCGCAAACCTGAACGATTTCAACGTCTACTTCTTTGTATTCGCTAGAAATTATATCGTATAGATTATCGCTTAAATCACTCTTATTAACTGCAATGATAAATTCAGTATCCTCTTTGATTGCGCTCAACAAAAGTTTATCTAATAATAAAAAGTCAGGTTTTGGTTGGGGCGATATAACTGCAACGATTACGTCGACGTTGGAAACGTTTGGTCTTATAAATCTATTTTTTCTGTCTTTAACGCTAGATATTATTCCTTTATCAAACTCAACAAAATCTCCTACAAGTACCCCGTCGTTTTTAAGTTTTAAAACCCCTCTTGCTACGCATCTATTAAGTTTTTTGCCATCCCAAACGTGGTAAACGTTTGAATGTGCTTTATAAACTTGTCCTATCACTAAATATTTCCTTTTTCTTCTTCAAGATATCTTTGTCTGAGTTGACCACACGCACCGTCAATATCCACTCCCATTCTACGTCTTAACGTTGCGCTAAGTCCACCTTTTTCTAAAAATCCTAAAAACCTGTAAGCATCTTTATCAGTTGCACTTTTTAATCTATTTTCTTTCACTTCGTTAAGCCTTATCAAGTTAACGTGGCAAGGTCTACCTTTTAAAAGTTTAATTAATGCGTCTGCATGACGTTTTGTGTCATTATCACCACTTATTAAAACATATTCAAAAATATATCTTCTGCCCGTTTTGTTAAAATAGTTTGCGCACGCATTCAGTATCTGTTCAATAGTATACGCTTTGGCGACGGGCATTATTTTTTGTCTTTCTTCGTCAAAAGGCGAATGAAGTGAAACGGTTAGGTTTAAATGTATATCTTCTTCTGCCAAGTCATACATTTTTGGAACAATACCAGAAGTAGACAAACTTATATTTCTGGGACTAATACAGATACCATCTTTATAAGAAACGAGTTTTAGAAATTTTATTGTATTATCGTAGTTATCTAGCGGTTCTCCACTTCCCATCATAACAATATTAATAATTTGACGTTTATCCGCTAAACCGCCATTCAAATACCTATTTACGGCAATGACTTCTCCCAAAATTTCAGATGCTGTTAGATTTCTTATCAAACCGTTTAATCCAGACGCACAAAACGCACACCCCATTCTGCATCCAACCTGAGTTGAAACACAAAGAGTGTAGCCATACTTATATTTCATAAGCACGCCCTCGATAACGTTTGAATCTTCTAACGCAAACAAGAACTTCTCAGTCCCGTCAACAGACTTTAACGATTTAATAATCTTAACAGGTTGTCCGCAAAACTCTTCTTCTAACTTAGACCTTAATGCTTTCGGAAGTTCGGTCATTTCAAAAAAATCCAGCCCTAAATGTAGCGACTTATAAATTTGATTAGCCCTAAAAGATTTTTCACCAAGCGCTGTTACGACTTCTTTTAACTGATTAAGATTAAATTCTAGCAAACAATTTTTCACTTACTTTACTCTCTTTAATTTGGCAACGAAAAAGCCTAAACCGTTTGATATATCAGGTAAAAACAAATTCGCTCCATCTATATTTTCATGCTGTAATTTACTATCGATTTTACACATCTCGAAACCGTCTATGTCTGACATAAATGCTTTAATTATTTCTATATTTTCACTACTTAAAACTGAGCAAGTCGAATAATATAAATAACCGCCGACTTTAACGTATTTAGAAACTGTTTTAAGTATAGATAATTGTTCCTTGTTAAGAGCAATTATATCATCTTTTGTCCTGTTAAGTTTAATATCAGGATTATCGTTTAATACCCCTAACCCACTGCAAGGCGCATCACATAAAACAGCGTCGAATTTATTTAATAGACTATCTTGTAAAATTTTTGCATCACAGACTTTGTAAGAGATATTTTCTCTTTTCATTCTTTTAACGTATTCTTCTATCAAACCAACCCTATGTTCATGTATATCCCAAGCAGTAACTGAACTACATTTATAAGAGAGCCTCACGCTTTTACCACCTGGCGCTGAACAGCAATCTAGCAAATTATCGCACGGCTCAACGATATCACATATCGCAACCGAACCTAGCGCTTGATAAGTATAAATTCCGCTATCATAATCTTTGTTTCTAATAAAATTTTTTGCTAAAAAAACGTTTTCAAATGGAGTTTTTTCAAATTCAATATTTAATTTTGACAAATATTCTTCACCGTTAACGTTATAAAATGATAAGCAAGTTTTTAAGTTTTGAGATGATAATATGCGTTCAGTACGTTCAAATCCAAAATTTTCAAGCAAATTTATTACTCCAAAATCTGGATATGAATATTTGACTGATAAGTATTCTATTTTATCAGTAGGTAATTGAACTTTTGTTGTGATAAATTTTCTCAAGAACGCATTAACAAATCCACTTGCCCCACCCTTGCCGAGTTTTTTTACAAGTTCAACGGCATGTTTAGTAACTGCGTATTCCTTTTTTTGAAGGTATTTAATCGCATACATTGAAATTTTTAAAATAGTACGTATCACAAGTTTTGGTGTTTTATCAGTAAGCGATTTTATATAATAACTAAGTTCAATATCTTTATCTAGAACTCCATAACAGGTTTTAATTGTAAGTCCTTTATTTTTTTCTTCTATGAAAGTTGAATTGATTGCTTGCTTTAAAAATGATTTTTCACTATAAACTTTATTAAGGATAGTATAGCAATCGTAAAAATAAGTAAGCATCAGTTAAAATCCTCACCAGGGTTAAATTTATTCCCCCTTAAAAAGTCTTTAATATCCATAGCGTTACCGCCTGCTTTTTGCACTTTTAACAACGAAAGAGAGCCTTCTTTGCATCCGATAACTAATTCTTGGTCTGCTTTTATAACAGTCCCCGCTTTTCCGTTATAGTTTGAAATTTTAGCCTTGTAAATTTTAAACGGAAGCCCTTTTAATATTGTATAACCTATGGGCGCAGGGTTAAATGCACGAATTTTGTTATAAATATTTTCTGCGCTGTCTTGCCAATCAATCAATGCGTCTTGTTTTTTTATTATTTTAGTATAAGTCGCTTTATTATCGTCTTGTTTTATCAACTTTAAACTATCATTTTTTATAATTTCAAGTGCATCTAAAATACAATCTGCGCCTAAAACTGATAATCTTTCAAAAAGTTCGCCACAAGTTTCTTCTTCACCTATATCAATTTCTTTTTGTAATATAATATCGCCTGTATCAATGCCAACGTCTGTTTTCATTATTGTAACACCGGTTTTCTTTTCTCCATTAAGAATTGCATAATGAATAGGCGAAGCGCCACGGTATAGTGGCAAAAGTGATGCGTGAATGTTAATTACCCCGTATTTAGGTATATCAAGAATTTCTTGTGATAATATTTGTCCAAATGCGCATGTAATCATAACGTCCGGGTTAAGAGTCTTTAATTGTTCAACTCCTTCAAGCCTTATTTTATCATATTGAAATACTGGAATGTTGTTTTCTATTGCGAAATTTTTTACCGGTGGCGCTGTTAAAACTTGTTTTCTACCAACTGGTTTATCTTTGTTTGTTACAACTCCCACAACCTCATACTTACCAGATAAAAGAATGCTTTTTAAGGGCAAAACTGCAAACTCGGGTGTTCCTAGATATACAATTTTCAATCGTTAATCCTCCTCAACGTCTATTGCTTTATCTATGTAAATTATACCGTCTAAATGGTCGTTTTCGTGGCAAAATGCCCTTGCTAAAAAACCCTCCGCCTTAACGGTAAAAGGCTTAGCAAATCTATCAAAGGCTTTCACAGTAACTTTATACGGCCGAGTAACGGCACCATGTTTTCCAGCAACGGATAAACATCCTTCCTCATCAGTTTGTTTTCCGCTTTGACTTACTATTGTTGGATTAATACATTCATAATATTTTCCATCAACGTCGACTATGAAAACACGACGCAAAACGCCAACTTGTGGCGCTGCAAGACCTGCACCTTGCGCTTTTTTTAGCGTTTCTTTCATGTCGTCTAAAAGTTGATGAGTTTTTTCACCAAAGTCTGTTACCTCAAAACTTTTTTTCCTCAACGTCGGGTCTCCGAGTTGAATTATATTTCTAATTGCCATATTAATCCTCCGCTAGTTAGGTTAAGTTATTAGAATTAATTTCCATTGTAACGAATACTTTTTTTGAAGAGTAAATTGTTGAAATCCCGTTTATATGGTCTAACAATTCTCTGTCGTCTGCATTGATTCGCATTAACACTTGATATCTAAATTTATTCTGCAATCTCTTTAATGGTGCTTTCATGCAACCGAAAAACCTAAATTTTTCTCTTTTTTCTTGATAAATATTATTTAGTTCATTATATATTCTTTGAGTAACGTTTAATGCACTTTCATCATCTTCACTGCTTATAAGAACTCTTACAACGTCAGTAAAAGGCGGGAATGCCGTTGCTTTCCTAATAGATATTTCATGCTCGTAAAACCCTTTATAATCATAATTTATGGCACGCATTAATACAGGATGCTCAGGAGAATAAGTTTGTAATACTACCTTTCCCGCCTGCTCAGACCTACCGCTTCTGCCGGAAACCTGCGTTATTAATTGGAAAGTTCGTTCTCCGCTTCTGTAATCGGAAAAATGCAAACTCATGTCAGCATCTAGAATTCCGACCAAAGTAACTTTTGGAAAGTCGTGCCCTTTTGCAATCATTTGTGTCCCAACTAAAATATCTGCTTTATGCTCGGAAAATTCGTTTAGAATTTTAAAATGCCCCTCTTTGCTTTGCGTGGTATCTCTATCCATTCTCAGTATTCTAGCAGTTGGGTATAATTTTTTAAGTTCGCTAACTACTCTCTCCGTCCCCGTTCCGCCGTATCTAATAAATGGACTCCCACATTCCGTACAAGCGGTTATCATTTTATATTTTGCGCCACAATAATGGCAAAGCAACGATTCGTCCTCTTTATGATATGTTAGCGAAACGTCGCATGAATCACATTTTTGAACGTGCCCACACTCTGTGCAGACAACTGTTTTAGAATATCC
>JAZRMR010000023.1:0-18998 GCA_045647765.1 Christensenellaceae bacterium
GGGTGCTTTTTTGTTTGGCAGGGGTAGATGATTTGTATGAGAAACGCAGTTCGGGCGACATTGAATGGCAAACTTGATGGGCGAGCCCTCCGTAGCAAAGCGTAGGAGTATCCACTCAAAGATTAGCTACTAAATCATCAAGCATAAGCACCAGAAAAGGTGCTTTTTTGTTTTACAGGGGTAGATGTTTTTTTAAAAAATACTTTACAAAGGATTATTTATTTGTCCTTTTATAGTTTTTTTCATATAATATACTTATGGGAATTTTTTATATCATTTTAATAACGTTATTTATTTTATCTGCATTATTTTTTATTTCTCTCTACATTTGCTTTTTAATAACTTTCTACGTTACTAAAAAACAAAAGAAGCAAAAAGATTTTCAAATTCCAAAAGGTAAAATTTATTTGCCATACAAAGAAAAAATGGTTAGTTGGATGAAAGAAGCAAAAACTATACCGCACCAAGACGTTAGTATTATTTCATTTGACAATCTTACTTTGCGAGGAAAGTATTACGAGTGTAATAAAGGTGGAATAGTTGAAATTATGTTCCACGGGTATCGGGGGAATTCTGAGCGTGATTTATGTGGTGGAATACAACGCTGTTTTGCTCTTAACAGAAACGTGATAACAGTTGACCAAAGGGGGCAAGCATCAAGCGAAGGTAGCCTTATAACTTTTGGTGCGCTCGAAAAATTAGATTGCTTAAAATGGGTTGATTTTGCTATTAAAAAGTTCGGTAATAACGTAAAAATTATTCTTTCTGGTATTTCTATGGGAGCAAGCACGGTGCTTTTAGCAAGTGGACTTAATCTTCCTAAGAACGTTATAGGTATTGTTGCCGATTGTGGTTATACGTCAGCAGAAAAAATAATTAAAAAAGTAATAAAAGATATGCATCTTCCAGTATTTTTATTTTATCCTCTAATCAATCTTTCTGCAAAAATATTTGGCAAGTTCGATTTGAAAGATGCTAACGTTTCCGAAGCGCTAAAAAACACCAAAGTTCCAGTATTACTTTTTCACGGTGATATGGATAAATTTGTGCCTTATTACATGAGTGAACAAAATTTTAATTGCATTCAATCGGAAAAACGGCTTGTAACGGTAAGCGGTGCAGGACACGGATTGTGCTATCTAATCGACCCCAAGGGGTACGTCGAAGCGTTAAAAGAGTTTGAAAAAAATTATTAATAAATATATTATATTTAACCCTTAGATTGTTGACAAAAAGACAGCAAAGTATTAAAATCAAGAGGTTGTTTAATTAAGGAAAAAGTTTGGAGGCGAAGAATGGAAATTCTTTTGAGTTTATCAATCGCAATGTTTGCGGGACTTATGCTTTCCCGTGTGGCAAAATTGTTTCAATTACCTGCTGTAACGGCATATCTAGTTGCTGGAATTTTAGTCGGACCTTTCTGTTTGGGAGCCTTTGGTGTTTCTGGACTTGGATTTGTCAAGGAAGATATAACAAATAAAACGTTCTCTATTATATCAGACGTTGCGCTTGGCTTTATAGCCTTTTCAATCGGTAACGAATTTAGACTTTCTCAGTTAAAAAGTATAGGTAAGTCTGCAACGATTATTGGTATTTTACAAGCAGTAATTACAACCTTATTAGTTGATGCGGCTCTTATTACTCTCCACTTTATCATTCCAGATAAACTCTCGTTAGAAGCGGCGATAGTTCTTGGTGCAGTTGCTTCTGCAACCGCTCCTGCAGCAACTCTGATGGTCGTTAGACAGTATAAGGCAAAAGGACCTGTAACCGACACTTTACTTCCCGTTGTTGCGCTAGACGACGCAGTAGGCTTAGTATTGTTTGCAATTTCTTTCGGAATTGCCAAAGGTCTTTTATCAGGCGCTGTAAACGTTATTTCTATTATAGTAGAGCCATTAGTCGAAGTCTTTTTATCAATAGGACTAGGCGCTGGAATGGGTTATTTGTTTACCTTTTTTGAAAGGTTTTTCCATTCACGTTCAAAACGTTTGTCTATGTCGGTTGCATTCGTTTTAGTTACTGTTGCTATTTCAATGTTAAGATTTGAAATAGGCGGAATACATATTGCCTTTTCATCTTTGCTTTCTTGTATGATGCTCGGAACAATTTTTTGCAACATCTGTGATTTCTCGGAAAATCTTATGGATAGGCTTGATAGATGGACTGCACCAATATTTATATTGTTCTTTGTGCTTTCGGGCGCAGAACTCGACCTTTCGGTATTCACCGACATTATAATCGTGTTGATTGGAGTTGTTTATATAACTTCTCGTTGCTTAGGAAAATATTACGGGGCAGATTTATCTTCAAGGCTTGCAAAAGCTCCTAAAAACGTTACAAAGTATTTGGGTATAACGTTATTCCCACAAGCAGGTGTTGCACTCGGTATGGCAATTAAAGCGGCAGACGCTGCAAACGGATTGGGCGAGGTTGGCGCCATCGTTGCAAATATTACTCTGTTCTCAGTTTTAATTTATGAACTTGTCGGTCCGTTCTTAACTAAAATTGCTCTATCAAAGGCTGGCGAAATCGACCCCGAAGGCAAAGTTAGTTCAAGACTTAAAGACGGCGAAAAACCAATTGCATAAACTTAAATTTCGGTTTAGACTTATTTGTCTAAGCCGTTATTTTTATTATAAACAAATAAAGGTTGTTGACAACCTTACAATTAGATGTTATACTTATTGCATAAGATTTATTGATGGTGTGATTATGCAAGAAAGGTTTAACGCTTTCACGGTTTTAATAGGCAGAATAAACAGAAGCGTTCGAAGACTAAAATCGGAAGCAACGAAAAATTATCAGTTGAAAGGTCCACACGTGTCGTGCATATACTATCTATATTCATCAGGACCGCTTACTGCAAAAGAAATTTGTGATATTTGCGACGAGGATAAGGGCGCAACGTCTAGGTCGATTGAGTTTTTAGAAAAGAATAGTTACATACAGTGCGATACGGTTGGGAAGAAAAGGTATAAGAGTAGATTCAGTCTCACGGAAAAAGGTGAAGAGGTGGGCAAATTTCTTTCAGATAAAATAGACCAGGTTTTAAAAGAAGCAAGCATAGGCGTATCTGAGGAGGATAGAAAAATCCTTTATAAAAGTCTTAACACTATTTGCGACAATCTTATCAATATAACAGGAAAATAATTACTAGGGGAAAGTTATGAGAGTTTTAATATCAACCGATTCGTCTTGCCTTTTAAGAAAAGACGTGTTTAAAGGTTATGAAATTAGAGTGTTTCCACTCAACGTTATAATTGACGGCGAAGAGTTTTTAGACGGGGTTACCATAGACCAGCCTTCGCTTGAAAAGGCAATGAAAGATGGCAAGAATATCAAGACGAGCACTCCTCCTCTTGGAATAGTCATTGAGTATTTTGAAAAGATTTTTAGCGAAGGATACGACCACGTTGTTCACTTTACTATATCATCCAAACTTTCTTCAATGAACGACTTGTTTAATAACGTCGCAAAAGAGCATTTTGACGGCAAGGTTACTATAATAGATTCCTATTCGTTAGGACCTGTAATGTTATCGCAAGTTTTTCTTGCATATGACGAGATTGTGAATAAATCAACTTCTATTCCGGAAACGGTAGATATAATTAACTCGTTAAAAGAGGACAATTATTTTTGCTTTATACCAGAGAATTTGACTACGTTGAAAAAAGGCGGAAGAATCTCGCCCACAGCGGCTTTAATTGGTAATGCGATAGGTATTAAACCTATTATACTCTTAAAAGACGGCGAACTTCAAAAGGTTGCTATAACTAGACACGCAAGAAAAACTTTGATTGAGAATTTCATTTCGCAGAAAGAAAAATTTTCTCCAAAAGATTATGATTTTAATCTTGTAACTTTTGCAGTAAAAGAAGGGCTTGCTGAATACTTAATTGAAAGAATGGAAAGTGAATTATCCGGAGAGAAAGTTTTACTCGGAGACGTTCCTATAAACGCAAGTGCACATAGTGGTCCTGGCACGATAGGTTTAGTTATCACTAAAAAAATCAACGGCAAAAGTCTCTATTCGATAGTAGAAAAAATTTAAAAATCACTTAAAATCAGTTGACAACACTAAGCAAATGTTGTATTATATTAAGGCTTAAAGAAGAAGAGACCCTTCTCGCCGACGGAAAAGTTCGTTCGGCTCAATACCTTAAAAAGGCTTAGCGCCAGGATTTTAGAGTATTTTCGGGTTGTTCTTTTTAGAGCGACTCGTTTTTTTTGTATTAAAAGGGAAACCTTATTAAAATATTATTGAGAGGTATACGACTATTAAAAAAGAACATCAGATTAACGCTGAGATAAGGGATAGAGAAGTTCGCCTTATAGGTGAAAACGGTGAACAACTCGGAATTCTTTCCGCTCACGAAGCGTTAAGGATAGCAGAGGAAAGTGAACTCGATTTGGTTAAGATTTCACCAAACGCAACCCCGCCAGTATGCAAGATTATGAACTACGGGAAGTACGTTTTTGAACTTAACAAAAAGGCGAAAGAAGCCAAAAAGAACCAAAAAGTCGTTGAAACCAAAGAAGTGTGGCTATCTATGACCATAGACGTTGGAGACCTTAACGTAAAAGCAAAGCAAGCGCAGAAGTTTTTGAGCGCTGGCAATAAGGTTAAGGTATCTATCAGAATGAGGGGTCGTCAAATGGCGCACTCTGAACTCGGTCTCGACGTTATGAAGAAATTTTTCGAACTCGTTAAAGACCACGGCACTATTGAAAAGCAACCGCTTACCGAAGGCAGAAACATCTGGATGATGCTTGTTCCGGTAAAAGCGTAACTTAAATAATTAACTAACGGAGGGTAAAACTATGCCTAAAATGAAAACTAAGAGTGCGGCTAAAAAACGTTTTAAAGTAACCGCAACCGGCAAGATTAAAAGAGCTTGCTCCGGCAAGAACCATATTCTTACCAAGAAAGACAGAAAAAGAAAGAACAACCTTTGCGCAGGCGCATACGTAGACGCTACGCAGGAAAAGACCGTAAAGACGCTTATTTACAATAAGTAATACAATTTAAGGAGATAGAGATTATGCGTATTAAAAGAGCAGTTAACGCTGTAAAAAAGCGTAGAAAAATATTAAAACTTGCCAAAGGTTATTTCGGAGGCAGAAGCAAGAGATATAGAGTGGCTAGAGAAGCCGTTATGAAGGCTCAACTTTATGCTTACTATGGCAGAAAGGCTAAAAAGCGTGATTTCAGAGCACTTTGGATTGCAAGAATCAACGCTGCTGCAAGACTTAACAACATTTCTTATAGCAAGCTTATGTTCGGTCTCAAAAATGCAGGTATCGAACTCAACAGAAAGGTACTTGCTGAAATTGCTGTTTCAGATGCAACGGCATTCACCGCACTTTGCGAACAAGCAAAGGCAAACTTAAAATAAAACCTTTGATAAAGCCTAATTTTTTATAAGTTAGGCTTTATTTGGATTAAAATGATAACTTCCAAACAAAATGCGCTCGTAAAGAAGATACGTTCGCTTTCTGATAAAAAATATAGAGATGTTTTGGGGCTTTTTATCGTTGAAGGAATTAAACCTGTTAATGAAGCCATAGCCCTCAATCTCCCCATAGAACGTGTTATATGTACAGAAAAAGCGGTCAGCCAAATTAACGGAGTAGCAAGTGATATTGAAATAGTTTCTGATGAAGTATTTAAATACCTTTCGGAAGAAATTACTCCACAGGGTGCGCTTGCAATAGTTGAAAAACCTGAAAATCAAGTAGAAAAACCGAGTGGAAAGTGTATATTGTTGGACGGTGTTCAGGACCCATCTAACGTGGGTGCTATTATAAGAACAGCCGCAGCCTCCGGATATAACTTGGTGTATTTAACTGATGATTCGGCAGATGCTTATTCACAGAAAGCCGTTAGAAGCAGCATGGGAGGAATTTTCCGTGTTAAAACGATTAGAGCGAACGTAAAAAATATTTTATCGGTAGTTGACATACCGATAATCGTTGCCGATATGAATGGGGAGAACGTGTTCGATTTCTCCACAAAAGAAGATTTCTGTTTAGTTATAGGTAACGAGGGTAAAGGGGTTTCAAAGGAAGTTAAATCTATGGCTAAATACACCGTAAAAATTCCTATGGAAAACGGAGTAGAAAGTCTAAACGCCGCAGTTTCGGCAGGAATACTTATGTATAGCCTTAAAAACTGACGTGCTTACAAAACACAAGGAGATTAATATATGTCAGGACATTCTCATGCAGCCAATATCGCTGCAAAAAAGGCAAAGACAGACGCTGCAAAAGGTAAAATATTCACCAAAGTAGGAAGAGAAATAGCCGTTGCCGCTAAATCTAATCCAGACCCTGAAACAAACAGTAAACTTGCAGACGCTATTGCAAAGGCAAAAGCAGTTAATATGCCTAACGAAAACATCAAAAGATGTATCGCTAAGGCTTCTGGCGAACTTTCGGGCGACAACTATGAAGAATTAACTTACGAAGGTTACGGCCCTGCCGGTAGTGCAGTTATTATCAATGCGCTTACAGATAATAAAAACCGTACCGTTGATTACGTTCGTACGGCGATGAGAAAACACGGAGGTTCACTCGGCAATGCTGGTTGCGTTTCGTTTACTTTTACGAACATGGGCGTAATTATTATCGAGAGAACTGCTGAACTTGATGAGGACGTGGTTATGGAATACGCTCTTGATGCAGGAGCGGATGATTTTATCGCCGAGGACGACGCTTTTATCGTTCATACCACACCGTCGGCTTTTTCTTCGGTTAGAAAATATTTAGAAGATAAAGGTCTTAATTTCTTCGAGGCGCAGGTAGAAATGGTTCCCCAAAACAAAATCACATTGGAAGGGGACGACCTTGCTAAATTCCAACGTTTGGTTAATGCGCTTGAAGACCTTGACGACGTTCAAAACGTTTATCACAACGTTGACCTCCCCGAAGAGGAAGAAGAATAATTTTTTAGTTTAATGAATAAATTCATCTTACTTGCCTATACTTATGCTATCGGTGGTAAGGTGAATTTTTTATAAATCCTTAAAATTCACGAACTTCTTATTACCGTTAAAATATCCGTATAAATTTAACGGTAATAGAAAATTTTCCATTCCGTTAAAATGCGGAATGGAAAGAACGGAGTCAATTTTTTATTTGGTTGAAACGTTCTTTTCTTTTTTAAAAGTTTTTAAAAATTAAGGTTTTTTTAATAAATCTGTGGTATGATGTAAATATTAATGATTAATATACTCTTGCAAAAAGGAGATATAATGAAGAAGTTACTTAAAAATTTGCTTTTAATAATGATTATCGCCGTTATTGCCATGAATTTTGTGGGGTGTGAACTCTTTGACATTCCAAATCCTGACGGGTTAGGTGGAAACGGTAACGGTGGCGGAGAAGTAGTTGATTTTGCGAAGGACGTTTATTTCGGCTCTCAACAGGAAACTGACAGAGAGTATGGGTTAAAACCTTCTCTTGAAAAGGTTGACCGCTCTGTTGTCGCAATAGAAATTAAGGCAAACGGGGCAACGTATTACGGTTCTGGCGTTATCGTTGATATGTATAGCAAGAACAAACAAACCGACCAAATTGTTGAAGATGATGACGTGTTTTATATTATAACTTGCCATCACGTTATTTCATCAGGCGGGCAAATAAAGGTATACGTTCCCGACCTTAACGGCAGAAATTATACGGACGAAGATTATAACGACGCATTTATTTTTTCAGGCACTATTGGTAACGGGGTGTTTGACGGTGAAGTAAGTTTAATCGGTGGGGATAAAAATAACGATATAGCCATTCTTAAAATGGACGTTAGTGGAAGAGCAAATCTTTCTAAAAACGATATAGTTGAGGCAAAAGTTCCTGCCGACGGATATAATCTTGAAAAAGGCGACGAAGTATTTGCGATAGGTAACCCTACGGGCGCTCTTCCCGGCGCTTTAACCAGGGGGATTATCGCATATCCCGATAGAGAAGCGCTCTTTGATAGCGCAGGATATATGCACGTTACACAAATAAACGTCGATATTTATCACGGCAGTTCGGGTGGCGGTTTATTTAACTACTACGGAGAATTGGTTGGAATAACCAACGGCGGTAGTGATACTAATTCGGGTATAAACTACGCCATTCCCTATAAAAGATTAGTTTTGCCGACAGGTCAAACGGATACTGGATTTATTGAAACTGCTAAAAAACTATTGGCATCTTATACGGGCGAAAATTACGGTTTCGTTCCCGGCAGATGGAATTTTGGCATTACTGTTGATACTAGCAACGAGACACGCTTGTCTGTTAAAGAAGTTATACCCGATAGTAACGCTTATTTAGCAGGGGTTGAGGTAGGAGACGTTATCAAGTCGTTAACATATACCATTAATTCAAAACAAAAGACCGAAAACGTTACCAGTAGTTCAAGTTTTTCTGTAATAGTTGCAGAACTAAACAAATATTTCAGCAAAGGCGATTCGTTTACGCTAACCGTTGATAGAGGAATAACATTAAACCTTACGTTCAGAATACAAAAGCAATTAATTTTCTGCGATACGGGTAAATAAAATTTTGAATAAATATAGAGGACGTAGATTTTATCCCGTCCTCTTATTTCTTTTATTGTTATCAATTGACTTTTTTATCAAATTAAAGTAAAATATTAGATATGATAATCGTAGGATTCGACCCCGGTCTTGCAACTTTAGGTTACGGGGTTATAAGGGCAGACAATAGGGCTAAACCCGAATTGATTGATTACGGCATAGTTTCCACTCCAAAGGATGAAAATCTAGCCGTTCGCCTTGCTATGCTCGAAAAGGGTGTTAAGCAGATTATAGACACCTTTAAGCCTGATGAAATCGCAATAGAAGAATTGTTTTTCGCAAAGAACGTTAAAACGGGTATAGCCGTTGCCCACGCAAGGGGAGTTATACTTTTGACGGCGATAAAAGAGTGTGGTAGAATATTTGAATACACGCCACTGCAAATTAAGCAGGCTTTAACCGGTTACGGAAGAGCGGAAAAAATACAAATTCAACAAATGGTAAAAACCACTTTGAGATTAAAAGGTATTCCTAGACCTGATGACGCTGCCGACGCTCTTGCCGTTGCGCTGTGCCATTCGCAAACTAACAAATTAGGAAATTTATTTAGGATTTAAGGTTTATTATGATTGGATATTTAAGGGGAAACGTTTTAAGCGTTAGCGAGGGAGTAATCCTTTTAGAGTGCGGTGGAATAGGTTATGAAATAACTTGCTCAGCCTCCGTGTATCAAAAGCTAGCAACCGATAAAAAGGGCGAAGTTTACACCTATCTTGCCGTTAGGGAGGACGGTGTTTCCCTTTACGGGTTTATTAGTCCCGAAGAAAAAAAGATGTTCTTAAAACTAATTTCTGTTTCGGGCGTAGGACCGAAAATGGGGATTACTGTTCTGTCTAATATGAACTTGTCTGACCTTGCCGTTAAAATAGCAACTTCTGACGTTAAAGGGTTATCTTCTGTTAAAGGTCTTGGGAAAAAGACGGCTGAACGTATAATTTTAGAACTGAGAGAAAAAATCACCGCAGACGTTAGCGAGGATTCACCGTTAGAACAAAACAAGGAAGTTGTTGTTGCCGAAGAAATGCAAGATGCTATCGTTGCGCTAATGAGTTTAGGTTTTACCAAGGCAGAGTGCGTAACGGCTGTTAAAGAGGCAAGTGCTCAGGGAATAAATTCTATTGAACAACTTATCGCATATTCGATAAAACACATTAAGTAAGGTTTTTTATGGAAGAAGAAAGATTAGTTACAAGCACTATAAATCAAACTGAATCAGATTTTGAGAACGTTTTAAGGCCAAAGTCTATGGATGGATACGTCGGTCAAGAAAAAGTAAAAGACAATCTTGCCGTTAGTATTGCCGCATCAAAAATAAGAGAAGACGCTTTGGACCACGTTTTGTTATACGGACCTGCCGGTCTTGGAAAAACAACGCTTGCGCATATAATAGCAAACGAAATGGGAACGCAACTTAAAGTTACCAGCGGTCCTGCAATCGAGCGAGCGGGAGACCTTGCGGCGATACTCACAAACCTTAACGAAAGGGACGTTTTGTTTATCGACGAAATTCATAGGCTCAACCACAACGTAGAAGAAATTCTTTACCCTGCAATGGAAGATTTTACTTTGGATTTTATTATAGGTAAAGGTCCGTCTGCAAAGAATGTTCAACTGCCTTTGCCAAAGTTCACTTTAATCGGCGCAACTACTAAGGCTGGTATGCTTTCCTCTCCGTTGAGGGATAGATTTGGACTTATTATGAGGCTTGAAACCTATTCGGTTGCAGAACTTACAGAAATCGTTGAGCGTTCTGCTAAAAAACTTGAAATGGATATAGAACATCAAGCGGCGGAAGAAGTCGCAAAGCGCAGTCGTGGCACTCCTAGAATTGCAAACAGACTTTTAAGAAGAGTGCGTGATTACGCTTTGGTTAAAGGGCATAAAACGGTATTGGTCTCAGATGCGCAAGGTGCACTTAAAATGCTTGATATAGATGAACTTGGGCTAGATGCAGTTGACGTTAGATTGCTCCGTTCCATGGTGGAAAAGTTTAACGGTGGGCCGTGCGGTTTAGATACGCTTGCCGCTACTATTAACGAGGACAGCAACACTATTGAGGACGTTTACGAGCCATACTTACTCCAACTAGGCTTTATCGCAAGAACGCCAAGGGGAAGAGTTTTACTTAAAAAAGGATACGAACACATTGGATTAAAAATGCCAGAGGGGAGGGCGGAACAACTTTCCGTTTTTGATTTTACAAATGAAAACAAGTGATTTCGATTATTATCTTCCCGAAGAGCAAATTGCTCAAACCCCCGTTTATCCTAGGGATAGTTCACGTCTTTTAGTTTATGACAGAGCAAACGATAAAATCTACCATAAACGTTTTTTTGATATTATAGATTATCTTAAAGAGGGCGACCTTCTGGTTAGAAACAACACAAAAGTTTTGCCGGCTAGAATGTTTGCATACACCAAAAACGGTGGAAAAGTCGAAGTGCTTTTATTAAAGCGTTTTGACTTAAACGAATGGGAAGTGCTGGTTAAACCTGGAAAAAAAGCAAGAGTAGGCGCTAAACTCATTATATCGGAGAACTTATCGTTAGAAGTCATTTCTAATATTGAAGAAACGGGCAGTAGAAGAGTAAGATTTTTCTATGAGGGAGTTTTTGAAGACATCATATCTAAACTAGGCGAAATGCCTCTCCCACCGTATATAACAGAAAAGCTCAAAGACCAAGACAGATACCAAACTGTCTATGCAAAAGAGTCAGGTTCTGCCGCTGCTCCAACCGCAGGTTTGCATTTTACTGAGGAACTGTTTGAAAAACTCAAAAATAAAGGGGTTGAAATCGCAGACGTGTTGTTGCACGTCGGCCTAGGAACTTTCCGCCCTGTTAAATCGGAAGACGTAACGGCTCATCATATGCATTCTGAGTATTATGAAATAGATGAGATTAACGCAGAAAAAATAAACAAAGCCAAAAGAGAAGGCAGGCGAATTATTGCCGTTGGAACAACAAGCGTGCGCACCTTAGAAAGTGCATCCGATTCAAACGGATTTGTCAAGCCTTGTAAAGCAGATACAAGTATCTTTATTTATCCGCCTTATAAGTTTAAGTGTGTTGATTCTCTTATAACTAATTTTCATCTTCCTAAGTCTACTCTCATCATGCTAGTCTCCGCACTTTCTTCCCGTGAGAAAACTCTCGATTTTTATAAAGTAGCGGTAGAAGAGGGGTATAGATTTTTTTCTTTCGGCGACGCTTGTATGATTTTATAAACTGCGCAATACGGCGTTACTGCCCAAAGCAAAAGACTTCGATGACCAGACGGTCAATCTCACCCTTTTGCTTGGTCGAGCCTTGTCTTGCTTGTTTCTAAAACCATACAAACAAAAAGCAAAACTGCGCAATACGGCGTTACTGCCCAAAGCAAAAGACTTCGATGACCAGACGGTCAATCTCATCCTTTTGCTTGGTCGAACTTGACTATAACAGGTGTAGTTCAATGAAACTATAAAATATTTTAACGGATTTATTATGGAAAAATTTTATTTTGAACAAATAAAACAAGATAGTAAAACGGGGGCTCGTGCCGGAATACTTCACACTCCGCACGGGGATATAGAAACTCCGACGTTTATGCCGGTCGGAACACAAGCAACCGTTAAAGGAGTGCTCCCCCGTGATTTGAAAGAAGCAAAAACGCAAATTATTCTTGCAAACACATATCATTTGTATATGCGACCTGGCGACCAAACAGTTAAAGAGGCTGGCGGGTTGCACAAGTTTATGGCGTGGGACAAACCAATCTTAACCGACAGCGGTGGATTTCAAGTTTTTTCTCTTGCTAAACTTAATAAAATTAAAGACGACGGAGTTTATTTTAATTCCCACGTTGACGGGAGTTTGCATTTTATAACGCCAGAAAAAGCCATTGAAATTGAAAATAATCTTGGTGCTGATATAATTATGGCGTTTGACCAATGCTCGCCATACGGCGCAGATTACGCACAGTCTAAGATTGCTATGGAGCGCACTTTAAAGTGGCTTGATAGATGTTATAACGTTCACAAAAACGACAACCAAGCATTATTTCCAATAGTTCAAGGTAACATGTTTAAAGATTTAAGGCATATTAGCTTAAAAGAAACTATTCCTTATGCAAAATACGGTATTGCAATAGGCGGACTTTCAGTAGGAGAACCTAAGCCTATAATGTACGAGGTTATGGATTCAATGCTTGAATATTATCCTACTAACGTTCCAAGATATTTAATGGGTGTGGGTAGCCCCGATTGTTTAATCGAAGGGGTTAAACGTGGTATTGATATGTTCGATTGCGTGCTTGCAACGAGGGTTGGAAGGAATGGAACTGCGCTTACTTCGAACGGCAAAGTAGTTGTTAGAAACGGAGCGTATAAAGAAGATTTTTCGCCACTTGATAACGAGTGTGATTGTTATGCTTGCAAAAATTATACCAAAGCTTATTTAAGACACATGATAAATGTGGGCGAAATGATGGGTGGAATGATGCTCAGTTTGCACAACATAACATACCTTAATAAACTTATGAGAGACGTTAGAAATGCTATTTTGCAAGATTCTTATTCAGAATTCGTTGAAGAGTTTTATGCAAAAACAGGCAATACTTATAAAAGATTCGACCGATAAAAATGTCGATTTAAAAAAAGGTTAAAAAACACTTGATTTTAGTGATAAAATAATTTACAATAAAGAAGATATAAATATTGAAAGGAGATTATTATGTTTTTTAATTTACTTGAAGGTGAAACTCCCCAACCGGGTAGCAGTGTAGGTTCAATCATTATAATGGTTGTTCTTATCGTTGCAATTATAGGTTTATTTGTTTGGCAATCAATTTCTGGAAAGAAAAAACAAAAAGAAGCGCAGAATATGGTTAACTCATTAAAAATAGGCGATAGAGTTAAAACTATTGGCGGAATATGTGGTTTCGTTGCAGAAATTAGTAATGCTGACAATACTTTCGTTCTTGAAACAGGAACGGATGCAAACAAATCTTTTATTAGATTTGATAAAGGCGCAATTTATCAAACTGCTCCAAACCAAGGCAATTCAAACCCTGCTCCCGTAGCAGAAAAAGAAGTTGCACCAAAGGTGGAAGAAAAGGAAGAGGCAGAACAGCCCGCTCCCAAAAAAACCACTAGAAAGAAAAAGACCGAAGAAGAACTTTAATAAGTAATAAAATTAAAACTTCCAGCATAATCTTAATTAGTTATGTTGGAGGTTTTTTTATGCAATCGCAAGCAAGTGGAAACTTTTTATCGAGTATATTAAAAGGGGTTTTAACAGCGTTAATATGTGCACTTTTAGGTGTTTTAATATTTTCAGCCGTCATAAAATTTGCATTTTTTGGTGATGGTGTTATAAAGGCGGTCAATCAATTTATAAAGGTAATTTCTGTTTTTATTGGATGCATATTTACGCTTAAAAACAATATGGGCTTTATAAAGGGTATGCTTGTAGGTGGTCTATTCAGTGCTTTAATATATCTAGTTTTTTCTTTAATTGGCGCAAGCGTTAGTTTTGGGCAATCGTTTATATTCGACTTGATTTTTGGAAGTATTGTCGGCGGTATTTCTGGAATCATTAGCGTCAATTTAAGGCATTCAAACTAAAAACGAACACTCAATAGATAAACTTTAATTTCAGACGTAATATTAAAAAGACAAATCAAGCCCTGCAATTTCTTGCAGGGCTTGATTTTCAATAAAGATTATTTATGAAAATTATTTTGTTATTCCGTATGTATTTGAAACGGGGTCTAAAAACAGCGGAATTTTGGGTGGCGCAAAAGAAAATATAATGAAAAGCACCAAAATAATAACTAACAACCATATAAATAACCAATTCATTAGATTTTTACAGTTGAATTTGTTGAATAAAAACAATTCGGTTAAATATTGAGCGATTATAGATATGAAAAAAATTGCTATATTAGTTATAGCAGAAAGAGTGCCGAACGCTCCTTGGAGCGTATAAAACATTATAGGTATCAACAGTGTTCCTAAAACAGTTCCTATAAATTTTACCGACCAAAAACAAGGATAATCATTTTTTGCCCAGAAATACTGCATAAAAGCAAAGATGAACGATGGAACGAAGACAAGTTTCATATGTTCCCAAGTGGATTCGTTAACCGCAGATATCGTTGCTAAGCTAGTTACGTTAGTCCAGTCGTATAAAAAGTGTAAAACTGTTCCGAGAACGGCTGTAAAAGTTATACCAACAACTTGCCAAATAAATAAATTTTTCTTCATAAAATTACCTATTATAATTTTATGCAACGCATAAACAAAAAGACCGTCTTAAACGGTCTTTTTGGTCGGTATTTCTTATCAATTAAACGCTTCTGAGTCAAAAGTTATTTCCGCTTGATATTTGCCCATTCCTAAACTGTTTAAAACCTGGTTTATGCGCTCAACAATTTCGCTTTTTCTGTTTTGTAAATTTTCTGGCAATGGCAAATCGAAAAACACTTTCGTGAATCCGTCGCATGGGATAGTTCTAAAATCGTGGGTTGAAAGTTTTACGTCTATATTTATTATTTCGTTTGCAACGGCGTGTTTTAGAGCGTTAAGTTCGGGGCTGTCTGTTATCACAGGGTCGTAATGTACTGTTAGATTAACTCCTATCGCTAAAAACTCCCTTTCAAATTTATCTATAACTTCATGCACGTATAGAGGATCTAAATCTTTGTCTATCTCAAAGTGTATAGAGCAAAAGGAAACGTTAGGACCGTAATCGTGTATCATAAGGTCGTGATAGCCGATAACGATAGGATATTCTTTGATTTTATTTAGAATTTTGTCTTTTAATTGCCCGTCGTTCTTTTTGCCGATAATAGGTGAGATGGTTTCTAAGGTTAATTTAATTCCACTGTACAAAATAAAAATGGCAACTAATACACCCATATATCCGTCTATCAATATTCCAGTATAACGTTCGATAAAAAATGCGATTAAAACCAGCGTGGTTACGACAGCGTCGTTTCTGCAATCAATGGCTGTTGCTTTTAGCGTTTCTGAATTAATTGTTTTAGAAACGTGCGAATTGTAAAAGGATAAAAGCAGTTTAACCAAAGCCGATATTCCGAGTATTCCCACAGTGATTAGCGAAAAGTTTATTGCGGAGGGAGAAATTATTTTTTCTAACGAACTTTTACCAAGTTCAAATCCTACAACAACGATTAATATAGAAATTAATAATCCCGAAACGTATTCATATCTAGCGTGCCCAAACGGGTGGTCGCTATCTGCTGGGCGTTGGGACGCTCTAAACCCAATTAGCGTTATTATTGAACTTACGCTATCAGAAAAATTGTTTAGAGAATCTGCAATAATTGAAACAGACCCCGATATTATACCGGCGATAAGTTTTCCCGTAGCCAATAAAACGTTTGCTATAATACCTATAAATCCAGCAGTTTTACCTTTAGAAACTCTTGAATTATCTTTCATTGTTAAACCTTTTGATTATATTATTATATGGACTATATATTATCATAATTCTTACAAAAATTCAATAAAAAAGATATGGCAACCTATAATTTATATATGCCATAATCATTTATTAGATTGAGTGTAGTTTTTTAGTAAAAAAAAAGAGTGCTTAGGCTTACTCTGGGGCTAGCGGAGCGTGTGAAAGGTAAAACGACTAGCGATTTTAAGGGCAGTACAGTTTACAGTAACCCTATAAATGTTATTATAGTTTACAAATATCTCCACCCGTAAATCATTCAACGCAATATCCAATGCAATCTTTTATAATTGCAACTAGTTCTTCAATTTCCGTTTTGCAGTCTAATTTAATCCATTTGTTTATAATTCCTAATGCACCTTGTATATAAAATTCTAAATAATATATTCTTTTCGTTTCTTCTTTTATAAATTGAGATATTGCTGGATAAAAAATAGTGCTATACATTTTGTTGTATACTGTTTCGGATTGAAACAATTGCGGTTTTTTGTGTACTAAATTCAAAATGCGTTTGTTTTTTTTGCAAAAATTCAAATAAGGAACTAAAAATTCGTTAGTAATTAAAAATGCATTATCTTTTTTTATTGTTTCTCTTGATATGCTTTCAGTAAAAGAAGTAACAAATTCGGTGTTTAAATTGTTTATAGTTTCTTCTAGTAAGTCGTAAATATTCTCATAATGTAAATAAAAGGTGGAGCGATTAACACCAGCTTTTTTTGTTATTTCAGTTGTTGTTATAAATTCAATATCCTTTTTTTCGAGCAACTCTAAAAGCGCTTGATTCATTAAACTTGCAGTATACAAATATTTACTTTTGTGTTTGTTCATTTTTTAATAACCTTAATTCCTTATTTGCCACAATAATCATAAGTATAGCACAAAATATAATAAAAATAGAAATAAACGTGCTTAAAATAGGTAAAATTATACTTCGTAAAAGAGTATCGCCATTCCCAAATGTTGTAAGCATAGTGTTTGTCAAGGTAACTATTGATACACTTGCAGATATTAAACTAATCACTTTTATTGAAGAATAAAGACTGTCATTATATTTAAGATGCTTTATAACACTAATAATAGCAATGGTTAACGCTGTAAAGGTATACGTCGCCAAAGTAATAACGGTTATTTCATGATGTTTAACGCCATGAGTTGTGTAAATCATCAAAAACATTATTATTGAAACTACTAAATTCAGCAACAATAAGAAGTAACCCGAGGCACGCATAATTATAATCTTACCTCGTTTATCCTTATTAATATTTGTTTGAAAGAACATAAAAATTCGTGCCGTTGAAAGCAGACCGTAGTATATAGACATAACGAAGAACCATCTTGAAAAAAATATTTGACTTATAACAAATAAAAATATTGAATATAGTATATTAAAAACAAAGGATAAAAGCAAAAATATTTTTATTCTATAATTAATATCATTTTTTATTCTTTTCAACAATGCAAATTTCATATATTATTCTTCGTTTGCAATTTCGTTAGCAAGTTTGATTATGTCGGTTGCATATTTATTTTTTGATTTAGTAAGTATCTTTTTGTAAAGCGAATAATTTATACTCATCCCTAAAATCCCTATACAACCAATGACAATTCCTAATACCATCATCAAAAGTGTAGCACTACCTATAACGCCCATCGTTAAACTCATGCCTGTGCCAAACACAAGACTTGATACAATTCCGAATGTATAAGTAAAGATGTTGGCTGGATTTTTTGCTTTTGCATCTAATCGCTTTAATGCTTTTACTTTTGAAGTTTGTTTTGGAGCATATTCGTTAGCGATATGTTCCGCATAAATTTTATCAGTATTCATAATAATTCTCCCAAGAATAATTTTGTTTGTTACTCGAGCAAAATTATCATAGCATACTAAAAATTATATTACCACAACAAACCAAGGTTATAATGTCTATTTGATTACATTTTATCAAATGATTCTATAAAAGCCAATAGGCAGATGTCCACGTTCTTTGACATCTGCCTATATTTATAATTTATTACATTCCTCTTAACTTATATGATATTTCCTTTCCAAGATGAATAGTCAATATAGTAATATTGATTTTCAATCAAATCAATTTCAGCTTTCCCTGAATACGTAGCAATTATTTCCCATAATTCAGTTTCCGAATTATATTCTAATATCGTTTTATAACAATCAACCTGCTCGCCGTCGTACGAAGATAAGCAATATTTTTTCTCATACGTGTACAAATTCAAAACCGTATCGCTTACGTATTCATAAACAAAAGTCAATCCTTCCGTAAGTCCGTTACTAAGGTGCGTTAAATTACCGCCTTTTATCTTTGTGTGTGGATACAAAATCTTTTCTTTTTTTATAGCCGCTAAAACTGCTGGTCCTTTATCACCATTATCCGTATCGTTTAAGCCGTATCCTTTTAATTCAGTTAGAAACGCTTGTAAATATTTTTCGTAGTCGGTATTATCTTCTTCACCCCAAAGTCCAAAATTGAAATTAAGAATAGACTGTAAACTTTCGGATGTTATTGCGGTGTAACCGTCCTTAAAAGCGAACTTTATGGTGAATTCAATAGATTTATTTGGTTCAATTTTTTGATACTGTTGTAAAGTGTGCGTAAAGATAATGTTTTCGTTGGTGTATCCATCAGTAATTCCCGCATCGTATACGACGCTATTAAAAGCATAATTATCTAGTGAATTATTATATAGCGTTATAGTTAGAGTTTTCGTGTCGTTGTTATCAGCTAACACAACTTCGCTGTTTAATACGGTTGAAAAGTATGTATTAATACTAACGCCTTGTACCTCTGAAACGTCCAAAATAAATACACCTTTTTGCATAGAGCTAGTTATAGTAGCTTCTCCATTGATAGAAGAACTAAGTTGTGCATATCCTACGCCAATAAATGCAATAGAAAAAGAAAGCACAACGCTGATTAATATT
>JAZRMR010000024.1:0-27077 GCA_045647765.1 Christensenellaceae bacterium
TATTTCTCAATATCTCTGGTATTGTAAAGCTCTTTAAGCTCTTCAATGGGCTTTTGCATGAGCGCTTCGATAAGTTCTTTGAAATCTCCGTTTTCAATTTCACGAACTCTATCTTCCAAGTGACCGCAATGAGGTGCTAAATACTTGCCGTAAATTCTTCTTGAGAGTTCAGCAACTTGTGGATGAGAAATTCCTGCTGGGCAACGAGAAGAACAAACGCCACACATAACGCAGTCAAAAGATTCTTCAGCGCACTTTTCAAAGTCGCCTCTTTGTGCATATGCTATGTATTGCATAACTTTAAGACCTTGTGTACAAGCCTTTGTACAAGCATTACAACCAACGCAAGCATAGATTTCTGGGTAAAGTTGCATCATAATCATTTGAGAAGTTCCAACTTTTTCAATATCGTAAACTTGCTTAATTAATGGGAAGAAAGGAAGAGTTGCAACATACATATCGTTTTCAACCTTAGTTTGGCAAGCGAGACAAGCGTGGAGTTCTCTATCCCCTTTAATACGGTAAATGGTTGAACAAGCACCGCAGAATCCGTTACGGCAACCGCAACCTCTAACTAGTTGGTAGCCTGCATATTCCATAGCTTTCATTATAGTTAAACTTTCGGGAACTTGATATTTTTTACCGAAAAAATAAACGTTAACTAAATTTTCCATTTGTTTTTCTCCTTTTATTAATACTCATTCGGTAATTCATCGAGTTCGTCGAAACGGAATACCGGACCGTCTTTACATACGTATTTTGAACCTACGTTACATCTACCGCACTTTCCTACACCACATTTCATTCTAAGTTCGAGCGTCGTGTATACTTGGGTTTTCTCAAAGCCCAATGAACGAAGTCCTTCAAGCGTGAACTTTATCATAATAGGTGGACCGCAAAGAACTGCTATCTTATTTGTATCAAAACCAAGTTCTTTAACGTAGTTAGGAACAAACCCGACGTGTCCGTCCCAACCTTCTTGTTCACGGTCGATTGTCAAATGCACGTTAACACCTGCATCCGTTGACCATTCGTTGATTATTTCTTGATAATCTAAAAGGTCATCTTTGCTCCTTGAACCGTAAACTATATCAATTTTGCCGTATCTATCACGGTAATGTCTGCAATAATTTATTACCGAACGCAAGGGGGCTAAACCAACGCCACCTGCAACGAACAATAAATCCTTTCCACTAAACACGTCGTCAACGGGGAACGGATTACCGTACGGTCCACGAACAGTAACGTTCTGACCTACTTCCGCCGCATGCAACCACGAAGTTACACATCCGCATTTTTTGATTGAAAATTCCATATATTCGGTGTTCGTTGGCGAAGAAGTTATCGAGAACATTGCTTCGCCTATTCCTGGTATGGAAAGCATTGCGCATTGACCAGGGCGGTGTTCGAAAAGTTTTTTGCCTTCTGGTGAAACAACCCTGAACGTTTTTATATCCGGCGTATCAATTCTAATATCCGTTATCACGCCGAGTTTCGGAATTAAAGTTTCATTATTCATTTTCTTTACCTCCGAGTGTTTTCATTACTTTTACTATATTCATAGAAATAGGACATTTTGCAAGACAACGTCCACAACCTACGCAACTGAACATTCCGTCGTTATTATCAGGATAATACACGAGTTTGTGCATAAATCTTTGACGGAAACGTTCTTTTTGTGAGAGCCTTGAATTTCCGTGCGCCATCAACGTAAAATCACTGTACATACATGAGTCCCAACATCTGAAACGCTTCACTCCGTTGCCGGTATTGAAATCTTTAATGTCGTAACATTGACAAGTTGGGCAAACGAAAGTACAAGTTCCGCAACCTAAACAATGTGAAGAAAGTTCATCCCATGCTGGTGAATCAAAATATTCTTTTGTTTTGCCAGCACCAAATTTATCCGTTTTTAGGTCTTTAAGCGGAAGTTTATCCATAATTTCTGTAATGGCTTTTTTCTGTTCTTCAACTGCACTTTCATCCCCATCTTCTGTAACCGAGTCAATCAACGCTAAAAGTTTTTGTCCCTTTTCGGTGTTGGCTTTTAAATATAAATCGGTTGCCGTCTTCCAAGCAGAAACGTCTGCCAAAGGATTTGCGGGGTCTACACCGAAAGTCTTACAGAAACAGGTTTCAGCGGGTCTTGTACAAGCGAGAGAAATGATAATTCCTTTTTCTCTTCTAGATGCGTAATAACTGTCAACAGGTTCTGAAAGGAATACTCTGTCTAAAATTTCAAAACTTTTAACGTCGCACGCACGAACGCCGAATACTACGAAATCTTCCTTTTCTGACCTCGTGTCGATTATCTCAATATTCTTACCTTCGGTTTTGAACTCCATAAGATTTTCAGTTTGAGGGAAAAAGAAATCTTTTGCACTTCTTGTAGTGTTTAGAGAATCACTAAGTTTAACGCCCTCTGTCCAAAGTTTAAATGAGGCAAGACCTTTTTGGTCGTCTACGGGAACATATAATTTTGCGGACTCGGAAATCTTTGCAAAAAGTTTGTCTAGATTCGATAACGATATTTTGCGCATCTTACTTATCCCCCTTTTCAACTGCTTGGCTAGGCTCTAAATCTTCTTTGGTGTAGTTTGTAAGCGGAGCACGGCTTCCTACTTGTTCCCCTGCCTGATAATCACCGTAAAACTCGTTAATATCTTTAATAAATTTACGGTTAAGAAGATGTAACGGAATGTTTTGCGGACATACTCTTGAACATTCTCCACAGTCAGTACAGCGTCCAGCAACGTGGAACGCTCTTATGATGTGGAACATCTTTTCTTCAAAACTATTAGCAGGCGATTTGTTCTCTACCCCTGAATTGGGATTTCCGAAAACACACTTTTCACAAGTACAAGCGGGGCATACGTCTCGACAAGCGTTACAACGAATACAACGTGAGAGTTCGTTCTGCCAGAAAGCGTATCTTTCATCAGCAGACATTTTTTCAAGTTTTTCAACCTCGTCGAAACGCTTGTTGTCCAAAACTTCTCCGTCCTCTCCGATAAGTTCGTCGTATGCAACGTGTTTTTTGCTCTTGCAATTTATACAACGTTCTGCTAAAACGTCTTGCTTTTTAATTGATTTTTCTCCGTCGTATAAGGTTACGACTTTTATGTATTGACTTTCAGAATCTACCGAAACGATACCGTCTCCAACAAGTTCTTTTACCTTGCTAACGTCAACCATTCCGTCGCAAGGGATACCAACTAAATAAACTTTTTCACGGTCAAAGCGGTGTTCGGTTAAAAGTTGGTTAAAACTGTAAGTATCACAAGGCTTTATAAAAACCAAAATTTTATTTACGTCTGCTTGTCTAGTTTGTTTTACAAGGTACTTAGAGAAATTTGCTCCGCAAAAATCTCCGTAAACAAAATCATTTTTCATTTCTTCGATTGAATTAAAGAGTGCGGGAGTTATATCGTAAGAAAACTCGCCCTTTTTCCAACCGAGAACTTTATTAACCGTTCCGTTATTTAACAGTTCTTCTGCTTTTGCGATAAGCACTTCACGGGTTATCTTTTGCATCTCAAATCCTCCAATCTCTTGTTCTCGCCAAGACCTGCAACGGTCTCAACGAACTCGTTCATTGTCTGAGCAAATTTTGCGCCCTCTGCCGCCGACACCCATTCAACACGGGTACGTTCTTTTTCTATGCCGAGATAATCAAGCATAGAGAACAACAGTGCCATTCTTCTTCTCGTGTAATAGTTACCAGACGTGTAGTGGCAATCCCCTGGGTGGCATCCGCAAATAATTACTCCGTCTGCCCC
Source organism: Christensenellaceae bacterium (assembly GCA_045647765.1). Classification (GTDB taxonomy): domain Bacteria; phylum Bacillota; class Clostridia; order Christensenellales; family Borkfalkiaceae; genus UBA1259. The sequence goes on from JAZRMR010000024.1 coordinate 3,780, forward strand.
TCTTTGGAATGCTCTGAGAATGAACATTGGGTTAACTCTGCACGAACATGGAACTCTTATAACTTTAACCTCAGCAGGGTAACTTAAACGGTTACTACCCGCAAGGTCTGCGCCTGCATATGAACACCAGTTACAACAAAAAGCTACGATTTTTGGTTTATATCCGTTTACTTGCATATTGCGTCAACCTCCGCCATAATCTGTTTGCTTGCAAAACCTTTAAGGTCCATAGCACCCGACGGGCAAGCTACCGTACAACATCCGCAACCTTGACATACCGCTTCGTTAACAGATGCTACTCTGCGGATAAGGGTTGTTCTGTTCGGACCTCTGAATTCTTTATCTAAATACGTTATTGCACCGTACGGACATACTTTTTCGCAAGAAGAACATCCGTTACACATCATCTCATCAGAATGCGCAACACACGGGTTACCCGTTAGTTTGTCTTTGCTTAAAAGTCCAATAACTTTGGAAGCCGCCGCCCCTGCCTGTGAAACCGTTTCGGGAATATCTTTTGGACCTTGGCAAGCACCTGATAAGAACACGCCGGCAGTTGGGCTTTCAACAGGACGAAGTTTGGGGTGCGCTTCGGTAAAGAAGTCGTTTGTATCCATACTTGCCGTGAGCATTGTCGCAAGCGGTCTTGCAGACTTATCCGGCTCGATTGCAGCCGCTAAAACAACCAAGTCTGCTTCAATCTTTAATTGCTTGTTTGCAATAAGGTCTGAGCCTTGAACGATAAGTTTATCGCCCTCGGGTGAAACCTTTCCAACCATACCTTTTATATAATGCACGCCGTAATCCTCAACTGCACGACGATAAAACTCATCGAACTGTTTGCCAGGCGTTCTAACGTCTATATAGAAAACGTAAACGTCTGTATCGGGATATTTATCACGTGTAAGCATTGCGTGTTTTGCTGTATACATACAACAAATTTTAGAGCAATACTCTTTACCTTTTTCAGCGCAAGACGCACAACGTGAGCCAACGCATTGAACGAAAACTAAGGTGTGAGGATGTTTGCCGTCCGACGGACGGAGAAGTTTACCCGCAGTAGGACCTGCTGCGTTCATTAAACGCTCGTATTCAAGTGAAGTTATAACGTCTTTGCTTTGACTATAAGCATACTCGTCAAACTTATCCATGCTTATTGGATTAAACCCTGTTGCGGCAACGATTGCGCCGTATTTTTGTTCGACGTATTCATCCTTTTGAGTGTAATCTATTGCTTTTGCCGTACAAACCTTTGCACACACGCCACATTTGCCGTTTTTAAGCATATTACAGTAGTTAGGGTCTATTGTTGCAACCTTTGGAACTGCTTGCGCAAACGGTATATAAATCGCCCTCTTAAAGTCCATACCGAGGTTAAAGTCGTTAGGTACTTTTTTCATAGGACATTTTTCCGTACAAAGTCCACAACCCGTACAAATATCTTCTTTAACGTAACGTGCTTTCTTCTTGATGGTTACATCGAAATTACCAACGAAACCTCTAACGTCAACAACTTCGCTGTACGAATAAATTTTAATTTTTTCGTGCTGAGCAACGTCCACCATCTTAGGGGTTAATATACACGCAGCGCAGTCAAGCGTTGGGAAAGTTTTATCGAGTTGAGCCATTTTACCACCGATAGTGGGTTTTGTTTCAACGATATCTACTTCAAAACCTGCATCCGCTATATCTAACGCAGTTTGAATACCTGCAATACCGCCACCGATAACGAGCGCACGCTTTGTAACCGGACTTTCACCTGGCGTGAGCGGTGCGTTTAGGTTAACTTTTGCAATAGCCGTTCTGCCTAAAATTATCGCTTTTTCAGTACCCTCGGCAATATCTTTATGTATCCACGAACACTGCTCACGAATGTTTGCTATTTCAACCATATATGGGTTGATGCCTGCGGCTTGCGCCGTTTTCCTAAAAGTCTGCTCGTGCATTCTCGGTGAACAAGAACATACTACGATACCTGTTAATTTGTGTTCTTTTATGGCATCTTTAATAAGGTCTTGACCTGCTTGCGAGCACATATACTGATAGTTAGCCGAATGTACTACTCCGGGTTCGCTCTTTAACGCTTCGGCAACTGCCTTAACGTCAACCGTTCCCGCAATATTACTTCCGCACCAACATACGAATACTCCTATTCTCTGCATTTGTATTCTCCTTTTTTACTTGCTGTATTTTCTTAATGCGCTGACGATTGCTTGTTGTGGCAAATCTTCGTCAAGCATTGAGGGAATATCGTCTGCCTTTAAGTGGTTATTCCCTTGCGCTCTGACCACCTCTAAGCGGACTGCCTCTACTATCTTAGCAGGCTCTACTCCTCTTGGGCATCTGTCTATGCACGCAAAACACGAAAGACAACGGTATATCGATTTAGATTTCATTAAGGGTTCTATATCCCCTGTTTCCACCATGTATACGAACTGATGTGGATGATATTCCATCTCGTCGTAAGCAGGACAAGTTCCCGAACATTTTCCGCATTTCATACACTTTCTTGGATTCACTCCACTACGGCGTATGATTTCGCTTGCTACTCTTTCTTTGTTTTCCATTTGTCGTTTACTCCTTTACTCCGAGCGCCTCTGCGAGCAATTCGGTAATGTATACTACCTCAACTCCGGTGCCGTTCTTTTGAAGATTGTATTTACACAAGGGGCAAGCCGTTACGATTAACTCTGCACCTTTATCTTTTGCGTTAAGTGAAACTTTGGTGCTCTTTTCTTTTGCAAGTTCTTTGCTCTCCAAAGTTATATACCCTCCGCAACATTCGTTACGGTAGGAATAGATAACCGGTTCTGCGCCTATCGCTCTGATTAAATCTTCCATAATGGTTGGATTCTCTACGTCGTCCATAGCCATAACTTTACCAGGGCGAAGAAGCAAGCATCCGTAATACGCTGCTATCTTTTTGCCGGTGAGCGGTTTAATAACCTTTTCTTTAACTTTGTCAAAACCGATTTTATCACGGAGTAGTTCTAAGTAATGTATAACTTCGGTTTCTCCGTTATAAACGTCTGGCGCAATATAGTTGTTAACTCTCTTCGAAAAGTCTATATTGCCGTCTTTCATTTGAGCGTTAGTCTGCTTTAACACGTTGTGGCAAGCCGAACAAACGGAAACGAGTGGTTGGTTTTTTTCTTTTGCACAATTTAACGCTCTTACCGAAGAAAGTTTGGTAGCCAACTCGTCGTTAGACGTGGTGAATACGCCACCGCAACATTGCCAATTATCAATCTCTTCTAATGTTACGCCCAAAACTTCTGCGCACTTTCTTGCATAAATATCAAGGTCTTTTGCTTTGGTTTTTAACGTACAGCCGGGAAAATAACTTACTTTCATCTGTTTGTTGCTCCTATTTTATTAAACCATCTGTTCAGGATGGAATACTTCATCAAATTTTTCAGCCGTCAAGAATCCGAGGCTGACGCACGCTTCTTTGAGCGAGATATTTTCTTTGTATGCTTTCTTTGCAGTTTTCGCTGCGTTCTCATATCCGATATACGGATTGAGTGCGGTTACCAACATAAGCGAATTTTGAAGGTTATAATCCATCTTTTCACGGTTGGCTTTTATACCCACAGCGCAGTTGTTGTTAAATGAAACGATTGCTTCTGATAAAAGCCTTGCCGATTGCAAGAAATTGTAAATACATACAGGCATAAATACGTTGAGTTCAAAGTTTCCTTGTGATGCAGCCATGCCAACCGCAACGTCGTTACCCATAACCTGAACGGCAACCATTGTAACCGCTTCACACTGAGTGGGATTAACCTTACCAGGCATAATTGATGAACCCGGTTCGTTCTCGGGAATAAATATTTCGCCAAGTCCGTCTCTCGGTCCGCTTGCAAGCCAACGCACGTCGTTTGCAATCTTCATCATATCGCAAGCAAGTGCCTTTATTGCACCGTGAGCAAAAACCAACTCGTCTTTACTCGTCAATGCGTGGAATTTGTTTGATGCGGTAACGAATTTCTTTCCTGTTATATTTGAAACGTGTTCTGCAACGAGGGTGTCGAAACCTTTTGGTGCGTTAAGACCTGTTCCAACCGCCGTTCCGCCAAGAGCAAGTTCTGCTAACGGTTTAATCGACAATCTTAACAATTCAACGTCTCTTTCAAGGCTAGTTCTCCAACCGCTTATCTCTTGACTGAATTTTATTGGCGTTGCATCTTGAAGGTGCGTTCTTCCGCATTTAACAACTCCTTCGTTTTCTTCTTCTAAACGCTTAAACGTGTTAATTAAAAGTTCTACCGCCGGTATAAGTTTGTCCTCTATCGCTATAACGGCAGAAATGTGCATAGCCGTTGGGAAAGTGTCGTTAGATGACTGACTCATATTGATATCGTCGTTCGGGTGGAGAAGTTTTTTACCAGCAATTTCATTCCCACGGTTTGCTATAACTTCATTCGCATTCATGTTTGATTGAGTGCCAGAACCCGTCTGCCAAACAACTAGTGGGAAATGCCCGTTCAGACTTCCGCTGATAACTTCATCACAAGCGGTTTTGATTGCATCTAATTTTTCAGCCGTCATCTTTTCAGGACGGAGGGCGTTGTTTGCAAGTGCTGCGGCTTTTTTCAACACACCGAACGCTTTGGTTATCTCTCTTGGCATAATCTCTATGCCTTCACCGATTTTAAAGTTTTCGTGGCTTCTTTGGGTTTGAGCCGCCCAATAACGGTCGGCAGGAACTTTCATTTCGCCCATTGAGTCATGTTCAATACGATAATCCATTTCTAAATCTCCTTGTTTTTTCTGCGCTTTGCTTTATAGCCAAATTGTGGCTTAAAAAGTCTTTGCGCAAGTTAAAGTTAATTATTATTATTCAGTTATATATTATAACAAAACACTGTCTTTTTGTAAAATATTTGTCGACCGACTTATCCCTTATATACAATATAAAATAATTATATAAGTATATCAAAAATGTTATATCACTTAAACTTTTATTACAAAAAGTAAATACTTTCCAAAATTACCATTTTGCAAAAGTTTTAATTGCGTTTTTTCTTGATTTAAAGCAAATATTGTGATAAAATATCAGCGTTTTAAAGGTTAAAAATAAGTATGAAAAATTTTTCTAGTAAAAGTTCTGACACTTTAAAATTTCATAACGGCGTTAAGGACGGTCTACCGATAGGACTTGGATACCTCTCGGTGTCTTTTGCTTTTGGCGTTCAAGCGAGCATGGCTGGGCTTCCCGTTTTTATGTCGGTATTTATTTCTATGACTAACCTTACTTCGGCAGGGCAACTCGCCGGGCTATCCGTTATCGCTGCCCTGGGAACTGTTTTAGAAATTATTTTGACACAATTAGTAATTAATTCCCGATATTTTTTGATGAGTATTACTCTCTCTCAAAAACTCGACCAGTCATTTACTTTGGGGCATAGACTTTTATGCTCGGCTTTCGTAACTGACGAGATTTTTGCCGTAGCCTCGGCTAAACCTAAAACATTTGGAAGAAGTTATTTTTACGGATTAGTAATTCTTCCCTATTTTGGTTGGGCGTTTGGTACTTTATTAGGTTCTGTTTCGGGAAATCTCTTGCCGTATAATCTAATTAATTCTCTAGGCATTGCGCTTTACGCGATGTTTATTGCAATAATAATTCCACCGTCCATTAAAGAAAAGGGTGTGTTATTCGCTGTGGTTTTAGGTGGTGGAATAAGTTGTGCTCTTTATTTTATTCGGTTGTTTGAAGCAATCCCCACGGGGGTAAGAATTATAATAAGCGCTGTTATTACTTCTATAATAATGGCTTTGATGATACCTATAAAGGAGGAAGATGATGCCTCTCGGTAAAATGACGATAATGATTCTTGCTATGGCGGGAATAACTTATTTGATAAGAATGATTCCGCTTGTGTTTTTTAGAAAAAAAATTAATTCCGTATATTTGAAAAGTATATTGTATTACATTCCTTACGCAGTATTATCAGCAATGACTTTCCCCTATATCTTTTATTCGACGGGAAGCATATTAACCGCTTGCGTAGGGACGGGTGCTGCTCTTATCGCATCAGTGTGCAAACGTTCGTTAATAATAGTTGCCATTTGCGCTTGCCTTGCAGTTTTAATTGCAGGATTTATATTTTAGAAAAGAAAGTGCGTCAGCGATATGAATTATCGCTGACGCACTTATATTTCCGTCTATTCTTTTTATCCTAAATGAAAAATTTTGTAACGTAACCCTGCACCCACAGTATGATTAAAATTATCGGCAAAACGTATTTACAGTAAACTCTGAGTCTTTTATGCACCTTTAATCCTTTACCTAGGTTGGCTTCTGTTAAGAAATTATTCCATCCCCACCCTTTTTTATCAAGCGTACAGAATAAAACGTATACTAACGAACCAAGGGGTAAAATATTGTTGCTAACTATAAAGTCTTCTAAATCCATTATATTTGTGTTTGCGCCGAGCGGAGTAAAACCTGATAGAACGTTAAAACCTAAAACGCATGGTAAAGATAAAATAGTTACGGCAATAAAACAAATTAAGCAAGATTTTTTTCTCGACCAACCCCATTTATCTATTCCAAATGATATTATGTTCTCAAACACTGCAATAACGGTAGACATTGCGGCAAAAAGCATAAACAAGAAGAACAACGTTCCCCAAATTCTTCCGCCAGCCATTTGATTAAACACGTTTGGCAACGCTTCGAATATTAGGCTTGGACCTGCCGTTTGATGGTCTACACCAAAAGCAAAACAAGAAGGTATTACGATTAATCCAGCAATAAACGCAACGGTTGTATCAAGTGATGCGATAGTTATAGATTCGCCGAAAAGGCTCCTGTCTTTTTTAATGTAACTGCCAAATATCGCCATAGAGCCCATTCCTATCGAAAGAGTGAAAAATGCCTGCCCCAAAGCTGCAAAAATAACTTCTCCTATGATAACTTTGCCCTCTGCGTCATAAATGATATTATGAAAATTTGGCAACAAATAATATTTAATACCTTCGATAGCACCGTCTAACGTACAGACGTATACAGCTAGAACGATTATTATCATAAATAACGCTATCATCATAACTTTGGTTACTTTTTCAACGCCTTTTTTAAGTCCCAACGAACATATGAAAAATCCCACGGCATTAACTATAACCATACATGCTATTAATATCCACGGGTTAGATACGAGTGCTCCAAACTGCTCAGAAATGCCCGCAGAAGTGCTTCCAACAAAATCTCCGCTTATCATCTTAAAAAGATATGCGAACATCCAGCCTGTAACCGTCGTATAGAACATCATTAAAAGTAAATTTCCAATAATACCTATCCAACCGAACAAATGCCATTTGCTATTTTGCGGTTCAAGGGCAGTGAATGATTCTGCAATACTTTTGCCACTGGCTCTCCCTACTGAAAATTCCATTGTCATAATCGGCAAACCGAATATGACTAAAAACAGAAAATACAAAAGTATAAAAGCCGCACCACCGTATTTACCCACTATGTATGGAAAACGCCACACGTTTCCAAGCCCTATTGCGCAACCTGCGGAAATTAATATAAACCCTAATCTTGAACCGAGTTTTTCTCTATCCGAATTTCCTTTAATCATTTTTATCCCCTCCATCACAAGAAATTTCTTGCGAGTTTTTTGCTTTTTTCCTAAACGGTTTTAAAAGGTCTAATTCTAATTCGCTAATAATAACGGCAGAAAAGATAACGATAAATCCGATAATAAGACCTATTGATAACTTTTCATCCCCCATCACAACTGAAAATACAACACCGAAAACGGCTTCTAAACTGAGTATTATTGCCGAACGGTTAGGCGCAGTGTATTTTTGCCCGAAAATTTGCGCAAACTGCGCAAAAAGCGTACACGCTAAGGTGAGATAAGCAATTTTAATTATATGGTCAAAATTTATAGCAAATACGCTTATACCCATAGTGGGAATTTCATAGCAAACACACATCAATGAATATATAACGCCAACTGTTAGTAATTCATAAATCAAAAGCGTCATTGTATCAGAACCTTGCTTTTGATACTTAGCAACGTAAACTATTTGCAAAGCAAAAAATACAGCGCATATTACCGTTAATCCGTCTCCCAAAAGATAGTTTACACCCAAAATCGATTCTCCCGAAAGAGCAACTAAGCCTATGCCAACTATACATAAAACGGCTGAAATAACGTTATAGGATTTTGGTTTTTTCTTAAACATAATCCAAACCAAAAAAGGACACATAACGCAATAAGACGAGGTTAAGAATGCGTTTCTTCCAGGTGTTGTGTGAATTAGTCCTATCGTTTGGAATACATATGCTAAGGATAAACAAATTCCTAAAACAACACCTTGAAAAAAGGTTTTTTTGTTAGAATTTCTAAGTCTTTTAATAAAAATTAGCGAAAGCAATCCCCCTGACACCAAAAACCTTATGGCGATTACAAAAAAAGGCGGAACTTCGTTTATCGTTTGCTTTAATATTAAAAAAGACGAGCCCCAAACTAGGGTTGCTAAAAGCAATAATATTTGCCCTACAAGACTCATTTTTTTACTATTTAGCATTTTGCTCCTCCTTAAAAGTCAGGATAACAACTATATCCCCGTTACTTTCTGATTAATTTTTTGTCGCCTAATTTTAACAAAAGTTCAATAAACAGAAAAAATTATATCATACATTTTTATATTTTCAAACCGTTTAAATGGTAAATAAGAAATTTTCTTTGTATTGTTTTTGGTACAATTAAGCGTTATTATTAATAATATCGACATAGGTTATATATAAAATAAAAAAAATTAATATTCAATAAAAAATTTTTGCTTTAATCTGCTTGAATTTGTATTGTTTGTGTTGTATAATTATACAGTAATTATTTTACTTGGGAGATTTTATATGGATAACAACAAAAGACCCGAAACTATGCAAAGAATTTCAACCCCTGCTCTGGCAAACGCTTTTATAGACGAGCAAGTGGATTTAATCAGAAAACAAGTTGGCGATAAAAAAGTTCTTCTTGCGCTCTCCGGTGGCGTGGACAGTTCTGTTGTTGCCGCTCTTTTAATTAAAGCAATAGGCAAACAGTTAGTTTGCGTTCACGTTAACCACGGTCTTATGAGAAAGGGTGAGAGTGAACAGGTTATCGAGATTTTCAAAAACGGTTTAGACGCTAACCTCGTTTATATCGACGCTACCGATAGATACCTTGAAAAGTTAAAGGGGGTTACCGACCCCGAACAAAAGCGTAAAATTATCGGCGCTGAATTTATCCGCATATTTGAAGAGGAAGCAAGAAAGTTAGAGGGTATCGAATTCCTTGCACAAGGCACTATCTACCCCGACATCATTGAAAGCGACGGTGTTAAGGCTCATCACAACGTTGGCGGACTTCCCGAGGATTTGCAATTTGAACTTGTAGAACCGGTTAGACTTTTATATAAAGATGAAGTTAGAGTGGTTGGCTATCAACTCGGTCTCCCAAAAAGCATGGTCGACCGTCAACCGTTCCCCGGTCCCGGTCTCGGCGTTAGATGCCTCGGCGCAATAACCAAAGACCGCCTTGAAGCACTCCGTGAGTCAGACGCTATACTCCGTGAGGAATTTGACAAAGCTGGACTCACCGATAAGGTTTGGCAGTTCTTTACAGTAGTCCCCGATTTCCGTTCAACAGGCGTTAGAGACGGAAAACGTGTTTTCGATCTTCCCGTTATTATCCGTGCGGTAAACACTGTGGACGCTATGAGCGCAACAGTTCCTGAAATTGACTGGAACGTGTTAAAGAAAATCACCGACAGGATTTTATCAGAAGTAAAAGGCGTTTGCAGAGTTCTTTACGACCTATCACCCAAAGCACCCGCAACTATTGAATGGGAATAATAATTTAAAACTAATAGCCACCCGACGTTCTCGGGTGGCTCTTTTTATGCTCTGCGTTTATAACAATGGAGCAATAATTTTTAAGGCAGACACAATTATACGTTTTATAATTCCATCTTTTTTATCTTCTATATTTATTTTCTCAGATAATTGAGAAACCGTTTCTATATCTAACAACACCTCGTTAACTATGTTGCTGTTTATAAACAATATGCCGTCCTCATAATGGTGCGCTAGACTTCTGTAATCTAGATTAACCGTTCCTATAAGCGCATATTTTTTATCTACAATCATACTTTTCGAATGTAAAAAACCGCAGGAGAAGTTGTAAATCTGCACCCCGTTTTTTGCTAATCGTTTAGAAAAACTTTCGGTAATTAAATATATGAGTTTTTTATCAGGAACTGACGGTAAAAATACTTTAACTGAAACGCCACGTTGAGCAGTCCTAATCAAAGCGGAAATTATTTGTCCGTCGATAATAAGATAAGGTGAACAAACGCACACTTCTTCATTTGCGCAACCCAACATATTTATAATGAGGTTTTTAGACGTATTACGTTTACATATCGGACTTGGTCCGTCTCCAAATGGCAGAGCATATCCGTCTTTTTCCGTATATCTATTACGAGGAAAATATTCTTCTTTTATTAATGGCTTACTTCTTAAATTCAATTCATAATCACTAATAGCGAGTTTGGTAAGTTCAGCAACGCACTCGCCCGTTACCTTTACTGCACAATCTTTCCAGTAGCCGTATGGGTGAATTCGATTAACGTATTCGTCCGCTAAATTTATTCCACCGGTATACGCAATTTTACCGTCTATTACTGCTATCTTTCTATGGTTTCTATTATTTACATCCCTCCCTGAAAAAACACTGACGGGAGAAAAAGCAACCGATTTTATTCCGTGTTTTTTCATATCCTCCTTAAAATTTTCCGGTAATGATGTCATACATCCAAAATGGTCGTAAACTATTCTAATTTCAACGTTTTGATTTGCTTTGTTAATTAAAATATTTTTTATTTCTTGCCATACTTTGCCTTCTTTGATAACAAAATATTCTAAAAAAATAAATTTTTTCGCTTTTATGAGGTCGGATTTTAAACTTTCGAAAAACTTTTCGCCATTAGAAAAATATTCGGCTTTTCTGTTTTCATATATATTTGTTTTACTGTCGTTTATAACCCCGTTTACAATGCATAACGCACGTTTGTCTTGCTCTTTTAACCGTTTAAGAAGGTTTGAATTGTTTTTTTCTTGAAAATTATTTGATATTTGTTTTAATCTTCTTGCTGTTCTTCGCTTTGGTTTTTCTGATAAAAATATTAAGTATAAAATAGCACCTAATATAGGTATTGTTAAAATTACAAACACCCACGAAACCTTGTAATCGGGATTAATTGGTGAAGATACTGCGTAAACGGCTAACAATAACGTTAAAATTTTTAAAAGTATAAAAAACCAACGATTATTATAATAAAACTTAATAGTAATAAACGTTAGAAAAAACGTTAAGCAAACCAGCAAGCCCCACGCTATAAAATATTTAAGCGGAAAATATTTTTTCCTTTTATTGAAATCCTTTTCTATACTTTCTTGCAAGTTATTCCTCTTAAAAAAATAATCAGCAGTTTTTTACCGCTGATTATATTTTTTTCAATAATTTAAAAGTTATACAATTACTATTTCTTAGCACCTGCGTTTTAAAAATACGCCCCGACTATACCGTCGGGGCAATTTATTATTTTGCAAATTCCGTTGCTCGCCACTCTCTTATGACGTTAACTTTAATTTGACCTGGATATTCCATTTCTTGTTCTATCTTTTTAGCAATTTCTTTTGCTAAGAATAAGGTCTGTGCGTCGTTAACCTGTTCTGGTTTAACCATAACACGAACTTCTCTACCTGCTTGAATAGCATAGCATTTTTCAACGCCCTTAAATCCGCTCGAAATCTCTTCAAGTTTTTGCAACCTCTTGATGTAGTTAGTGGTTGTTTCACGTCTTGCGCCTGGTCTTGCGCCCGATATAGCGTCCGCCGCTTGAACAAGCACCGCTTCTATCGTCTTAGGTTCAACGTCTCCGTGATGAGCAAGGATTGCGTTTATAACATTGTGGTTTTCTCTATACTTTTTAGCGAGGTCTCCGCCTATCTGCATATGCGTTCCCTCAATTTCAAAGTCAACCGCTTTCCCTAGGTCGTGAAGTAATCCCGCACGTTTTGCGAGTTGAACGTCAACCCCTAGTTCTGTCGCCATAACTCCTGCTAGGTGAGATACTTCGATTGAGTGTTTAAGCACGTTTTGACCGTAACTGGTTCTGAACTTTAAACGGCCCAAAAGTTTAACGATTTCTGGATGAAGACCGAATATTCCGCACTCAAACATTGCCGATTCGCCGGCTTCTTTAATCTGTTGTTCAAGTTCCTTTTTAACCTTTTCAACAGTTTCTTCTATTCTTGCAGGATGTATTCTTCCGTCTTGAATAAGTTTTTCAAGCGCAATTCTTGCAACCTCTCTTCTAACGGGGTCAAAACCCGATACTATTACTACTTCGGGCGTATCGTCTATGATAAGTTCGATACCCGTTGCATTTTCCAGAGTTCTTATGTTTCTGCCTTCTCTTCCGATAATTCTCGCTTTCATATCGTCGCTAGGAAGTGGGACGACTGAAACAGTTATCTCGGTTGCTTGTTCTGTACTACACTTTTGAATTGCAAGGCTAACTATTTCTTTCGCCTTTCTCTCTCCGTGTTCTTTTGCTTGCGCTTCAATATTCTTAACCATTCCAGCAGCATCTCTCTTTGCCTCGTCGGTTATAGCGAAAATAAGTTCTTGCTTTGCTTCTTCTCTGCTCATCTGAGAAATCTTCTCGAATTCTTGAATCATCTTGTCGTGTTGGTCGGCAATCTCTTCAATTTTTTTATCGAGTTCTGCTTGCTTTTCTTTTAAAGCGTTTTGCTGTTTTGTTGTTTCTTCGTTCCTTTTGGCAAGGTTTTCTTCTTTCTTTTCAAGCGTTTCTTCCTTTTGGTTAAGTCTGTTCTCCATTCTTTGAAGTTCAACTCTCTTTTCCTTGGATTCTCGCTCGAATTCGTTGCGAAGTCTGATTTCCTGTTCTTTAGCCTCTAACAGGGCTTCTTTTTTAATAGCTCTGCTCTCTTCTCTGACGTCGTCGAGCATTCTGTTGCGCTGTTCTTCAATGTTTCCGTTTTCTTTTTCATACTTTGATGTTAAAGTTTTCTTGGTAACAAATAAACTAATAATTGCGCCTATTCCCAGAGCCAAAACTCCGATAAGCACGTATATTACTATCGCATCAGTCGACAAGAACAGGGAGCCGTAGTTAAATTTCTGCATAATAAATGCCCTCCTGTTTTATTTTAAGCGTATTCTTCTAACGCTTTATTACTAACTCTATTTTATACTAATTCTACTTAAATGTCAATGCTTTGATTAGTTTTATTTGCCTGTATTACGGAAAGCGTCCATAATTTTTGCTTTTATTTCCTCTGCAACTTCAACGTTGTTTTCGAGATAATCCACAGCCTTTTCTCTTCCCTGAGCAATCTTATCACCATTATAAGAGAACCACGAACCGCTTTTTTGAATAATATCGAATTGAAGTCCTAAATCCACTAAACAACTACCTTTGGAAATTCCCTTTCCGAAAATAATATCAAACTCTGCCGTTTTAAATGGCGGAGCAACTTTATTTTTAACGATTTTTGCTTTGGTATGATTGCCGTATGCTCCATCACTATCTTTTAAAGCGTCAGCCTTTCTTACGTCTATTCTTACGCTTGCGTAGAATTTAAGCGCTTTTCCCCCCGCTGTTACTTCGGGATTACCGAACATAACTCCGACCTTTTCACGGAGTTGGTTTATAAATATTATACATGTTTTTGACTTGTTCGTAATCGCCGTTAACTTTCTCAATGCTTGGCTCATAAGCCTTGCTTGCAATCCCACGTGTGAATCACCCATATCGCCCTCTATTTCAGCCTTAGGCGTTAGAGCGGCAACTGAGTCGACTACTATAATATCAACCGCTTTACTTGCAACCAAAGATGCAGTTATATCGAGCGCTTGTTCGCCTGTGTCGGGTTGTGAAACGTATAATTCGTCTAAGTTTACTCCCAAATTCTTTGCGTAAACTGGGTCTAACGCATGTTCTGCGTCAACGAATGCGGCTATTCCGCCAGCCTTTTGGGTTTCTGCGATAACTGAAAGGGCAACAGTTGTTTTACCAGAAGATTCAGGTCCATAAATCTCTATAATTCTACCTCTTGGAAGCCCGCCTACACCTATTGCAATATCTAACGATAAACATCCGGTGGGCAATACTTCGATATTAGTGTCCCCAGCCGTTTGACCTAAACGCATTATCGCACCTTTGCCGTATTGTTTTTCAATTTGCACCATTACGCTATCAAGCGCTTTAATTTTTGCTTCATCCATTTTTCATTCCTCTATATACTTTTTAATTTTTTTATTGCCAAAAACAGCGCAGTATTCTTTGCCGTTTCAGTAATTTCTTCTCTATTTCCGCTCAAATTGTAGCGGTAAGTATGAACGCCGTCTTTCATTCCAACGGCTATGTAACACAATCCAACCGGCTGATTGGAATTGTCGCTATTAGGTCCTGCAATACCCGTCGTTGCGATAGCAACGTCGCAATTGCCTGATTTTAATAATCCCGCAGCCATTTGATATGCAACGATAGAACTGACCGCTCCGTTTTTTTCTAAATCAGACTTGCTAACGCCAAGTCTTTCTATCTTACTTTGGTCGGTATAACTGATGATTCCCTCGTGCACGAAAGCCGATGCGCCTGAATTTGCAATAACGGCGGACGCAACTCTTCCTCCCGTAAACGATTCGGCAACCGATAGTTTTAGGTTTTTAAGTTTTAACACGTCAAACAGTCTTTCTCCGAGAGTAGTGTCAAACTCTGCGTATATATTGTCCTTATGTTCCTTTACAAGTTCCCTTACAACTTGCATTCTTTCTGCATCAGTTACACCGTTAAACAACAAATCAACCGTTATATCCCCGTTCTTTCCATAGCAGTTAACTTTTATTTGTTGGACGTTCTTTATAACTTGTTCAACAGTTTGCATAAGCGATTTTTTATCACCGAAATATTTAAGGACTAATCGTTTTGATTTAACGTCGTATTTGTTCTCAAAGTATGGAAGCAAATACTTATCGCACATGATTTTTAGTTCCTTTATTTCTGACGGCAAGACCGCTAATGAAAACTCGTTTGCATCTAGAATAAAACCTTGATATGCTCCTCTAACGTTAGGTATTACAGTTGCCTCAACAGGAAGTAGCGCATACTGCTCGGAATAATTTATACCGTCTGCTTTTGAAACGGCATCAAGAAAAACTTTCGCATTCTCGTTTTCAACCAGCACCGTTTCCATTTTAGACGCTATCATTTCTCTTAAATCATAGCCGTGTTCCTCAGAGTCGATAATAACGAGATTATCTGCCACGTCTTTAAATTCTTCTATTCTTCTCCTTAACGAGGATTCATCTTTTGTGTCGAGTATGGCTAGGTTATCTACTGTTATTCCACCGCTTGTCAACACACTGATAACCGTCTGCAAATACTCGCCGTCAAGTTCGCTTTCAGGAGAACGGAATAATATTACTGCCGTTTTCATCAGTTATCCTTTAACACAGACATGTTTTTAACTATGCACTCAGTTCCAGAAATAATAGTTAACAGCGTTGCAACGCCTAACACTATAAGTCCTAATAGATTCCACAAACCGTAAAGTTCGGGCGTAAACTGCGCCCCAACTAATAGTAAAACGATTGCTACGTCTTGAACAAAGGTCTTTATTTTACCAGCCATATCGGCGGCGATTACCTTACCTCTTGATGCACCGACGATTCTAAACCCACTTACGATTAGTTCTCTGGCTAATATAATAGCAACGGCTATTGCTCCGTAAAAGGGTAAAATCTCAGCGCCACCATACGGTAAAAGCATAATTATTAGCGCTGTTGATACCAAAACCTTATCCGCAATAGGGTCTAAAAATTTTCCGAGGTTGGTAACAAGGTTGTACTTTCTTGCGATATAACCGTCTAAAAAATCAGTTGACGCAGCAAGAATGAAAATGCCTGCCGATATTAAGTAGTTATAAGGAATTATCGTTAGATAAAATACCGCCGTGAAAACTGGAATTAAAATCAATCTTAAAATGGTTAACTTATTTGGTAAATTCATAATCTTTCTCCATAAAGGTCATATCCGGTTGCTTTAATTATCTCCACCTCGTAATTTTTTCCGTATTCAACTTCGTCCGCAGAGAAAAAGTATACTTTTCCGTCAACGTCTGGCGCTGAAAAATATGCTCTTCCGTAATAACATAACTGATTTTGGTCAAACCCTTCTGCTAATACAGAGATTGATTTTCCGATAAATGTTGCGAGGTTTTGTTTTACTATCTTTTTTTGCAAAGAATAAAGTTTTCTTACTCTTTTTTCTTTTGTTGATGCGCTAACCTGTCCATCTAATTTAGATGCAGGAGTGCCGTCTTCCTTACTGTATTTGAAAAAACCGCAATTAAAAAGTTTTGCCTTTTTCAAAAACTCAACGAGGTTGTTAAACTCCTCTTCTCCCTCGGTGGGAAATCCCGTTATAAAAGTGGAGCGTATTGCAATCCCCTCAACTTGGCTTTTAAGCCTTTCAATTAGTTTTAGGTAAGTTTCCCCCGTGCCTTTTCTATTCATCAGTTTAAGTATTCTGTCGTCTGCGTGCTGAAAGGGAATATCTATGTATTTAATGAGTTTTTTATTGTTCTTTAACTGCTCAATCAACTGGTCGGTAATGCTTTCCGGATAACAATATAAGAGTCTTATAGATTGAACGTTTTCGAGAGCAGTAAGTTCTTCTATAAGTTCTGCAAGTGTGGTTTTGGGCATTAAATCTTGACCGTATTTGGCTGTGTCTTGCGCCACTAAAACAAGTTCCTTTACTTCTTTTAAGCCTTTTACCTCTTCAACGAGTTGAGCCTTTTCAACTGAGCGGAACTTTCCACGAATATAGGGTATCAAACAATAAGTGCAGTGGTTAGAACACCCGTCCGCAATCTTTAAATATGCATAATTATCTGTGGTCAAAATCCTTTCTTTTCCACACTCTTCACGAGGCTTACCAACGGCGTTTACCCTTTCCCCTTGATAAATTTTATCTATTACCGAAAGTATTTGTCCATAATCAGAAACGCCCAAGAAAGCGTCCACCTCTGGTAGTTCAAAAAACAGTTCATTTATAAACTTTTGTGGGAGACACCCCGTTACTATAAGTTTTTCGGCTACTCCTTGCCTTTTTTGCTCAGCGGAAATTAATATTTCTTCAAGCGCCTCTTTCCTTGAACTTTCCAAAAAAGCGCAAGTATTAATAATAATTATTTGGGCTTTTTCTATATCGTTGACAATTTGATGTTCTTTTTGGATAATTGCCAACATCTTTTCAGTATCCACTCGGTTTTTATCACAGCCTAGTGATATAACTCCGACTGTCTTTTTTTTGCTCATTATTCTTCTCCGTTAAAACTCTTCGGGCGGAGCGCCGAAACGTGATTCAAATTCTTCTTTGGTTATCAAAACTCTGCGTGCTTTACTGCCTTCATTACCAGAAACCAAACCCATTCTTTCCATTTTATCAACTAATCCACCCGCTCTTGCATATCCTATTTGGAAACGGCGTTGTAGCTGTGAAATAGAAATTGTTTCGGTGTTAACGGCAAGCCATAACGCTTGTAAGAAGAGTTCGGAAAGTTCTCCCGCACCACTCTCTCCGTCCTCGTGGTCAATTTGGTTTTCTTCGGGTTTCGCTTTTGTTTCTTTATCGAGGAAATTCATAATATCGTCGTCAAAATATGCTTTGTTATGCTCTTTGATATAGTTGACGACGTTGGTTACCTCTCTTCCGCTTATATATGCGCCCTGATAACGCTCATAGTCCCCCATTGATGAATTCTTGTACAACATATCGCCGTTGCCGAGAAGTTTTTCTGCACCCGCTTCGCCAAGAATTGTCTGCGAATCTGCAAAATTCATAACCTTTAACGCTATTCTAGACGGCAAGTTTGCCTTTATCGTTCCCGTGATAACGTCGACGGACGGACGCTGTGTTGCAAGAACCAAATGAATACCTGCCGAACGTGCTTTGGCAGCAATTTTCCTTATCCCTGCCTCCAAATCTTTTTTGCAAGATTCCATAAGGTCTGCAAGTTCGTCTATTATAAACACTATTCTTGGCAATTTGGGTATGGTATCGCTCGCTATCTGAGTGTTATAATCTTCAATGTTGCTAATCATACCACCGCATTCGGTAAACATTTCGTTTCTTCTGTTAGTCTCGTCGTATGCCCATTGTAAGAGGGTAAGCGCTCTCTTTGGCTCGGTTATTATCTCGTCTACAAGAAGATGCGGTATGTGTTCGTATTTCCTAAATTCAACGCTTTTCGGGTCTACTAAAACTAGTTTCAATTCTTCTGGGCTGTAACGCATGAGAAGGCTTACAATCATAACGTGCAAGCATACGCTCTTCCCCGAACCAGTAGCACCTGCTATAAGATAGTGAGGACCTTTTGTCAAATCGTCACTTATAGCGTTACCCACTATGTCCTTGCCGAGAGCAAACATTAGAGATGTTTCTTTGCTCTTTTTACCAACAAGTCCCTCCATAACTTCTTTTAGTCCAACCATTACCTTAACGCTATTGGCAACCTCTATCCCAACTAAGTTTTTGCCAGGAATAGGCGCTTCAATTCTTACGCCGTCTCTTGCCGATAAACGCATTTTTAGGTCGTCGTCATAGTTAAGAACTTTCTTTACTGATATGCCTGCAGGCATCATAATTTCGTATCTTGTGATTGACGGTCCTTGAACGTAACTTTGCGGAACTGCGTTAATGTGGAAATCCTCTAACGTTCTTTGAATAATTTCCATTCTTTCCTCGTGATTGTCTTTTTGAACGTTCACGGGTTGAGTATAAGTTTCCAAAAGGTCGAAAGGCGGTCTAAAATACTCTCTGTTTATGGGTGGTTTTTCTTTTTCGGGTTTAGGTTCGATAATTTCTTCTTTTTGAGTCTCATTCTTCGCAACGCTAAAATCAAACCCTCTTCTCGAAGAAAGGTTATTATCTGCGCTAACCCTACTTGTAAATCCCATAGGCTGACTGTCGGCTGGTTTTTCAGAAGATACTGCTCCCGACTGAACTTGTTCCTTTTTTTCTTCAGAAAAGAAGATATTTCTTACTCTCCCCGACCCCAAAATACTAGGCGTTGGAGGAACTTCTTCTTTTGCCGAGTCGCTTTGTCTTTCGTTAAAAGTTTGCTCTTCTGCCTCACCTTTATTTTCCTCTGTATCACAGTCGAATTCTTCCACCATAGGTATATCGAAAACTGACTCTCTTATTTTAGAAGTTCTTTCTTCTGAAACGCTTGACGTTAACTCATTAGCAAGTGGACGGAAGGTTTGCTCTTCCTCAATGGGCGCTACAACCTCCTCTTCGTCAACCTCGCTAATCTCTGCATATCTGTCGTTAAATGCTTGTGCGTGATGAACTGCATCGTCGGTGTTTAATTTATCGCCCTCATGTTCGTGATGTGGTATCGCATCTTGTTTTTCTTCAAGTTTTTCTTCCTCCACTGGCTTTGACACGGGAACGTATTCAGACACCGTTGTCCTTTGACTCGTTTGGTAATTATTGACGCTTTGAGCATAGCCACCGTAACTGTTACTGCTTATAGTTTCAACGTTTATAGCAGCGGGAGTTTTAATATAATCAAGTTTGCTTTTGAAATCATCTGAATACGTTGTGGAGTTTGCTTTAAGGTCTGTTTTAACCGTGTCTGCAACGCCAAGGCCATTATCAGAAAAACCAAACTTTATCGCAGTATCGCCTTTATCTTTTGCAATATCACGTTTAGTACGCAATGAAAAGTCCTCGGGCGAATTTACAAAAAGTTTCTGCTTAGATGAATTTTCTGAAAAATCTACTCCGCTAACCGGATATTCTTTAACCCCGTCGATAGTTACGCTATTAGGAACGACTTCGATAGGACTTTCTTTAACGAAAGAACTTTTAAATTTCTCCGCCTTTTGGGTTGAAGTGTTATTTTGCGTGGGATTTAAAAATTCTCGTATAGTACCGAAAAGTGCAAAAGCAAGACCTATCCCAACGACAACGTAACTTCCAACGTTTGTTAAGATTGAAGAAAATAAATATGCAATTAAACCGGTAAAAAATCCACCAGCAGATGCAGAAGCACCCCCTTGCTCTGCCATAGAGTAACACTTTGCAAGATACTCTCCGTAACTAAGCGAAGAATAATTACGCATTGAAATAACGTGCAAAACGAGCACAAATAACGAAAAACATAAAGTTATAAGAGCCTTTTTCTTTGTGCTGATTGAAGTCTTTTTGCCCGTTAGAAGCTCCACACCCATAACAGCAACGAAAGCGATAACGGCATAAGCAAACCACCCGAAACAGCCAAACAAGAAATAGTTGACGTACTGCCCGGGAACTGAAAATACCGTTTCCCTAGTTATTAGACATACTAAACACAAGGTAGCGAATAATATTAGCACCACCCCTAGCGTTTCTTTTGTAAATATAGACGGCGCTTTATCTTTTTCGCCATTATCTTTTCTTCCTAAACCGTTCAAGTTTTCACCTCGCATACGTTGTCATTTTAATTATACCAAAAACACCGATAATTTACAATATTTTGAGCATATTTTTTTTATAAATATTAACATAAATTAAGCTGTTACTAACTGTAAGTTCCATTTTGAGCAAATAAAAAAATCGTCTTGGTAAAATTTCACCAAGACGATTGATAAATTTATTTAAATAAATTTATTTTGATTGATATATAAGTCTTCCACACTGGTCGCAGTCTATTATTTCGCCGTTTTTTAGTTTGTTTATTTCAGACATAGAAAGTTCCATATTGCACGCCCCACAAACGTTGCCCCTTACTTCATAAAGTACAGGATAAATTTTGCCCGCTCTCTTTTTTAAATACCTATCCATAAGCACTGGGTCAACACCACTTTTGAGCGTATCTAACTGCTTTTCTATATTTTCTTTTTCCTCTTTTACAGAATCTTTCAATGCGTTGTATTTCTCCACATTTTCTTTGTACTGGGTTTGAGCGGCTTTTGTGGTGTTTTTTATCTTAGAATACTCTTTTAACACGTTTTGAATTTCTTCTTCAATTTTTTTAGTCTTTGCTCCAAGCGTTTTAATCTTAGAAAGAAGTTCTTCCACTTTTTTTAGCAAAAACTGAACTTGCTTTTCATCTTCTGCCGAATCTATAGATTCGAGTATTTCAGTTTGTTGCTCTTCTAACTTTAACTGTTCGTCCGTTGCGCCCTTATAAGTCGCAAAAAGTTCGGACGCACGGTCGTCTAACTTGTTAACGTTTTCGTCTACACTTTCAAGATATTTTTTAGCAGTCATTGCTTTTTTTCTTTCTTCACTCTCAAAAAGTTTCTTCTCAATTTGTCTGAGTTGCGCATCTACCTTTTGGTAGTTTAACAATGCTTGTATCATAACAATTCTCCTTTACATAAATCTTTTATCTTCAAAATAATACGCTTTAACTTTTCCGTCAGTTTGC
The DNA here is from genome assembly GCA_045647765.1 of Christensenellaceae bacterium. Lineage (GTDB taxonomy): Bacteria > Bacillota > Clostridia > Christensenellales > Borkfalkiaceae > UBA1259. The sequence continues at coordinate 25,303 of JAZRMR010000024.1, forward strand.
TTTAAGGTCCATTCGTAAAATTTTTTAAATCCATATTGTTCGGAAACATAATGCGGAATAATTAACACCGCTTTACCCTTTTCCACTATTTCTTTAATTACGTGATGAGGCATATCAGACGACACAATAAGGTCGGCGTTGGTTAAGTTTTTTGATATTGCCGACAATGCGTGAGAACTTCCTCCTCCACAAAAAGACGCAACCTTATTGATTTTGACCTCTTCCCCGTATAGAATGATTTTGTCAGAGCCCAACGCTTGCATGGCATGATTTTTAAAATCTTTGGCAACTGTACTCATAATAAACTGTCTACCATAGCCTACGCCTTGGCTTTGAGGAAATAAAATTTTACTCTCTTTTGCACCTAACGCACAAGATAGTTGGTAATCTATCCCGCTTTCCGCCATGTCTAGGTTTAAGTGCATAGAAATGACGTTAATTCCCTCTTTTATAGCCTCTAACAGAGGTGCTGTTTCTCCCTCGATATCGAGACTTTTTATGGGATTATAAATTGCGGGATGGTGAGTTACTACGGTATCTGCCCCTACTTGCTTTGCGTATTCAACGGTCGCCTTTGAAAGGTCCAAAGAAAACAAAACGTTTTCCACTTTGTCGTGATTATTAACTATAATTCCGCTGTTATCGTAATCGCCTTCTTTTATTGCATTATAACTTATTTCAAGTGGCGCATACACTTCTATAACGGACATGAATTGCCTTAAATTATACATATTTTCCTAATTTTTTTATGGTGTTTTTTATTTTATCAGAACTTTCCACAGACAATGACGAATTATTGAGATAAACATTTAGTTTGGCTATCCGTTCTGCAATCTGGTCTTTAAACGCTTGCTCTGGATTATTAAGATTTGTTCTTCCGAACTCAACCTCTTCGTCTGTTAAGTTGTCTTCTCCTTTTTGCAAAACTATTAAGTCGTAATACTTTCCGCCTGCAAAAAACACAAAGTCCTTAATTATTTTATAACCTACTGAAACAGCACAGAGACGCACTTTATCCACGTTTTTCATGGGTTGGAGAACTAGGTTAATTGGAAGTTCTTTCGCCTCTTTTAATATATGAGATATTTCCTCTCCACCCATACCAGCAATCAACGCAAGGTCTGCACCTTGAACTTTATCAAAGCCGTCGCTTACCACACTCTTCACCACTCCTTTTTCTATATAATCGCCTAGCAATTCTTCTGCCTTTTTAAGGCACTTTGCACTAACGTCAGAAATTATTGCATTCTCACATTTTTTACCTTCGAGCATTGCTTTAGTAAGGTAACCGTGGTCGCAACCAATATCGGCAAAAGTGTGGCATTGATTAAGTTCAGAATAAATTCGTTTTAGTCTTTCAGTCATTATTTTTCAATGTAATCTTTAAGCCTTTTAGAACGGCTTGGATGACGGAGTTTTCTAAGCGCTTTTGCCTCTATTTGACGTATACGCTCTCTGGTAACGTTAAATTCTTTTCCTACTTCTTCAAGTGTTCTTGGATGTCCATCTTCAAGGCCGAATCTTAATACGATTACCTGCTTTTCTCTATCCTTTAAGTCCTCAAGGAGTAAATCGATATGCTCTCTTAACATTACAGCTTCAACGTTAGCTTCAGGAGTAACAGTATTATTATCTGCAACAAAATCTCCAAGATTTGAATCATCCTCTTCACCAATCGGTGTCTCTAATGAAGCCGGCTCTCTTGCTATCTGCATTATCTCAAGAACTTTTGACTCAGACATATCAAGAGCTTGTGCAAGTTCTGCTGCTGAAGG
>JAZRMR010000025.1:0-4157 GCA_045647765.1 Christensenellaceae bacterium
GATTAAAGTGGCACGCGAGCTGGGTTCAGAACGTCGTGAGACAGTTCGGTCCCTATCCATCGTGGGCGTAGGATATTTGAGAGGATTTGTCCCTAGTACGAGAGGACCGGGATGAACGCACCGATTGTGCACCTGTTGTCGTGCCAACGGCATGGCAGGATAGCGAAGTGCGGATTAGATAAACGCTGAAAGCATCTAAGCGTGAAACTAACCTCAAGATAAGATATCCCATAACGTAAGTTAGTAAGACCCCTCAAAGACGATGAGGTTGATAGGTCGGGGGTGTAAGCACAGCAATGTGTTGAGCTAACCGATACTAATAGGTCGAGGGCTTGATCTCATAGAAGATGAGAGATTAGCGAATTAAATACAGAAAACTTGACGAACGAGAATTTAGCTGGAAGAGTATGGAGATTAAAGAGTTAGATAAAAAATCTATGCAGTTGTAAATCTACCGTGTAAAAAAATTGACGGGAGATAAAAAAAGGTGTATACTGAGTATACACAAAAGAGAATATATACAGAGAAATCTGTTTATATACCATTGCGGTGACGTTAGCGGTGAGGTCCCACCTGTTCTCATACCGAACACAGTAGTTAAGCTCACTAGCGCCGAAAATACTTGACTGGCGACGGTCCGGGAAGATAGGTTGTTGCTGCATCCAAAAATTAACGGCTTAATAAAAGCCGTAAAATTGCCCCTTAGCTCAGTAGGTAGAGCATGCGGCTGTTAACCGCAGTGTCGTCAGTTCGAGTCTGTCAGGGGCAGCCATTTGAAGAACCTATTGAAATCTGAACCTTTATGGTAAGACGTTTCAATAGGTTTTTCTTTTATCCCTTTATTTATAAGGGGTTCAGCGTTATTGAATTCGATTTTGAATAGGACACGTATTTCCGAAAAAGTGAAATTTTGAGATCAAAAAAATAAAATTTTTCACTTTTGAACTCTTGTAATAGGACATCATGGGCTATTTTTGCTGTAATATTCAGCTTCTTTGGCATCGGGTGTCCTATAATTATTGTTCGAATGCGGGCGTTGGCTGTTGTAAAAGACCATATAGTCATCAACAGCTTTTTTGAATTCCTTATCAGATCGATACTTGGTGCGATAGAGTTCTTCTCTCTTAAGACTTGAGAAAAAAGACTCTACAACGGAATTATCGTAGGGGGTATAAGCACGAGAAAACGATTGGGTGACCTTTAGAGATTTTAAGTAATTGCAAAAAGTTTTTGAACGATAATTACCGCCACGATCAGAGTGGAAAATAACTGTACCCTTTGGTTGTCTTGTTTCATAAGCATCTTTAAAAGTATTTTTCACCAATTGTGTACTGTTGTTTAAGGCAATTCGGTGAGCTATAACTTTTCGGGAGTATAGGTCGAGAATAACGCAAATGTAATATGAATTATACGGTGTTCTAAAATATGTAACGTCGCTCACCCATATTTCATTGGGGCGTGTGGTTTGAAATTGCTGATTAACTTTGTTCTTTGCCTTTACTTCTTTTTCGTATATAGCTTTCGCTCGATGGCGTATGCTTTGTAAACCCATATCATGCATGAGAAAAGAAACGGTTTCTTCGCTTGTCCGATAACCTTTCTGTTTCAGAATTGCTGTGATTTTACCTGCGCCGAAGATTTGCCGGTTTTCTTCATAGATTTTGAGGATTGCTTCACGGAGAATTTCTCGGCGTTTAGCATACCAAGTGTTGTCTTTTTTATTACGGAAAACATGGTTGTAAAAAGTACCTCGGTCAACCTGCATAGCTTCACACAACCAATGAACGTTATATTTTCCATATAGCGGCGCCATGGCGTTTAGTTTTTCCTTTAACGGTGCATTGACAGAAATTCCAAGCTCATGAATAATAGCCAACATGGTTTGCAGTTTTTCCACCTTGCGTTCAAGTTCTTTAATTTCTTTGTTCTTTACGTTCGATGGGATTGAAGTCTTTACCGTATATTCATTTATCCACCGATAAATAGTGGAGCGAGGAATACAAGTTTCTTTTGAAATGTTGATAACACTTTCTTTGTTTTTATATCGCGTAATGATTTGCGATCTAACTTCTTCTGTGTAGTGCATATCCCTAAAATCTCCTTAATGATAAATTATTAATAAAATTATATCATAGCAAAGCATTTTTTAAGTTGCTTAGATTTAAGGAATAACTTGTTTTATTTATAAAAACATGTTATAATATAAATGAAAAAGTTGGAAAAGCAAAAAAATTACAAAAGCGGATTATGGAAAGGAAAATATGTTTTACTCATTACCCGAAGAAGAGTTGCGCTCATTATGCCGAATAAATATTGAGGCATTTGAGAAGTGGGCAAGAACCATTATACATAGTGAACTCACTAAGAAGCTAGGAGAAAATTATTTTGATATCGAATTATCTCCTGGTGTTCCTGTTGTAAAGAAAAACATTCGTGATAAAACAACTGCCATGATGAGAGCGTACCCACAACGTTTTAGTAAAAAAATTGATACCTTATTTCTTGAGGAAATAATATATTTGTTGTGCCGAAATGATTTATATAAAAATTACTTTAAAAATTTTTTAGATTTAATATATCCAGATGGAAATTCAGAGGCAAGAACTTATTTGAAACGGTTAATTCCTATACGTAATTCCTTATCACATAGTAACCCGATTTCTATGAGGGATGCGGAACGATGTATTTGCTATACAAATGATTTTATTGACGGAATAAAACAGTATTATCAAAACAAAGGAGAAGAGAGAGTGTTTAATGCTCCAAACGCAATAAGACTAAATGATTCACTAGGAAACGAATTTTCGCTTAATAAAGATACATCTTTTGAATCAATTGTTTTAAACAAAGCAGGGACAAGCCAATTATATCAATTTCATATTGGAGAAAAGTATTCTGCATGGCTTACTTTAGATCCTTCCTTTAGCCCAGAGCAATATATTTTTGACTGGCATATAGAATGCGGCAGACATTTAGGTAATGGAAGTCGTTTGGAAATTGAAATAACAGAAGACATGGTTCGTGAAAGATGTCCTATTTATTGCACTATCAAATCAAATAAATCATGGCATAGATATAGGGGATATGATCAACAGTTTGCAATTGTGTTCCAGGTATTACCCCCCGAAGAATAAACCAACAAAATTATGCAATTATTCAATGTATAAATTTAAATCGAGCGTAAACCCTTGTTCGTCAGTTTCAGAATTTGATGATGCGATGTTGGTTGAGTTCATCGAAAACACCAAACTACTTGTAAATACTTTAGGTTATAAAGTTTTTGATAAAGTAGAATTGAAAAACATAGACCACGCTAATGAAGAGATTTTTTATATTAATGCGGCAAGGGGTGCAACAGCTAAAGGATTAATTGTGTCTGATGGCTTTATGGTTATGAAAGATTCTAAAGTGGCATATGACGTTACTCAAAGTGCTGCAGATTGGATAAAAAATATAAGAGATAAGCTAATAGAAAAAGGTGTAATTGGTCAAAACTTCATATTTAATTCGGATTATATCTTTACTAGTCCATCCGTATCAGCGGCTGTTGTTATGGGCAGAAATGCCAATGGAAGAACGGAGTGGCGAAATAGTAATGGGAAGTCTATAAAAGATATTGAAGAAAGGACATAACAAAAATATCCCTATTTAGCATGACAGCTATTTTATGAGTGAAAGACAAAACAGAACACCAACCAATTGGTTGGTGTTTTTGTTTTGCCCAAGTCGGAGGCCAAGCGGTCTTAGGAAGACACCACTTAGCTACAACTCCTTGGCTCACAGAACGACATGGCTACGATCCGACTTCAATAATTGATGACGCCTACAACTCAAACCCTACGGGTGCGAAGATGGCATTGGAGGTTTTGCACCACTTCACACGCCCAGCGGGGGCACGAAGAATTGTGGTGACACCCGGTTTTGTGGAGTTTGGTGTACGTCAGGCAGAGCTGAATCGTGAGCTTGGTCGTGATATAGCCGCAGCGTGCGACATTGCAATTGTAGTAAACCGCACCAACCGCGAGGCTATCGCTGTGGGCTTAAAGGATGCGGAATTCCCTGCGGAGCAGACAATATTGGCAGACTCATTCGCCGAGGCATCGGCTACGCTTGCACAGCAACTGCGTGCAGGTGATGTGGTGCTGTATGAGAACGAT
>JAZRMR010000026.1:0-159234 GCA_045647765.1 Christensenellaceae bacterium
CTACGTCCGACTTCTTTTGAAAAATTTACCGAATAGTAAGGTATGCCGATTTTAGAACAAACCCTTCTAACGTCGACATAATCTTCTTCTGCAGTGCAACATCCGTTATCGTCTTTTTCCTCCCAATTGTTCATAAATAGACCTATAACGTTATATCCTTGCTCTTTTAACAATAATGCGGCAACGGAGCTATCCACTCCTCCGCTCATTCCTACTACTACGGTTTTCTTCATAATTTCTCCCAAAAAACATAATATCACATTGTAAAGAAAATATCAATTAATTACCGCAAAATGCCCTATTTTACACAAACTTTAATTTTCACTTGATTATTTTTACCGTTTTTGATATACTACGGTAAAGTTTTAAGTTGCTCCTTAACACCTTTCGTACCTGTAGTCTAATTGGATAAAACAGAGCCCTCCGACGGCTCCGTTCCGAGTTCGAGTCTCGGCGGATGCGCCAAACAATCCCCATCCAAAAAGCGAATGGGGATTGTTTTATGAGTTTAAGAAAAGAACTTATATATGGTTTTAAAATTTATAACTAAAAACATCCTCGTTAAATACAAGGATGTTTTTTGCCGTAATTCTTATTTATTATCTATTATTGATAAGTTTGGTGAGTTCAACGGGGTCTACGATTTTATCGCCCTTATAAACTCTCATGTTGCCAGATGCAATTTCGTCAATTAAAATAACTTCTCCGTTATTATAACCGAATTCAAACTTGATATCCCAAAGGTCGAGCCCGATTTCTTTTAAATCGTCCGCAACGATTCTGGTGATTTTTAAGGTCTGTTCTTTCATGCTTTCAAACATTTCGGGAGTCATAACGCCGAGAGCAGCAAGACCTTCGCCGGTAACCAACGGGTCTCCTTTTTCGTCGTTTTTGAAAGTGCATTCAACGTATCCGCCATTTAACGGTGTGCCGTCCTTAATATATTCGCCATATCTACGGATAAAACTTCCTGTTGCAACCAATCTGCAAATAACTTCGAGACCGTTTCCACCTTGTGCTTTACCAAAACATTCCGCAGGAAGAACTTCCATCGTTGCGTTTTCAACGTCCGCAGAAACGTAGTGCGTTTTTATACCTGCTTTTTTGAGCATTTCAAAATAATATACTGAGGTTTGAAGATTTGCTTTACCTATTCCGTCGATAGTAAGTCCAACTGAATTTTCACCTGGGTCAAACACGCCGTCTTTACCCGTGCAATCATCTTTAAATTTGAGCATAACGTTGCCATTTTCCATTTGATATACGTCTTTTGTTTTACCTGCGTAAAGTTTTTTCATAGTTTTATTCCTTCTATAAAATATTTTCGAAATAATTATAGCAAATAATTTATTTGATTGCAATTAATAATAGCCTTTGCATAAAAAAATAAAAATTTTTTAAAAAGAAAAAGGTTAATTCTAAGAATTTTTTCTTGTTGACCTTATAACAATTTATTTTTCGTTGGCTTTTTTCTCTTGTGCCTTTTTCTTTCTCTTCACTTGCTCTCCAACTCTTTTCGTTTGCCTTTTTGTTTGCGCCAGTTTTCTCTTTTGAGCCGATTCTGAAAGTGGTTTTTTAGCAGTGTTTTTTTCTGCCGTGTTTTTCTTTGCGGATGATTTTTTCTTTGCCGACTTATAGTTAAATAACCTTTCGAAAAGTTCCTGGTTGCGTTTATACTCTTCTATAACTTTTAAGTATTTTTCTTTAACCTCTTCCGCTACCATATCCCAACTGCGATAAAGCGTTCTGCCAGCCTCTTTGCCAACTTCTTTTACCAATTCGGGTTTATCCATTACGGACAGAATTTTTTCGGCAAAACTTTGCGCATTTTCCTGCGCCAAAAATCCGTTTACGCCGTCTACAACAAGTTCTGATGCGCAAGAATCTTTAACTAGTACAGCCGCAAGATTATGTGCCGCTGCCTCCACCTTCACCACCGAAGAGGTGTCAAAAGTTGAGGGGAACAAGAATAAATCGCTCCTTAAATAATAACCTTGTAACAACTGGTTATCGTTAATCGTTCCTGTAAAGATACAGTTATCCATTATACCCGCTTGAACTGCGTATTTTTTAACGTCGTCTAAATCAAAGCCACCGCCAACAAACAGCATTTTAAAGTCATTTCTTTTTTGCTTGATTTGAGAAAGTGCGTCGATTATTATTTTAAGATTTTTATACCACGCCATTCTGCCAACGAATAAAAATACGTTTTGTTGCTCATTTAAGCCGTGTAATTGGTTAACTCTTTCAATCAACTCCTCAGCGTTGTCGGGATATTTAAAATGCGTTCCATTCCTAACGACTTCGATTTTTCCCGTATACCCGTAGTCTCTAAGAATTTGACAAGCCCCGTCGCTAACCGTCCAAACACTGTCGGCATTGTGATAGAGTTTCATGATATACCCAACCATAACGTCGACAAGAGATTGATTTTTGACTACTCTTTCAAAATCTTGATGATACTGGGTATGAAGGGTTGCAACGATAGGTATGCCCTGCTTTTTAGCCATTTTTAAGGCAAAACGTCCTAACGCAAAAGGTGAATGTGCGTGATAAATATCAAAGTTCTCGTCTTTTATCCTTTTGATAAACTTCGTATCTTGGTCGGGAAAACCTAGCCTATATCCTTCGGGCGCAGGCGTAGAAGCACATCTAATTACCTCAAACGGCTCTTTGTCGACGTGCTTAGCCTTTTTGGCAGCCTTTGGTACGGCGAGTTTAACTTCCGACACCTTGCTTAGCGCACTGCAATAATACTTTGCTGCGTTTATCGCTCCGTCCACCGTTGGATAATATGTGTCTATTAGTTCAAGCACCTTTATTTGGCTCTTTTGCTCTTGCATTATTCGTTTCCTTTGCTCTTTGTGGTTTCTGTTATCGTCGTTATATCAAACTCATCTCCGGTAATATACTCGTAAAGTTTTATTGAGTTTCTGACCGCAACGTCCATGTTTATGTATTTATAGTTAGCCAATCTGCCGAGTAAGAAAAGGTTTTTATATTGCTTTGCTTCCTCTTGATATTTCTGATGATGATTTCTATTCTTCTCTATCGGAATAGGATAATATGGAATATTCTTTCCCTTTTTAAATGAAACGGGATATTCTCTCATTATTACCGTGTTATCTTTTGGCTCACAAGTGAATTTTGAGAACTCTGTTATCCTAGTAAACTTATGCGAGGTTGTATAATTAACCACAGCCGAACGCTGATAAGAAGAAACTTTGAGCGTTTTAAACTTAAACTTCAAACTTCTATACGGCAAAACACCGAACTTATAATCAAACAGTTCGTCAACACAGCCAGTATAGATAAGGATGCCATCAAACGGCTTACCGTTTAGATAGATAACTCCGCCTTGAAGAGTGATTGCCTTTTTTGCATCCGTTTTAAGTTTGAGTTTAATTCTAGGGTGGCGCAAAATGTTTGCAATCATCTGAGTATATCCGTCTTTTGGCATATATTGATGCTTTTGCAAATAATATCCGTCGTTTTCAGAAACGTGGACGGGTACTCTATTCATTACCTCTGCCCCTAGTTGCTCAGGTTTAAATCCCCACTGTTTCATTGTGTAGATGTAAAAAATATTTTTGTAAACAAAGTCTGCAAACTCACGAATTTCTTTATTAGGGTGATTTTTAAGTTTTAATATGGGAACTTTTTGTTCCATTCCTATCTCCGAGATAAGCACTTCTCTAATCCTTTCCGCCTTATCTTTTGGGAAAAGGCTTTTGAGGGCGTTAAGGTTGAAAGGTAAATGTACTAATTTATCTTTTCTGACCTTAGCCAAAACTTTGTGCTTATAGGGAATCCATTCGGTAAACTTTGACAGCAATTCAAAAACCCCGTCGTCATCCGTACGAAAGACGTGCGGTCCGTATGGCTGAATGGTAATGCCGTTTTTATCCACGAAATCGTAAGCGTTACCACCTATAACCTCTCTTCTATCAACGATAGTAATATCATATCCGTTTTCTGCGAACAGTCTTGCGGTAATAGCACCCGAAAGTCCTGCGCCTACTATTATAATTTTGTCCATTTATATCCCCTTTTAACCGCTTAAACAGTTTAAGAAAGAAAAATTATTTTTTGAGTTCCGATACGAACTCTTTAATTCTTTTTGTTGCCTCGACGAGGTTTTTCATAGAGTAAGCGTATGAACACCTTATGTAGAACTTGCCAAACTCCCCGAATGCGTCTCCTGGAACAACGGCAACCTGTTTTTTGTCGAGAAGTGCAGTTGCAAACTCTTCCCCCGTCATACCAGTTGATTTTACGCACGGAAAGATATAAAACGAACCTTTGGGTTCAAAACAACTAAGCCCCATTTCGTTAAAAGTGCGCAACATAAATTTTCTGCGATTATCGTATTCCTCTTTCATTTCAAGAATATCTTTATAACCGTCCATTCTCCCACTTTTAAGCCCTTCAAGAGCGGCGTATTGAGAAAAAATAGGAGCACAAATTATCGTGTATTGATGAATTTTTAGCATAGCGCCAAGAATATCAGAGGGCGCACAGACAAACCCTATACGCCAACCTGTCATTGCAAAGGCTTTTGAAAAACCGTTTATCAACACCACCCTATCTTTTAGTTCAGGGAAGGTTGCTGGTGAAACGTGCGCTGTGCCATAAGTAAGTTCAGCGTAAATTTCATCTGAAATAACAAGTAAATCATACTTTATTATAATAGGAATAATCGCCTCGATATATTCTTTTTCCATTATACCGCCAGTGGGGTTATTGGGGTAAGGAAAAACTAACGCTTTTGTCTTTTCAGTTATAACGCTTTCTAGATTTTCAGGGGTTAATTTAAACCCGTTATCCCCGCTACACGGAACGGACACGGCAACTCCCCCCAAAAGTTCTACGCATGGTTTATAAGAAACGTAACTGGGGTCGGGAACTAAAATTTCGTCCCCTTCGTTGACGATAGCCCTAAGCGCTAAATCTATTGCTTCGCTTGCTCCAACGGTAATGATAGTATCGTCGGCAGAGAAATCCACTCCAAAAACGCTCTTTTGATAGTGAGAAATTTCCTCACGGAGGGCAGTTAATCCTTTGTTGGAGGTATATTGCGTGTAGCCTCTTTTAATTGCGCCGATACCAGCGTCTCTAATTCTCCAAGGCGTGATAAAATCAGGCTCGCCAACGCCAAGCGATATAACGTCTTTCCTCTCGGAAACTATATCGAAAAATTTCCTTATACCCGATGGTTTTAAATTTTTTGCTCTTTCACTTAAAAAATTTCTCATGCGTGAATCATCTGCCTCTTTCCGTCTTCACTAGGGCGTGTAACTTGCCCTTCGATTTTATATTTTTTCAAAATAAAATGCGTTTGCACGCTAACTATTCCGTCTATAACCGAAAGTTTTTCAGCAATAAAGGTTGCTATGTCTGTTATATTATCGCCTTCCACAAAAATAGCGAGGTCAAACCCGCCACTCATAAGATAAAGGCTTTTGACTTCTTCAAAGTGATAAATCTCTTCTGCGTAAGAATCGAAACCTTTTAATTTTTGTGGCGCAACTTTAACTTCAACAAGCGCTTGAACTTTTTTACTAGATAACGCCTCCGTGTTAAGAATAGCCGAGTATTTTACGATAACTCCGTCGTTTTCCAGTTGTGATTTAGCGTTTTTAACCTCTTCTTCGGTAACGCCAATGATGGCGGAAAGTTCAGCGTCGGTATATCTTGCGTTGTCTGAAAGCAAATCTATTATTTGTTTTTTAAGGTTTGACATTATTTTTCTCCTACGGGTAAAATTTCATAATAACCCATTTTTATTATTGTAATATTTTTAAAGGCATTTGTCAATATAAAACTTGATTTTCGCTCACGATTTATGCTACAATATTTGCACGGAGGGAGTTTCATGGTAAGAATTTGGGCAAAAGTCATGAAAAAAGATAAAATTGTTAAGCAATACGTGTTTGAAAGGTTTTCACCTCTCGACTATTCTGAGTTTTACGACTATTTGAGAGAAATTTGCGAAAACCTTGATATTGCAACCCCCGTCCTTATCAAAACACACCTTTTTAATTATGCAAAATATAACAACGTTCGTTTTAATAAATCTGATTTTGTAGAAACAATCGACTTTGATAAACTGGTTTTGGAAAACGCTCTTTTATAAGATTTATATTATTTTTATGCGTGAATAAATTCCCCCGATATGCAAATACTTTATATCGGGGGAATTATATTATGAAAATTACTTCAATAATTGCCTTTTCGCTAGTTATTATAGGCGCACTCGTGTGGCTTTTAGTCGGTATTTTCGACTTTAACCTCGTTGCGTTCATATTTGGTAGCGGTGGGGCTGCGGTTGTATCCCGCATCATTTATTCGCTCGTTGGACTTTCAGCATTGTGGTTGTTGTTCATTTGGGCTACTTACCATCCTTTCAAGGTGGTTGAATAAAAAGAAAAACTCTTTCCTTTTTTTGGAAAGAGTTTTTTCTATTCTAAAAACTTTACCCCTCTTTTTCTATACTTATCTATCGTTAAAACTGTCGGCACGCCGAACAAATATACCGATACCGCCTGCCCTAAAAATATTAAAAGTGTTTGTATAAGATAAATATACTCAGCACCGTAACAATATATCCAAATTAACGGCAAGAGAAATGCGTTTAAGATTACGGGAAACAATCCCCCCACAAAAATTTTAACCCAGCATTTTTTTATCAAGCGTCCGCTTAAATAAGTTAATATCCCCGCAAGCAGAGTAACTAAACTTCCCAAAACAACGTCTAAAACAGCGCACCCAGTTATAAGATTAACCACCATGCACCCAACGGCCAACGCTGGCACCGCTTCTAAATATATTAACGGCAATAAACACAAACCCTCAGATACTCTTACTTGTATGGCTCCGCTGTTTAATGGTAAAATTATCAACGATACCACGATATAAAGTGCGCCGATTACACCTGCTCTCGATATTTGATTAGTTCTTTTCATATAAAAACCTCTCTTTCGATAACAACCGAAAAAGAGGTTAAATTTTTCTCTTTCTTCTCGGTTGTTTTATAGAAGTGTTGTCCGAAAACCTTCTTAATAATATTATACAGTTAATCACCCGTTTTTGCAAGCGATTTTGCTATTGTCTTGACAGCCTAATTTAATTATGTTAAAATATTTTTATGAAAAACAAACTTTTTACCACCTTTTTTGGGGTTGCCGTTTTCTTTTTGATTATTACCGTTTCAATAGGGCTTCCCATTTATTTAAGGTTTTTTTATTACTTACACATAAACGCCTTGTCTCTCCCTCAAAGAACCGGATATGACTTTGAGACCATAAAACAAGCCTACGACCAAGTGCTTAACTACCTAACTTTGCCTTTTACTTCTTTCGGGGTCGGTGTTTTTAAATATACCGAAGAGGGCGCAAGCCACTTTAAAGATTGCAAGCAGTTGTTTAACCTTAATATTATCGTGATGCTCTTATCTCTCTCTTTTATTATTTTTTGTCTAGTTTTGAAGAAAAAGAAAAAGATAAGCATCTTAAAGCCTTGCGGTTTTTCTCCCGCATTTTTTTCTGCGGTTTGCGTGCTTTCTGTATTTATTATTCTTGCCGTTGTGGTTGCGGTAGATTTTAATAGTGCATTCATAGTTTTTCACAAACTCTTTTTTGCAGGAAAAGACAACTGGACTTTTGACCCTAGATATGACGAAATTATCAAAATTTTGCCACAAGAATTTTTCTTAAACTGCGCTGTATTTATCGTTTCGGGAATTATTTTAATTTCCGTTGTGATTATAATCCTTTCAGCGGTAAAAAGAGTCAAACTCAAAAAAAGACAAGAAATTTAAAAAAACTGTTGACAATATCGACAAAATAATATATATTAAATAAAACTAAAACATTATATAGAGGTGCAACCGACATTATCCCGTTCGTTTTCGGCAAATTGCGTGCGGAAAAGGGGAGGTTGCCGAAGAGCGTTTTTTTGCCAAAGAAAATGTTCTGGGCGTGCGGAAAATATCCGTTCGACTGTCGCAAAGTTTCTTTGCGTTGTGCTATTAGATATGTGATTTAAACACGGTGTTTAATAGTCCGTGTTTTTTGTTTAATAAAAAAATCTTTTACAAAAGGAGAAAGCATTATGCTTGACACAAAGAAGTTTTTTAACAAAAAAGTGTTAACCTTGCTTGTTTCCGCAGTAGTAATCTTGGGCGCACTCATCACCGTCGTTGCGACGGGGGCTGCCCACGCTGCCTGCCCGGACTGTTCGGGTGCAGGATGTGGCACTTGCGGTGAAATCGGCACGGTTTTCAGTTCTATCTGGGCGCTTCTCCCTCCGATTATTGCTATCGGTCTTGCGCTTATCACTAAGGAAGTTTTTTCGTCTCTGTTTATAGGCATCCTTTCAGGTGCTATTCTTGCAGCGGACTTCGCTCCCTTAAAGACAGTTGACCACGTCTTAGAAACAGGTATTATTTCTGCTGTTTCCGGAACTGCCGGTATTTTCGTTTTCCTTGTTGAACTCGGAATTATCGTTGCGCTAATAAATAAAGCGGGTGGTTCAAAAGCATTCGGCGACTGGGCAAAAACGCACGTTAAAAGTAAAGTTGGTGCCGCTCTTTGTACTTTTGTTCTCGGTATATTGATATTTATCGACGACTACTTTAACTGTCTCACCGTTGGTTCTGTTATGCGTCCGGTTACAGATAAACATAAAATAAGCCGTTCTAAACTCGCTTATCTTATTGACGCAACCGCTGCTCCTATCTGTATGATAGCGCCCATTTCTTCTTGGGCGGCAGCAGTTTCTCAATACGTTGCGGACGGACAAGGTTTCAGTTTGTTCATAATGGCTATACCCATGAACTTCTATTCAATCTTAACCCTTGTTTTCGTACTTTCAATCACACTTATGAAATTTGATTTCGGTCTAATGAAAAAGCACGAAGAAAACGCAGAAAACGGCGATTTGTTCTCCGGCAAGCAAATTGTTGGAGATGAAACTGCTCCGTCTTCCAAGGGCAAACTTTGGGATTTGGTCATTCCTATTGCAGTTCTTATCGTTGCTTGTATAGGCGCAATTATTTATAACGGTATCGTTGCAGGCGAAGCAACCAATTTCACCGAATATTTTTCTAATACCGACGCTACCGTCGCTCTTCCTTGGGGCGGTCTAATCGCTTTGATTTTTACTATTATATATCTTGCGCTAAGAAAAACTGTTTCTTTCAAAGAGGCTATGGACAATATTCCCAAAGGCTTTATCGCAATGGTGCCCGCAATTTTAATCTTGACCTTTGCAACTGCTCTTAAAAACATCACTGGCGTTCTCGGTGCGGCAGAATATATTCACGACCTTATGGAAAGCGTTCCCCCTGCTCTAATGAAATTGCTTCCTGCAATTATCTTCTTAGTTGCTTGCGTGCTTGCCTTCTCTACGGGTACTTCATGGGGCACGTTTGGAATCCTCATTCCTATTGTTACCGCCATGTTTGGTTTTGTTGAAGGAAGCGATATCTCAACCGTTGAACCTCTTATGATTGTTGGCATTTCCGCTTGTCTTGCAGGTGCTGTTTGTGGCGACCACTGTTCTCCCATTTCAGATACGACAATTATGAGTAGTGCAGGTGCAGAGTGTGAACACTTAAATCACGTTTCAACTCAACTACCATATGCTCTTTACGTTGCGGCTGTGTCATTTGTTTGCTTTATTATTGCAGGTTTCGTTCCGTTGTGGTACGTTATGCTTCCGCTCAGTATCGCAATAATGCTCGGCTCACTCTTCTTAACCAAATATCTTTACGGAAAATATTTTGATAAAAAGCAAGCCCCTGCTCTTTCGGCTGTTGCAGAAGTAGCTGCCACTGAAGACGAAAAGGCTGAATAATTATTTGATTTAAAATCAAAAGTGCGTTGTTTTCAACGCACTTTTATTTTTTATGAAAGTTGTGTTTTTACTTTTAGGAATTTATTCTTCTGTTCAGAAAGGGTGGTTTCGGGCGCAGACTCAACCGTGTAATATCCGTGTTCTGTCATCTGGAAAAACACGTTGATTTGGTCCTCGGTCGCCTCGTGCCAGTGGTTTTTAATAAGCGTTCTAAAACCCTTGCTCGTCCCCTCGGTTATTGCCGTTGAATAAATTTTAACCAAACTCTTTTCAAGGTTTAACATATCTTGCAAAGAATCTTTTTCATTTAGAGTTATATCTGCTTTATAGTTTGACATTTTCTTTCCTCCTTATAACAAATCAAGCAAAGCGTTAAATCTTTTTTGGTGGTTATCTGCAATTCTGTCGAATGCGTCCGCAAGATTTTTATCGGTCAATATTCTCGAATATAATCTTGCCTTTTTACAAGCAGACTCTTCCATCGTCATAAGGTCGGATATGAGCGTCGCCTCTTTGGTAGTAAGCATGTTTTTATTCATAGGTTACACCTCCATATTTTATATGTTTATTTTCCCCGTCTTGAAAATTTTTATACAACAAAAAAGACTTTTACCGAAATTGGTAAAAGTCTTTTTGATTTTGTTTTAATTATTTGTTGAGGTTTGCTTTGAGGTTTGCAAGTTGTTCTTTCAATTCTTCAGGAACTCTAGTAAGTTCGCCATAGAACTGTTCGATACCCTCTGCTTCCTTCTTCCAGTTTTCCACGTCAACGGTAAGAAGGTCTTTAATGGTGTCGATAGTAACGTCTTCTAAACCTTCTATATTGATATCTTCTGCCTTAGGAATGAAACCGATAGGAGTTTCAATAGCATCAACCTTGTCTTCGCAACGGTCGATAATCCAATCAAGAACACGCATATTGTCGCCAAATCCAGGCCATATGAAGTTTCCTTCGTCATCAGTTCTGAACCAGTTAACGTTGAATATCTTGGGTTTATTTGCAATCTTATCACCCATTTCAATCCAGTGATTGAAATAATCGCCCATGTTGTAACCAACGAACGGACGCATAGCCATCGGGTCTCTTCTTACGACACCAACTGCACCAGTTGCGGCAGCCGTTGTTTCGCTTGCCATGATTGAGCCAACGAATACACCGTTATTCCAGTCTTTGCTCTGGTATACGAGCGGTGCTGTCTTAGCACGTCTTCCACCGAACACGATTGCTGATAGCGGAACGCCATTGGGTGCTTCAAACTGGTCTGAAATACAAGGACAGTTGATTGCAGGAGCAGTGAAACGGCTGTTGGGGTGAGCACCCTTTATTGCCTTGCCGTCTGCATCTTTCATATCGCCGTTCCAAGGATTGCCCTTCCAGTCGATAGCATTCTTAGGAGGATTCTTGTCAAGACCTTCCCACCAAATGGTGTTGTCGTCAAGATTTTGAACAACGTTAGTGAAAATGGTGTTTTTCATTGTTGATTTAAGCGCATTAGGATTAGACTTCATATTAGTTCCAGGAGCAACGCCGAAGAAACCGTTTTCGGGGTTAACCGCCCAAAGTCTTCCGTCTTCACCAACTCTAATCCATGCAATATCATCACCTACGCACTCAATTTTATATCCTTTGTCAAGATATTCCTTGGGAGGAATGAGCATTGCAAGGTTGGTCTTTCCACAAGCACTGGGGAATGCCGCTGCAATATATTTCTTTTCTCCCTTGGGGTTGGTGATTCCAAGAATAAGCATGTGTTCTGCCATCCAACCTTCGGTCTTGCCGAGGTATGATGCGATACGGAGCGCAAAACACTTTTTGCCGAGAAGAACGTTTCCACCATAGTTAGAGTTGATTGACATAATGGTGTTTTCTTCGGGGAAGTGCATAATATATCTCTTTTCTTCTGAGAGTTCTGCATAAGAGTGAAGACCTTTAATGAAATCTCCGTCTCCTAATGCGTCGATAACTGCCTTGCCCACTCTGGTCATGATTGCCATATTTAATACAACGTAGATTGAGTCGGTAAGTTCGATACCTACTTTTGAGAACTTGCTTCCTACTGCACCCATTGAATATGGGATAACGTACATAGTTCTGCCTTTCATAACGCCTTTGAAAAGGTCGTTCATAAGTTTGAATGCTTCGCCCGTTTCCATCCAGTTATTGATAGGCGCAGAGTCTTCTTTGTTTTTAGAACAGATAAAAGTTCTGCCTTCAACACGAGCAACGTCGTTTACTGTGGTGCGGTGGAGATAACAGCCGGGCAACTTTTCCTGATTAAGTTTAATAAGGATTTTTTCGTCGCAAGCCTGTTTTCTCAGCGCTTCGAGTTGTTCTTCGCTTCCGTCAATCCAAACTATTTGGTCGGGCTGGCAAAGTTCTTTTGTCTCTTGGATAAAATCCAAAACTTTCTTGTTGGTCGTCATAATAATTCTCCTTATGTATTCTCGGTTTACTCCGAGTTTATTGCCGTTTTAATTATAGATTAAAGAAAATTTTTGGAAAACAGTTTTTGTTTTCCTTTTAAGTTCTTTAATCGTTAAATTTCTTTATAAAATAGCCTGTTTTGATATATACATTTAAAATCAAACGTGCTTTTCTTAAAGAATTTCAACTTTCATCAGTATATAGTCTATCATAATTTTTGTCAAAAGTAAAGATTTTGTTTGCCTTTTTTGTTTTTTATTTTGTCCTATCTTTTTCAAGATTTGTAATATACGACAAAACAACTGCTTTTTTCGGTTGTTTTTATATTATTTTCACAGTTTCAACATATATATTATAATAAAAAAGTATATTCAGCGGGAATAAGATGCAATTTACAAAAAAGATAATAGTGATGAAACAAATCGAGGACAGTTGCTCTCGGTCAAATAAAATGAGTGGAATTCTCCGATTAGAGCGAACTAACGGAATAACCGACGTTATTTTGTCTTTAATAAACTTTCCTTCTAATAATGGCGGAGAATATCTGCTTATGCTTTTTGACGGCGAAAAAATATTTGCTTTCTCTTTGCCCGACCGCCCGACCTCTTTTTCTTTGTCGACAGAACGACTTGTGGAATTTAGTAAAGGTGTTTGCGCTGGAATTATTTTGAAAAAGAATCATATACCCTCGCTGTTAACTTTTGGTTCAACCGAAAACTTTCCTTTTACTCTATGTCAGTTTAAGCAAAAAGTAGCAGAAAAGTGCATAGAGGATAAAAAAAACCAAAAAAAAGATTTTATTATAGAACAACTTCCGCAAGGTAAAGACGATAACAATGTAAGTTCGCTTTACGACGACGAAGCCGTCGCAACTGAAAATTATTTTGATTTAGATGATGAAATATGCAAAAAGTTAAACCTAATAAGGAGTTCTGACAATGAGCCATTCCTTAAAGATGAGTTGCCTTTTAGTGAGCGCCCGAATAAAACGCAAGAAAGCACTTCGGACGATAACCTCTCTGAGAATGAAACAAACTTTGATAACGGCAAAAAATATAGCAAAGACAATCCCTATTACAATACCGTCTCAAAAGAATTAACTGAAATATTTGTTAAATTCCCCAAAGAGGACGGCTTGGAACGACTTTTCCCAAAAAGCAAATGGTCTAAAATATTTTACTCAAACGAAAAGTATTACGTCGTGGGATTAATTAGCGAACAACAAACGGAGAAATATATTTGTTACGGTGTACCCGCCGTTTATTCCCCCACTCCGCCCAAAGAACTTGAAGGTTTTTGCTCGTTTATTCCACTTTCAGTGTTTGATTTGAACGGCGAAGGTTACTGGATGATGTTTCAAGACGCTGTAACCGGAAAATGCATTAAGCCAAATTAAGAAAGTGCCAGCAGGCACTTTTTAATATTTAAACTTGATAAAATAGAAAAAGTGTGGTAAACTAATAAAAACCAAACTCGCTTAAACAAAATTTTTATTTTGAAATATAATACTTATTAGATATGAATAAAATTTTCGACAAAAATTATTTTAGAACGGATAACAATAAGGTAAAAGTTATAATCGACACCGACCCTGGTGTCGACGATATTGCTTGCCTAGTATACGCAATGAACGACGAAAATATCGACCTTAAACTTATAACCACGGTTGCGGGCAACGTTTCGGTTGAAAAAGCCACGAGGAACACTCTTCACGCTCTTGATTTGTTCGAGGAGCAATACCCCGTTGCCGTTGGCGAAAAAAAAGCGCTTGTAAGAACTAGTCCCACGGCAGAGTTCATCCACAGCAAGGAGGGCATGGGCGCATATATACCGCCTAATACCACTATAAGCAAACCCATTGACGAACATGCTGTTTGCGCAATGAAAAGGGTTATATCAGGGGGAAATGGCGACGTTGTTCCCGTAATGTTAGGTCCGTTAACAAACCTTGGCAAACTTCTTTTGGATTACCCAGAAATAAAAAACAAAATACCAAAAGTCGTTATTATGGGCGGTGCTCCGTTTGGCAACACTAATTACCCCGAGCACGTTTCTTTCAACCTCTCAACCGACCCCGAAGCCTTTCAAATTCTATTAGACAGCAAAATACCTATTTTAATGTGCCCCTCTCACATGGGCAGAATAAAGGCGCATTTAGAAGCAGATTTCGTTAACTCTCTTAAAGAAAAAGGAGAAGTCGGTAAATTTCTTTTCGATATGTATCAAGGATACTGGGAGCCTAAATATATACCAAAACGAATTACAACAAACGATTCTTGCGCATTATTTGCATTAGTATACCCAAAAATATTTTCAATAAAAAAAGCGTCGGTAAAGGTAAACGTTACGGACGCTCCTGGCAGAACTTATATAGATTTTACAAAAGAGGGTCGAATAGAATTTATTGACGACCTTAATAAGCCTGCCTTTTTATCCTTGTTGCTTTCAGAGCTTGAAGAGATGAAAGACAAAAAACTTCGTTTTTAATTTTTAACGCAAAACTTCTAATTTTTTGCAATAAAAAACCGCCTTTCGGCGGTTTTATTTTTTATTCGTCTACTTTTAACTTTTCGCAAAATCGTCTAAGGAAAGAGCCGATAAAATAATGCCTTTCTTCGCCTGTTAATTGCGCTTGCTCGCCGTCTTTTACTTCAATTATCTTTTCGCCGTCAAAATACCCGACAAAATAAACCGAACGCTCTTGGTTGAGCCCGAAATACTTTTTTCGTCCGCTTAGTCCTTGCTCGTAAAAAACGTTGCGTTTTTGCCACGTTGTTTTGGTTACGTGCCTAAATATATAATATTCGTCTTCTATTATGAATCCTATATATGTACAATACTCGTAACCAGTCAATTTTTGATACGTATAGCCATCTTGGTCGATATCTTTTTCATAAATACCCATTCTTGTTTCATATAGAAAATGCTCTGGTTGGTTTCTAAATGAATACAAAATATAAACGTCTGTAATTCCTTCAAATTTTCTAGTAATTCCATTACTAGTCGTTGCGCTTCCATTATGGTAAGCGTAAGATAAATTCCTTATCCTATCAAT
The DNA here is from genome assembly GCA_045647765.1 of Christensenellaceae bacterium. Taxonomy (GTDB): domain Bacteria; phylum Bacillota; class Clostridia; order Christensenellales; family Borkfalkiaceae; genus UBA1259. The sequence goes on from JAZRMR010000026.1 coordinate 15,339, forward strand.
GTGCTGATCTTCACTAAATTCCGTTTGATATTCTTCCATTAGTTTATACGAATCGTTTCTTCCTATGGGACGAGTTATAACGATTGCTAGTATCACCGCTCCGACAACCAAAAGTACGCAAAACGAAATTACGATTTTTCTCCAGAATCTTATTAATGTTTTCATAATAATATTTAGTGCTCATATCCACAGAAAAAGCACGTACTCCATACTTACTATATGGTCTTAAATATCAATGACTAAAAATATTGTTACAATTTTTTCGTCATAAAACATATTTTTTTATATTTCACACCACTCAATAGTGTCGACCCAAACGCCTATGCCCTCTTTTGTGCCAAACGCCAAGAAAAATTCTCCGTTTGCACCCTCGTCAAATACCGCTTCTATTATATTTTCGCCACGGTTAATTTTAACTTCTGCTCGCCCGCCTCTATGCATTGCGGGAATGTAAAAAGACGTGTCGTTTTCAAAAACCTTTTCGCCATTCAAATAAACGGAAAATTCTCTCGTTCCGCCGAGCGCAAGTTTTATAGTTTTATCAACTTGACTAATAACCTTTGCTGTATATTTAAATGCACCCTTTGGAATAGTAAAGAAAAAGTCCTCAGCCTCAATTTTTTCCTTTTTGCCCGTTTTCAAATCTTCTTTCAACCATGGACGACAAACGGGCAGATTTGCATCTATATCAACTAAAATGCCGTTTACTTCTAAACATATGGTTAACAGGTTTAAGTTTACCCTGCGCTTGCATTTATCCACCGTTACGGTAAAAGGGAAATTTTCCGTCTGTCCGACGGATAAGCGTGCGCTATTTTTCTCCATAACTGCATTTAGTCCGTCTGGAAGATTTAAGAAAATATTTAAGTCCACTTCTTTTTTATGCGTGTTTGTTATTCTCAATTCATAAAGGTTTTTTTCGCCAATTTTTGCGCTTATAGTTGATGGATAAACAAGGTTAACAATTAACGGCTTAACCGCAATAAGAGATTCCTTGCTTTTGCTATCCCAATCAAAAACCGCTAAGGGCGTATCAAGCCAACTTTTTGCGTGCTTTACCTCTTTTAAATCTGCCGGATAATCTATTTCCACCTCGGTCGAGTAAAATTCTTTTACTTTTTTCGAAAAAGATATAACGTTTTCGCAAAATTCGGTTACGGTGTCCGGTTCGTGCATATTAGTAATACCCGTTGAAAGGACGAGTTTATCTCCAATGGGGTCGGTCCATTTTTTCGATATTGAATCGGGATTTATTATGCCTATTATAGACCCCACCGTTGCAGCGGTACAGTCTGCGTCGTACCCTAGGCTTACCGCAGTGCAAATCGCCTTATCAAAATCCCCTTCCGAATAAAGTAGCGCCAAAACTATAAACGCTAAATTAATGGTAACGTCCGTCCAGTTCTTTGTTCCATACGCTTTAACTATTTTTGCTCTTACTGATAAAACGTCCTTTTCTTTTTTCCACCATTCTATAACGTCTGTTATAGCACGCTTAAATCTGCAACTGCCAATATACTCTATCGCCAAATCAATTAAAGTAGCAACGTCTGTCTCGACAAACGCTTGACTCTCTAATGCGGAGAGAAACATTTCTGCGTTAACTCCATCCCCATAATGTTCTGCACAAGCGTCTTCCCTTGCAAACCAAAGCGCAAGCGTTGGGTTTGCAGGGGCAAGGCACGCCCAAAGTTCGCTTCTTATTGCGCCACCCATACCTGCCGTGAACTTGTTTCTAAACATTCCTGAAAGAGGAGAATATATTTTAAGAGCGTGGTTGCTTACTGCGGGCGCATACTCGTCGGGCGCATGGTCGCTGACGTGATATTTCCACCCCTCCCCCAAGTGGTAACGGTTGATAGGCAATCCGTTTCTTAAAACCGATTCTAGGTTAACCACTTGAAAATCAAGGTCGTCGTTCGGCACCATCGTTTGAGGAACGGGGTCGTAATAGGTAACTTCGTTATAATTTAAATTACCCTCGTACTTCATTCCGAGGGTGCCACCAACGCATTTTCCTATATAACATCCGAAAACTTTCTTTCTATAAGTATCGTAATCCAATTTAATCACCGCAAGCACCTCCACTTTTCTTTCATATTATATTATAACCCAAGCGGGAGAATATTTATATAACTTTTTTCAACAAACTAGTTGACTTTTTTCAACATCTAAGTTAATATTAACATGGTGATTCATGTTGAAAGATAGCAAAACAAATTTAAACAATATAATTAGAGAACTAGAACTTGAAACTCGCTCTAAGATAGCAATTACCAAAATGTCAAAGTACGCAGAGAGCAACAAACAAAAAGTTGCAGTCTGTCTCCATCCGTCAAGTTATATTTGCGGATACCATTCTCATGATTTTTATGAAGTCAACTTTGTTTTAAAGGGCAGTTGCATTAATCTTATCGAGGGACAAAATATTACAATGGAAAGCGGTGATATGATATTGATACACCCCGGTGCTTTCCACACCCTTTATACTGATAACAGTTGCAAGGTTTTTAACTTCTTGGTTGATTCCGAATGGTTTTTAACCGAGACCGAACGGTTATTTCCGTCCTCTTCTATCTTTTATGATTTCATTAAAGAAAGCCGAACTAACTTATTTTACAAATACGCATATTTACCCGCCACCCAAAGCATGACCGACACCGCAAGGACTTTAATTGCGCAAACACATTCAACGACTTCGCCCACACGCTATATTTTGGCGGAAGCGTTAATGCTAAAACTGATTACGCAAATGTTAGAAAATGAAAAAGGCGTTTCTCTTTCAAGCGGACGTGGACAAAGCCATAACAAAATAATTTCAATATTGGATTTTTTAAGCAATAATTTTAAAACGGTTGACCTAAACCAGGTATGCGAAAAGTTTTTCTACTCAAAAACTCACGTTTGCAGGCTGTTTTTAAATAGCACGGGCAAAACGTTTAAGCAAACTCTTGTTGACCTTAGGATAAATAAAGCCTGTAATTATTTGAAAACCACAGATATGATTATTGAAAACGTTGCTCTTGCCGTGGGATATGACAGCGTGGAATATTTTCAAAGATTATTTAAAAAGAACGTCGGCATGTCTCCGGGAGAATACCGCAAATTGTATAAATCAAAATAATATATAAATATATAAAATATAAACCCCCTCTGCAATTAAGCAAAGGGGGTTGGCTTTTTAATATTTAAAACTTGGATTTTCTGTTTTTTCTAATAAGTTTAAATATCGCTTGCATTCCATTTTTGCCTTTTCTATTGAAAGGCATTTATAATTTCCGCACTCCTTTTTAGTGTTCCCAAAAATCTCGCCGTCGTGCAACACTGTTTTTCTAAGAGCATCTTTAAGCACTTCATACACCTGTTGGCTGTCTGCGTTCCTTACCAAAAGATAAAAACCCGTTCTGCAACCCATAGGTCCAAAGTATAAAACGCTTTGACCTATTAATGAATTTCGCAAATAGGTGGCAAGCATGTGTTCAACAGAATGCATAGTAACGTCGTCTAAATAATCTCCACCGTTTGGCACCCTCGTCCTTAAATCATAAGTAGTTACGTCTCCGTCTATCCTCGATATATATATCCCTTCTTTAATCAAATCGTGGTCTACCGTGAAACTCGCTATTCTATTTATTCCTTGCATTTTTTCTCCCAAAACAAATGGTTAATTTTTTTGTTTCATTTTGTTATATTATATCATTAAACGTAACCACGGTCAAGTGCAACAATCTTCACACCGAAAAAAAGCGAGACAACCTTTTTTCTCCATTAATTATCGATAAATTAAAAAGAAGAACTCTGTTATTTTAGAGTTCCTCTTTTTGGTGCCGCTGGTCGGACTCGAACCGACACGGGGGATGAGCCCACTGGATTTTGAGTCCAGCGCGTCTGCCAGTTTCACCACAGCGGCAAATTGTTCTATTATTTGTTGCAATATTAGGATATTTTTGGTAAAATTATAGGGTACAATATATATTATTATCTTGCCTTTGGTTTATTGCTTTATGATAATACCACAATTTTCTTTGTTTGGCAAGCATATTAAAGGATATTTTATGGAAAAATTAGTTCTTATTGACGGAAACAGTTTAATCAACCGGGCTTTCTACGCTATGCCCTTACTAACAACCAAGGACGGTGTCTCAACAAACGCAGTTTACGGTTTTATGAATATGTTTTTTAAGATGCTCTCTGATATTAAACCCACTTTCGTTGCCGTTGCCTTTGACGTTAAAGCACCTACTTTTAGGCATAAGATTTTTTCCGATTACAAGGGAACTAGAAAACCTATGCCCGAAGAACTTCGCCCTCAAATTCCTCTGCTTAAAGAACTTTTAATTCTTATGGGCGTTAGAGTTATAGAAAAACCTGGCTCTGAGGCTGATGACATTATAGGAACTATTGCTAAAAATACAGACGTTAAAACAATCATTTTTACGGGCGATAAAGATTCTTTTCAATTAGTTGACGAACAGACCGAAGTTCATTTTACCAAGCGTGGAATTACCGAAACGGAAATATATAATCTTTCTAACTTTACTGAAAAGACTTCGCTTATTCCCTCTCAAATAATCGAACTAAAAGCGCTTATGGGCGACGCTTCCGACAACATTCCCGGTATTCCCGGCGTGGGCGAAAAAACTGCGCTTTCCCTTCTTGAAAAGTATAAAACCATCGACGCTTTATACGAGCATACCGACCAACTTAAAGGTAAACTTAAAGAAAAAATTGAGAATGGCAAGGATTCCGCCTTTCTGTCTAAAACGCTTGCCACTATTGACTGTAACTGCGGTGTTGACACCGACCTCTCTTTAATGACCTTTTCTTTCCCGTTTTCTTCGGAAGTTAAAAAGAAATTCGTTGAATTAGAATTTAAGTCGCTTTACAAAAAAGACGAATTATTCGAAAACTCTTTTAATGCCGTTGAACAAAGTCAAACAAACTCCGAAAAGGCGCAAGACACTGTTAAAACGGTTACCCTTGGCGAACTCGATTTGGGAACGATAAATAATCTTTTATCCCCCGTTTCACTTTACGTTGGCGCATCCTCTATCAACGTTTCAGACGGTAAGACTGAACTGCTTATTCCTATCAGACAGGGGCTTCTTGACGACGGATTTGCCCTATCGGAAGGGCTTAATTTTGCAACCCGTATATTTGATACGGGTAAACAAGTCGTGCTTTTTAACAAAAAAGAATTTAAGCACCTATTAAAAAATACCATCGGCTTAACTAGCATTATTAATGCAGACGACCTTTCCATTATGAAATATCTTGCCGATTTTTCGGGTAAAGACCTATCTGCGCAAGAAATTTTTGACGAGTATGGCTTGGATAAACTAACACCTGCCGCCTCGATACTTTCTTGTTATAAACTTTTAAAGCAAAAACTCATTGAAGAACAAATGGAAGATTTATACTTTAAAGTTGAACTCCCTCTTTCAGACGTGCTTTTTGACATGGAGATTTCAGGCTTTAAGATTGATTACGACGCTCTTTGTTCGGCAGGAGAAAAATACCGTTCGGAACTTATAACCGTAGAAAACAAAATTAGAGAACTTGGAGATTGCCCTGCGCTTAACGTTAACTCTCCAAAGCAACTGGGGGATTTGCTCTTTAACAAACTCAAAATCGGTAAGGGCAAAAAAACAAAGAGCGGATATTCAACGACGGCTGAAATATTAGAACAATTAGAAGGCGCTCATCCTATCGTACCCCTCATATTAAAACACAGAGGTCTTTCTAAAATCCTTTCAACGTACATTGAGGGATTTAAGCCGTTGATAGATAAAAGAACTGGTCTTATCCACACCTCTTTCAATCAAACGGTTACTGCAACGGGCAGACTTTCGAGCAAAGAACCGAATCTTCAAAACATTCCCGTTCGTGATGACGAAAGTAAAGAAATTCGCAAGTTCTTCGTGCCAAAAGCAGACGATAGGCTTTTAATAGGCGCTGACTACTCTCAAATTGAACTACGCTTGCTCGCTGCTTTTTCGGGCGCAGAGGGGCTTATAAATGCCTTTAAGGAGGAAAAAGACGTTCACGCTATAACCGCATCAAAAGTGTTTAAGGTGCCAATCGAACAGGTTACCAGCGCTATGCGGAGTAGCGCAAAAGCCGTTAATTTCGGAATCATTTACGGAATAAGCGAATACGGTCTTGCTAAAAACCTAAAAATATCTTCTGGTCAAGCTAAAAATTATATTGACTCGTATTTTATCGAATATCCCGAAGTCAAAGATTATATGAACAAAAACGTGCAGGATGCAAAAGATAAGGGCTATGCCGTTACCCTGCTTGGCAGAAGGCGTTATATAAGAGAACTTTTATCATCAAACTATAACCTGCGCCAGTTTGGTGAGCGTGTTGCTATGAATATGCCCTTACAAGGCAGTAGCGCTGATATAATAAAACTTGCAATGCTTGGCGTTCACCGTCGCTTAAAAGAAGAGGGGTTAAAATCTGAACTGATTTTACAGGTACACGACGAACTTATAATCGACGCTTTTTATTGCGAAAAAGAAGCAGTTGAAAAAATACTCGTTGAAGAAATGGAAAACGCCGTTAATCTCTCGGTTAAATTAACCGTTAGTTTGGGTAGCGGTAAAACGTGGTACGAGGCAAAATAACATGAAAACACTCAAAAAAATTGCTATTACCGGTGGTATAGGCAGTGGCAAAAGTTGCGCTTTGTCAATATTAAAAAATGCCGGATACTCCACCCTTTCATCTGATGAAATAGTTGCAAAACTTTATAAAAAGAGAAAGGTTAAAAATTTCTTGAAAACGCTTTTTCCAACGGCGGTTACCGGAAAATGTTTTTTGAAAGTAGATAGAAAGATTATTTCAAAGGAAGTCTTTTCGAACAGTGAAAAGCACCGCTTGTTAACTCAAAATATAACTGCGCTTGTTTTGGATTATATCCTAAAAACTTTTAAAAGAAAAAGAGGCAAAATATTCGTTGAAGTTCCACTCCTTTTTGAGTGTGGTTATCAAAAATATTTTGACTCAGTTATGGTTGTTTGCCGTGATAAAAAAATCCGAATTGACAGCGTTATGCTTCGTTCAAGCCTTTCTAAACAACAGGTCGAGGAAAGAGTGAACGTTCAAATTGATTATGACAATTTAGACCTTTCTTCTTATATAATAATAGAAAACAACAGCACCATAGAAGAGTTTAGACAAAAGATTTTGTCTGTTGCTATTTCTATTTAACTTGACCATGCTTTGTTCTTTCGGCTTGTTTTATTTATTGCTTCTTATTCTTTTGAGCAAAAAAGTAATGGGTCTCACTTTCTTTAAATTTTTTTAACCCTAACTTTTCTATAAGTTTTTTTGAAGGTAAATTTTCCTTAAAACATCTAGACTTAACAGCGTCTGCCCCCAAAAACTCAAAGCAATACTCCTTTAACGCCAAAGCGCTTTCTAGCGCAAAGCCTTTTCCTTGATGCTCTTTAAAAAACCTAAACCCTATTTCAACACCCCCGTTAAAATCAAAGGAATGCAAAACTAATTCGCCGACTAGTTTGCCCGCTTCTTTAACCGCTAAGGCATATTCTTCTTTAACCGCTTTAAGTTTTTTCTGGAATGAATAAAAATATTCTGGGGTTGGCTCGCCGTCTTTTAAGTCCTCTCTATAATCATATCCCCACCATTTATTTATTTCTTGGTCGAGATACAGCCTCGCATAGTCGTTTTTGTCCAACTCTGTAAAGTCTTGTATCGAAAGCCTTTCTGTCTTTATAAATATGGGAGACTTTATTTTATCGAACAACGTTTTTACTTTAACGTTGTTTTTTTCACGCACTTCTATCGGGCGGTATTGCAATTTAGAAATTCTAAGACCGGTATCACCACAGTCCTCTTCTCTGTTTATAAATTTAATATTATCGTTTGCAAACGCTCTTGCAAACTCCTGTGCCATGGTGGGATAAACACCGTCATATTTTTTTAATGCTTTTTCTACGTGAACGATTAAATTTTCGCCAACCGCTTCACCAACTGATATTGCAACAATTTTCCCATCAACCGATAAAAATCCTCCAACCTGAGCAAGGTTGAACATGTTATCTATATAATCGACAACCGTTCTTTCCTCTGCTTCTGCCGACCAATCGGAAAAAACCGAACTTTCTTCAAACTCTTTTAAGAACTGCTTAACGTTTGGCAAATCTTGTTCTTCAATAACTTTAAACTTATAGTCGGGATAAAGCCGTTTGAATTTGTTTACGTGATTTCTCTGCCCACTAAGTTTTTTCCCTGCGTAAGTTTTAAATTGCTCTGCCTTGTAGATATAATCGCTCCAATCTCGTTCGTTAATAATCTCCACGTCTTTATATCTGTTTGCAAGTTCGCCCGCCTGAACGTTGTCGACACAGCAAAAATGTAGTGGGATATTATTTGCTAGAACGTATTCTTCAATAGCCGAAAACGCACCCTCTAAGTCGCTTCCGATAGGATAATAAAATGCGTCGTCATAATCGTGTCCGCACTCTTTCATAATGAGTGTATCGTTTAATATTGCATATTCAATGCGGTATTCATTTCTCCACATATATCGAATGCCAATTGACAAATCGCAAAATATTCCACCCGCTAAATTGATATATTTTTTTATAGGCGCTATGTCTTTGTCCAGTTTAGTAAGTTTAAGCATTTTTGTTATCCTTTTTTCTGGTAGTTAAATTTTTGCTTTCGCACAAAAAGGGCGAGTCCGCCCTTTTTTGTTCTCTAAACTATTGCTTTTTGTCTTCCTCGGTAACGGCCTTTAAGCTTGCCAAAAGTCCTGTAACGTTCTGAATTTCACTTGGAACAATTATCTTTGTCGCATTACCGTCTGCCATGATTTTTAGTGCGTCATACCCTTTAAGCGTCAGATACGCTGCATTGGGGTTTGCTTCGTTAATCATTTTTATCGCAGTTGCAGTTGCTTCCGCATCAGCAATAATTGCGGCTTTTTTTGCCTCTGCCCTTAAAATCATTGCCTCTTTTTCACCTTCCGCAACAAGAATGTTACTGCGCTTTTCACCCTCTGCTTTTAATATAGATTCTCTACGTTCTCTTTCTGCCCTCATCTGCTTTTCCATTGCTTGCTGAATATCTTTGGGCGGAAGAATGTTTTTGAGTTCCACTCTGTTTATTTTAATCCCCCATGGGTCGGTTGCTTCATCCAGAATAATCCTCATCTTACTGTTAACCGTATCTCTTGAAGTAAGCGTTCCGTCAAGTTCAAGTTCGCCGACTAAGTTCCTAAGCGTCGTTGCTGTTAAGTTTTCTATCGCCCTAATAGGACTCTCAACGCCGTAGGTAAACAGTCTTGCATCCGTTACTTGAAAATATACGACTGTGTCTATCTGCATAGTAACGTTATCCTTTGTGATAACCGGTTGCGGAGCAAAGTCTGCAACTCTTTCTTTTAAACTTATAGGTCCTCCCACGCTTCTGTCTATAAACGGTATAATAAAATGTATTCCCGTATTTAAAAGCCTATGAAATTTACCAAGTCTTTCCACAACTAAGGCTGTTGACTGTCTAACTATTTTTATTGACGCAATTAATACAATAAATAATACCACTGCTAAAACAATAAGTACAATTGCCATTGTTTCCATTATTTTACCTCCTCAACTATATACTTGTTGCCTTTAATATCAATTATTCTAACTATTTGACCTTTTTTAATTTCCAATTTATTATTCTCGCCAACAGCCGTCCAAATAACGTCGTTAACCTTTATACTGCCAGCGGTGTTAAAGGATATGTCCTCTAAAAGGGTAAATTCCTTCCCTATTACAGACTGTGCGTTTGTTTTAACTTCGTTCTTTATGAAAAATCTTTTCAATATTCTTCTTAAACTTAAAAGTAAGGCAAGAGAAACGACGATAAACGCCACCAAATGGAAATACCATTCAAGGCCCAACGCAGACAATATCATTGCCACCAAGCCTCCGCCTGCAAACCATATAGAGGTTAAGTCGTTGGTAATAAATTCAACCATTACCGCAAGCGCAGTTATTCCAAGATAAACGTAAACCCACATAATAGTTCCTCCCGTTTATTTCTTATTGCTCTTTATAAATTCCAAAATCTCGCTCAACCTATCAAGGTCGTCTCTGGTGTAGTAATCAATATATATTCTACCTTTTTTGTCGTTTCCGATTGCGTTAACCCTAGTTCCAAAAACTCTTTGCATGTCGACTATGAGTTCTTTAAGTTCGTTAGAAAGGGCTTGTTTTAATTTCTTTTTTGCCTTTTCTTCGGGCGGAGTAAAATACTCCTTAACACGCTTTTCAACATCACGAACGGAAAGCCCTTCTTTTATTACGCTTTCTGCCATCTTTAATTGGTCAATCCCCGGAACAGATATAAGCGCTCTTGCATGCCCGGCAGAAAGCATTCCGTTTGCAACCATCTTTATAACCTCTTGCGAAAGAGTTAAAAGTCTAAGAGTGTTCGTTATTGCAGGACGAGATTTACCTATCCTATCCGCTAACTCTTCTTGCGTCATTCCGTAATCATTCATAAGTTGGCGCATAGCCGTTGCCGCTTCAATAGGGTTAAGGTCTTCCCTTTGCAAGTTTTCTATGAGAGAAATTTCTTTTATCTGGCGTTCACTATAATTCTTAATAATAACAGGAACTTTTTCAAGCCCGGCAATCTTGCTCGCCCTAAAACGACGTTCTCCCGCTATAATCATATAACGGTCTCCACTCTTGTTTACAATAATGGGCTGAATAACTCCGTGTTGAGAGATTGAATCTGCAAGTTCTTTAAGCGCCGTTTCATCAAAAACTTTTCTCGGTTGGTTTGGGTTTGCAAAGACAGAAGTTATGTCTACTTCGCTAACCCCCTCTCCTTTGCCCCTCGGTTCTTCATCAAATAGCAAACTCTTTCCGTAATCTTCTTCAGTCTCCGAAAAAAGAGCAGAAAGACCTTTGCCTAATCCTCTGTTTGGTTTCATAATACTTTCTCCGTTTGTTTTTAAGCCTTTTTCGCTGGCTGATGTGATAGAAATTCTTCGGTTAAAGCAAGGTATGCTTTTGCGCCCGAACACTTTGTGTCGTGCATCATAATTGGCACACCATGGCTGGGTGCTTCTGCCAAGCGAATATTTCTTGGTATAGCGGTTTCATACACTCTCTTGCCGAAAAATTTCTTTATTTCTGACGTAATCTGACGTGATATGATTGCTCTGTTATCTTTCATTGTCAGCACAACGCCCTCTATTTTTAGTTGTGGATTAAGGTGTTTAACGACTAATTTAATTGTGTTCATGAGTTGACTTAAACCCTCCAAAGCGTAATATTCGCTTTGAATTGGAATGATAACCGTATCCGCCGCAGCAAGTGCGTTAATGGTTAACAAGCCAAGTGATGGCGGACAGTCTATCGTTATAAAATCGTAACTGTTTTTTGCCGCCTCCAAAACTCTTTTAAGAACGTGCTCTCTGCTCTTGACGTAAACAAGTTCGACCTCTGCCCCTGCCAAATCAATGCTTGACGGCAAAATATCAAGGTTATCAACCTTTGTTTTAATAACAGCATCTTGAATGGGCATATCGTCTATCATAACGTTATAGACCGAGTTTTTAACTTCACTCTTTGGAAATCCCATTCCGCTGGTTGCATTACCCTGCGGGTCAAGGTCGACCATTAAACATTTGTATCCTTTGGTTGCAAGATACGCCGACATATTCACGCAGGTCGTTGTTTTACCAACACCTCCCTTCTGGTTTGAAAAAGCAATAATTTTTCCCATAATTCACCTCTCGTTACATTGCTCTTTTTCATCTTTTGTTTTTCGCAATTTTTGCTAAAACAGTTAGTCTTGTCGTTTACCTTTTATCCTTCGGTTATTCACCGTCTTTTTTATCTTGTTCTTGCTCGTTTCCCGATTGTTCTTTTTCGGGTTGCCCCTCGCTAAAATCGTTTGCCTTGTTAATCGGACGTTCGATTTCTTCTTTCTTAATTATAACCGAATTCTTCGCCTTTCTTTCGAACGGGTTTTCCGAAAGAGTTCTTTCATTTTCATCCATAAACTTCATAATCTCTTCGGCATCTTTTCCGTCCATAATCATATCGACTTCTTCGGTAAATATAGTTTCTCTTTCCACGAGCACTCTTGCCATAACGTCTAAAAGTTTTTTGTTCTTAGACAACAATTCTCTCGCCTTTTTAAGCGAGTTTTCAACTATGCCCCTAATCTCTTCATCAATGATAGCGGCTGTTTCTTCACTGTAAGATACGTGAGATGCCATATCTCTTCCGATAAACACTTCTTGGTCCGAGCCGTAAGAAATAGGACCGACTTTTTCACTCATTCCCCATTCGGTAACCATTAGTCTTGCTCTCTTTGTAACCGCTTGAATATCGCCCGATGCACCTGCGGAAATGTCTTTTATAACAAGTTCTTCCGCAACTCTTCCTCCGAGGGTCATCACTATATCATCTAATAGTTTTGCTTTGGTTAAGTGGTTGTCATCCGAATCGGGACGGGTCATGGTGTAACCTGCCGCCTGCCCTCTTGGAATTATTGAAACTTCGTGCACTGGGTCGCAATGTGGCAATAATCTTGCCAATATTGCATGCCCTGCTTCGTGATAAGCGGTTATACGTTTATCTGTTTCGGTAACAAGTCTGCTCTTCTTTTGCGGGCCCATTAATACCTTATTAATACCCTCGTAAAGGTCTCTGTTGTTTATAAACTTTCTATTTGCCCTAGCGGCGAGGATTGCCGCCTCATTGAGAAGATTTTCAAGGTCGGCACCAGAAAATCCACTGGTCATTCTTGCAACTGTTTTAAAGTTAACGTCAGGAGAAATAGGTTTGTTTCTTGCGTGAACCTTTAAGATTGCCTCTCTACCTCTAACGTCAGGTGTGTTAACAAAAATTTGTCTGTCAAATCTACCCGGTCTTAAAAGAGCAGGGTCTAAGATGTCCGCACGGTTTGTTGCCGCCATAACTATAATTCCGTCGTTAGATTCAAAGCCGTCCATCTGAACTAGAAGCTGGTTAAGCGTCTGCTCTCTTTCGTCGTGTCCTCCACCAAGCCCTGTTCCACGCTGTCTTCCGACTGCGTCAATTTCGTCGATAAAGACTATACAAGGCATACTCTTTTTGGCAACGTCAAACAAATCTCTAACCCTTGAAGCACCAACACCGACAAACATCTCCACAAAGTCTGAACCGCTTATTGAGAAGAAAGGAACGCCTGCTTCGCCAGCAACAGCCTTAGCGAACAAGGTTTTACCCGTTCCGGGAGGCCCAACTAAAAGCACTCCCTTTGGTATTCTTGCGCCGAGTTCTGAGAATTTTTTAGGATTTTTCAAGAAGTCAACTACTTCTGCAAGTTCTGCCTTTTCTTCCTCTGCGCCAGCAACGTCTGAAAAGCGAACCTTTAAATCTTTGTTGACCCTAGCGTTAGTTTTGGCAAAGTTCATTGCCCCCTTAGTTCCGCCCTGGGTTTGCATAATTAAAATAAAGAATACAATTGCAATTAATGCGCTACCTATTATCGGGAAAAGCGAAGACCAAATCGACCCTGCGTTAGGATTGGTATAATTATAATCAACCCCTGCCTTTGTTAACATTTCTTCAAGGTCTGATGCATTTTGCCTTGAATAATTTGTCGTATAAGCCTTTGTTCCTATTAGCGTTCCTGATGCGTTATAAATGGTGAGTGTGAATTCAACCACGTAACCGTCAAACAAAACGTTTCCTAAATCAACAGATGCATATGACGTGCCTAACGATTTCTTAACGTCTGGTGCGTCTATACTATTTGTTAATTCATCTTTGGTAATTTTTGCAGATTGTTTATCCCCTAAATAGCTAACGACAGAATAAAATTCCGAATAGTTAACCGACTTGCTCTTGTTTGCACAATTAGTAATAGAAAGCACACCGATTATCGCAACGATAATTGCAAGCACTATCCAGATAGTCTTCGAACCTCTTGTCTTCAATTTAAATGTTCTCCTTAATTTTTGTCAAATAGATTATACCGATTTAACATTTAAATAACCTTGAAATGCGTTTTTATCAGTTAATATCTATGTATTTCATACATATTATACTACATTATTATTAAAAATACAATAAATAATCGTAAAATTTAAAAAAATTAAACAAATCAAAGGTGGCGCATAAAATACTTGCATTGCGCCTAATAATAAAATAATGTAAATATTTATTTGAAAAATAAATTAATTGTTGCGCTTTGACACAGTTTTTATAAATTTTTAATGTTTTTAAAAGAATTTTCGTTTGTTTTTCTATTTGTTCCACGTGAAACAACCGAACCTAAACAATTAATAAATAATTAATATATAAACATTTTAATTAATTTTATTAGAAAATATTTGTACCAAACAAAAAAATTATCGACTTATAACTTATAACCACATTAACACAAATCGGTATTAATGGTCTAAAACAATAAAAAGTAACGTTTTTAAAAATCTCATTAAAACGTTCTGAGACAGAATGGCTTAAAATTTTTCTTGGCAAAAACTTTTTGTATTCTGTGTGAGAAGCAAGTCTTTTTTGGCTGTCAGAAACTGTTTGCCACGTTCTGGCGAACAGTTAAACAAGCAAATTTCTTTGTCCGAAAAATCTTATCACCCAACAACACTTACCCCAATCGTTCAAATTTTAAATTTAAAACGAGTAGATTGTATCAATCATATAATACAGCAAGAATACTAATCGTTTCACGTGAAACCCAACGACAAACTATAAACACCGCCGTTTCACGTGAAACACTAATAAAAAGACTTAATTATGTTCCACGGGAAACATTTTGCATGCCTAAAACAAGAATTTGATAAAATATATGGCGTTTTATACTAAGTTTTACTTGATTTTTAACTTTATTTCATATGTTTGGCGGATATATAATACAAAAAAACCACACAAAGTGTGGTTTTTAATAAGAATTATAATATTAATATGCTTTTTATGTGCTCAATTACGCTTCCTATTGATAGCATATTTATTAGTTTGCTATACAAATTAATTTTTTCAATAAACGCCGTAAAGGTAGTTGCATGAATTTGCACGTATAGGTTTTGGCAGAAACCAAGCGGTAAAATTGATATAATTAGAATGAAGAATTCTATATAAACGATTCCACTTATTAATCCGAAAATAAACCCTAAAAGCTTGTCGGTTTTAGCAACGGAATTAATTTTATACAAGTTACGCTTAATAATTTCGCCAATTAAAAATAGCGCTATTTTAAATAAGATATAAAGAATTACAACTGAAATTGCTATTATAACGTAATAACTAAACGTTGGAGCAAGAACGTCCCTAATAGAAGTATTAAGCGGGATTGAAGTATCATTTTTAACCGAAAGAATAACCGAAGCTATTATACCGCCTATACCAGCACTTCCAAATATATCATCACTTGCGTGGGAAAGAGGAGTGTTCATTATGTCCTCTCCAACCAATCGGTCAAGAAAGTTTGCTATCGAATTGGAAAGCTTGCTAACAAAAGAGAATTTGCTTTCTAACACGTCTGCAACTCTCGTACAAAGCAAAACTGCAAATAGTAAACTTAAAACAGTTCCAAAGGTCGATATAAGTGATTTTACAAAACCTTTCTTTAACCCAACAAGCGCAAAGCCAAAGACTATAACTAGCGCTACAACGTCAATTATTGCGCCATAATTAGTAAGTAGCAAATTGTTCATAAGCCACCTCTTAATCACGAACAAAAGTTTGTTTTTTTGAGTATTATATTATACTTTATATAATATTACCACAGAAAATATTTTTAATCAATTGAATTTGTATAAAAAACAGAAAGGTGGCAATAAATAGAGGGTAATAAAATTTGTAGGTATTAAGACATGGAAAGTAAAAATTTCTCATTTAGCAGTTTTAACGAACAAACTGAACAAGGAATAAGCCAAGCAATAATAGAATGTAATCCAAAGGGTAAAAAACTGATATACGTTTGTATAGGCAGTGATTTGGTGCTTGGGGACAGTTTGGGACCGTTAATCGGTACTATGCTAAAAAAACGCAAGGTTAATTCTTACGTTTACGGAACGCTCAACTTTCCTGTTACAGCAAAAGAAATAGAATACGCAAAATCTCACGTTAAGCAAATGCATCCCGACTCAATGCTCGTCGCTATTGACGCTGCGGTTGGGGCACAGGAGGACGTTGGGTTAATTAGGGTTATGAATAAAGGCCTTAAACCCGGACTTGGAGTTGATAAAAATTTAGGGGTAATTGGAGATATTAGTATCGTTGGAATTGTTGCGGCAAAATCACTACAAAATTATAATTTATATTCATCTACTAGGCTAAATTTGATTTTTAAGATGGCAGAAAAAATAACTTCGGCTATTGAACTTTACAGTAAAATTGAAGCGCAAAAAAATCACTTGCTAAACCAAAACAATTTTGGAGCATAGAAATAAAGTTTATATTAAATGCGCACCGCTATTATTTTAGCAGTGCGCATTCTTTTTAGTATATAACCTTTATTCGTTTAATAATGCGATTGAATAATCCACACGCCTCAACGTTTCTTCTTTTCCTAAAAGTTCGGCGATTTCCATAACACCGCCTGCCGTTGACTGCTTGCCAGAAATTGCAACACGGACACACCAGAACACTTGTCCGTTTTTAACTCCCATTTCTTGGACGAGCGCCATAAGAGCATCGTGCACACCGTCAAAGGTAAATTCTTTTAAGTCTGCAATGGCTTTTCTCGCCTTGGGAAGAACGTTTTTTGCAATCTCAGTATCGGTCTTCATCTTTTTGTGAGTATACAGTTCTAAGTCATAGCGGTCAAATTCTTCTAAGAAATTGATTTTCTCAGGAATTTCGCTAAAAATTTCAATGCGGGTTTTTAACAATGAAGCAATCTTTTTGAGGTCATATTTACCATAAACCTTGCTCATCTTAAAGAATTTGTCGGCTTTCTCAACCAACTCTTCATCCGACATAGCCTTAATATATTCACCCGAAAGCCATTTCATTTTGGCCTCGTCAAAAATTGACGGAGATTTATTGATACCCTCTAACGAAAAGTTCTCAATAAGTTCACTAAGCGACATTTTTTCCACGTTGGATTTCGGGCTCCAACCAAGAAGTGCGATATAGTTAACAATACTCTCTTTAACGTATCCTTTGTTAACAAAATCTTCGTAGCTCGCATCTCCGTTACGCTTAGAAAGTTTATGCTGAGCGTCTTTCATAATGGGGGGGAGGTGGATATAAGTAGGTCTTTCCCAACCGAATGCGTCGTACATTAGGTTATATTTTGGCGTGGATGAAAGATACTCGATACCACGGATAACGTGAGTAATGCCCATCAAGTGGTCGTCTACAACGTTAGCGAAGTTATAGGTGGGCATACCATCGCTTTTAATTAAAATACCGTCCTCAATATCTTTATAATCAACAGAAATATCCCCGTAAACAAGGTCGTGATAACTTCCCGTTCCGCTAGTAGGAACGTTTTGACGGATAACGTATGGCTCACCAGCCTCAATTCTTCTTTCAATTTCTTCTTTTGGGAGATTTAAGCAGTGTTTATCATAGCGCACGTTTCCCGCATCGTCTTTAAGCGAAGCAATCCTGTCGGCAGAACAGAAACAGTAATATGCGCCACCGAGTTCAACGAGTTTTTTGGCATATTCAGTGTAAATATTTTTCCTCTCGCTTTGAACGTAAGGTCCAAAATCCCCGCCAACGTCAGGTCCTTCGTCATACATAATACCTGAATCACGCATAGTGTCATAAATAATCTGAACAGACCCATCAACGTATCTAGCCGTGTCGGTGTCTTCAATACGAAGAACGAAATCTCCGCCTGCTTTTTTTGCAAAAAGGTAACCGTAAAGGGCAGTTCTTAGTCCGCCTATATGTAGATAACCCGTTGGGCTAGGCGCAAAACGAGTTCTTACTTTGCCTTGAAATTCACTCATTGTTATTCTCCTTAATTTTATCGAACAGAGCATTAACTTCGGTCTGTTTTCTAATCTCGTCAAGCCTGCCCGACATATGGTAACTGTAATATTTTCCGTTTTTAGAAACGATAACGTGGTCAATCAAATTGCAACCGTGTATCTCGCACAAAAGGTTAATTTTTCTCGTCGCATCGTCGTCAGCATTACTTGCAAACACTTCACCGCTAGTATGATTGTGCGCAATAACTACAAAGGCTGGCTTATGAATTGATAACGATTTTGAAATTGTAGAAATTTCTGCGCTTACCTTTTTATACTCTCCGATAGAAAACTCGGTTTTCATAATCAGTTTGTAACG
This sequence comes from Christensenellaceae bacterium, assembly GCA_045647765.1. Classification (GTDB taxonomy): domain Bacteria; phylum Bacillota; class Clostridia; order Christensenellales; family Borkfalkiaceae; genus UBA1259. The sequence goes on from JAZRMR010000026.1 coordinate 33,632, forward strand.
TTCATCAAGCATAATTAATAAAAAGGTTTCGTATTCCACTTTGTCAAAATGCTCGGTAATCTCCTGCCTAATTTTCTGCGGTGTCGAAAGCACGGGGTTTTGACTTTTATTTTGACTAAATCGCTTTGTAAACTCAGACATTATACTTATAATGCCAGCAGAATAATCGCCAACTCCTTCTACTGCTTTTAGCGCATCAGGTGTAGCGTTTATTACTCCGTCAAGCCCACCGAAAACCTTGATTAATCTGTGTGCAAGCCCGTTTGTATCAATCCTCGGCAATGCATAAAAGAGTAAGATTTCAAGTAGTTCGTGGTCCGCTAAGGTTTGTGGACTTTGCAGAAGTTTATTCATCATTCTGCTTCGGTGCCCAGCGTGAATGTTATCTTTATCGCTCATATTGATTATTGTAACATAAAATACAAAAAAAGCAAAATAAAAAGAATATTTTTTGTTTTTTCGCTTACTTTTATTTTAAAATATAATATAATAATATAAAAGCAAGCGAATTTCGGAGGCTTAAATGAAATCTTTTGACAGTTTTATTTCTCACCTAAAAACATTAATTTCCATTAAAAGCGTTTACTCAACCCCGTCTAAGGGAAAACCGTTCGGCGATGGGGCGTATTCTGCACTCGAATATTTTCTTTCGATAGCGTCGTCTTTCGGATTCGAAACGGTTAATCACGGCGGTTATATCGGCGAAATCTCTTTTGGCGAGGGCGAAGAGATTGGCATTATCGGACATCTAGACGTTGTGCCGACTGGAATAGGCTGGAACACTGACCCGTTTACTTTAACAGAAAAAGACGGAGTTTATTACGGTAGGGGAATTCAAGACAATAAAGGACCTATTTTGCTTTGTCTTTACGCATTAAAAGAATTAAAAGACAGCGGAAAAAAACCAAACAAAAAGTTCCGCCTTTTCGTAGGGTGCGACGAAGAAACGGGTTGGCGAGACGTTAAATATTTTTCTAAAATATCTAATTTCCCCGACTTTGGTTTCTCCCCCGACGGGAACTTCCCGTTAAGCTATGCGGAAAAAGGCATCACGGTAGTGGATTTTTTCCTGCCCAAATTAAAGAATTTTTACGACGTTTCTGGTGGCACGGTGGTAAACGCCGTCTGCGATTACGTACAGGCAACACCTCTTGAAAAAACCGTTGACCTTTCACTTTTAGAAAAATATAATCTTAAACTTGAAAATGGAATTATTAAAAGTTACGGCAAAGCGGCTCACGGCTCAACACCGCATCTTGGCAAAAACGCAATAAAACCGCTTTTTGAATATTTTTTATCTGTCGGAGAAGACGTTAAAAATGTTATAGACTGTCTCTTTAACGATACACACGGATTATTTAAAGTAAAAACCGAGCAAGGAAACATAACCATTTCACCTAACCTTATAAAAGAAGAAGCGGGGAAAATTATAATATCTTGCGATTTGAGAACTCCTTATCCGATTACTCTTGAAGAAGTTTGTTTAATACTAGATAAGTTTAATATAGAATACAAAACCACCGTTCGTCATCAGACGCAGTGGGTGGAAAAAGACGGACCATTCGTTAATACTCTTATAAACGCCTATAACAAAGCTACGGGAGAAAACGCTGAACCCATAAGCATTGGCGGAAGCACCTTTGCAAGAGCGTTCAAAAAAGGCTGTGCTTTCGGTCCTGAACTTTTAGGAAGAAATGGCAATATCCACGACGCAAACGAAAACATGTCTAAAAATGATTTGTTGCTCTGTTATAAAATTTATAAAACTGCAATATTTGATTTATCAGATAACTAAAAAACGCCCTTTGGGGCGTTTTTGTTAACCTTGATTTTTGATTGCGAAGTACGCTTTTGGATGAGAACATAACGGGCATTTTTCGGGCGGTGTTTTTCCCTTTACCGTGTGTCCGCAATTACCACACTCCCAAACGACCTCTTCTTCGCAACAGAAAACACATCCGTTCTGTACTTTTTCGTGTAAGGTTTTATAAACGGTTTCGTGGTCTTTTTCAACCTCTGCAACCTTATCGAAAAGGTCTGCGATGTCGTTAAAGCCTTCTTCTCTTGCCACCTTAGCAAAATCCGAATACATAACCGTTCTCTCATAGTTTTCAAGGTCGGCTGCATCTTTTAAGTTTTCTTCGGTTCCGGCAATATTATGAAAAAGTTTAAACCAGACTTTTGCGTGCGCCTGTTCGTTACCCGCAAACTTTGTAAAAACGTTATAAATTTGTTCGTACCCCTCTGTCTTTGCTTGTTCGGCATAAAAAGTGTATTCGTTAAATGCCCCCGATTCTCTCAAAAAGGCAGTCATTAAATTCTTTTGCGTTTTGGATTCAGAAAGTTTCATATTAAATCTCCTATAATTTTCTTATTTATATGTTTTCCCAAAAATACAAAAGTCAATACCAACATAACAAAATTTGTTGTAAATTTTATCGTTTTGAGATATAATAAAATTATAATATTAACAAGAGAGATTAATATATGAAATTTGACACAGAACTTGTCGGAAAAATCGGCTCAATGGCACTTATAAACAAAGAGAGCAATATTCTTGACTATACGCTTATTGCAAGGCTTTCTTCTGAATTAAAACCCGGCTATATTTGGGTTACGAGTGGCGCAGCAGAAACGGGTAGATTGGATTACATAAATAGATTTGGAAAAGAATTAGAGGGGGAAAAAGAGGACGTTAAAACCGACTATGCGGCGCAAGGGCAGTCTATCTTAATGTCTACCTACCGTCAATTCGTCGACCCGAAATTTTCCATAAGACAAGTCTTGGTTGAGCATCAGCATTTTAACGACGAACAAAAAAGAGAGCATTTAAGAGCAATGCTTCTTCGCTGTAAAGAGCAAAACGCTATTCCTATTATAAATTATAACGACGCTGTTAGTACCGAAGAAAGCAGAAAGTTTGAAATACAGTCTCTTAAAAGTTCACACAAAAAAGTTGTTGAATGCGTCGATAATGATGAAACGGCTTCTCAAATAGCCTGCTTAACCAACGCAAAAACTTTGCTGATATTAACAAGTGCACTGGGAATATATAAAGATAGCAAAAACCCGGACACGCTGATAGAATATATAAGCGGAAAAGACGTATACGAAGTTTTAGATAACGTTACCGAATGCGAAAACTATTGCCACGGTGCTTCAAGGGCGGGTGCAAACGGCGCAAGAGCAAAACTAGAATACGTTAAAGACGCTGTCAAAAACGGCACGGAAGTTATAATCGCAAGCGCACAATTCTCCATAAAAGATATTTTATCAGGCAAAGCAAAAGCAACAAGAATCGGCGTTAGATAAAAAATTTTTGCTGGTAGAAATTAGCAAATATTTAGTTGAATTTTCTGAATATGAAAAAGCATTCCCTCACATAATACTATCAAGGGGGAAGTTATGAGAGATAAGAAAAAGAATAAAACGACCGGCAAAAGTCAAAATACCGGTGCCAGAAATTGCAAATAAAAAATCATTTATAAGCGATTTCGACGCTCAAGGTTCGTATACGGGAGTTGATGCTTTTGATAAGTATGAAAAACCCGTTCAAGACGCGGACGATTTATAAAACTAAATCTTAAAGAAAAGAACCTTAACAGACGTTTAATGAAAAATTTACAGATTTTAAATAAATAATGTAAATACTATAAACGCCAAAAAGAAAAAGACGACTAAGCAACTGTTTAATCGTCTTTTTTGTTTTATTTGCTTTACAAAATTCTTAATATAGGATATAATGTAATTCCTTTTTAAGACAGTTATACGGTTGCGGGGGCAGGGAAAGCCTGTCAATGAGGAAAGTCCGAGCGTTTTAGAAACAGGGTGCCGGAGAAATCCCGGTGGAGGCGACTTTAAGGAAAGTGCAACAGAAAGTAAACCGCCGTTTAACGGTAAGGCTGAAAGGGTGCGGTAAGAGCGCACCGCCCTTGCGGTAACGCAAGGGGCATTGTAAACCCCACCTGACGCAAGATTGACAAACTCTTTCAATAGGGAGTTTCACCGAAAGAGTTTAACGAATATCGCTAGGGGATATTGGTAACAATATTCGTAGATAAATGACCGTACACGACAGAACTCGGCTTATCGATTGTCTTATAAAGAAACACGCCACCAAAGGCTAAACCTTTGGTGGCGTTTCACTTTATCTTTTGTTTGCTTCTCCTTTAATTTCATTTTTGGACAACAGTATAACGCCTTTGATATATAAAATTTTAAATTTTTACTTGACAATAGCATACTTTAATAATATACTAAAAATACAAATACTTTCCAAGGAGAAAATTATGTATTGTAGGATTTGTGGAAAAGACGTTAATGACCAAGCAGTAATTTGTCCACATTGTGGATGTCAAATTGCTACACCCGTTCAAACCGAACAAACAACTAAACCGCAGAAAAAAGCAAATATTTTCTGTATTATAGGTTTTGTTCTATCTCTTATAAGCCTTATACTCGCTTTATGGGGTATAGTTGCAATTGCTGGTTTAGTTCTATCTATCATTGGAATTATCCAATGCAGTAGAAACGGCGATAAATTAAAAGGTCTCGGTATTGCAGGTATATGCGTTGCAACAGGCTCGTTAGTTTACACTGTTTACTGCTTCGTTGTAATATTAGCGGCACTCGCAACTTTATAATTAGTAAACATATTAAACGCCACCAAAGTCTAAACCTTTGGTGGCGTTTCACTTTATCTCTTTAAGTAAACCATTAATACAGCGATGTCTGCGGGGGATACGCCTGAAATTCTTCCCGCTTGTCCAAGGTTTTGCGGGCGAATTTTATCTAATTTTTGTCTTGCTTCAAGCCTTAGTCCTCCGATTGAAAGATAATCTATATCCTCAGGCAAAGTCTTTTCTTCAAGTTTTTTTGCTTTTTCTATTTGTTCTAAACCTTTTTGCAAATACCCCTCATACCTTGCGTCGATTTCAACGGTGTCAATTATTTCTTTGTCAATCGACTCAAAACCGCCAAGAGTTTGTATAATTTCGCCAAGCGTTATTCCTCTCCTTACTAAATCTGCTCTTGAAAGGGCTGTATTCGGCTTTAAGTATCCGTGAGCCAACAATAAACTTTCGGTATCTTTTGGTTTAAGCGACTCGTTCATTATCTCGGTGGCTCTTTTATATTGCTCCTTTCTCCCAAGGAATTTTTGCCATCTTTGGTCTGTTACGAGTCCTGCTTTTCTTCCTTTTTCGGTCAATCTAAAATCTGGATTATCTTGCCTTAATACTATTCTGTATTCTGCACGGCTGGTCATCATTCGGTAGGGCTCGTTTGTCCCTTTTGTTACCAAATCATCTATCAACACGCCGATATACCCGTCGTCCCGTCCAAGAATTAAGGGTGGCTCTCCTCTCATTTTAAGTGATGCGTTAAGTCCTGCAATCAATCCTTGCGCCGCCGCTTCTTCGTATCCACTCGTGCCGTTGATTTGTCCGGCAGTATAAAGTCCCTCGATTTTCTTAAATTCTAACGTTGGGTAAAGGTCTAACGAATCTATGCAATCATATTCTATCGCATAAGCATATCTCATAATTTCAACATTTTCAAGCCCTTTAACCGTACGGTACATTGCTTTCTGCACGTCGTGCGGTAGGGAGGTTGACATTCCTTGAACGTAAACTTCGTTCGTGTCTGCACCTTCTGGCTCTAAAAAGAGTTGGTGGCGTTCTTTATCTGAAAAACGAACCACCTTGTCCTCTATTGACGGGCAATATCTAGGTCCAGTTCCTTTAATGAGTCCCCCGTATAGAGGAGAACGGCTTAAATTTTCCCTTATAATTTGGTGAGTTTTTTCGTTAGTATACGTTAAATAGCAAGGTCTTTGCTTTTCAGGAACACGCTCGGTCATAAAACTGAACGGATAAACGTCTTTTTCGCCGTCTTGAATTTCAAGTTTAGAAAAATCTATCGTTCTTGCGTCTACCCTCGCAGGTGTTCCCGTCTTAAATCTTCTAATCTTAAATCCTAATTTAATTAAATTTTCCGTTAATCCGTTTGATGCTGATTGAAAGCCGTTAGGCCCTGAATTTTGCCTCCATTCTCCGGCAATTACGCTTCCGTTCAAATACACGCCCGAAGCAATAATAACCGCCTTACACTCTAAAATACCGCCAAACGCCGTCTTGACCCCAACGACTTTTTTTCCGTTTTCGTCAGTTAATATCTCCACCGCTTCGCCTTGAAGTATTTTTAGGTTCGGGGTGTTTTCGAGCGTCTTTTTCATGAGGGTGTGATAATAGTTTTTATCCTCTTGTCCTCTCAAAGACTGAACTGCTGCGCCTTTGCCACGGTTCAACATTCTTATCTGCAACAACGCACCGTCTGCGTTAACGCCCATTTCTCCGCCAAGCGCATCTATTTCACGAACAATTTGACCTTTTGCCGTTCCACCAATTGAGGGATTGCACGCCAAAAATGCTATACTGTCTAGATTAAGCGTCAGCATAGCCGTATTAAAGCCCGTCCTTGCCAATGCTAAGGCGGATTCGCACCCTGCGTGTCCTGCGCCTATAACAACGGCATCAAATTGTCCTTCGATAAACGTGTTGTTCATTTAAATCCATTATTGCTTTAAAAGCATCTTTCTAATATCGTTAATTTCAACGGCAAGTTTGTTGTCCGTTTTTATCTGTTCAGCAATCTTATCGCTTGCATAAATAACTGTTGCGTGGTCTCTTTTGAATATGTTCGCAACCGTTACTTTGGGCAAGTTCATCATATCTAAAATCAAATACATACTTATCTGACGGGGGAAAGCAAACTCTTTGTTCTTCTTTTTGCCAAGCATGTCGTTTTTAGTGATTTTATAAAAATTGCACACGCAATTTATGATGTCTTCTGCTTGAAGTTCTTCTTGTTTTTCGCTAGCAGATTCTTTAAGTGCTTCGTTAACTAAGTCTATGGTTATAGGGCGTTCGTGCAATTTGCTTGCAAACACTACTTTGGTTAGTTTGCCAATAAGTGAACGAATATCGCTGTCTGCCATTTCTGCGATATAGGTTAACACCTTTATATCAACCACACACTTTTGCTCTTCTGATTTTCTCTTTAAGATAGCGATTCTAGTTTCAATATCCGGCGGTTGCACGTCTGCTAAAAGTCCGCCCTCAAACCTAGTGCGAAGTCTCTCTTCTAAGACCTCTATTTCCTTTGGCGGGCGGTCAGACGTTAATACCACCTGTTTGTTTTGCATAACTAGTTCGTTAAAGGTGTGGAAAAACTCCGTCTGTATGCCTTGTTTTTTTGCAAGGAACTGAACGTCGTCAATAAGCAAAACGTCCACGTTTCTATATTTTCTTCTGAAATCAGCACCCGTGCCTTTGCCTTTACTAATGCTTTCTATAAGTTGGTTAGTAAACTGTTCGCAAGTAGCGTATAAAACGTTTAAGCGTGGAGCGTGAATTTTTAAATAGTTATAGATTGCCATCAATATATGCGTTTTACCAAGCCCTGTTCCGCCGTGAATAAAAAGAGGATTATATGCGTCTCCGGGGTTTTCAGCAACGGCTTTTGCCGCAGCGTAAATAAACTCGTTTGACGTGCCGACGACGAAAGATTCGAAAGTAAACTTTGAGTTTACGGGCGAGCCGTGATTAACCGTATCATCTTTTTCAGCCTCGCCAAGTTTTTTAAGGTAATCTTCTTTATCTTTGGCAACGACGGCTTTAAAGTCAGTTATATAGGTATTACACTTGTTAAGCACTTCTAAAATTTTTGAACCGATATATCCCGGCGCTTTGTTGTTAATGGTATCAGCGAACAAGGGGTTTGAGGCAAGAAGAATAATGGTGCTACCTTGAAGGTCCACTGGCTTTAACTTTTCGATGTACGATTCATAAGCAATCGAACTCACCGAATTATACAGTTGGGGCAGAAAGGTCTGTTCCCATAATATTTCGTAATTTTCTTTTTCCATAATATCTTTCCCTTTTATCAGTTGCATTTAAGCAAAAAACATTATATAATATTTTTAAATTAAAATAAAGCCATTATGGCAAAAAAAACAAAATTTTTTATTTTTAGTATGTTTATCAAGAGTTTATCCTTAAAAAACTTCCGTTCATACGCAAGCGAACAAATCGAGTTCGAAAACGGAATTAATATTTTAACCGGTGCTAACGCCCAAGGCAAAACCAACGCAGCAGAGGCTATCTTTTTCCTTTGCACGGGTTATTCGCCGAGAGCAAACAAGGATAAACTCGTCATTAAAAACGGAGAAGAAGAGGCGGATATTTCTGCCGTTGCCACTTCTCTCTACGGAGAAGTTTCCGTCCGCATACGCTTTAATAAGAACGATAAGAAAAATATATACGTCAACGGTCTGCAAGTTTTAAAGATAGGGGAAATACTGGGCAATATTAACAGCGTGTTTTTTAATCCGTCAGAATTAAAACTCGTTCAAGAAAGCCCCGAAGATAGGCGAAGGTTTCTAAACGTTTCTCTCTCGCAAATGTCCAAAAATTATTTTTATGCTCTTCAACGTTATAACAAAATTCTTTCCCAACGCAACAACCTATTGAAAGACCCAGACGTGTTTTTGATTAAAGACACACTGCCTATTTGGGATTTGCAATTAACAAAAGAGGCCTCTAAAATTATTAAGGCGAGGAATGAGTTTTTAAAAATCATTTCGCCTATTGCCGAAGAAAAACACGCATATTTATCGGACGGAAAGGAAACCCTTTCAATGAAAACTGAAAGCGGATATTTTGGCTCGGAAGAAGAAATTGCTTTTGCTATGTATCAGGACTTAAAAACCGGGCTTGAACGTGATTTAAGGTTGGGGTATACCTCAATAGGCCCTCACCGAGACGACATCAAGTTTTCGTTAAACGGAGAGGACGTTAGGGTTTACGGGTCGCAAGGTCAACAAAGAACTGTTGCGCTTTCTCTTAAACTAGCAGAAACTGAAACTTTTTATAACAAGTTTGGCGAATATCCCGTGTTAATTTTAGACGACGTTTTGTCAGAACTCGACAAAAAACGCCAAAGAAAACTCGTTTCCGCAGTCGAACACTTGCAAACGGTTTTCACCGCAACAGGTTTAGACCGCACGGTATTTAAAGGCAAAACTTTTAACCGCTTAATCGTTGAAAACGGTAAGGTTAAAAAAGGGAAGTAAAAATTAATAATTAAAAAGCATAAAAAAAGTGCAGTTTTTTCTGCACTTTTTGTTTTTAAACTCTGTCTTTTTCGCAGGTGTAAAAATCGTATAGTTCCTCGGTGGCAAAATGCAGTTTCGTTAGCATATTGTCAGCATTTTTAAGGAACATAAAATAGGTGGTTTTATCTGTTGCAATATCTATTGCGTCTCCTCTTCCTAAGAAATCAAATTCCACGTGTACCGAATACATTGATTGAACGGGTTTATTTATCTCGCAAGGCTTTCCGTCTATCATTCCTTTAAATGTAAACCCGTTTTCATCGTGCGTTAATTGTCCTTCCCCAACGTCTAAAAAACCCACCTTTGTCGAGTAATAATCTTCAACTCTAACTTGGTCAGAAAAACGGTAAGTCTTATTTCTGACTTCCTTACGCACCTCTTCTCTTTCCCAACGATACCAGTCGGGAACGTGTGAAAAGCCTTTGTCTGTATTTAAGCCTTTAAGCCTGCTTAAAGTATCCATTTCCCACTTTGACCCACACTCGTTACACCAGAGATGAATTCCCTCGCTTTGCATTTTGAATTCCGTTCCGCAATGAGGACATTTATACAAAATTTTATGAATATTTTTGGCTCTTTCTTTGCATTTAATATGATAGCCTTTCTCTACCTGCCATTTATATTCATCTTTTTCGAACGCCTTTTCGATTTTCTCCTGAACTTCTTTTTCGGTCATAGAATTTAACTCGTCCACTGAAAGAAGTTGATAAATATGTCCCTCTTGTCTAATCTTTCTGTAAGGGTGTTTGCTCCACTGAGGAGAGTTTAAGAAATTCCCGTTAAACGTACACATAACAACTGGCACGTTTAAAAGTTTACACATTTTGCCAATCGCTCCGTCCAGTCTTTCGTTTATACCTGCAAATTCAAACCTTGCTTCTGGATATATAGTACACGTCTGTTTTAACTTTTTTACGTAATAAATTATGTGCTTTGCCGTTACTATATCGTGGGTAAACTTTCTCTTTGGCATTCCGCCGATTCCACCCATCAACCAGTTTCCACGCCTAAACTCTTCAACAGACATAACCCAACCCGTTGTCTTTGGCATAAGCCCTTTAACCACCATGGGAAAATCCATAAAAGATGCGTGAGTGGATAAAATAAAGTATGGGGGTTTAAGTTTTTTAACCTCTTTATCCACCTTAACGTGTCCGTTATGTAACCACATATAAACGGGGCCGGCAACAAACTCAACAAGTTTTAGATACCACCTCGGCTTTATGGGTTTTTTATACATGTCAAATCTTTTCTTCTCTCTCATCTTCGCCTCTTTTTATTTTAACTGTCTAAAATTTTTAAAAATATTTTCTATAAGTGGTGGGGGACATATCGTATCTTTCCTTAAAACATCTATAAAAATGCGCACTTTCTTTTAAGCCGATTTTTTCGATTATCTAGGATACCGATAAGTCTAAACTTTCAAGCAGGCTTTTTGCCTTATCCATACTTTCTTTATTAGTTTTACCATTCCTTTATTATTATAACAGATGTATAATCAATATGTCAATACAAAAGAAAAAATAGATTTTTCAAAAAGGAGCTAAGTTCGCAAATAAGTTAATTGACCAATTAGAGCGCATAATTATCGAAGAAAAGCAAACAAATAGCGTTGCTCTTGCAACGCTATTTGTTTTTGTTTTATAAACTTTTTATTATCTTTTCTACTTCTTCTTTTTCTAAAACGCCCGTCGTCTGTTTTACCTTGTTTCCGCCCTTGAAAAAAATCAAGGTAGGGATAACTTCTATTCCGTATTTAACTGCTAGTGGCATTTGTTCGTCAACGTTGACCTTTCCAACCTTAACGACTCCGTCATACTCGTCTGCTATTTTTTCGATAATTGGCGCTATCATACGGCACGGACCACACCACGTTGCCCAAAAATCTACGATTACGGGTATGTTTGATTTAATAACTTCACTTTCAAAATTTTCGTTGGTTAATATGATTTCTTTCATAATTTTCTCCTTAATCTTTTGATTTATAATATAATCTACAATGACAGTAACCCTCGAACTTGGGGTCGTTTATTTGGCTTTTAAATTCTTCGCAAATACATTTATATTCTTCCGTTCTTTTTATTCTACACGGGCAATACCCACCCGTTCTTTTTAAGCCCTCTTTAACGGCTTTAACAACCTCTTTATCGTCGTTTAGTTTAACGCTCATATTCCACCTCGTTTATTTTACAAAAAAGGGGCGTTAAGCCCCTTTAATTAATTGTTTTTTAGGCTATTCCCAAGATAAGTTCCAAACCCCGAAGAGGTTTTTCTATTTTGCTCGGTAAAACCGCTTGCTCTTGTTCTGCCTCTGTTATTTTTCTCTCTCATTCCGCCACGTCTTTTATCTTGACCGCCATTTCTACCGTTTCTTGATTTATCAGAACTGTTTCTTCCTGCATTATACGGTTTTGAATATTCGTCTTTATCGTTTGGTACAATAACCACGTAACGATTAGGTTCTTTTCCGTCGCTCTTTGTCGTTACCGTTTTAGACTCTGATAGTGCCGTGTGGATTATTCTTCTTTCATAAGGGCTCATTGGCTCTAAAACTACTTCTCTTCTCATCTCGGTTGCTTTTTCTTCTAAGCGGAGAGCAAGTTTAATTAAAGTATCGTTTCTTCTTTCTCTATAATTTTCGCAGTCAACAAAGACCTTTTTATAATCTTTCTTACCGATGTTTGCCGCAGCGCCTGCTAACGTTTGTATAGCGTCTAAGACCTCACCACGATAGCCAATAACTGCTGACGAATCTTCTGATTGTAAATTAATAACGGTATTATCTCCGTCCTCATTAAGAGTTGCCGTTGCAGAGATATTCATAATATCAAGTATTCCTTGAACGAACGTTTTTGCTCTTTCGCCGTCCGTTTGTTTTTTCTCGACCTCGATAACCGCTTTACCTTTCATTCTGCCGAATAACCCTTTTATCGGCTCTTCTTTCACCGTTATAATCGCTTGACTTTCATTAATGTTTAATTCTGAAAGTGCGATTTGGACTGCTTCTTCCACAGTCTTTGCTGTAAACTCCATAATATATCCTCCGTGCGAACTGTTTTCGCTTTTTTACTTTACTCTTCCACGAACGTGTTTTTTATCAGCCGAACCCGAAAGGAAATCTCTTCCGTTTTCGTGAGCGAACTTATCGTTCTTCGTCTTTTTCTGTTCTTTTTCTTTAACTTCGGTTTTTTCTTCTACCTTAGGGGTATAAACTCTGCCTCTAATCATTTCCGACTCTTTTTGTTGGTTTTGCTTATTAAACTTTCTGTCAACTATAAAGTTTATCAAGAAAGTTATTCCAAGGCTTATAAGCGAACTTAAAATAATATAGATTGAGAACGCAGCAGTATACATAAACGCAAAGATAGCCATCATGATAGGCATCATCCATTTCATAATTTTTTGCGTTTGCGCACCTTGTCCGTCAACCGTTTGTAATTCCATTTGCGCCTTTTGAGAATTACCCATAACTATTTGAGTAAGAAGTGAAACGCCTGCGGTTAGTATTACTAAAACGAAAAATCCGTTAGGCGCATTCTTTTCGTATTCAAGTTTAGCAATCAAATTATTATAATCGTTTCCTATATCGCTATCTGAATATGAATGAGTGGATTTAAACGTTTCCCAACTTGATTCAACCGGGTGTTTTAAAGGACTGTCGGTAACCCAAACGTTTTTAACCCAAAGGAAAGAATTGTTTTCTTCTCTGAATTTTTCTGCACTCTTTTGTTGTCTTATATCTTCAATAAAATCCTTTTCAGTTAGTTGTGAATTTAACGCTTTTGCCTGTTCAAAAGTCTTTGCTTCATCGTCAATTAAAATAGTTAGGTTGTTATTTTCTTGACTTTTGGTTGCATTAATTACGTCTGCATCACTTAACGCTCCGGGAATGAGTTCAAACGTATACACATTGTTAAAAACTCTTTCTTCTTGATTTACAGAATAATCGGCTTTTAATTTTACGTAACCGTTTTCAGTATAAATTTCAAGAGTACCAGTAGTGCTTCCATTATTCGTTGTTTCTGTTTTAAAAACGTTAATAATAAAATCTTTTGTTCCATTATTTGCGGTAACAGTTGCGCTATTGGTGTTTTCAACAGCTTGATAAAGTTTTTCAGTGTCAATTTCTATAACGCCTGTATCTGCGTTTCTAGTAATATATGCGTTTTCGCTTTTATCTATTTCAAAACCTGCGTAAACGACGTTATTGTATGAACAACTCATATTATAAAAATACAATTTGTTCTGGTATCTAGAATAATCTGAAAAACCGTTTAACGCAATAATAAATATAACCAAAGTCAAAATAGTTGGCAAACAAGCACCGAACATAGAATAGCCGTTCTTTTTATAAAGAGCCATCATTTTTTGGTTATATAAATCTTTATTGTCAGCGTACTGCTTTTGAAGTTTTTCTAATTCAGGACGCATTTGTTCCATTTTTAAGGAATTTTTTCTCATAGATGCCCTTGAAACGTAGTCAAAGGGGAGTGTTACGAGTTTTAAAAGGACGGTAAACAAAACTATTCCTAAAACAACCGAAGAGGTTATTTGAACCATCCAAGAAATCAAAGTTATCCAAAAATTGCCAGTCGGCATTGTAAAATTAATAATACCAAGTTTATCCATTTAATACACCCATTTAATCACACTTTTCTTATCGGGAACTTTATCAAATCCGCCCTTAGACCACGGATGACACTTTAAAATTCTCTTTACACCCAAAAAGCACCCGACAAAAAAGCCGTGTTTTAAAATTGCTTCCAAGGTATACTGAGAACAAGTCGGCGTAAACGAACAAGTTCCGTATGATAAATATTTCTGATAAAATCTTATCAGTTTAACGCTTAAATATTTTAGCATAATTTAAAATATTCCACCCTTTTTGAAAAGATATTCCATACTTTCTTTAAATTCTTTAAGCGTATAATTTTCACTTACTTTCGGTATAAAAACAAAAAAGAAGTTTTTTCCTAAATTCGGCGTAAAACTTCTGAAAGATTCCCTAAGCAACCTCTTAATTCTGTTTCTTTTAACGCTTCCGCCGTGTTTTTTACTCACGGCGAAACCTGCTTTTATTTCTTTTGACGGAAAATATATAAGCGTTAAATTTTTTGAATAGAGTCTTTTGCCTTTATTGAAAACAAGATTGAAATCTTTTTCTTTTTTTAACCTGTAATCATAGGTCATTGTTTTCTATTAAGCAGAAAGTTTATGACGACCTTTGTTACGACGTCTCTTTAAAACGTTCTTTCCTGAACGGGTTTTCATTCTTGCTCTAAATCCGTGAACCTTGCTTCTCTGTCTCTTTTTTGGCTGATAAGTCTGTTTCATTTTATATTCTCCTTGCCTTTTGCTTTTCTTTTATTATATTTTTGCTTTTATATTGTATAGTTATTTTTTCGTTTTGTCAATTAAATTAAGCGTTTATTCTAACGGGTAATACTAAATATAAGAATCCGTCGCTATTATTTGGCGTTATAACGCACGGGTCGATAGGTGAATTAAGGTTTAGACAAATAAATTCTTCATTAACTATCTTTAAGAATTCTGAAATATATTTTCCGTTAAACGCTATTGAAATATCTTTTCCTTTTAAGTTAACGAAAACGTTTTCATTAACCGTTCCAACCTCTGATTTTGCAGAAACGTTCATTCCTTCTTCTTTTATATCAAACTTAATTACGTTATATCTATCGTTTCTAGCAACTATTGACGCTCTTTCAATACTGTTTAATAATGCTTGTCTATTAACTGTTACTTGATTTTCAAAAGTTGCTGGTAAAATATGATTGTATTTAACAAATTCACCTTCAATTAATCTAGAAATTAAAACTGTATTTTCTACTTCTACCGACAAAACGTTGTTATTAATATAAACTTTAACTTCTGAATTTTCTTTATCTAATAATCTCGTTATTTCAGAAAGCGTTCTTGCTGGAATAACTGCTTTCATATTATTAGAACTCTTAACTTCCTTTTTAATAACAGCCATTCTAAAACCGTCAAGCGCAACGCTTGTTAGTTTTTCTCCTTCAATTTCAAAAAGACAGCCTTTTAGAATAGGTCTACTTTCATCTGCCGAACAAGCAAAAGCTGTTCTTTCAACAATTTCCTTAAAATCTTTTTGAGCGATTTCAAAATAATCATCCTCGTTCTGTCTTTCAATCTTTGGATAATTTTCAGCGGGGAATACTTGAAGTTCGCTTTCCGAATCGGAATATTTAATTTGCAACTGTCCATCAAAAAGACGAGAAAGTTCAACTTGTTCATTTTCAAGTTTTTTTACAAAATCAACGAAATACTTTCCAACGACAACCGTTTCTCCTTCCATTAAAACGTCTGCTTTAATTTTTTTCTCAATGGTTAGTTCCATATCAGAAGCAAGAAGAGTTAAAGTATCTCCTTTTGCTGAAATTTTAATTCCTTCTAAAACAGGGTTTGCAGATTTTACAGACAACGCCTTTGAAACTTTTAACACTGCATCTGATAAATCTAAACCGTCGCAAATAACTTTCATTCTTTTTTCTCCAATTAATTGCTTTAATAATTAAATTATCTTATATATTATATAATATATAGCGTTAAAAATCAAGAGTTTTAATCTTTTTAGAAATATAATTTTTATCAAGAAAGTTTCAACTTGAACATCATATTGAATGATTATTTATTATTTAAAGTTAAATAGTCGTATTATTAGTATGTCGTGTGTAATTGTGGATAACATATATTTTATTAGTGAAAGTATAACTTTTTTAAGTTTAATATTAAGTTGAAAGAAAGTTAATTAAAAAGTAATAAGTTAATAAAAATAAGCACAAAAATTATGAATTAAAAAATATGCTATATAAAAAACTCTTTATTATTAATAAAAAAAGTATAAAAGAAAGTTATAAACTAAACTATTAAAAGATATTAACTTAATAAAAAATAAAAGTTGATAAAAAATGGGTTGTGTCATTTTAAAGTTTATGGTATACTTTTTATATGAGAAAATTATTTGAAAAGTATAATATTAATATAACGGATAAGCAGTTAGAAAAGTTTGATAAATACTATCAATTACTCGTTTATTATAATGAGAAATTTAATATAACGGCAATTACCGAAAAAGAAGAAGTTTATAAAAAACATTTTATAGACAGCGTTCTGGGCGTGGATAAGTTATGTGGATACACGTTAATAGATATCGGGTCTGGCGGTGGATTTCCTGCAATTCCGTTAAAGATAATGAAAGACGATATATGTCTTACAATGCTTGAAGCAACGGGAAAGAAGTGTGAGTTTTTAAAAGAAGTTGTAAAGGAACTTCAATTAGATAAGGTTACAGTTATTAACGATAGAGCGGAAATTTTAGCTAAAGATATAAAATATAGAGAAATTTTTGACATATGCTCTGCAAGAGCGGTAGCGAGATTAAATACTCTTTCAGAATATTGTATGCCGTTTGTAAAAGTTGGCGGAATTTTTATTTCTTATAAAGGAGACGTAAAAGAAGAGGTTAAAGAAGCGGAAAAAGCGGTGCAAATTCTTGGCGGAAAGATAAAAGAAGTTAAAGAGTATACCTTAGAAGATGCAAAAAGAGCGTTAGTAGTTATAGAAAAAATAAAAAATACAGATAAAAAGTATCCGAGAGGCAACGGAAAAGAAAGGAAAAACCCACTGTGATAGACCAGATTAATATTGTAAAAGAAAATACTTGTGCAGTAACGGGGCATAGATTATTAAAAGAAGATTTTGATAAAAACCTATTAAGAAAGGTTTTTGAATATTTAATAGAAAATGGAAAAGATACCTTTTTGATAGGAATGGCGGTGGGATTTGACACAGAGTGTTTTAAATTATTAGAGGAGTTAAGAAAGTCAAATAATATTAAAATTATCGCTTGTATACCTTGTCCAACACAATCGCTAAAATTTTCAAATATTCAAAAAAAAGAATATGAACGAATGTGTTTAGCGTCAGACCAAAAAATTATATTAAGCAAAGAATATACCCCATATTGTATGCAAAAAAGAAATATGTTTATGGTCGATAATTGTTCGGTTATTGTGTGTTATTTACGAGAAAAAAGAGGTGGAACGGCGAACACAATAAATTACGCAAAAAAACAGGGAACAAGAATAATAAGAATATAAAAAAGCGGTGTGAAAATTTTTTCACTCCGCTTTTCTTTTGTGTAAACAATAAACCACCAACCTAACTGGTGGAAATTATTTTAAAAAATAACTATTCACCGTCTTTAACAGAAACGTTTGATAAAAATTGGATAAGTTTTTGTGATTTGGGATTTTCTAAGAGGTCTTTTGGATAGCCTTGTTCTTCTATAACACCGTCAGCCATAAAAACAATCTTATCAGAAACGTTTTTAGCAAAACCCATCTCGTGAGTAACAATAATCATTGTTATGCCGTTTCCTTTAAGGGAGCGGATAACCTTTAATACTTCGCCGGTAAGTTCTGGGTCAAGAGCACTCGTAGGCTCATCAAAACAAAGAATTTTAGGCTTTAATGCAAGCGCTCTTGCAATAGCAACCCTTTGGCACTGTCCGCCCGAAAGTTCGCACGGAAAAGAGTTTAATTTTTCAGTTAAGCCTATCGTTTCAAGTAATGCAAGCCCATCTTTTTCTATTTTAGAAATATTATCTTTTTTAAATTGTTCAAGATTTTCTTTAATTTGTTTACGAGAAAGAGATAATTTTGATTTAAGTTGTTTTTTGTATTCTTTAATTTTATCCTTAAGTAAAAGTTTTGGAGCAAGAGTAATATTATCTAAAACGTTGTACTGAGGAAAAAGGTTAAACGACTGAAAAACAAGTCCAAAATTAAGGCGTTTTTCTCTTAAAACTTTATCATTATCATTTTTACTTTGGTTGTTAATAAGTGGCTGTTCGTCCAAAATCATTTCGCCTGAATTTGGAGTTTCTAAAAAGTTAATACACCTTAAAAGAGTGGTTTTGCCACTTCCCGAAGATCCTATAATAGAAACTACTTCGCCTTTTTCGATATCTACGTTAATGCCTTTAAGAACTTCAGTGTCACCAAAGCTTTTATACAAATTTTTAATCTCTAAATAAGCCATAGTTTACACCTTATAATAAGAAAGTTTTCTTTCAATCCAGCCGAAAATAAGAGTGAGAAGACCAACGAACAAAAGATAAAACACACCCGTATAAAAGAGTGGCCAAATAAGACCGTAAGCCGTAAAGTCTTCTGCGTACTTTAAAATTTCGGCAACCATAATAACTCTTGCTAAAGAGGTATCTTTAACGAGCGTTATGATTTCGTTGCTCATAGGCGGAATGATATTTTTTACTACTTGTAAAAGAATAACCTTAAAGAAAATTTGTCCTTTGGTCATACCGAGGACTTTTCCCGCCTCGTACTGACCTTTAGGTATAGCCTCTATACCCGAACGGTAAATTTCCGAAAAGTAGCAAGCGTAATTGATGCTAAACGCAACCAACACGGCAATAAACCTGGGAAGAAGAGGAAGATGGAAAAGGAGTCCCGGCACGTAATAAATGATTATTACCTGTAACATAAGCGGTGTTCCTCTTATAATCCAAACAAAAAGGCGCACGATAAGTTTAAGCGGTTTAAACTTGCTCATAGAGCCAAACGCAATCAAAAGTCCCAGCGGTAAAGCCGAGACTAATGTTAGTGCGAATATTTCACAAGTGGTTAAAAACCCTTGTAAAAGTTTTAAAGTGATGGAGACAAAATCCATAACGCATTCCTTAAAATTTAATTAATATTTAACCGAAGTATTTAGCGAGTAAAGTATCAAAAGTACCGTCTTCTTTAAGCATTTCAATAGCCTTTTCGATAGCGAAAGTAGTAGCGGTATCTTCGGCTCTACAACCGATTCCAAAATACTCAACGGCAAAATCAACGTCAACGTAAGTGAGGTCGGGGTTAGCAGAGCCTTCGCCAACCAAAACGTCCGCCATGAGTTTATCGATAACTGCAACTTTATTAGAACCGCTCTTAACTTCAAGAAGAGTGTCTTTCTGTGCAGAAACGCCGGTGGGGGTAACGCCTAACGCTTTAACGGTAGAATCACCAGCAGAGCCGGTTTCAACTAAAACTTCAAGACCGCTAGCGTCAAGACCTTTCTTGTCGGCAGATGCGCTAAAATTCCCTGCGTCAGCAACCTTGCAAACGATAACCTGTTTGTTTTCAAGGTATGGGTTAGTGATAGACATTGCTTGTTTAAGTTCGTCGGTAATGGTCATTCCGTTCCAAACCACGTCAATTTCTTTAGAATCAAGCGACATAACTTTATTCTTCCAAACGATTTCTTTAAATTCGTATTCAACGTTCAAAAGTTCGCAGACTGCAATAGCAAGTTCGGTGTCAAAACCAACGAACGAACTATCAGTTTCGTCAAAATAGTTCATAGGCGGATAAATGGTGTAGCCAATAACTAACTTTCCGTCGCCAACGCCTATATCCGAACTCTTCGAACAGCCTGTAAGCCCAACGCAAACTGAAAGAGCCATAACTAGCGTCAATAAAAGGGTGATAAGTTTCTTCATAATAGTTCTCCTATAATAAAATTCTTTTCATACTCGGCTACTTTATCGCTTTACCGCAGTAAAGTGTCGAGTCGATTATTATTATACTTTTTTTTATTGTATAAGTAAAGCGTTTTTAAGTGATTTTAAAAACTTTGGGAAAAAGTGTGGAAAAAAAGCAAAAAAAGAGGCTTGCACTAAACATATAATATATATAAAGAAAAAAAGAAAAGAAAAACCGCCCTCCCACAAGGGGAGAGCGGAAAAGTTCAACAAAACTTATTGTTTGTCTGCAAGGTGTTTATAAGACTCAATACGCACTTTGCTGTCTTTTTCCGTTTGTTCGAAAAGTTTTTCAGCAAGTTCGGGACGAGCCTTCATAAGAGAAGCATATCTTGTTTCGCCAAGCAAGAAAGATTTGTAATCGCCCGTCGGTTCTTTTGAATCGAGAGTGAAAGGATTCTTGCCTTGTTCGATATTAGAGGGGTTATAACGGTAAAGTTGCCAGTAACCGCAATCAACAGCCTTCTTTTCTTCTTCTTGCGACTTAGTCATGTTTATACCGTGGTTAATACACGGAGCGTAACAGATGATTAGTGATGGACCGTCGTATTTTTCAGCCTCGATAAGAGCGTTCATAAGTTGTTGTTTGTTTGAACCCATTGAGCACTGAGCAACGTAAACGTAACCGTAACTCATAGCCATCATACCAAGGTCTTTCTTTTTAATTCTCTTACCAGCGGCAGCGAATTTAGCAACCGAGCCGGTAGGAGTAGATTTACTTGCTTGACCACCGGTATTAGAATAAACTTCGGTATCGAGAACTAAAACGTTAACGTTTTCGCCAGAAGCCAAGACGTGGTCAAGACCACCGTATCCAATGTCGTATGCCCAGCCGTCTCCACCGAAAATCCAGATAGAGGGTTTAACTAAGCAATCGAGATTGCCTTTAATGTAATCGAGCCCGTCAGCCGTTTCAGTCTTTAAGGCTTCTTTAACCATTTCAGAAGCAACTTTTGATTTTTCAGCGTCGTCCTTATCGCTTAACCACGCAGAGAAAGCGGCGTTAGTTTTTTCGTTAACGCTGTCGAGAGTAGCACGCATATCTTCTTCGATTTTAGCACGGCGAGCGCTCATAGCGAGATTCATACCGTAACCGAATTCTGCGTTATCTTCAAATAGAGAGTTTGCCCAAGCGGGACCTCTTCCTTCTTTGTTGGTTGTGTAAGGACAGGTAGGTGCAGAACCGCCGTAGATTGAGGAGCAACCCGTTGCGTTTGCGACTATCATTCTGTCTCCGAAAAGTTGAGTAACAACTTTAACGTAAGGAGTTTCACCACAGCCTGCACAAGCGCCAGAGAATTCGAACAAGGGTTTGTTGAACTGGCTACCTTTAACGGTTGAACTCTTACAACCTGGGCAAGCAGAAACGTTAACATCGGGAAGAGTTTCACTGAAATCGTAGTTAGCCGATTCTTCGTTGATGATAGAGCCGAACGGAACCATAGTGAGAGCCTTTTCTTTGGAAGGACAAATGTCGGCACACACACCGCAACCCATACAATCGAGGGGAGAAACCTGAATTCTAAATTCGTAACCTTTGTTACCAATCATAGCCTTAGTTACGAAAGAAGCGGGTTTATCAGCGCCCTCTTTAATAACTGCCGGTCTAATACAAGCGTGCGGACAAACGAAAGCACACTGGTTACATTGTATACATTTAGAAGCATCCCAGAGAGGAACGTTAACTGCAACGCCACGTTTTTCAAATTTGGTAGTGCCCGTGGGAACAGAACCGTCTGCATTGAATGCTGAAGAGGGAAGTTTATCGCCCTCTAAAACAAGAATGGGATGAACGATATCTTTAAAGTAAGCGTTATCTGCAACGGCAGCCATCGGAGCGCCAGACTCAGCCGTTTTCCAACTTTCGGGAACGTCTATCTTAACGAGGTTGGACGCAGCCGAATCAATAGCGTTGTAGTTCATTTGAACAACAGCGTCGCCTTTTTTAGCGAACGATTTATAAGCCATTTTCTTCATGTAATCAACTGCTTGGTCGTAAGGAATAATATTAGCAACCTTAAAGAAAGCAGATTGTAAAATTGTATTAGTTCTGCCACGGAGACCGAGTTCAGCAGCAATCTTGATAGCGTCGATAACGTAGAAAGAAATGTTTTTGTTAGCGATATCTCTCTTAACGAAAGCGGGAAGAACTTCTTCGAGTTCAGCAGCAGTCTTTGCAGAAGTGTTGAAGAGGAAAGTACCGTTTTCTTTAATGTCGCCCGTCATATTATAACGAGTGATATAAGAGGGATTAGAACACTGAACGAAATCTGCTGCGTCGATAAGATAAGCAGACTGAATTTTAGTGTCGCCGAAACGGAGGTGAGAAACGGTTATACCGCCCGACTTTTTACTGTCGTAGAAGAAATAGCCTTGAACGAACTTGTCGGTGTGGTCGCCGATAATTTTAATAGAGTTTTTATTAGCGCCAACCGTTCCGTCTGAGCCGAGACCCCAGAACTTACAAGAAATAGTTCCTTCGGGAGCAGCGTCGTACTTTTCTGAGAAATCAAGAGAAGTGTTAGTGATGTCGTCGAAAATACCAACGGTGAAATGGTTTTTGGGTTGGTCGAGTTCGAGGTTTTTATAAACCGAGTAAATCATTGACGGGTTGAATTCTTTACTGCCGAGACCGTATCTTCCGCCAACGACTTTAATGTCGGTCATACCCTTTTCGAGAAGAGCCGAACAAACGTCTAGATACAAGGGTTCACCGAGCGAGCCTGCTTCTTTGGTTCTGTCGAGAACGGCAATCTTTTTAACCGTTTTGGGGAGAGCGTCCACAAAGTGTTCGATTGAGAAAGGACGGTAAAGTCTAACTTTAAGTAGACCAACTTTATGTCCTTCTTTGTTCATTTTATTAATGGTTTCTTCAACTGCGTCTGCACCGCTACCCATTAAAACAACTACGTTTTCAGCGTCGGGAGCGCCAACGTAATCGAAGAGGTGATAATTTCTTCCGGTGAGTTTGTTTACCTTATCCATCATTTCTTGAACGATAGCAGGCGTTTCAAGATAATACTTGTTAGCAGTTTCTCTGTTCTGGAAGTAAATATCCGAGTTTTGAGCAGTACCTTTTTGAACGGGGTGTTCAGGGTTGAGGGCACGAGCACGGAAATCTTCTACGTCTGCCATATCAACGAGTTCTTTCATTTCCTCGTAATCAATAACGTCGATTTTAGAAACTTCGTGGCTAGTTCTGAATCCGTCGAAGAAATGTAAGAACGGAACCTTGGCTTTCAAAGTAGAAAGATGAGAAACCAAAGCGAGGTCCATAACTTCTTGAACGGAGTTACTTGCAACCATTGCAAAACCCGTTTGACGGCAAGCCATAACGTCTGCGTGGTCGCCGAATATGTTAAGCGAATGAGCAGCAAGCGCTCTTGCACTAACGTGGAAAACGGTGGGAAGAAGTTCGCCTGCAATTTTATACATATTTGGAATCATAAGTAAAAGACCTTGACTTGCGGTGTAAGTAGTGGTTAACGCACCTGCTGTCAAAGAGCCGTGAACAGCGCCTGCTGCGCCTGCTTCCGATTGCATTTCTGCTAGGCGAAGGGGTTGTCCGAACATATTAACTCTGCCGTTTGCAGACCATTCGTCCGCAACTTCTGCCATTGGAGAAGACGGGGTTATCGGATAAATAGCCGCAACTTCTGAAAAGGCATAGGCAACGTGGCTGGCGGCGGTATTGCCGTCAATTGTCAATTTTTTCATTTATTAGTCCTCCGTAATAAATTCGTTATAATAGTTTAACAATATAATTATAGCCACTTTGATTTAAATAGTCAACGAAAAGCAGAAAATTTTACAGAAAAATGATTAAATAACTTTTGGTGGTAAAATTAGGTATTTTTTCAAAGTTTGCTTGTCAAAAGTCGGCAATTTTGGTATAATCATTCGTATGCTTAAAAATATTTCAAACGAGGTCGGTAAAAAGTGCCCATTATTGAATTAAAAAACGTGAGTTTTTCTTACGATAAAAGAATACCCGCATTAAAAAATCTTTCCCTTTCGGTTTGCGAAGGGGAATACGTTGCCGTTATCGGGCATAACGGAAGCGGAAAAAGCACGCTTGCTAAACTTTTAAACGCACTCGTTTTGCCAGACAGAGGAACGGTTTTTATCGACGGTAAAGACGCAACCGATAAAAAACAAACTTATGACGTGAGAAAAAAAGTGGGTGTTGTGTTTCAAAACCCAGACAATCAGTTGGTTGCCTCAATCGTAGAGGACGACGTTGCTTTCGGACCGGAAAATATTGGAATCAAGCGTGAAGAAATAGGTGAAAGAATAGATTTTGCGTTAAAAGCGGTCGGAATGGAAAAATTCCGCAAAGCCTCCCCAACAAGGCTTTCCGGGGGGCAGAAGCAAAGGATTGCCATAGCGGGAGTTTTGGCGTTGATGCCCAAAGTGTTAGTTCTCGACGAGTCAACCGCTATGCTTGACCCACAAGGCAGAAAGGAAGTTCTTTCAGTGGTAGAAAAGCTGAACAAAGAACAGGGCGTTACCGTAATCAACGTAACACACTATATGGAAGAAGTGGTTCGTGCGGACAAAGTGTACGTCTTAAACGATGGAGAAATTGCGTTACAAGGCACGCCTGAGGAAATATTTTCGCAAAAAGAAAAACTCAAAGAGTTGGGCTTAGAATTACCCATTGCAACGGTTATCGCCGATAAACTCATTGAAAAAGGGGTGCGTCTTCCCCAAGGGATACTTACCGAAGAAAGACTAGCGGAGGAACTATGCGCATTGAAACAAAAAATTTAAGTTTTAGTTACGGCGAGAGTTCCAAGGCACTTTCAGTGCGTGCGTTGGACGGCGTTTCGGTTACCATTAACGAGGGGGAATTTTTTGGAATAATCGGACAAACTGGAAGCGGAAAATCCACGTTCGTTCAGCATTTAAACGGACTCATAAAAATCAGCAAGGATAACGGTAAAATAACTGTTGGCGAATACGACTTAACCGATAAAAAATGCGATTTTAAAAGCCTGAGAGCAAAACTAGGAATGGTCTTTCAATATCCAGAGTATCAATTATTTGCCGAAACGGTTGAAGAAGACGTTGCGTTTGGCTTGAAAAATTTTAACAAAGCCATATCAGAACAAGAAATTAAAGAGAGAGTTAAAGAAGCACTTGAAATAGTCGGCTTAAATTATGATAGAATAAAGGAAAAATCCCCGTTTGAACTTTCAGGTGGTCAAAAACGCCGTGTTGCTATCGCTGGCGTTATCGTAACACGCCCCGAAGTTTTAGTTTTGGATGAGCCTGTGGCTGGGCTTGACCCAAAGGGTAAAAAAGAATTTATATCTCTACTTCATAAACTTCATAAATCCTTTGTAAAAACTATCGTTTTAGTTTCTCACGATATGAATATTGTGTCCGAAAACTGCACGAGAGCGGTTATATTTTCTAACGGCAAAATTATTGCAGAGGGAACTCCAAAAACGCTATTCAATGACGCAGAAAAAATAAGGGAACTGGGTCTTGATTTGCCGGCAACCGCATTTTTACAGCAGGCGTTAAAACAAGAGAACGTAGATATACAATCCGACCTAACAATAGATGGTTTTGTCGACGAGGTGGCTAAAATTTTTACAGGGGGTAACGGTTGATGAAAGACGTTTCGTTCGGTCAATATTATCCCACACGCTCGTTCGTGCATTCGCTAGACGCAAGGTTTAAAATACTTGCCGTTATTGCCTTTATGGTGGGAGTTTTTTTAGTACAATCGTACCATTTTTTGGGGTTTTTGGCTTGCTTTTTGTTTGTGTTAATTGCAACGCTTTTTGCCAGAGTACCTTTTTTGCGTGTTCTAAAAAGTATAAGGGGAATATTGTTTTTTATTATACTTTCCGCCGTTTTGCAGTTGTTTTTCAATAAGAGCGGAAAAGTTTTAATCGATTGGGCGTTTATTAAAATTACCGACCAAGGACTTTTAAGCGCAGGATTTATAATTTCTAGAATAACGTTAATCGTTTTAGGTGCTTCGATTTTAACTTTAACAACTTCCCCCGTCGAAATTGCAGACGGCATAGAAAGTTTGCTCGCACCTTTAAAATATATAAAGTTTCCAGTGCACGAGTTTGCTTTAATTATGAGTATCGCTCTTCGCTTTATTCCCACTCTTCTAGACGAAACGGATAGGATTATAAAGGCGCAAAAAGCGAGAGGCGCTGATTTCGAAAGCGGTAATATTTTAAAAAGGGCAAAGGCGCTCATTCCCGTTTTAATACCCTTACTTATAAGTTCTTTCCGTCGAGCTGACGAACTTGCAGACGCTATGGAAGCAAGATGTTATTCGGGTAGCAAAAACCGAACGAAATACAAAAAAATGACCTTCGGTTGGAGAGATTTGCTCGGATTAATCGCCATAGCAGGTTTAATTACGGGCGTGGTTTTTCTAAATAAATTTTATATACTTTTATCGGTGGCGTTATGAGAATAAAGATTACCGTATCGTATGACGGCACTAATTATTCGGGCTGGCAAGTTCAACCCAACGCAATAACCGTTCAACAACAATTGCAACGAGCAATCTATTCTGTTACTGGCGAGCAGGTTAAGGTAACAGGTAGCGGAAGAACGGATGCTGGCGTTCACGCCGAAGGGCAGGTTGCTCACTTTGACACTGAATGCAAAACGGTCCTGCCTCAAAAGTTTTCAAGGGCAATAAACGCTCATCTCCCACCCGATATACGAGTTATATCGAGTTGTTTGGCTGATTCGGAATTTAACGCTTGCACGAGCGCAAAAAGAAAAACCTATGCATATTCGCTATACGTTTCAGACGTGGAATTGCCACTTTTTGAAAGGACGGCTGTTAGATTAAACAGTTTTCCAGACCTTGAACAAACAAAAAAAGCGTCCGAAATATTTATCGGAAAGCACGATTTTAAATGCTTTAACGCTAGTGGCGGAGGAGCAAAAACAACCGTTCGTACAATTTTTTCTATTGACCTTGTAAAAGAACAAAATAAACTCACATTCTACGTTTGTGGCGACGGGTTTTTATATAATATGGTAAGAACGCTCGTGGGTTCTTTGTTAGAAGTAGGATACAAAAAAACAGACTTGAATAGAATGAAAGAAATGCTTCAAACGGGGGATAGGTCGCTTTGCGGAAAAACTCTGCCCGCAAAAGGATTGTGTTTAAAATCGGTTGAATATTAAAACTCAGTATTTAAACAACGAAGAATAAAAAATAGTTGCAAAAATCCGAACACATACAATATGTAGTGGTTAACGGATTTTTTGTTTTAATTAGGATATATTTTATTAAAAAAAGCGTAAAAACGGGCGAAAAACGCTTGACTTAATAGGCAAAATATTTTAAGATATTTAGGCATTTATAAGGAAAAGTTCGTTTTTTTCGGGATTAGCCCTCCTGAAAATCCGCCTCAAATCGTGTAAGGGCGGTCGGCTGATTACTTTGATTACTATAATTTTAAGGAGAATTCACTATGAAGACTTATATGGCACACGCAGAAAACGTTGTCAGAAAGTGGTACGTGGTAGACGCAGAGGGCGTCGTTCTCGGAAGACTTGCTTCAAAAGTTGCAGCAATCCTTCGTGGAAAGAACAAACCCACATTTACTCCCAACGTTGACACAGGCGATTTCGTTATAATCGTTAATTGCGATAAGGTCGTTTTAACGGGTAAGAAACTCGAAAAGAAATATTACAGATATCATACAGGTCATATTGGCGGACTTAAATCTATTCAATATAAGACCCTTATGGAAAATAAGGCAGACGTTGCTGTTTACGAAGCGGTTAAAGGAATGCTTCCTAAAAACAGTTTAGGTCGTCAAATGCTCACCAAACTTAAAGTTTACAGAGGTGCTGAGCACAATCATCAAGCTCAAAAACCCGAAACTATCAAGTTAGTGTAACGAGGTGTTATTATGGCAAAAACTACAAGTAAAAAGAAAGTTCAATATTGGGGAACGGGCAGAAGAAAAAAAGCTATCGCAAGAGTTCGTCTTCTTCCCGCAGGTGATGGCACTATAACCATCAACAACAAGAGTCTTGACGAATATTTTTGTCTTGACACTTTGAAGTTTATCGTTCGTCAACCCTTAACGCTCGTAGACGCTCTTACCAAGTATGACGTTTGCGTTAACGTGTGTGGCGGTGGATATACTGGTCAAGCAGGCGCTGTAAGACACGGTATTGCTCGTGCACTTTTGGTTGCTGAACCCGAAACGAGATTAGCATTAAAGAAAGCAGGATTCCTCACCAGAGATTCTAGAATGAAGGAAAGAAAGAAGTACGGCTTAAAGAAAGCACGTCGTGCTCCGCAGTTCTCAAAGAGATAATTTGCTACGAACAAAAACACAAATCAAACGCAAGGATTATGCCTTGCGTTTTTTGTTTTGCGCTAAAACCTGAAAAAGCAGAAATATTTAAAAAAATTTTTTATTAAAGACAAAAACAAAAATTGTCGAAAAACCTCACTAAATGTTATAAAAACGAATAAAGTATTAAAAAAGACGCATATTTTTCCAAGAAGTCATCACCAAAGCGTCTAAAAAAAGCAAAAATAACTGTTGACATAAACCAACTTTTGTGATAAAGTGTTATTATCTATATTTATAATTAATTATATATATATAATATAATTAAGCAAAAAAGTGAAACAAACAAAAGCCAAATTTGTTAACAATATGGATTTGGGCACACAATCAGCAGTACAACAATTTTAGTGAAAATTCTTGAATTCTTAATTTTTACAGAGGACAAAATAAAAAGTATAGATGAACTAGCCTAATTAAAATTTGGAACGGAGGAAAAGATGTCGCTCAACTTGATGTTTATTACCAATATTCCTGCAGTGGCGAAAATTGCTGAAAAATATGGAGTAAATCGTATCATGGTCGACCTTGAAACTCTTGGCAAAGAAGAGCGTCAAAAGAACATGAACACGGTAAAGTCTCATCACAGTATAGAAGATGTGCGAAACATAGCAAAAACACTCACAAAGTCAGAAACGCTAGTTAGAGTAAACCCTTGGAACATAACTTCAAAAAAGGAGATAGAGGAGGTTATTTCTGCCGGAGCAAATAGGATCATGTTACCAATGTGGAAAACAGTACACGAGGTAAATTCGTTCTTGAACACTGTGAATGGTAGGGCTAAAACAACGTTGCTTCTCGAAACAAAAGAAGCGGTAGAGATTATTGATGAAACTCTAAAAAATCCATTGTTAGACGAAATACACATTGGTTTGAATGATTTGCATCTCAGTTATGGATTGACGTTTATGTTTGAACTACTTTCAAATGGGGTGGTTGAAAGTTTGTGTAAAAAATTTAAAGCAAAAGGTATTCCATATGGATTTGGTGGGGTTGCAAGAATAGGAGAAGGGATGCTTTCTGCCGAGAGTATTGTTATGGAACATTATAGACTTGGCTCATCACGAGTAATTCTTTCAAGAAGTTTTTGCAACATAGACGAGTTATCGGATATGAAAGATGTTGAAGAGGTTTTTTCTAAAAATATTGCATTATTAAGGGATTATGAAAAATCACTTTTAACCAAAACACAGTTGGAATATAGTGAAAATACTAAAGCAATAAATAGTAGAGTAGATATGATTGTCAGTAAAATCAAGGAGAAAAAAGCATAATGAATACAACACAGATAAAACGTTTAACCGAACAAATCGGAGATGCTTTTTATATGCTTGATAGCAACCAATTTAGGAAGAATTTTATAGAGTTAAAAGAAGAGTTTGCAAAAATATATCCGAACTTCAATATTGCGTATTCATATAAAACGAATTATACGCCTAAACTTTGCAAGATAGTCAATGAGCTTGGTGGCTTTGCAGAAGTTGTCTCAGATATGGAGATGGAAATTGCACTTCGTGTTGGCGTAGACCCGAAAAACATAATTTGGAACGGGCCGGTAAAAAATGCAGAAAAAGTTGAGAAACTTCTCGTTATGGGGGGAACGGTTAATATAGACTCCTCTTACGAGATTGATTTAATTGCAAAAATAGCAGAACAATATCCTACTCACAGACTAAACATTGGTATCCGTTGTAATTTTGAAGTGCAGGATGGAGTAGTGTCAAGATTCGGATTTGACACGGAATCTGAGGATTTTAGACGAGCGATAAATTTGTTTGCAGAACACAAAAATTTATATTTAATAGGTTTGCAGTGCCACTTTGCTACTCGAAGACTTGACACGTGGAAGCCTCGTGTAGAGGGAATGCTTGCATTGATAAACAAACTCGGTATAGTTCCGGACCATATTGATTTAGGCGGGGGTTTGTTTGGCAAGATGGCCGATTCGCTTAAAGCACAATTTGATTGCGATATTCCTACATACAAACAATATGCGGAAACGGTTACTCCGGTTTTTGCAAATTATTTCAAAAATGCCGAAAAGAAGCCAATGCTTTTGATCGAACCAGGCAGTGCGCTTGTCGGTGATTGTATGAGTTTTGCTTCAAGAGTTATAAACGTTAAGGAAGTTCGAGGGAAGGCGATTGCTACACTACTTGGTAGTATTTATAACATTAATCCTACACTTAACAAGAAGAATCCTCCTATAGAAGTGTTTCCGACGGGAGAGGAACAAAAAGAATTCACGGATTTAGATTTCGGGGGGTTTACTTGCATTGAATCCGATTATTTGTATCGTCATTTTGATGGGAAGCTGGCAAAAGGCGACATGGTTTTGTTTGGGAATGTAGGTTCTTATTCCGTCGTTTTAAAGCCACCATTTATTTTACCAAACTTTGCAATTATAGACATTTCTGAAGGGGAACTTGAAATTATTAAGCGAGCGGAAGAGTTTGATGACTTATTTCACACTTTTTCATTTTAAGAGGCGAAAACAATGTGGTATTTAATCAATAAGTTTCTGAAGCGTTTTTTTGATATTGTAATTTGTTCGATTGCGCTTATAATTTTGATTCCAATGTGGTTAATTATAGCGATTGCGATTAAATGTGATAGTAAAGGACCCGTTTTGTTTTCACAAGAAAGGCGAACAAAGAACGGAAGAATTTTCAAAATGTATAAATTTCGTTCTATGGTAGTAAACGCAGAGAACATGGGCGCAGGATTATTTAATTATGAGAATGACCCCCGAGTAACAAAGATAGGTAGATTTTTGCGCAACACCAGTCTTGACGAGCTGCCTCAACTTTGGAATGTGGTCAAAGGAGACCTTTCGCTAGTTGGTCCACGCCCGTGCGTATCATATGAACTCGGTGATTTTGAAACGCTCAACAAAAGATACAAGAAAAGGTTTGAGGTTCGAGGAGGCATCACCGGGCTTGCGCAAGTTAAAGGAAGAAATGAAAATTCTTGGGATGAAAAAGTTACTTACGACAATTTATATATTGATAAATTTAAAAAGCAAGGCATATGGCTAGATATAAAAATATTGGCAGGGACTGTTGCCAAGGTGTTTAAAAAAGAAGATATTTACGAGGAAAAAACGGACGAATCTATGAATGATGTGGAGGCTGCAAAACTAGCAGAAGAGGAAATAATACGTATTGCACATCTTTCAGACGAAGAAGAAATAGAGAGTAAAGAAACCAAAAATTCAGAGGAAAATTATGAAAACGGATGTAGCTAACAGGTTTATATGGTACAAAGGCGAAATTGTTAACGTAAACGATGCAAAGATTAATATCCTTGCACCTACTGCTCAGTTTGGTTTAAATGTATTCGAAGGAATTCCTTGTTATTGGAATGAGACTGAAAAACAACTTTATGCGTTTCGCTTAGACGATCATTATGAACGTTTGCTTCGCTCTGCAAAGCTGATTCAAATAAACTGCCCCTATACGAAAGCAGATTTTAAAAAAGCTTTCATAGAAGTAATCAAGGCAAACGAATATGACGAAAACCTTTCCGTTCGCCAAACATTGTTTGTCGATGGATTTGGCTCCTGGGGATCGGCAGAGCCTGTGGATATGTTTGTTGCTCCTATTCCCAAAGGGAAGATAAGTACAGAGTACAATAAAAAAGGACTCAACTGTTGTGTTTCTTCTTGGAGAAGAATTTCTGATACAACTCTTTCACCTAGGATTAAGTGTGGAGCAAACTATATGAATAGTAGAGTGGGTCAACGAGAGGCTCTTCGAAACGGATACGATACATGCATTTTCTTGAACGAATTCGGTAAAGTGTCTGAAGGACCGGGCAGTTGTTTCTTTATGATACGAAACAAGAAAATTATCACGCCAATGCACACTGATGCCGTATTGGAGAGCATTACAAGAGATACGGTGATACAGTTGGCGAGCTATATGGGACACGAAGTCGTTGAAAGGACAATAGATCGTACAGAACTGTATACAGCAGATGAAGCGTTCCTGTGTGGATCGGCGATGGAGATAACTCCGATATTAAGCATAGATAAATATGAGTTAGGAGAAGGACAGATTACCAAGAAACTTCACAAAGCATACATAGATACTGCTAGTGGAAGAAATGAACAATTCAAAAACTGGGTAACTGCAATTTATTGAGGTGGAGAGTATGGAGCGTAAGCCAGAAGATTACGTAAAAGGATTAGTATCGGTTATCACACCTGTCTACAATTCCGAAAAAGTTATTGAAAAAACGTTAGAATCTGTTTTTTCGCAAACGTATAAAAATATTGAGGTAATTCTTGTGGACGATTGCTCAAAAGACAATTCTGCTTCAATTATTAAAAAATATCAGGAATCTCATCCCGAAGTAGTTTACTATCTTCAGCCAACCAATATGGGAGCGGGCGCAGCAAGAAATAAAGCCTTAGAATTGGCAAAAGGACAATACGTTGCGTTTTTGGATGCTGATGATTTGTGGAAACCAGAAAAAATAGAAAAACAAATCAACCAGTTAAAAGAAAAGAATGGCGCATTTTCATTTACCGCTATCGAGATGATAGATGGTGAAGATAAAATAATAAAGGGCAAGCGTAAAGTAAAAGAAGAAATTGATTATAAGTTTTTACTGTCTAACACAATGATACCTACTTCTGCTGTTTTGGTAGATAGGTGTATAAAAGGCGATTTTCGGATGCATTTAAGACGTGGTGGGCAGGATTATTCCACTTGGTTAAAGTTGTTAAGAGATGGGACCAAGGCATACGGAATAAACGAAGCGTTGGTCGGATATCGAATAGACGGGGAGTCTTTAAGCAGCAATAAGTTAAAGAGTATAAAGCAAATTTGGGAAATCCAGACCAAAGATGAGGGCATAAATAAAATATCCGCATGTTGGCATATAGTGCGCTGGTGTTGGAATTCTGTAAAAAAATATTGGATGTAAGAAATCATTGCTGTTTTGTTCAGACCGTTAGACATTATATATTTGGGGAGCACGCAGGCAGATGGATCAAAGAATTAGTGTATTGCATTTATTAAGTAATCTTTCATTGAGAAGCGGGGTGGCATCAGTAGTTGTAAACTATTGTAGGATGCTTGATAAAGCTAAAATAAAATTTACTATTTTGTACTTTGACGAAGTGCAAACTGAAACATATAAAGAAGAACTTAAACAATTGGGGTGCGAAGCATATTATATCCCAAGAAATGAATTGATGCAAAAATGGAAGATTTTTTGTAAAGAACATTATGGGAAATATGATATTTTGCATAATCATCAATCGTTTTTAGCACCGATGCTAACAAACGTAAAAAAACAATTGGGAACGAAAAAGTTAATAACTCATGCACATGCGACTAAGTTTAGCGACACGAGATTAAAAGGGGTCAGAAATAGAATTTTATCTTATCCAAGCAAGTTTATTTCGGACTCTTTAATAGCGTGTTCACATGATGCGGGAAAGGCGTTGTTTGGACGAACCTTTTTAAAAAAAGGCAAAGTAATTCACAACGCAATTAATACGGAAGTTTTTGCATATAGTCAAAAAACAAGAAACGAAGTTCGTGAACAGTTAAAAATTAATGACTCTTTTATTATAGGACACGTAGGGAATATGACTCCTCCAAAAAATCATAGTTTTATTCTTGAAGTTTTTCGCCAAGTTCTATTGGTCAAGCCAAATGCGAAATTGCTTTTGGTCGGCGACGGATATCTAAGAAGTAAAATAGAAGGCAAGGTAAAACAGTTTGGACTGGAAGAACAAGTAATTCTTTTGGGTGTGCAATCCGACGTATATCGATATTATAATGCAATGGACATATTTCTCTTTCCTTCACTTTTTGAGGGATTGGGAATTGTTCTGGTTGAAGCACAGACCAATGGACTGAAATGTGTTTATTCCGATAAAGTACCATTTGAAGCCGATTGCAATGCAAACGAAAACGTTCGTCTTTCTTTAAATGCGCCCATAAGAGAATGGGTGCAAAATATTTGTAATATTCAAGGTCGAACAGACAACAAACATAAGATTCGACAAAATGGTTATGATATATCATACGCTGTTGATGATTTAGTAGAGTTTTATTTTTCTTTGTTGTCAGGAGGGAACAATGAAAAAAGGTGCAGGAATAGCGATTAAATTCTATCGTGTTGAACGGTGGTGTTACTTACATCATTTAAAGATAATTGCTAAGTTTGTTTATAGATTTATGCAAATAGTACTTGGTTGCACTATTCCATATTCTGTAGAAATTGGAAAAAATTGCGTTATTGCTCATTGGCATGGAATAGTGATACATCATATGACTAAAATAGGGCAGGGAACAACCTTGTATCAAAATGTAACGCTAGGCGGTAGAAACGGCAAGAGAGGACCAGATATCGGAGAAAATTGTGTCATTGGTGCAGGGGCATGTGTATTAGGAGACATTAAGATAGGCAACAATGTGAAAATAGGAGCTAATGCTGTAGTGTTAAAAGACGTGCCAGACAATTGTACTGTTGTTGGTGTGCCGGGGAGAATAGTGGAGAATAACAGTATATGATTAGTGTTTTGATGAGCGTTTATAATGAAAAAATAGAGTGGCTGGAACAAGCAGTCGATTCCATTCTTCATCAATCTTATTCAAATTTTGAATTTATAATTGTCGTGGACAATCCTTCTATACCAAAACATATAGAAGATTATATTGAAAAAAAAAGAAACAAAGATTCTCGTATTGTTATTTTATACAATAAAGCAAATTTGGGATTACCATCCAGTTTGAATAGAGGAATTGCAATTGCAAAAGGGAAATATATTGCACGTATGGATGCTGACGACATTGCTCTTCCAGAGAGATTAGAAAAAGAGATAGAATATTTGGAGAAGCATGATGTCGATATGGTTTCAACAAATGCTTTGATAATTGACGAAGAATCAAATTTGCTTCAAAAAAGGGAGTCTACTCTTGAAAACCCAATGGAGTTATTAAGATTTTCTAATAATATTGTACACCCGTCTGTAATGATGCGTAGTGCGGTTATACGAAAAGTGGGAGGTTATAGAAACTTCAAACGCTCTCAAGATTATGATTTGTGGTTGAGGTTAATAACTGCGGGGTATCAAATTAGGACAATTGATGAGTATTTGATGAAATATCGTTCGAGAACGTCGAGTATTACGAAAGAAGGTCGATTAGAGCAATATTATATCAACTTGTATCAAAAGAGACTGTTCAAGGAAAGGATTCGTAAAGGCAGAGATTCCTTTTCAGAAGATCGACTTGCGCAGTATTTAAAATCAAAAAGGATTAATCAGAAGAAAAACAAGAGATGTATTTCTGCGTTAGAAAAATTACAAAACAAAAAAGAAAAAGTTTGGATACGAACGCTTAAAGCATTTTTAATTTTTCCTTCATTGACTATTCGAATAGTCATTAATAATTTAAAAAAACGGAAATGCTTCAAGAGGCCGGGGGTGTCGGTTAGATGAATTTATTGCTATTAATACTGCTTATATTAGTATTGCCCGTTATATATTTTGTAAATGGAAAAAAAATTGCTTCACCTTCGTTTATTGGTTGTTGTGGTTTCATTTTATCAGCGCTAGTTCTTAATGTATCTAAGCAATATTTTCAATATAATATTCATGGGATTACGGTATTTATAATTTTAATTACTTTAATGATGATTCTATTAGGAGAGAGACTAGGGGGGCAAATAAGTACAAAAAAAACAAACATGCTTTATCGAAATGAGAATGAAGCTCGCTGTATTATCATATCGCCTTTCATATATTTTATATTGTTTTTATTTGTGTTTGTGAGTGGGTGTTTATATTTAACAGATGCTTATGAGTATTCTTTGACAAAGGGAAATGCCTCTGGCGGATATTTTAATATAGCATACTATACTAGAATCCTTGGAGAATACAGTGCGGGAACTTTGCTTAATCAGGCGAATGTTTTATCTGAGAGCATTATATATTTTTGCGTATACGTGTTTATTTATAATTTGCTTTTATTTAAAAATAGAAAACTAATTACTTTGCTTCCTTTAATTGGATTTATTCCACATATATTAGCAAATGATGGTCGTTCGGTCATTATTAAATATTTCTGTATTTGTTGTATTATGTACTTTCTTATATATAAGCAAGTCAATGGCGACAAAAAAGGTAGTAATAAAAAATTATTAGGAATTGGCATGGGGGCAGTTGTTATATTTTTACTAGTTTTTCGCCTTTTGGGTTATAGAACGGGAGCTAGTGCAAATAATTCCTTATGGAATAATTTGTCAGAATATTTATCGTCAGGTATAATAGGGCTTGATATAAATACGACAACAAAAAAAGTTGAAAACCAAATATTTGGGCAATCTACATTTAAAGCAGTTTATGAAACTTTGCGAGGCTTGGGTGTAAACGTGCCAGTTATAAACGCTAACAGAGAGTTTTTTACTTTCGCTAATGGTAGTTCAAATGTTTATACAGGTGTCGATGGATATATTCAAGATTTCGGTTTAATAGGGGCATTCTTTGCTTTTTGTCTATGGGGTTTTGTTATTAAATGGTTTGAAACAAGGATAAACAAATATGGTTATTCTTTGATTCGGTTAGTATTAATGGGACTCTTATATTATCCTGTTGCGATGCTTTCAATTGCTGGAGCGACACACGTAGTTTTGTGTATGCCGACCATTTATACCATTGTATATTTGTGGGTTTTACAACAGATCCTAATTAATAAAAAAGTAAAGTTTATATAAAAAATGAGCTTATATTGAATAAATTTAATAAGGGGAGTATTAAATGGAAAACATACCTATAGTACAGATTGGTGTAACCTATGATTATACTCGCTTTGCTTGTCGGCAAATGATGAAAAAGCAAGAAAGTTTCTATTATTGTGATGATTTACATGTCTCGTTGAGAGGGTGGAAAAGATTTGCTTATAAAGTTCATACTAGCAGAAAAACAAACAAATTATTTCATTTGCCGTTTCGTAAAGTATGGGCAAAAGAGGTAATAACAAAAAATGTAGCAAAAAAAATTAACCCCAAAGAGAAAGTTTGTTTTATTTATCAAGGTGGGCAAAGTTATTTAGATATTAATGTTTTTTCGTATTTAAAAAAACGATATCCGAAATCGATTTTTATATATAATTATAATGATTTGGTGGAACTCAACGAACGGCTATATCCTGGTTTTTTGGAGCGTTGTAGGAAAATATTTGATTTAATAATAACGTACAATCGTGAGGACGCTGAAAAGCATGGAATAATCAGTTCTCCGCCTTTGCTCCTTGATTATTCGCAAATTAAATCAAAGCCTAATCAAAAAAAGAGTGATATTTTTTATGTCGGGCGAGCAAAAGATCGCCTTAATGAACTAATTAGGTTGTTCGAGAGGTGCCAAGCGAATGGATTGACTTGTGATTTTAATATAGTCGGAGTAGAACCAGGCCGACAACTTTATACAGATAAGATATCGTATAATAAAGTTATTCCATATGAGGAGATGCTCCAACGTGTTCGTAATACAAAATGTGTATTAAATTTGATTCAGAATGGAGCCAAAGGGATTACCTTACGAGATTATGAAAGTATTGGTATGGGAAAATTGTTGATGACAAACAATAAATACATTAAAGAAACTAATATGTATGATTCAAATCAGGTAATATTTACAAATGATAAAATAGATTTCGAAAGAATACGGGAATATAAAGATAACACATGGAAATGTTCAGGAAAAGATAATGGCATAGAAAGTTATTTATCGTGGATAAATAAGCTTATCAACTATTTGTAGAGGAGAAAAATAAAATGAAAGGCATTATTTTAGCGGGTGGTTCAGGGACAAGACTTTATCCTTTAACTATCGTTATGTCTAAGCAATTATTACCCATATACGATAAGCCCATGATTTACTATCCTTTGTCTACTTTAATGTTGGCGGGGATAAAAGACATTTTGATTATATCTACACCTAACGACCTGCCTAATTTTGAAAGACTTCTTGGTGATGGAAGTAATTATGGCATTAATCTTTCTTATGCGGAACAGCCGTCTCCGGATGGTTTAGCGCAAGCGTTCATTATTGGTGAAAAGTTTATTGGTGATGACGAGTGCGCAATGATTTTAGGAGATAATATTTTTTATGGCGGTGGTTTTGGAGAAAAACTAAACAGGGCAAAGAACAATGCAATGAATGGAAAAGCAACGGTATTTGGTTATTATGTTAACGACCCTGAACGCTTTGGCATAATGGAATTTGATGAAAACTTGCAAATTCTTTCTGTCGAAGAAAAACCCATAGCGCCAAAGTCTAATTATTGTATTACAGGATTGTATTTTTACCCAAAAGGAGTTTCTAAAAAGTCAAAAATTGTTAAACCATCTGCACGAGGTGAACTTGAAATTACGACTTTAAACGATATGTATTTAAAAGAAGGAAACTTGAAAGGCGTGATTTTAGGAAGAGGATTCTCGTGGCTTGATACAGGAACTATGGATTCCCTTGTTGAGGCTACTGAGTTTGTTCAGATGATTGAGAAAAGACAGGGGGTAAAAATCTCATCTCCAGAGGAAATTGCATACAGAAACAAATGGATAACAAAGGACGAACTTTTGCGTTCTGCAGAAAGATACGGAAAGTCTCCATATGGCTTACATTTAAAAAATGTTGCAGAAGGAAAGTTTATTTACTAATTGATACTCCTTGGACAGAAGTTCCTTGTCAAAATAAAGTTAAAAACACCCAAGAAAGAGAGGAAAAAACATTTGAATTATGAGAAGTAAAAATGCCGTAAAAGGGCTTGTAACGTACCTAGCATACGAAATGTTTGTTTTTGTTCTTGGTATCATTTTTCCGAGATATATTATTCTTAATTACGGGTCAGAAATCAATGGACTGACCGCTACTATAACTAGAATTTTGTCGCTAATTAATCTTGTTCAAGCCGGAGCGGTAGGAGCGGCGATTTTTCAGATGTATAAGCCAGTGGCGGAAAATGATTACGAGACACAAAGTGCTATTTTATATGCTTCACGACGTTTTTACAAACGAATAACTGTTGTGTATTTTATGGTGGCAATGGTTGCTGGTTTGTGTTATAGTTTCTATTTGCAAAGTGAACATTTTAATTTTATTGAAATACTACTTTCGTTTTTTATTTTGGCATTAAACGGCTCGGGTGTTTTGATTTTCAATTCTATATGCGACATATACGTTTCTTCGCATCAAAAGAAATATTATTTGACCACTGCACTATTTTGTGAACAAATTGTAAGATACCTATGTCTTGTTTTGGTATTAATTTTACATCTACATTTTATTTATATTTACTTAGCCTATTTGGTCGGAGGTATAACTAGCGTAACTGTTAATTTGTATTTATATAGAAAGATTTCTAAGGGAAAAATAACTAATAATCCGCAAAACAAAAAATTCGAAATACCTGATAGGAAGTATTTGATGATGTCTAGCGTGGGCAGTGAAGCGGTATCAGCATCACCTTCAATTATAATTACGACGTTCGTAAGTCTTGCCGCTTCTAGCGTGTTCTCTGTTTATGCGATGGTTTTTACTTCTATTAAAACCATTTTAAACTCAATTCAACTTTCCTTTTCGGCGATATTTGGCAATCTTGTTAAAACATCAGACGACGAGCATATTAAAGAAGTTTATTCGGTTATTGAATACGCCACGCTTGCGCTTGGCACAATTATTGCTGCCTGCGTGGGCTTTTTATTAATACCATTTATAAAACTCTATACGGCAGGCGTTACAGATGCTGAGTATTTGCACCTTTCATTGGTGTTTTTTGTGGTTGCTTATACTGTTATTTTTACTTTTAGAACTTCGTTTGCGTATGTAGCAACAGTATACGGTCTTTTTAAGCAGACGTGTAAAATTATACTTGTTTTTGGTATTATGGGCATAGCGGTTTCAGTGTGTTGCGTTATAATTGCGGGGATGCCTTATGTTATGATAGGACTGCTTATTAACCAACTCGGTTGTGCGATATCTATATTATATGTAATAAAAAAGAATATTTCTTGGCATGACACATCTCAGCTTATTCGTAGAACACTGATTATGTTATTGATAGTAACTTGTGCGATTGTTCTTTATTTTGCACTAATGCCTATTGTTTCCACTTGGTTGTCTTGGATTATTTATGGAGTTATTGCAGTTATTATAGCATCTTTTTTGTGGATTATATATTCTGTCGTGTTTGAAAGGAAAGCTTTAAAAAGTATTAAAATTTACGGAAAAAATTTACTATCTAAACGTAAAAAACGATAAAAATTTAAGGATATAATTTTAAAAACTAGCGAGTGATGGCGAGAGTGTTTATTACTCACTTAAATTAAGGAGGATATAAAATATGGCTATTCAAGTTTTGAAGCCTAAATTTCATGTTGACGAGTGCCTTGACGCTGTTCGAGAATGCCTTGAAAAAGGTTGGACAGGGATGGGGTTCAAAACAGTCGAATTTGAAGAGAAGTGGAAAAAGTACACTGGTCATAAGTACGCTTACTACTTAAACTCAAATACAGTCGGTCTGCACCTAGCTGTAAAAATACTAAAAATGAACAATAATTGGAATGATGGCGACGAAATTATTACAACGCCCATAACTTTCGTATCAACAAATCTCGCAATTAAGTACGAGAATATGCAACCAGTCTTTGCTGATGTTGACGAGTATTTGTGTATTGACCCACAAGATGCTGAGAAAAAAATCACCGATAAGACACGTGCAATTATCTTTGTCGGATATGGTGGACGAGTAGGACAATTGGAGAAAATAATTGCGCTGTGCAAAAAACATAGATTAAAACTTATTTTAGATGCGGCGCATATGTCGGGCACCCGTATGAACGGAGTTTTTCCTGGAACACTAGACGGAGTCGACGTAACCGTATATTCTTTCCAGGCGGTTAAAAACCTAGCTACAGGAGACAGCGGGATGATATGTTGGGCAGATGAGAAGTCTGCAGAACTCACGCGTATGCTTGCATGGTGTGGTATTAATAAGGACACTTATGCACGATCTAACAAAGGGACGTATGCATGGAAATATGATGTAGACTATATTGGCTACAAATACAATGGCAATGCTATTATGGGCGCTATTGGTCTTGTTCAGCTGAAGTATTTGGACGAAGAGAATGCTCGTCGTCGAGATATAGTTAATATGTATAATGAAGGGTTTAAGAACAATCCTAGTATTAAGATTGTTCCTGCAAATTATATGGACGAGTGCTCTTTCCACTTATACGAACTTATTGTTCCAGACAGGGAAACGTTGCTAAACAAATTGGCAGAAAAGGGAATTAATTGTGGCGTACATTATCGAGACAACACGGAATACAGCGTGTTTGCTTTTGGTCAGGGTTCTTGCCCTACGGCGCATGAAGTAAGTCAGCACCTCATAACTATGCCTCTTCATATGTGGCTAACAGATGATGACGTTAGAACCATTATAAAAGAAGTGAATGAAAGTGTTAAATAATACAGAATTTTTTCAAAAAAGTTTTTGATTATAAAGGAGAAACATTAATGGCACGTGTGTCTCTTCGACCAATATGTATAGAAGATACAGACAATATTATTCGTTGGCGGAATAGTGAGCAAGTGAAAAAAAATCTATTTTCTCAAGCAGATATTACTAGCGAAATTCATAAAGAGTATTACAAGAATTGTGTGGAAACAGGAAAATGCAAGCAATTTATTATTGAGACACTAGAAGGGAATTTAGATATAGGAACAGTATTCATAAAAAACATTGACGAAAATCACAGAAAGGCAGAATTTGGCATCTTTATCGGAGAAGCTTGTGCTAGAGGAAAAGGTTATGGAACAGCAGCAACAAAACAAATGTTAAACATTGCTTTTGAGGAATATAAATTGAATCGTATATATCTGCAAGTTTTAGAAAGTAATGAATCAGGTATAAAAGCATATCTAAATGCAGGGTTTATTAAGGAAGGTTTGTTGGTTGAAGAGTTTCGCAGGGGAGAGGAATTCCATAATGTTGTCGTGATGGGCATAACACAAGGCGAATGGTTACGAAAAAAATAATCTATAAAATTTTACCCAAGTAAATTTTGGCAAATATAAAAAATTATAATAAAATATATCACATAGAGGAATATTAGACAAAATATGAATTTTTCTCCCAAATTCAAATTTTAAAATTTTTATATTTCACAAAAATTTTTGATGTATTGCTTTATAAATGGAGAGATTAATGTCTAAATTTAATTTTATTAAAACCGAAATAAAAGACCTCTATATTATTGAACCGACCATTTTCGGGGATAATCGGGGGTACTTTATGGAAACGTACAGCGAACAGGCATTCAAAGAAGCTGGACTTGATTACACGTTTGTTCAGGACAATCAATCTAGCAGTCGAAAAGGAGTTTTGAGGGGGTTGCATTTTCAAGTTAAACATCCTCAGGCAAAACTTGTTAGAGTTTTGAAAGGAGAGGTATTTGATGTTGCCGTTGATTTGCGTAAAGCAAGCCCCACGTATGGAAAGTGGGTTGGGGTTTTTCTTTCCGAAGATAACAAAAGGCAATTGTTGATTCCAAGAGGTTTTGCGCATGGCTTTATGGTTGTAAGTGAGCAAGCTGAATTCGTATATAAATGTGATGAATTTTATCATCCCGAAGACGAGAGTGGAATAATATGGAACGACCCAGATATAGCGATTGATTGGCCGAATATCGAAGAGGCAATTTTAAGCGAAAAGGACAAAAAGCTTTTGAAACTTTCACAAATTGAAGTTGAATTTTAAGGAGAGGATTATGAAAGAAAGAATTATTGTAACCGGTGGAGCTGGGTTTATTGGTAGTAACTTTATTTTTCACATGATTGAAAAGTACCCTAGTAATAGAATAATATGTTTGGATAAGCTTACGTATGCGGGCAATCTTTCCACGCTTAGTTCAGTAATGGAAAATCCCAATTTCCGTTTTGTAAAATTAGACATTTGCGACAGAGAGGCTGTTTATAAAATTTTCGAAGAAGAAAAGCCGACCATTGTAGTAAATTTTGCGGCTGAATCACACGTTGATAGGTCGATTGAAAATCCAGACGTTTTTTTGAAGACCAATATAATGGGGACGGCGGTTTTAATGGATGCTTGCAGAAAGTATGGTATAAAAAGATATCATCAAGTTTCCACAGATGAGGTGTACGGAGATTTACCGCTTGATAGACCAGACTTGTTCTTTACCGAAGAAACGCCCATTCATACTAGTTCGCCATACAGTTCGAGCAAAGCGGCTGCAGACTTGCTTGTGCTTGCATATAATAGAACTTACGGTTTACCCGTAACGATTAGTCGTTGTTCAAACAACTATGGGCCATATCATTTCCCAGAAAAATTAATCCCGTTAATGATAGCAAACGCTTTAAACGATAAAGCCTTGCCTGTTTACGGTAAAGGTGAAAACGTCCGAGATTGGTTATACGTTGAAGACCACTGCAAAGCAATAGATTTAATCATACATAAGGGAAGAGTTGGAGAAGTTTATAACATTGGCGGACACAACGAAATGAAAAATATAGACATTGTTAAGTTTATCTGCAAAGAACTTGGCAAGCCTGAAAGTTTAATAACGTATGTAGCGGATAGAAAAGGGCACGATATGAGATACGCTATTGACCCAACAAAAATTCATAGTGAACTTGGATGGCTTCCTGAAACTTCATTTAATATAGGTATAAAGAAAACTATTAAATGGTATTTAGAAAATCGTTCGTGGTGGGAAACAATCATATCTGGCGAATATCAAGATTACTACAAAAAAATGTATGGCGATAGAAAATAACGTATAAAAAACAAACGTAAATTTTATTTTAAATTATAAAGGAGTGGAAATGAGGGCGGAACAAGCGTTTGAAAAATTATATAAACGAAATGCCGAAAGGGTGGCTTATACGCCTTATAGAGTATGTCCTATCGGGGCGCATTCTGACCATAATTTAGGTAAAATAACAGGTTTTGCAATAAATAAAGGAATAAAAATAGCATATGGACCTAAAAGTAACGGAGTAATAGAGATTACCTCTTTACAGTTTGATAAGCGAGCACAGTGGCACGTTCTTGGAACGCCCAAAGAAAAGCAAAACGATTGGGCAGACCATTTGAGAGGGGCGACGGTCGCTCTAAACATGCGCTATCCGTTAAGAACGGGATTGTGCGCAGTAATTGACGGCGAACTGCCTATTGGCGGATTGTCTTCTTCGGCGGCGGTTATTATAACGTTTTTGTCTGCATTGAGCCAGATTAACGGAATAACGCTCAGTCAAGAAGAAATGATAAGTTTTGCAATGGAGGCGGAAAACAAATACGTTGGCGTTTCGTGCGGTAGGCTTGACCAGTCGTGTGAAGTTTATTGCAAAAAGGACCATCTTTTATATATGGATATGAAAGACAATACCTTTGAACTTATTCAACGTAAAAGAGAAATGAAGCCTTTTAAGATAGCAATATTTTTCTCTGGGGTGGAAAGAACGCTTGCGGGAACAAAGTTCAATATGCGAGTGGATGAACTCAGAAGCGCCGCTTACGCATTAATGGCGTTTGAGGGTATGGAATATGGAAAGTTTAGCGAAGCAAATTTAAGACACGTGGACAAGACTGCTTTTGAAAAGCACAAAGACAGACTACCCGAACAATGGAGAAAAAGAGCAGAACATTGGTATTCGGAATTTGAGCGTGTAGAAAAAGGCGCAGAGGCTTGGCGAAGAGGAGATATTGAAGAGTTTGGCAAACTATCT
Source organism: Christensenellaceae bacterium (assembly GCA_045647765.1). Taxonomy (GTDB): domain Bacteria; phylum Bacillota; class Clostridia; order Christensenellales; family Borkfalkiaceae; genus UBA1259. The sequence goes on from JAZRMR010000026.1 coordinate 78,526, forward strand.
TTTGAAAGTGGTAAAAGCAGTATTGAAAATTGGGAAACAGGCTCGCCCGAACTAATCAAAATATACGATATTATGACAAAAACAGAGGGCGTTTACGGTGGAAGATTTAGTGGTGCAGGATTTAAGGGGTGCTGTATGGCCCTGATTAATCCAGACTACGAAGAAAGTATTCTAAAAAAAGTTGAGGAAGAATATTTGCAAGCATTTCCCAACTTAAAAGGCAAATACTCGGCTTACGTTTGCCAGACGGCGGACGGTGTTAAATTATAATATACCGAGAGGAAAAAAGATGAAGTGTTTAATTTTGGCTGCGGGGTACGCCACAAGGCTTTATCCCTTAACGGAGAATTTTCCAAAGCCGTTACTAAAAGTAAAAGGAAAAACTATACTTGACCATTTGATAGATGACGTGGATAAAAGTGGAGAAATTGATGAATATTTTGTCGTGTCAAACGGCAAATTTGCAGACCATTTTAGCGAATGGGCAAAGCAAAAGCCACAAAAAATAACCGTGGTTAACGACTACACTTTTACAAACGAAACAAGGCTTGGGGCGGTAAAAGACGTTCAGTTTGCAATCGAAGAGCATCATATTGATGACGACGCTTTGATAATCGCAGGTGATAACCTTTTAGATTTTTCACTTAACAAATTTATTATCTACGCAAAACGCAAAGATTCTTCTGTAATAATGCGATATTATGAAAAAGACCAAAAGAAGTTGCAAAAAAGCGGAGTTGTTTTAGTTGGGGAAGACGATTTAATTTCCGACATGGAAGAAAAACCGCAAAATCCAAAATCCAACTGGTGTGCTCCACCATTTTACTTTTATAAAAGAGAGGACCTTAAAAAGGTAAAAGAGGCAATAGAGAGTGGTTGTAACACAGATGCGCCGGGTAGTTTTGTTGCTTATTTGTGCAAAATCAGTTCGGTGTATGCAATGGAAATGCCAGGAAAGAGGTTCGATATAGGCAACCTTGAAAGTTATCAAAAAGTGCAAGAGGAATATAAAGGAATAACCGAATAACAAGAGGAAAAAATGCTTAAAAACAACATTGATTTAAACAAAAAGAAAGTTCTTATAACCGGAGCAGCTGGATTTATAGGCGCAAATTTGGTTAAAGCGTTGATGAATAAATTTCCCGCCTGCAAAGTAGTCGGCGTGGATAATTTGAATGATTATTACGACCCGTCTATAAAAGATTATAGGCTTAACGAGATAAACGAATTGGCTAAAAAAATGGGCGCGGAATTTGATTTTATAAAAGGAAATATCGCAGATAAGGTTTTTATAGACGAGTTGTTTAAAAAACACTCTTTTGAGGTTGTTGTAAATCTTGCGGCGCAAGCGGGGGTTAGATATTCTATAACTAATCCAGACGTATATATTGAAAGCAATCTAATTGGATTTTATAACATACTTGAAGCGTCGAGAAACTTTAACGTAGAGCACTTGGTGTATGCGTCAAGTTCTTCGGTGTACGGTTCGAACACAAAAATCCCATATTCAACCGAAGATAAGGTTGATAATCCCGTGTCGCTATACGCAGCGACAAAAAAGAGCAACGAACTTATGGCTCACGCCTATTCAAAACTATATAACATTCCCTCGACGGGGCTTAGATTTTTTACGGTGTACGGTCCTGCGGGTAGACCGGATATGGCGTATTTTGGATTTACTAACAAGTTAATTAAAGGCGAAAAAATACAAATTTTTAATTATGGAAATTGCAAGAGGGATTTTACTTACGTTGACGATATAGTGGAAGGTGTTATTAGAGTAATGCAGAGCGCTCCCGAAAAGCAAAGAGGAGAGGACGGATTGCCTATTCCCCCTTACAAAGTATATAATATAGGCAATAGCAGTCCTGAAAATCTATTAGATTTTGTCGACATCTTACAACAAGAACTTGTTAAAGCCAAGGTGTTGCCCGAAAATTACAATTTTGAAAAGCACAAGGAATTAGTTCCAATGCAAGCGGGAGACGTGCCGATAACTTATGCAGACACCACTCCGCTTGAAAGAGATTTCGGATTTAAGCCGTCAACCCCATTGAGAGAAGGGCTTAGGAAATTCTCAGAGTGGTATCACGAATTTTATCAAACTAAGAAATAAAATTAATAATAAACTTAAAATCTTTCTGTTGCCATGGAGGAACACTCGTAGGGACGGATTGCATTTCATAGTTAATCCGAAAACATAATTTTAGACAAAGTCATGGTAAGCGGTACAAGAAAAGAGGTTGTAGCATACCAAAGCATAGAAAAAGCCCGCAAACTGTTGACGTGTATAGGCTTACCACGAAAGACATAATTTTTTAACAATAAAGAGATAAGCAATTTGCAAGATTTTAAACAGTTGCGACGTATTAATAGCCAATAGAGATAACGACGAGATAAACACATTCAAGACAAAGGGCGTGTCCCATAGAGGTTTTTAGAAACATTAAAGACTAGCGGAATTTTATTCGCTAGTCTTTTCTTGTTGTGTTGTAAAAATACTGCTTAAATTTGTTAAGTATAGTGCGCTACGTTAATTGAATATTTATATATTATCTTAAAAACGAATACTTGATATAATAAACCGAATTGAATCTTCGGGTTATTAGTTATGTTGTTTATGCTATTTTATCTTCTCTAACAATTAATCAGGATACTTTGCCATAAATCTTTATCCAATGCACACACTATATAATCTGCAAGTCTATATACTAAGTACTTTTTAGTATATAATGTAAACAATATATAATGTGGGTGTTAGTTGTGAAATTACGAATAAAAGAAATATTAGAACGAAAAGGCAAAACAAAGTATTGGTTATATATTCAATTGGGTTTGAGTTATCAGAATTTTAATAAGATAATAAATAATCAAACATCAAGTATAAAGTTTGAAAATCTAAAAGCCATTTGTGATATTTTAGAATGTACCCCTAATGATTTATTCGAAGAATATTGTCAACGATAAACAAACAACACATTTAATCATTTTAATTAAACGTGTTGTTATTCAAATTAAAACCCTATTACGAGGCGCAAAACTCAACACAAGGGATTTATAGTTCAGAGATTAAAGAGGAACGGCAATGGATAATATCAGATTGATGATGAATTTAATACGGCAAGAAGTTTGCGGTTATAATTTTGACGCTTCTGATTTTTCGTTGTTCTCAGAAGAAGATTCAAACAACTTATATTTATTGAGCAAAGCGCACGACCTCGCCCACGTGGTAGGTTCGGCGCTTGATAAAAATGGTTTGTTAAAACCCGAATACCCAGTAACGGCAAAGTATAAAAAACAGATGATGCTTGCTGTGTTTAGGGTGGAAAGGTTAAATTTTGACCTCGGTCAAATTAGTTCTCTTTTAGAGGGTGTAGGAATAGCCTTTATTCCGCTTAAAGGCTCGGTTTTAAGAGGGTTATATCCGAACGCTTACCAAAGAACAAGTTGCGATATAGATGTTTTAGTTAAAGAAAAAGACCTAAAAAAATCCGTAAAAGTCTTAGAAGAAAACGGATATAGAAAGGAAGATTTTGGTTCGCACGACGTTTCTATGTTTTCGCCATCAGGAAACCACGTTGAACTGCATTACGACTTGGTTGAGGACGGTAGGGCAAAGAATGCAAAGAGGCTTTTAAAAGACGTTTGGGAATTTGCAAAAGTGAAGGACGGTTATGCCTACCAGCATGAACTTAACGACGAGATGTTTTATTTTTACCATGTCGCACATATGGCAAAGCATTTTGAAAACGGTGGCTGTGGAGTTCGTTCGCTTATTGATTTGTGGATACTTAACCACAAGATTCAATTTTCTAAAAACCAACGTGAAGAAACGCTAAAAACGGGCGGGCTTATAGAGTACGAACAGTCGGTCAACAAGTTGTCCGAAGTATGGTTTTCTGGGAAAGAACAGACTGAGATTACAGAAAAACTGCAAAATTATATAATTAGTGGTGGAATTTACGGAACAACTGAAAATAAAGTAGTTGCAAACAGGACTGTTAAAGGTGGTAAAGCCAAATATATTTTAGGAAGGATATTTCTAAAACACGACGTTCTAAAATACCAGTATCCCATCTTAAAAAAACACAAGTGGTTAACGCCGTTTATGCAGATAAGAAGATGGTTTAGGTTGGTTTTTAGAGGTGGAATAAAGCGTTCTGTAAACGAGATTAAAGTGAACGCAAGAGTGTCTGAGCAAGAGGTAATGAAAGTTGCTGAATTTTTTTCTGAAATAGGATTAAGATAAGAAAGAACAAATTAAAAAAGTAAAGCGAGGCTTTACTTTTTTTTATTGTTGCGGTTTACCCTTTCGATAAACTTATCGTGCGAGTTAATAGTAGACAACATTGACGATTGCAAAGGTCTCAAAGGCTGACTTTGTTTTTGGGGAGGAGGGGTATTGTTTGCGGTTAAATTGCTAAAAAGAGAAGACAAAAAGTCGGATTTTTTGTCGGGATTATTGATGGTGTCCGTTTGAGGGGAAGAATTTTGCCCCATAAAGTTACTTAAAAGATTAAAAATGCCGAATTTATCCATTTTCTTACCTCGGAAAAAAGAAAAAAACCTTAAAAATAATTGCAAAACAATTTAATATAGTTTATAATATATAACTGTATAACTAATTATATTCGGGAATAATTTAAAAGTTTCCCGAAAATCTATCGGAGTATTTATGAAAAAGATTTTAATCAAACTGTTTATAGGTGTGCTTTCGGTCTTGGTTGTTCTGGGCGGGCTTGTTGCTTGCGGAGGCAAGGATTGGTCGGGCACGACAATGAACGAATGGGGACAAGTTAAATCAGTTGGTGGGTTTATTGCTGAAACGGATAATTATTTTTATTATATAAACGGAATGGCAAACTCTGCTGATGACAACACGTTTGGCACTCCTATAAAGGGCACGCTTATGGCGATAGATAAGAGTGATATGGAAAAGACTGAAATTGTCGTTCCCGAACTCTTTGCGTCGACAGATTATAATGCGGGACTATTCATTGACGAGGAATACGTTTATTACGGAACCCCTAACACTGATAAGACTTCTGACGGGTCGATTGCGAGCAGTGAGATGGTGTTCACTAAAACCAAACTTGACGGGACGGGAAGCGAGCGTTTATTCAAAGTTAATACGCACTCAACCGAATACAGAATGGTGAAAAATGGCGACAAAGTTTATATTGTTTATTATGACAGTGCGGAAAGTGCGCTTATCAGTTACGACACTGTTGCAAAACAGAAAACCGTTATAGCAAAAACCGACGAAAAGACAGAAGGTAATTATTCACTTGGCGAATATAAATTCGTTAACGATACTGCGGATGGTGTTTCAGTAATTTTTGCGCTTACCGTATACAGTGAACCATACCTTGAAGATAAAGCACAAGAGCAAAACTATTCAAGAGCAATGGAAAACTATAATCTTGTGTATGCCTATAAAGCAGGTGATGCGGTTTCAGAGCAAACCAATGTTGCAGGAAAAGTAATATTTGACGGAAGCGAAAAAGATAGCAAATATTCAATCACTCTTTCAGATAAAGAATATATATTCGTTACCGAAACGACCGCTCTTGGGAAAACCAAAATCTTCGGTGCTAAATCAAGTGATATGTACAGCGGAAACGTTGTTGAAATTAAAAATCAATCATACGTAGCAAGCGGAAACTTAATCGTTTCTCTAGATGAGGTTTATGCGCTTACTGATGGCACTGTTTATAAGGGTTCAATGACGGCGGATGATAAATTAACAAAAGAAAAAGTTGTTATTAAAGACACCGTTAGCAAACTTCTTTTCGTTAAGAATAACGACCTATATTACTTTAATACAAACAACCAAATAGCAAGAATTGAAATGAAAAACGCTGATGCTAACGAGGTTGTTGTAACCGAGAATACAGTTAATACAAACTGGTATGCTCCAGAGTTGATAACGATTGGTGCAAACGAATATCTTTTCTATTTAGACAACTCTTCGTTTGGCGCTTCGTACGTACATTATATAGACGTAAACGGAACTGTTAACGAAAAAGACACTAACGACGACAAAGAAGCAGATTTCTTCTATTTAGACGGCGCAGTGTTTATGGGTAAAATGACCGACCAAGATAAAGCAAGCACAATTAACGCTTTGATTGGCGACGTTGCAACGGAAATTAAAGACGGCGTTTTGAACTTTACCGAAAAAGACGATGCTCTCACAGTTGAAAAAGTAACAGAGGCCAGGTTAGCATATAACGCCTTGACGGACGAGGTTAAGAAGTTGGTTTCAGAAAGTTCGTTAACCACCTTGCAAAATTATGAAAAGGCTGTTGAGATGGCAAATCTTTATGCCGAACTTGACGGAATGAGCGAATACGACACAATGAGTCAAACCGAACAACAAGCGCTTGAAAGTGCTTACCAATCGGTAAAGGCACAAATAGAAGAATTTATTGCAAGCGATGATTATTCTGTTATTAGTGCATATCTAAATAACAACTTAAAGTGGAACTATCAAAAGGCAGTAAAGACGTTTGAAGTAGAAGAATAATTAAATAAAAGCGTGTTTGTGCAAAAGAAAACAATCACGCTTTTTTAATCTATAAAAAATAATTGTGAAAAATATTTGTAAAAAACAAGGGTATTTTATCGAAAATATGCGATTTTTTTTAATTTTGTTCAAAAATAAAAAATAAATTGTTAAATTATGTAAAAAAATACTTTGAATTTTTTGCCAAATGCTGTAAAATATAAGTATAAAAAACAACAGGAGCGTTATATGCAGAAAAAGACAGTATTTTTATTGCAGGACACAAAAGAAACTATTAAAACTATTGAAGAGCATTTTTCAAAAAGCAAGGAGTTTGAGATTATAGGTTCGGACACAGATGCAATCAGTGCGCTATCTCTTTTGGCTGACAGAAAACCCACATTTTTAATAACGGAAATGGTGCTTTCTGGGTACGACGGGTTTTCGGTTATTGAAAAAGTCAAAGCAATGGATAAAAACGTAAAGATTATAGTATTAACAGCTTGTTGCAGTGACGACGTAATTTATAGAGCAATGACTTTGGGTGCAGATTTCTATCTTGCTAAACCGATTAATTTTGAAGTGCTTGAAGCAAGAATGAACGACGTGATTAACGGAGTTAAACCAGACGAAAGAAGTTCTAACTTGAAAGCTTTCCATAACGTTTCGCTGGAAGAAAAAATTAGCAAGATATTTATTAACGTTGGTATTCCGCCACATATAAAAGGATACGTGTTTTTAAGAGAAGGCGTTAAGATGGCGGTTGAAGAGCCAAACATTATAAACAATATAACTAAACGGCTTTATCCATCGATAGGCGATAAATTCGGCACTAGCGCAAGCAAAGTTGAGCGTGCTATTCGCCACGCAATAGAGGTCGCTTGGAATAGGGGAAGGATAGAAGCAATTAACAGCATCTTAGGGGTTCGTGCATACGTTGGGCAAGATAAGCCAACAAACGGCGAATTTATCGCACTCGTGGCGGACAAAATGCTTTTAGAACTAGAATAAACAAAAAAACGGCTTAGTAACTAAGCCGTTTTTTATTAATTTATTTGAATTTAATAATTATTGCTTCTTTTCTAACGAGTTTTGCAAATGAAAGAAAAAAGCGGATGCTTTTGTGGCAGTTTTTTATATGGAATTGCTTTTAGCGTATTCAGACGGCGTTTTTCCAACGTGCTTTTTAAATGTTTTAATAAAGTGTGGAACGTCGGAAAAACCAACTAAAAAGGCTGTTTCGCTTATGCTCACGTTTTGGGTGCGGAGTAGTTCCATTGCTTGATTTATTCTATAATCTATAATAAAGGTTCGAATAGAAAAACCGGTGTGAGCCTTAAAAACTCTATTTGCATATGAAGGATTGAAGTAAAAATGTTCGGATAAGTCTTTGTTGGTGATAGGGTTGCTATAATTGTGTTGTATATAGTCAATAATTCGTCTTGCCATAATAGAACCTTTCGTGTCGCCAGAACAAATGCATTCACGTTTTTGGCGAATTATACTTATTATAATAGATTTTAGCAAAGAAGACAGCAATTCGTCCTTAAATTCGGTGGCAGTATTTGTTTCAACGGCGAGGTTAGTAATTTTAGTTGCAATTTCTTGACAATTAAAAAGTACGATTTCTCCATTTAATTCTTGTGCGTCTTCAAATGTGATTTTTTGGGAGAAGTTGTTTTTGGGAAAGGCTTCGGCACTTATCGGGGAAAACGATTTCTTTATATGGCGATAATCTTGGGTATAATCAAAATTAATAGCGATATATCTAACGTCGCTTGACTGCCAAACGTATTCCGTTCCCGTTTGAAATAGTATTGCAGAGTTAGATTTTAGGGTGTAGTGCTTGCCCTCAATGAGCATTTCGCCATTACCGTGAAGAATATAAAAAAGCCTGCAATCTCGGGTTTTTATTTTTTTGCCTGTATATAGCCCGGAATGGATTTTACAGATTACCGTTTGCCTAACGAAAGGCTGAATGTCGTTTAGTTTCATAATTTTACCTCGTAAATAGTATATACTAGATATTAACATTTAGCAATAGGTGATTGTGTAAAAAGTACAAAAAACACAATTGTAAATACATTTTACACATGGTAAAGTTAAAATTTGCATGCTATAATTAAAAAAGAAAAATAAATTTTAGGAGAAGAGAAAATGGAAAAAAAGACTTTTACATTGGCTGTTATAGGTTGTGGAAGATTTGCTAACTGGTTTATGCCACTTTTTAAGGCGCATCCAAACGTAAAGAAAATATATGCGTGCGACCTTGTTGAAAGCAAAGCAAAGGACTTTGAAAAAAGATTTGGGCTAGAGATTATAAGTACGTATGAAGAAGTGCTAGAGAGAAAGGATATTGACTGTGTGCTTAACTTTACGCAAAGGCATTTGCACGGAAGCATTGTTAAACGTGCTCTATTAGCTGGAAAACACGTGTTTTCTGCAGTGCCCATGGCATCTACGGTTAAAGAGTGCGAGGAAATTATAGAATTAGTAAAGCAAACAGGCTTAATTTATATGATGGCGGAAACTTGCTATTATTATCCTTGCGCAATGTACTGTAGAGAAGCGTACGAACAAGGAAAGTTTGGAAAGTTTGTTTACGGTGCTTCGCAATATTATCACGATATTGATTCTATTGGTTACGGCAAAGATAAAAACGAAGCAGGAATGCCTCCTTTACTTTATCCCACGCATTCTACTTCTATGATTCTTTCCGCAGTCGGTTCGTTTGTTAAAAGAGTTACGTGCGTAGGGTATAAAGACCAAGAAAATGACGGAAGATTTGGAAAAGGAAACAATCTTTGGGATAACGAGTATTCAAATCAATACGTTTTTATGGAACTAGAAAACGGCGGTGTTGCTAGGGTTAGTGAGGCTAGAAGAATCGGATGGAGAAAACCAAGTTCGTATATATCTGCATTATACGGCACTAACGGTGGTTACGAATTTAGCAACGCACAGCATATTTTAGTAGAAAGAGATTATAAATATGGCGAAGAAGAGCACGTAAAATTTGCAGAGGTTAGCGATTACGTTAATTTAACTGAACTAACAGAACATAAAAACGACGTTGACTTTAAGGAAAAAGTAGCTAACGGTGAGTGGCAATGGAATGGAAATGCGCCAGTTCAGCAAAAGGAAGTGGAAAGACTTCCCGAAGAATTTAAGGCATTTCCTAACGGACACATGGGTTCGCACAAACTTTTGGTTGACGACTTTTTAAGAGCGGTTAGGGAAAACGAACAACCGGTATTAAACGCTTGGACGGCGGCTAGATACACCGTACCGGGACTTGTTGCTATCGAATCGCTAAAACAAGGTGGAATTCCTCTTGATGTTCCTGATTTTGGAGAATATAATAAATGATAGCATATCTTTATCTAACTTTGGCGCTTGTTGCAGGGCTTGTGAAAGGACTTTCAGGAAAGAAGATAAGTCGTGATGTGGTTTCTCTAAACGACGGCTTTGTTGTAAACGTCATTAGAAGCGTATTTTGTGCGATTATTGGCTTTGCAGTTGCTGTAATACAAGTCGGGTTTAATGGATTACAACTATCACTAGAATCCTTTTTGGTTTGTAGTGCGTCTTCTATCTTTATGGCTCTATTTTGTATAAGTTGGTTGTATGCTTATAAAACTGAAGCTTACGCATTTTTGAACATATTTACAATGCTCGGCTCAGTTCTAACGGCTTTTTTGGGGTGGGCGATCTATGGTGATGAGATAAGCACGACTAGAATAATAGGTTTCGTTCTTCTTTTTGTTGCGGTCTACATAATGTCGCTATACAACAAAAATCTTAAGGGAAAAATGAGCATCCGCGCAATTGTAACACTCGTATTAGGTTGTGTTGGAGTGGCACTTTCGGACTTTATGCAAAAAGTATTCGTTAAGAATAGTCTTGGCGCACCGAGTACGTTCACTTTTTACACTTACTTTTTGATGATAATACCTCAATTATTGATGCTGTTGTTATTTAAAGTGAAAAGAGCGTCGGCAGTAAGCACGAACGTTTGCGATAAAAGGCATATTTGCATATATTTAATTATATCTATAGCATTATACGTAAACGTTATAATGAAAACTATGGCGGTAGGAATTATTCCATCAACACAATTATATCCAACTTTACAAGGAGCAAACTTAATTGCTTCTGCTATTTGTGCAAGTATATTCTTTAAGGAAAAGATTACGGCAAGAAGCGTTGTGGGTATCTGCATTGCGTTAGCCTCGGCGGTGCTAATGAATTTATAAAAAGCAATTTAATAGTAAAGAAAAGCGTGATTAACGGACAATTAATAACACTCGTGGCGGACAAAATGCTTTTAGAACTAGAATAAACAAAAAAACGGCTTAGTTACTAAGCCGTTTTTTATTAATTTATTTGAATTTAATAATTATTGTTTCTTTTCTAACGAGTTTTGGAAGTGAAAGAAAAAACTTAAAAAGAAGCAAATCGTACAACCCATTTCAATTACAAAAGAAAGCAACGAAAGGAAAGAGAAGTTTTGACAGAAACTTATTATCGTTAAAACGAAGATTACAACAAAAACCGCTAAAATACCTAACAACAAATAAGCGAGTCTAATTTCCTTTTTGAACCCGCTAAAACCCTCTATGCTTAAAAACAACATTATTGTAGTAAAAGCAATCAATGAAAGCAGTCGGAAAAGCGCAAGCACAGAAAAGTCAACAATTAGAGAAAAGAACACCGTAAAGCAAGCGATAAAATAAATTATTGCAAACAATACGAAAGAAATGGCGAAAAGTTTGTCTGCGATAAAGACCTGTTTGTTTTCTAGTAAAAAAGCGAGTAAAATTAGTATAGAAGAGAAAACGCAAATCCAGGTTTCAACCGACACGGGGAGTAGAGGAACAAAAGCAAAATCAAAGTAATCGGCATTTGGAACAATGCTTAGTATAACGTTGAGCGCCGTTAAGGCAAAAATAATAAAATAGCAAATACTAATTCTTTTGTGTTTAGCATAAAGATTCTTTAATAAATTCTTATACATATAAACTCCTTAGGCTTGATAACTGTTATTATATATATTCATTATAACAGCAGAGGTGTGAATTGTCAATATCTATGTAAAAACCGCCTTAACAAAAGACGGTTTTACTTTTTACTAATTAATATTCAGTTGTGTAGTTGTCAAAATATCCTTGAATCCAAATGATAGGTGTTCCCTTATCTCCTGAACCGGATGTTAAATCACAAAGCGAGCCGATAAGGTCGGTTAAACGGCGAGGGGTTGTTCCCATTTGCCCAACAACGGTGGAATCCTTTTTTGCGATTTCGTTCTTGATGGCGTTTTTGAGTTCCTCACCTTTCAAGTCCTTAAAATCGTTATCTGCAAGGTATTTAAGTTTAAGTTCGTTTGGCGTTCCGTCTAAACCCGAAGTATAAGCGGGTGAAACGACAGGGTCTGCAAGTTCCCAAATCTTTCCAACGGGGTCTTTAAATGCACCGTCTCCGTAGACCATAACTTCAATTTTTTTACCTGTTGCATTGAAAAGATTTTCTTGTATAGCATCAACGATAGGTTGGCAGTTGCGTGGGAAAAGTTTAACGGTTTCTTCGGTTGATTTGTTTGAGCCGAGCAAACCGTAATCTTCGTTATAACCGCTACCGTTAACTGGGGCGTTCAAAACCTCGTCAAGACCGATAACCGTTGCGCCTTCGGCTTTTAAGATTCTTTTAGTTCTCGCTCTCGTGTGAATGTCGCAACAGAGAACTTTGTCCGTATAACACAATATTGCTTTGGGGTTGTTTGCAAAAATAATTTCACATTCAGCGCCCATTTCAGATATTAATTGATTATAATATTCAACGTAATCAACACCGGTGAAAGTGTGTTTTAAATAACCAAAAAGTTCACGGTATTTTGCTTCGGTGAGAACGTCAGTATAAGGATTAACACCCTTTTCGTCGAGCAAATCGTAACTAATCAAATGATTGCCAACCTCATCTGAGGGATAAGAAAGCATTAAAACGATTTTTTTAGCGCCTTTTGCAATACCTTTAAGACAAACGGAAAAACGATTTCTAGAAAGGATAGGAAAAATAACGCCAATGGTGTTACCGCCCAACTTATTCTTAACGTCAAGCGCAATATCGTCAATAGAAGCGTAATTACCTTGCGCCCTAGCAACGATAGCCTCTGTCATAGCAACAACGTCTTTATCGTGGAAAGCAACGCCCTCGACCTTGCTGGCTTGAAGAACGGAATCGGTAACGATTTTAACGATATCATCTCCACTTTTAATAATAGGCGCACGCACGCCTCTTGAAACAGTGCCGAACAAACGACTCATAATTTTCTCCTCCAAAAAAAGGTAAAATAAACTTACGAGAATATTATAACATTGATTTAAAAAAATAGTAAACAATTTCAAGCAAAGAGGTATTAAAATTTCTTATAATACTCCTGCGTCAAAAAAACAATTTTGACAAGCTTGCCAAATGCTTTTCCATCGGAGGGCTTTTTTATGAATATATAGTATAGTATTTTTTACTAATATTAGGGTAAAGTTCGATATGCTTTGGCTATAAGTTGTCTACCTTTTATTTAGTCAAAAAATCCGTTTAACAATATTCAAGGCATAATGAAATATTTTAACAAAAAATTTTATAAAAATAAGAAAAAAACATATAAAAAACAGTTTACAAAAAGGGTCTGTGCGGATATAATATACTGCAAGTGATAAAAAGGTATCAAACTTTTAATCTTTGAAATATAAATATATTATAAACAAATATATATAAGGATACTAAAAATCTTATTAACGGAGATGACAAAATGGCATTTAAATACGTATTGTGCCCGAGATGTGAATTAAATTATATCAGAGAAGGGGAAGAATATTGCGACGTTTGCAAGGCTGAACTTAAAAAAGGACCTCAGTTGGTTTTTGCTGTTGATGATGAGGACGACTTGGAAAATTTAGAACTTTGTCCTGTTTGCCACCAAAACTATATCAAGCCTGGTGAAAGCATGTGTGCAAAGTGTTTAGAAGAAAAAGAATATCACGACAGCAGAGACAATCTTGAAGATGACGACAGTTGGAAGGAATTCCTTGACGACGAGGAAGAGGAAGAAGAGGAAGATGAAGAAATGTTGTCCTTAGATAAACTTGCCAAAGAAGAAGGCGACCTTGATGACGAGGAAGAGGAAGAAGACATCATTGAAGAAAGCGACATAGACGACGACTTTGATATTCCCGACGTTGATGAATCGGATTTTGAAGACGACGATTACGACGAAGATGATGAGGACGAAGAGGACGATTACGACAAAGAAGATTAATTTATAGGTATAAAAATTTTCTTTGGGGTAATAATCCCCGTATGATTAAAAGCAATATAACCATCAGTCAAGTCAAAGAAACCATTAACAAAATGAAAGAGCATTCTGTTGAAGTAACAGTTAACCTCGGCAGAAACAAGTTTGTAAGTTTCGGCGGAGTTCTAAAAGGCGTTTATCCCGCTCTTTTTACAGTTGCTCCTTTCGATAAGTCTTTTAAGGGCAAAACTTCTTATTCCTATTCGGAGTATTTGTGCGGTAAAGTTAAACTTAAACTTAAAAAAATTGACTGAAATCTAAAAATATTACGCAGAAATCTTTTCTGCGTATTTTTTTGTTCTAAATTTATTCCCTCATCTATATAATTTACTAAACGGCTGATGTTAATGAGGAGGGGTTTATGGCTTTTGAACCTGTTTTTGAAACGATTGATTACAACTCTAAGAAAAAAGATGCGGTAGAACAAATTAAAATTGATTGCAAAACCGACGTGCTTAGTGAATCAGTAGGCGGTATTCTAAACGTTGGGACTTGGGTCAGCATTACGGATAAAGAGGTGTCCGACGGCGGTATTTCTTACGGCGGTAAAATCAATTTTTATATCAGTTACATAGATGCTGACGGCAGTTTTGCTATTAAAAAAGTGGAATGTGGTAACGAATTTAAGGGCATTATTAAAACGGATACAAACGCTAAATGCAAAGCGTTCGTTACCGCTTCCGTAGATAAAACCGAAACTGACGTTTCGGGTATTAAACTTTGCGTTTGCGCTGTTGTTACGATTAAAGCAGAAATAACCGATTGCGCTAAAACGCAAGCGCTTTCTGGCGGGGATAATCTCGTTATGGATAAAAAAGACTTGCCTATCGTTAGAAGTTTGGGCGTTCGCCACGGAAGTTACCCTATCGAAGAAGAATTTCAACTTGGTTATGCAGTTATGGAAGTCCTTTCGCATAGGGCGGTCTCCGTTATTACTTCGGTTCAATGTGGAATAGGTTGTATCATAGTTGACGGCGAAGTTCTTTTATCTGCGATTATGTTGCAAAAAGATGATAAAAGCGGTATAATAAGAGAAAACAAAATAATTCCTTTTAGAGCAGAGATTGAGTGTGAAGAGGCTATGCCTGCTATGCAAGCCGTCGCTATGGTTAAGGAGAAGTCTTTCAAAACCGATATTACCGTTGATGAGGAAAACAACAATAGTATTGTTGGGCTTAGCGTGCTACTTGCTTTCGAGGGAGAAGCATTTACAACCGGTGAGGTTACTCTTGCTACCGACGTTTTCAGTACCGAAAAGGAAATTGCCATCGAACGGGAAAACCTTTCCTACTTAAAGGCTTTGGATATGCGTAGTTTTTCGGTTGACGTTACGGGTACGGCAACTGTCGAAGAATTACCCGTTGGGGCGGTATTGCTTGCCGTGGGCGGTGAGACGGCGGAAATAACTACTAAAACTTTGGGCGATAAAGGTCTTTCTTTAACTGGCGTTCTTTCTGCTGTCGGCTATTTTAGAAATGGAGATGGAAGAGCCTTTACAAGAAAAATTCAAACACCCTTTGATATTAATTTGGATTGTGGGTTTGGCGAAAACGTCGAACTTGACGTTTTGATTAAAGCGGAAAACGCAAAAGGTAAAATTCTAACCCTTACTTCGATTTCCGTTGAAAGCGAACTATTAATAAACGTTTATCCCGTTGAGAAGTGCGATATGTGTGTTGTTAAAGGGGTTACTGAAATGGGGGATAAAAAACACATGGAAGCAGGGCTTAGCGTCTACATTGCGTCCGAGGGTGAAGGGCTTTGGTCTTTGGCGAAGCGTCTTAACGTTAGTCCTGAACTTCTCGTCGAAACCAATAAAGATTTATGCTTCCCACTAACCGGCAAGGAAAGAATTGTTGTTTATAGAAAAAAATAGTTAAAGGATTAACTTATGAAAAAGGCTTTTATAAAGGTACCGGCTAAAATTAATTTAACCCTTGACGTTGTTGGCGTTTCGGGTTCGTATCACGATATTTCATCATTGGTAGCGTCGATTAATTTATTCGACGCTATAACCATTTCCGAAAGAAAGGATAACCGCATAACCCTTAAAAACAAAGGTCTTGCCGTCGGTTGCGCCAGTTTGGATAATAACGCTTATAAATCGGCAAAACTCTATAAAAAACACTATAACGTTAAGGGAGTGGATATAGTTATTGAAAAAAATATTCCCGTTGGTGGAGGACTTGGTGGCTCTTCTGCCGATATTGCAGGCGTGCTTTTGGGGATGGAGACTTTGTTCGGTTGTGGCGCAGACTTGAAAAAATTAGCAAGCGAACTCGGTAGCGACAGCAAGTATATGCTAACGGGAGGGTATGCAATTATGACCGGGCGAGGAGATGAGGTGAGCAAGGTCAACACGGGCAAAATTTTACCTCTCCTTTTAATAACGGACGACAGCGTCGTTTCGGCTCGAAGCGTTTATAAAAAGTACGATGAGGATAATTTGAGTTATCCGCCTTGTACGGATAAAGTTTTACAATTAATAAAAGAAGATAATTGGAATAAAGTTTACTCTTTACTTAAAAACGATTTAAGCCCCGCTTGCTCGAAGTTTTGCGAAAATTTATCCTTTTCGCTTAAAGCCTTGGAGTTCGCAGGGGCAAAAGCCTCTATTTTATCGGGAAGCGGTCCGACTGCTGTGGGGATTTTTTCCTCAACAAGAGAGAGAAACGTTGCGTTTAACAAGTTAAAACCACTTTTTGGAAACAATTTAATTAAAGCGGAAACTATTCCAAATCCTAAACTTATTTTAAACTAATAAAAACTTAAAAAATTAAAACGTCTTATTTAATTTCTCAGCGAAGATTAAAAGACGTTTTTTTATTTTAAATCATTTTTCCGTGTGAAAGTATAAAAATTATATTATGCGTCAATAAACCTTTTGTAATTTAACGAAGTTTTAAGAGGTAAATAAAAATGAAAAAGTATTGCATAAGTTTTTTAATTGTCGCCATAATAATTTTGTCAGTAATAGGATTTTATCTTCCTGTCGAGCAAGTTCATACCGAGTATTTAAGACTGCATATTAGGGCGGATTCAAACCTCCCCGAAGCGCAGGCTGTTAAGTATAAAGTTAAAGATGCCGTGGTTACCTATTTAACGCCGTATATTGCTGAATGCAATACCAAACAAAAGGCGGAAAACATGCTTAACCAACAACTCCTTAACGTTGAACGTGTTGCAGATTACGTGCTTAGCGTAAACGGGTTTGATTACAAAAGTAACGCCGAGATTAAAACCGAAGAGTTTCCAACTAGGTTTTATAACGATTTTCAACTTGAAAAAGGTTTTTACGACGCTTTGATTATCGAACTCGGAAGCGGAAGCGGTGATAACTGGTGGTGCGTTGTTTACCCTCCTCTTTGTTTTACTGGAGAAGAGGGTGGCGGGTATACTTACAGGAGTAAGATTAAAGATATTATAGACGGTTTTTTTAGTAAGGAGAAAAATTGACAATGAGAAAGTTATTTAAGATAGTTGCGCTATCACTTTTGGTTTTTGCTTTCGGATTTGCCGTTACGGGAAACTTTATCGCTCCCGATACGCAAACGGCTTACGCCGCCGTTTACAAACAGGGCGCACAAGGTACGACGGTTAAAACCATTCAACGAAAACTTAAAAACTGGGGATATTACAAGGGCGCTGTTGACGGGATTTTCGGACCTAAAACAAAAGAAGCCGTTAAATATTTCCAGAGAAAAAACAACCTCACTGCCGACGGTATCGTTGGAAACAAAACGCTAAAAGCGTTGGGGATTAGTTCATCAAGTTCGAATTCTAGTTCTAACACCACCGGTGGATACAGCGACGCAGACGTTCAACTTTTGGCAAGACTTATTTACGGCGAAGCAAGGGGAGAGAGTTATATGGGACAAGTTGCTGTCGGAGCAGTGGTCTTAAACAGAATTAAAAGTCCTTCCTTCCCAAACACTATGTCGGGTGTAATTTATCAAAGTTACGCATTTACCGCTGTTGCAGACGGACAAATTAATTTAACGCCTAACGCCACGGCAAAAAAGGCTGCGCTTGACGCTATTAACGGTTGGGACCCAACGGGCGGTGCAATTTATTACTACAATCCTGCAACGGCAACCAGCAGTTGGATTTTCAGCAGACAGACTAAAATTACTATCGGTAATCACGTCTTTGCAATTTAGGGAGGTGTAATATGCAAGAAAACAAGAACAACGCCGTCGAAAAGGCGTTAAAAGCACAAAACGATAACGGGCAAAAAACTCAGCAATCAAGCGACAGGACTGTTAAAAATAAAAAAAGCAAAAATTCAACAAAGACATCAAAATCTAACAAAGAAAGTCAACAAAAGAATAAAAATTTAAAAAAGAGTTCTCGCCAGAGCAAGTTAAACCAAAAACAAAAAGCAAGAAAAGAAAAACAAGAAGAAAGGCTTAAACAACGTGCCGAAAGAGAAAGAGTTCAAGCTGAAAAAAGGGTGGAACTAGCACGCATTAAAGCGCACAAAAAGGCTGAAAAAGAAAAAGCCAAAGCCACCGCTTTAAGAGAAAAGAACAGACGAAGAGCCGAACAAAAAGAGAGAAAGCAAGCATTGAAAGAAGAGAGAATTAAACGCAGAGAAATGCTTAAAAACGAGAGCAAAAAAGATAGGCAGAATCGTTTGAGAGAACAAAGACTTGCAATGCTTGAAGAAAAAAAGAGAAAAAGAGAAGAAAAAGCGCAAATCAGAAGAGAAAAGAGCGAGCAAAGGAAAAGCCAAAAGGAAAGAAAACAAAGAAGTAAATCCAACAAAAGGAGTGGTATCGGTGGCTGGATAACTGCTGTTATATCGCTAGGTGTTGCAACGTTGGTGTTAGCGTCGGTGTTAACCTTCACATTGCTTATGCCAACTGCAAGCGATAATATGCTTGAAGCAGGTTACAGCAAGTCGTTTTACGATACCGTATCGCAAGTAGACAACATAGACTTAAATTTGTCTAAGATTATGGCGAGTAAAGATACGGGCGCAATACAACAATATCTCGTAGATACTGCCATTAATAGTGAACTTGCAGAGAATGACATTCAGCAACTTCCTCTTCAAGACGAGAGTAAATATTACACTGCAAAACTTATCAACCAAATAGGGGATTATTCAAAATACTTGAATAAAAAACTTATTAACGGCGAAAAACTTAGCGCACAAGATATGGAAGGATTAAACAGGCTTTACAAAGCAAACAGAACGCTTAAACAGTCTTTACAACGCATGGTTGAGCAAATGGGAACAGATTTTTCTTTCTCTTCACTGATGGATAACGATAGGGGAAATCTTGTGATATCCGAGTTGAACGAATTACAAAATCTTTCCGTTCAATATCCTGAACTTATTTATGACGGACCTTTCTCGGACGGACAAGTAAACAGAGAAATAAAAGGACTTAAAGGGGAAGAAGTAGACCAAAATAGCGCCATTGAAGAGTTTAAGAAGATTTTTTCCAACTATCAATTAACCAACGTGGAGTGTGTTGGAACGACTGCCGGTTCTATTGAAACTTATAACGTTCAAGCGGAAATGAATGGGGATATTATTTATGCTCAAATTTCCAAAAAGGGTGGAAAACTCATAGATTTTGCTTATGCGGGCGATTGCAACGAAGTAAAAATTGATAAAGAAGAGGCTATTTCTAAGGCTGAAGAGTTCTTGTCTGAATTGGGACTTAACGACATGGCACCCGTTTGGATAAATCTTGCAAACAACGTTTACACCATAAACTTTGCACTTTTAGAAGAGGACGTTACGGTATATTCAGACTTAGTAAAAGTTAGAGTATGTGGACAAACGGGTATGGTTATCGGTATAGAGGCAAGCACTTATTACACCAACCATACGGATAGGGTTATTTCCCAGCCGACGTTAAGCAAAGAACAAGCAAGAGCAAAAGTAAACGATAGTATAGACGTAGATACAGTAAGACTAGTTGTAGTGCCTATCGGGGCGAGTACAGAAAAACTATGTTATGAATTCTCAGGTACTCTTGAAGGACAAACTTATTACGTTTATATCGACGCTATGAACGGCAGACAGATAGAAATGTTTAAGGTGGTGTCAGGAACGGAAGGCGAACTTCTAATGTAAAAATTTAAAAAGTAAAAACCTCAACAGCGTTGAGGTTTTTATTGCTTTTAAACTAAACTCTTTTAGAAAGAACGTCTTTTTCGTATTCTGCGATTTTATTCCAAAGTTGACATTCAGTGGGCGCACCACAACGAACGCAATATTCAGCCCAAACGTCTCCAAAAGGTAGAACTTTCATTCTTTCTTGCGCAACGAAAAGTTCTGTTAGTTTGCCTTGGTCTTGAAGAGATTTTAGGTATGCGTTTGGAGTTAACATTGCCATTAAAAGTGCTTTCTGCCAACTTCTGAAACCAACCGTCCAAGAAGCAATCCTATTAATGCTTGCATCAAAATAGTCAAGCGCCATATATACTCTATCAAGAGCGTCGTTACGAACGATTTCTTTTGCCATTTCTTTCGTTTCGTCGTCAAATAGAACCGAGTGGTCTGAGTCCCAACGAATGGGGCGAGTGATGTGAAGAGCGATTTCGGGGAAGAAAGCCAAAAGGGCAGGTATCTTATCTGAAACAACTTCGGTTGGGTGATAGTGTCCGTTATCCATTAAAGGCAAGCAACCGTCGTGCATTGCTGCAAAAGAGAGTGCGAACTCGGCAGAACCAACGGTGTATGATTCAACGCCGATACCGAAAACCTTTGATTCTACGCATGGTTTAACGAGGTTTTTATCATGCTTTTCAGAAAGAATTGCTTCAATACTCTCTTTATAACGGATTCTTGGACCCATTCTATCAGCAGGAATGTCTTTATATCCGTCCCCAGTCCAAATGTTCATTACGCAGGGAACACCCGTTTCCTTTGCAAAATATTCAGAAATTCTAATACAAGCCTTTCCGTGAGCAATCCAAAAATCTCTGGTAGCCTTGTCGGGACTTGAAAGGGTAAGCCCGTCTTTAACTTTGCTGTGAGAAAAGAATGTCGGGTTAAAATCAATACCCATGTTGTATTTTTTTGCGAGGTCAACCCATTTCTTGAAATGGCGAGGCTCTATTTTATCTCTGTCAACAAATCCGTCTTGTTCAAAAATAGCGTAACAAGCGTGAACGTTAAGTTTTTTCTTGCCAGGGCAAAGTTCCATAACTTTTTCCATATCGGCAATAAGTTCTTCGGGCGTTCTTGCTTTGCCCATATAGTTACCGGTGGTTTGAATACCGCCCGTAAGAGGACCGTCTTGGTCGAAGCCCTTAACGTCGTCCCCCTGCCAGCAGTGTAGTGAAACTGGAACGTTCATCAATTTTTCAATAACGGCTTCGGTGTCAATTCCTAGCGATTTATAAACTTCTTTTGCCTCTAAATATCTTTCATTGCAACACATAATTTTCTCCTTATTTCCCAACGGGGAACAGTTTCCATAAATTAAAAATATTGTAACATATTAAGTGCGTTTTAGTCAATGGAATTTTTGTTTTAAAAAAAATAAAAGCCGTTAGAAAACGGCTAAAATTAATTTCTAATTTAAACTTTGATTTTTCAACGCTTTTTTGTGATCAGATTTTTTCTTAATTGTAGCGAAGCAAAAACCTATTATAATATAACTATAAAACGCCAGAATTCTCCATATAGTCATGGCTGGGAACGCAAGACCGACGGCTAATCCCGATTCGAAAAGAATAAAGAAAGAAAGGTCTGCTGCACCAGAATTGCCTGGGGTGGGGATAAACGAGATTGAAGCGTTTAACAACAAACACATTTGAACTATTTGTAGCCACTCGGAAATTCCGCTTGCATTTTCTAAATCGTATCCGAAAAATTTAAGCGTAAAATACGCAATTGAAAGTTGAGAAGCAAGTTCAGCAACCGAAATCAAGAGGGACAAAATAAAAGTTAAAGGTCTAGTTGCAATTTTTTTAAGACATTTTGAGTTGTGAACAACTGTTTTTAACGTTTTATAAGTTGTTTTATCAAGTTCTTTAACAAGCCTTAACTTTGCGCCCAACCACAATGCAAAATGCACCAAAGCCGAACCTACTCTCGGCATGAGCGAAAAAACCACCACTAGGAGAGGCATAAGTAAACAACATACGAGTCCGATAATAGCGAGAACTTTAAACGTTGAGGGGAATATGTAAAAAAGTGGATTTTGTGGCGCTAAGCAAAGGGCAATGATTCCTGCAACGACGGTAACGAATTGCCCTAAAAAGAAGGATGCAATAGGAAGCGAGGTTGCAACGCCACTATGAACGCCGTGTTTTGACAGATGAAAAATTTCAAAAGGTTGACCGCCGACGGCAAGAGGGGTTACGTTGTTATAATAGTTACCGATAATTCCCGTTTCAAAACAAGTAACGTAATGTCCTCTCCCGGTAAGCGATTTACACATAACTGAAAGTCTGAGACCTTTGAATAAGTATGATAAAAAGAGTGAAAGTATTGCAAGAAGAATAAAATGCCACGAAGAAGAAAAGATGGCTAACAGTTTATCCCATGTAAAAGGTTCTCTGCCTTCGGAAGCGTTAAAGAAGTCTTTATATGCGGTGAATAACAATACGCCGACCACGAACACGATAAAAGCGACAGAAAAAATGATTTTAAACATACGTTGACGCTTATTAACGTATTCATTTTTATCCATACCGAAAGCCTTGGTAATTGAAAGTTGTTTGCCTATGCTTTTATCCGTTCTTTTTTCAATGAAGTCGAATTCGCTATAAAGTTTTTTCTTCTTTTCTGCCCGTTCTTCGGCTAGGAGTTCTTTTTTAGAAACCTCAACGATAATCGGTTCGGAGTTTTCATCCACGTCGATTTTGTTAATTATGGGCAGTTCTTCGTTTTTATTACTCATAAAATTTATTATATATTAATTTAAGTGCATTGTCAACCGAAAATCCAAAATATTGAATTACCCATTCTTTTAACGACAAGTCGAGCAAAAACCATAAAATGCTTGACAAATACCGTACATTGATTTAAAATGTTGATTAGTCAAGAGGAAGAAAGTTTATGGAGACAAATGAAAGAAAGCCAAAAGTAATCTTTGCATACGTCAACGCAGGTCTTGGACATATTTCGCCAATGAGTGCAATTGCAGAGGCTTTTGAGAAAAAATTCAAAGATAAATGTGAGATTGTAAATTCTTACGTGTTTAAGGAAACGAAACGAGAAAGCGTAAAAAAACTTGGTCGAATTCACGAGGGCTATTCTAAAAGATTGGGGGAAAATAAATTTCTTCGTGCGTTTGAAACTTTTTCATACGCATTGCCGTCAAAACTGGTATTGTTTTCGCTAGATTGTGTTTTTGGAAAGGGAAGGAGAGATTTAATAAAGGATTTTAAGGATATGCAAGCCGACCTAGTGGTCTCTACCTATTATTTCCCCACCCACATAGCAAGACAGGCAAATGAAAAAGGTTATACCAACTCTTTGGTTGCAACTTATATTCCCGACCCGTACGTATACCCTGCGTGGGACAGAAAGTGCGATAGGCTATTTGTAAACAATGACAAAGCATACCGACTAGCAGTTAATAAAGGGTTTGATGAAAAGATTGTTAAAAAAGTTCCGCCTGTTTTTAGAAAAAGCATTTCCGAAGGGAGAATGGAAAAGCAACTTGCTAGAAAAAATTTAGGCATAAAAGAAGACGCATACGTAATACTGTATTCAGCAGGTGCGTACGGCACTAAAAAGTCTAAAATTTTAATAGAAAAAATAGCAAGGTCAAATATTGAGGGTCAACTAATAGTTGTATGTGGAACTAGCGAGAAGATGTATCAAGACGTTATGGCTATAAAGCAAGCGGTTTCGGGGAAAGTTGAACTGACCGTTTTAAAGTACGTTAGCAATATGAACGAATACATGTGTGCTTCCGACGTTACCATAGGAAAGGCTGGCTCTAACACCGTGATGGAGGCAAGTTTTAATAATTTACCGCTAATTATTAGTTCAGAATGGAGTAAACTTGAAGAGGAAACTGCAAAATATGCGGTTGAACAAAAAACGGCTATTAGAGAAAAGAATGCAGAAAAAATTTTAGAAATTCTTGAACAAGACGCTAAAAATAAGATACTTAAACAAAAATTGACGGGAATGGGGAAAGAACAAGAAAACGGAGCAGAACAGGTGGCTGACGAATTATACCGAATGTTGCAAGAGAAGTTCCCTAATCTAAAATAAAAAAATCCACGCAAATCGTATTTTTTTCGATAAGCGTGGATTTTATTTATAATACAATCTAATTGATAACGTTCACGGAAATTTTAGCCGTTTCTTCTGGTGAAATTTTAATTGAAACGGGATAAACGCCCGCAGTTTTAATGTTTGACTGCAAAATTATTTTCTTCTTGTCGATATTAAATCCAAGTTCAAAGAGTTTATCTGCAATTTCCTTGTTTGTTACGCTACCAAAGAACTTTCCCGATTCACCGCTTTTTACCTGAATGGTTATTTCTGTTCCGTCTAACTTTTCTTTGAGTTCTTTATTCATTTTTAGAGTTTGTTGTCTGTGGAATTCTTGCGCTGCTTTTTGAGACTTGTTTTCGTTGATTGCCTGTGCATCGGCAGGTTTAGCAAGACCTCTTTTGATTAAGAAGTTTTGGGCAAACCCGTCCTTAGCCTCTATGATATCACCGGCTTTTCCCGAGCCTTTAACGTCTTTTATTAAAACTACTTTCATAATCATTCTCCTAAAAGTTTGTAATAATATTTTAACCGCACGCACAAAAAATGTCAATCGTTATAAGGTATAGTTTTAATATAAAACACTCACAATATTATAAGAAAGGAGAGAATATGGAAAAAAATTATTGTATTAAGTGTGAAGTTTCAAAGTGTCAACACAATAACGGCGGAAATTATTGCTCGCTTTCGGGCATTAAGGTCGGTTGCGGTTGTGGAGAAAGTTGTACTTGTTGTGAAGACTATTCGGAAAAAGAATAATAAAAAGTGAAGAAGGTTGCCACTTGGCAACCTTCTTCTTTCATATATTATTCGGAAAATCTTCGTATAAGGAAATAACAAAAATCAGCAATGAAATTTCCAAACTGTAATCTTTTTTACCCCGCCATTATAACACAAAAAAAAACTTTGTCAAGAGGTTTTGAAAAAAAATTTCAAAATTTTGTAATTTTTTTCACTTTTTAACCGCTATCAATTGCTTAGCGTATAGGTTTTAGTACAATAAGCGTTGACAAAACTTTCTTAATGTATTATAATATCTAAGTTAAATTATAAGTAGGAGTGTAACTTTTTACAACCGCTTAAAAATAGAGATTAAATCACGGAGGTCATTTTTATGGCAGAAGAAGTAATACTTACTAAAGAAGGCAAAGAGGAACTGGAAAAACGTCTTGAATATCTTAAAGTTTCAAAACGTGCGGAAATTACCGAAAGAATTAAAACAGCAAGGGAGTTTGGCGACCTTTCTGAAAACGCTGAATACGACGCTGCGAAAAACGAACAAGCAATGATTGAGGGCGAAATCCTCGAAATCGAAAACAAACTCAAATACGCTGTTATCATTAAAGATTCTGCAAATAAAAAGGGAACTGTTTCGCTTGGTAGTAAAGTTGATTTTATTGACGAGGACCTTGGTGAACTTTTAACTTACGAAATAGTAGGTACTACCGAGGCAGACGTTGAAATAGGCAGAATCAGCAACGAATCTCCTATCGGGAATGCTCTTCTCGGCAGAAAGGCTGGCGAAACTATCAGAGTTAACGTTCCTGCGGGAATAGCAACGCTTACCATTAAAAAAGTTTACTAATAGAAAAATTTAAGGAATAATTATGGACGAAAATAAAAATATCGCTCCCATTGAAAAGGAGCAGGATTTAAGTGAAATTTTAAGGATAAGAAGAGAAAAATTAGACAACCTCGTAAAGGCTGGCAAAAACCCTTTTGAAAAGGTTAGATATGACAGAACGGCTTATAGTCAAGACATTAAAGACAACTATCAAGACTACGAGGATAAGGAAGTCGGTATTGCAGGTAGACTTATTTCTAAAAGAGTAATGGGAAAGGCTTCTTTCGCCGTTATTTTGGACGGTAAAGGAACTATTCAATCATACCTTTCAATCAACGATTTGGGGGACGATTATTTGTCTTTCAAGGAATACGATATAGGCGATATAATCGGCATAAAAGGAAAGGTGTTCACCACTCGAACGGGCGAAATTTCCGTTCACGCAACTGCCGTTGAACTTTTGAGTAAGTCTCTTCTTCCTCTACCCGAAAAATATCACGGGTTAAAAGATGAGGATACGAGATACCGTCAAAGAGAAATAGACCTGATTGCAAACCCAGAAGTAAAAAAGACTTTCGTTGCACGTTCTAAAATTATGTCTGCCATAAGAAGTTATCTTGACGGCGTGGGGTATCTTGAAGTTGACACCCCCGTTTTGCAACCGCTTGAAATCGGTGCGGCGGCAAGACCGTTTAAAACTCATCATAACGCTCTTGATATAGATATGTATTTAAGAATTGAAACCGAACTTTATCTTAAAAGATTAATAGTAGGTGGATTTGATAAAGTTTATGAAGTTGGCAGAATTTTCCGTAACGAGGGAATGGATAGGTCGCATAACCCTGAATTTACAACGGTTGAAATGTATCAAGCGTACAGCGACTATCTCGATATGATGAATTTAATCGAAGACATGTATCGCACCATCACCTTAAAAGTTTGCGGAACGGACAAGATTACTTATCAAGGCGTAGAAATTGATATGGGCAAAAAGTGGGAAAGACTCACTATGGTTGAAGCTGTTGAAAAGTATGCAGGCGTTAACTATAACGATTGGAAGAGCGACGAAGAGGCTCGTGCCGTTGCAAAAGAAAAGGGCGTTGTCGTTGAAGAGGGAGACGAGGCAACCAAGGGGCACGTTTTGATTGCATTCTTCGACGCATTCGTTGAAGAAAAACTTGTTCAACCGACTATTATTTACGATTATCCCGTTGAGAATTCACCTCTCGCTAAACGTAAACCTTCTAACCCTGCGTTTACAGAAAGATTTGAATATTTTATTTATGCAAGAGAAATGGGTAACGCATTCTCCGAGTTAAACGACCCGATAGACCAAAAAGAAAGATTTGTTAAACAGGTTGAAGCAAAGAGAGCAAGGGGCGGAAACGATGCTCAGGTGGATGAAGATTTTGTTACCGCATTAGAATATGGTTTGCCCCCGACGGGCGGTTTGGGTTTTGGTGTAGACAGACTAGTTATGCTACTAACCGACAGCGCTTCTATAAGAGACGTTATACTTTTCCCAACGATGAAACCCATAAAGAAGTGAGTAAGATTTAATGGATAATAGGATAACTAAAAATAGACTTTCCAACTTTTTGTCTTACGAATGGATTTTGATTTTAATAATGACCGTCGTTGCCGTCTTTGTTTTGGAATTCGTGTATACGGTAGCGTCAGTAAGGCTATCCACGGGGCAACAGTTTAAAATTTATTACGACCAAAATTTGTTTTCGGACAGGGTTGCAAAACTATATACCTTAATGGATAGAAAACAACCTTTCAGTTACGACGTTTTGAAGTTGGACAGTGAAAATTTATCGCCTAATAATAACGTTTTATCCATTCGACTTTCAATTCAAGATGGAGACGTAATTTTTACTGATTCATTAGAATTTGAAGAAGACGGGGAGACTAAGTTGGAAAGCGTTAGGGCAAAAGAAGTAATAGATGCTAACCCCGTTTATACTTTGGATAACTTGCTTATAGATGCTAAAACGTATCTTCGAACTTTTTTAGAGAACGAACAAGCCCCGGAAAATGCAGAACTAGATTTTCAAAACCTTTCATTGGATAAAATTTCTAATCATTTTCTAAACCGAATGAAAAAGGATAATCGATTTAGAAGTGATGAGCAGAAAGCGGATGGAATTATAAAAGAACGTGAAAGAATAGAAAAATTGTGCAGAGACGTAAAAATTTTCCAAAACTTTCTAAATACTGCGCCTACCTCGGCTTTTTATACTTACACAAAGTATGAACAATTAGTGGAAAAAGAAACAGCGTCTAGCAAAGAATCCAATTACCAAAAATTGTACCAAAGAGAAAAAGACGAGGGAAGAGAGAACGCTAGGTACGGAATTAACGTTTCTGCGTTAAAAACGGCAGGAAAGACAGACCCCGCCGAATACTTTAAGGTTAAGGGAAAGGAAACTGCTGATAACGTTGTTTTAATGGCGTTTAATTTTATTGAATTTCAACCTGATTTGCAGTTTGAATGTATATCATTTATAAGTATGCTAATAGAGGAGTTTACGGGAGCGCAAGCGTAAAATTAACAAGATGGCAAAAGGAAAATTTATAACTTTCGAGGGGTGCGAGGGGGTTGGAAAATCCCGTCAGATAAAACTTCTCGAAGAGTATTTACAAAAGAATAACGTTGATTATTATTTAACGAGAGAGCCGGGTGGAACGACTGTTTCAGAACAAATTCGTTCGGTTATTTTAGACGGCAAGAACGTTTCAATGGCAGACGAGTGTGAAGCGTTGCTTTATGCTGCTGCGAGAGTGCAACTTCTCAAAGAAGAGATTGCACCAAGACTTGAAAGAGGCGAACTTGTGCTTTGCGACAGATATATAGATTCTTCTTTTGCATATCAAGGATATGCAAGAGGGTTAGGCGTTGAATTCGTTGAAAAGATTAATCATTTTGCCGTTGAAAACTTTATGCCTGATTATACTGTGTTTCTAAGTTTGCCACCACACCTTGCGTTTAAGAGAAAGGGTGGTGTGGATAAATCGGACAGGCTAGAACTTTCAGGTATGGAATTTCACCAAAAAGTTTTTGAGGGATACAATGAACTTAGCAAAAAATATCCCGAAAGATTTATAGTAATAGACGCAAGCGGAGAAAGAGACCAAACGCATAAAAAAGTAATCGACGCTCTTCTCGAAAAAGGCGTTATAATATGATAGACCTCTTATCTTTATTGAAAAAAACCGGCGCATATCGAACGGTTAAAGGTGATAAAGAAAAGGGGACGCTTTCTCACGCCTATCTTATTTTGACAAAAGATAAAGATATGCTTGACGATTATTTGAGGCTTTTTGCGCAATTAATCGTATGTAAGGACGGACAGCCTTGCAATGAATGTAGACAGTGTAAACTTATTCAAGCGAACGCTTATTCGGACGTTGTTTTTTATCCCAGGGATAAAGAAAGCGTTACAGTAGAAGCGGTTAGCCAGTTAATAGAAGAGAGTTACATTAAACCTCTTGAAAACGATAAAAAAATTTTTATTATCAGTCAAGCGCAAGATATGAACAACACGGCGCAAAACAAACTTTTAAAAACCCTTGAAGAACCGCCCTCGGGCGTTCATATAATAATGGGTGCAACTAGTGAGTTTCCATTGCTTTCAACGGTCAAGTCTAGGGTTAAAAAACTTGAAATCCCCCCGTTTAACAAGCAAGAATTGTTTGAAAGTTTAGTAAACAATTATAATGATGAAAAACGGCTAAAAAACGCAATTGCGTGTGGAGACGGCACGGTTGGTAAGGCTATTAGACTTTATGGGGACGATAAGTTAACAAGTGTTTTTGAACTGGTTATAGACACTTTACTCAACATGAAATCTAGCAGTAACGTGCTTGATTATTCAACCAAAATACTCGCCGTCGACGGCGAGTTGGACGATTTTTTGTCGGTGCTTGAACTTACTCTTAGAGACATGCTCGTTCAAGGAGAACGAAAGGGCGATATGGCCTTTAACGTTGAGTCGGCAGAAAAACTTAAAAATGCAGAGCGGTTTAATCGTGGCGCAATACTATATGCGCTTGATAAAATTACCGAAGCAAACCGCAGAAAAAAATTTAACGCAAACCCGACAATGCTTATAGAGTGGTTGTTGTTTCAGATTTTGGAGGGAAAGTATAAATGGCAAAAGTTATAGGCGTGAAATTTAAAAATACCGCCAAAACCTATTATTTCGCTCCCGCAGAGGGGGAGAATGAATATCCGGAAAAAACAGGGGTAGTGGTCGAGACAGCCAAAGGTCTTGAATACGGCACGGTTGTATTCGGTTTAAAAGAAGTTGATGACAGTGAAATTGTTCATCCGCTCAAACCCGTTCTTAGAAGAGCGACTGAAAAGGATGAAAAAACCGTTAAAGATAACGAAAAGAAAATTCCAGAAGCAATAGAGTTTGCAAATAAAAAAATAGCCGAACTTAATCTTGATATGAAGTTAATCGGTTGTGAATATGCTTTCGACGGAAAGAAAATAGTCTTTTATTTCACGTCGGACGGCAGAGTGGATTTTAGAGAACTTGTCAAGATTTTGGCAGCAAAATTCCATTTGCGAATTGAACTTAGGCAGATAGGAATAAGGGACGAAACAAAACTTTTGGGCGGTATTGCGCCATGCGGAAGAGAATGTTGTTGCGCAAGTTGTATGCCCGATTTTGGTAAAGTTTCTATAAAAATGGCAAAGACGCAAGGATTACACTTAAATCCTAGCAAGATAAGTGGACTTTGCGGAAGGCTCATGTGTTGTTTAGAATACGAAAACGAATATTATTCAGAAGTGTATAAAAAAATGCCCAAACTTGGCGGAACGGTTGGAACGCCCGAGGGAAGCGGAACAGTCGTTTCCAACGATATGTTAAAATTAATCAGCAAGGTTAAAATTGTAAAAGGGGACGGAAGCGAAGTCTATAAAGACTTCCCCGTAGACCGCCTTGAATTTAAAAAAGAAAAGCCTAACGGCAAAAAGCAGGCTGACGACGTTGACGACGAAATGGATGACGAAGAAATGAAAAAAATTCTGGATTAGCCTTTACAAACGAAAAATATTGTGATACAATATAAAAGATAAAACTTATGGAGGAGAAACTCTAATGGCATACAAGATAAGCGATCAGTGTATTTCTTGCGGAGCGTGTGCAGACACTTGTCCTTGCGGAGCAATTAGCGAAGGCGAAAGTCAGTTCGTTATCGACCCTGAACAGTGCGTTAGTTGCGGTGCTTGTGCAGAAGGTTGCCCCGTAGAAGCTATTTCTGAAGAATAAGATTTAGCAAACAGATTAAGGCACGAGATAGTCGTGCCTTTAATTTTTTATTTTGGTTATGAAAAAATTAGAAGATTTACAAGTCGGCGGACTTAAAATTTATCAAGACGACAGTCTTTACACGTTCACGTCAGACTCGGTGCTTCTCGCAAAGTTCACGAGGGTAAAAAAGCACGAAGCGGTTGCAGATTTTTGCGCAGGTTGCGGAATAGTTGGGTTTTATTTATACGGACTTAATAAGGATAAAATAGACAGCCTAACTTTTTTTGAAATGCAAAAACCGCTTTACGACCTTGCTCAAAAGAGCATCAAGTTAAATGGTCTTGAACAAAAGGTTAATGCGTTTAACGTAAAATTACAACAATTAGATAAAAGTTATGCGGGCAAGTTTTCATTGGTAACAGTTAATCCTCCGTATATGAGCGTCGATAGAGGATTCTCGGATAGCAACGACAGCGTTGCGCTTTGCCGAACGGAAAAATCACTTTCGCTAAAAGAACTGATTTATGCGGTTAGCATGGCGTTAAAATTTGGTGGTAGAGTGAACTTAGTTCATCGAGCAGATAGGCTTTGCGAGGTAATAACCGAGTTGAAAGAAAGAAATATCGAACCAAAGCGCATACAGTTTGTTTCAGGAGGAGACAAAGAACCCTATCTTTTTTTAATGGAAGGGGTTAAAGGTGGAAAGACTGGGGTTAAGATATTGCCCACCATAAATAATTAAAGGAAAAATCATGTTATATTTTGTAGGAACGCCCATAGGCAACTTGTCGGATATGAGTTTTAGAGCGGTTGAAACGCTAAAAACCGTTGATGAAATTGCATGCGAAGATACTAGGCATTCTTTGGGGTTATTAAATCATTACGGAATAAAAAAGCCCTTGTTCGCTTATCATAAATTCAACGAGAAACAAGCAGGCGAACAAATTATAGAAAAATTGAAAGAAGGGAAAAATATTGCCGTTATCTCAGATGCGGGAATGCCCGTTGTGTCAGACCCTGGCAACGTTTTAGTTAAAATGCTGATAGAAAACAACCTTGAATATACGGTAATTCCAGGCGCATGCGCTTTTGTTAGTGCGCTAGTTTTATCTGGTTTAGACTCGTCAAAATTTTGTTTTTTAGGATTTTTGCCTCAAAAATCTAGCGAAAGAAAAGAATTTTTGCAAAAATTTAAGGATATAGAAGCGACGCTTATATTTTATTCCGCACCGCACGATTTAAATAAAGACGTTTTGAGTTTATACGAGAGTTTTGGCGATAGAGAAGCAGTCGCAGTCAAAGAAATAACAAAACTGCACGAAAAAGCGATTAGGTTTAATTTAAAAGACGGAGTTAATTTTGAGCCAAAAGGAGAATTCGTTCTTCTCGTCGAGGGCGGGAAAGAACACAACGACAATTTGAACTTATCCGAAAGGGAGCATGTAGAATTATACTTGTCGCAAGGAATGGATAAAAAAGAAGCGCTTAAAAAAGTTGCCAAAGAAAGAGGTGTTTCTAAATCTTCACTCTATAAATACACTCTCGAACAAGAAGATTATTAAGAAAGAGAAAACAAAAAAGCCCACGGCAAACAAATTGCCGTGGGCTTAAATTATAAGCCGACTATTTTTCGATAATAAACTGTTCGTCCTCTTTGAGGTCAACCACGATACAATCGTTCATATAAGTACATTCAGGAAGAACAATCATTGCAACGAGTTGGTCTTTGTTAGAGGGTAGGGGCGCTAGATGCCACACGCACGCATTCATCTTAACGAGAGTGTTTTTGGGAACAAGAAAGGCTTTTGTTCTATCGGTAATAGGTTTACCGGCAGAAGGCTCAGCAACGTGCAAAATCATATCGTCGTTAAGTGGCATAATCATTTCACAAGTAGTTGTATGATATTCAATTTGAGTTACCTTCATAACCTGCGGTTTTTTAACGATAATGGGAGAGAAACCCACCTGTCCGTCATGATAAGCGGTTAGCCTATCGGGGAAGAAACTGTGCAATTCTCCACAAAGCGCATACCCCTCTGGATTAGCATAGTCATAGTATGCGCCGTAAGGCGCAAAAGCCTCTTTTGAAAGATTTTCTACTTTAATAGTTTTCATAATATTCACCTTTATATATAATTTTTATCCGTACTACCCAAACCGCCGGTACGTGAAGAAGAGCAGTCGTCGTCAAAAGTGATGCCGTATTCAACAAAAACGCCCTGAGCGAAAGCCTTGCCTTTTTCGAGAGATAAGTCCTTATCCGAACAGTTAGTAACTTTAATAAAAATATGCCCTTGATTATCTGCGTAATAATAATCGCTGTCAATGATGCCCACGGTATTATTTAAGGTTAAGCGGTATTTAAAACCCAAAGAACTTCTGGGATAAATTTTAAGAACCCAACCTTCTTCGATTTTAACACGCACGCCAGTGGGGATTTTTGCTGTTTCACCACTTTTTAGAGCAATAGAATAGGGCATAAAAAAGTCGTAACCAGCGCTACCTGATGTTGCTCTTTTTGGGAGAGGAATATCCAAGTAATCCTCTAATTTTCCTTCTTTTAAGTATTCGTCCTTACCAACTTTTTCAAATAGGGCAACTCTTTTCATCTTTGCTCCTTTATAAAACACAAAAATTGCCTTAAAAAGATAATTTTTTTAAGTTTTGTTTAAGAAATAAATTATATAATTATTGTAACAGAAACAAACGGCGTTTGCAAGTAAAAAAACAAATATCTTAGAGCATAATCATAAGACCAAATATAGAAGCGATAAGCGTGGGGATAGCAACGGCAGTCCCCAACGCCATAAATTTAACGAAAGGAAGTTTAACTTTATAATCACCTAAAATCTTGCTCCACATAATACCGGCAAGAGCGCCAACGGGGGAAATAAAAGCACCGATATTTGAGCCGATAACAGTTCCGTAAACGGCGGGGAGAGAAGCAGAGCAAATAATTTTTTCAAACAGCACGCTCATAGGAATATTGTTTAGCAAGTTTGACGATATTGCGCCGAGCAAGGTAAAAGTAACACCGTCCGTTTTGGTGTTGGTTATTAACAAATTTGCAATTTGGTCGGTAGCACCCGATTGTTTTAAGGCGAGAACAATAACGAACATTGATAGAACAAAAGGGATAAGTTCATAAGGCTCTTTTTTAATAGACCGCCAAACGGGTTTAACAGATTTTATAACTATCAGGTCGTAAAACAAGTCGAAAAGCGTTAAACTTAGCGCAAGGCATAGACAAATCACCCACATTTCTATTCCGATAAGGTCAGAAATGGCGAGCAATATTATTGAAAGAGATAAGTGAATAACGGCAACCACCATAGGGGTTTTAACGATTTTTGCGTGATGGTCGGGTGAGGTTATCATAAGGCGGTGTGAAAAATCTTCGGTGGGGGATAAAAGGTCTTTTTTAAATATAAGAATAATCATAACAAGCCCAACGAGACCTCCAAGCAAGGCAGGAAGGAACATAACCGATAAATAATCAAAGAAAGAAATCCCCATAGAGCCAGCGAGATAAACGTTGGTTGGGTTACCGACGATAAGAGTCATACTCCAAGTGTTAGCCGCAACGAATTCCCCGATTAAAAAGGGCAAAGGAGAAATATTTGCTTTTCTAGCAAATATGCAGATAGGCGGAGTAAACGTTAAAATAATAACGTCGTTTGAAGTAAACACAGTAAGAATGGAAACGACAGAATAGAGTATAATAAAAAGTTTAAGTTTACCACCTTTGGCTTTTAAAAAGACCGAGTCGGCGATATAATCGAAAAACCCAGCGTCTCCAAGATACACCGAAAGCAAGGTCATTGATAAAAAGAGGGTTAAAATTTTTAAGGGGTTAACAGAAGTGTTGGCAGTAACACCGCCAATAAAGTCGGAAAAAGAAAGCGAGCGTGTAGCAAACATTAAAATAGCGCCAATAAGCGTTATAATCCAATACAATCCGAGTTTATGCTTGCCAATCTTGACGTATGGCTTTATAATAATGGAAGCGACCATAACGAGAGTGGTTGCGATAGCAATAATAACAGCGGTTAACATAAATGCTCCTTAAAAAATTTACCAAACGAAATTATATCACTACTTTAACGTATTTCAAAATGAATTGAATGTGTTAAAACAATATTAAACAAAATTCATCAAAAT
Source organism: Christensenellaceae bacterium (assembly GCA_045647765.1). GTDB lineage: Bacteria > Bacillota > Clostridia > Christensenellales > Borkfalkiaceae > UBA1259. The sequence goes on from JAZRMR010000026.1 coordinate 113,581, forward strand.
ACTTGAAAATTAAAAACCATTGTTGTATAATCAACAAGTAGCGTGTAGGTTTACAGGTGAAATAAATGAAAAGAAACAAAAAGAAAAGATGGACAAAGTATAGGCATAAGGTAATTTTTGCGTTGCTGAGACCGTTTTTTAAGATTTATTTTAAGATAAGATATCGCTTAGAGTGGGAAAGAGCAGAAAAAACAGTGCCAAAACCGTGTATAATAATGAGCAATCATCAAACGGTTATGGACCCGTTTATAATGGCGGTGTCGTTTAAAAGACCGCTGTATTTCATTACGAGCGACGATTTATTTTCTATAAAATTCGTATCGCCGATAATCGAATATTTAACGGGGATAATTCCAAAGAGCAAGTCAAAAAGCGACGTTAACACAGTTAGAACCACCTTAAAGGTGTTAAAAGAGGGGGGAACGGTTGGAGTTTTCCCAGAGGGAAACAGAACTCTCACGGGGGAGTGTTGGGATTTTGACGATTCGGGTGCAAAACTAGTAAAGATGGCAAAAGTTCCGCTAGTTCTATTCACGATTGAAGGCGGATATGGGGTTGACCCACGCTGGGGCGGTGGATTAAGAAAAGGCAGAATGAAAACCAAAATCAAAAGAGTTGTTTTGCCCGAAGAGATTGAAAAACTTTCTGTTAATGAACTAGACCAAATAATAAAAAGCACGCTTTTTGAGGAAAGAGAACTCAAATGTGAAAGTTATAAGTCCAAAAGAAAAGCGGAATATTTAGAAAGAGCGTTATACTATTGTCCAAAATGCGGAAGACTTAACACTCTTGAAAGCAAGAATTCAACTCTTTACTGTAAAGAGTGTGGATATAAAGCCGAATACCAAAACGATTTAACCTTTGTATCGGAAGAAAAAGATAGTTTTAAGACGGTTAAGGAATGGTTTGACGCACAGCAATATAATTTGAAATTGCAGTGTCAACAAAGAGAGGGAGTATTATTTTGCGACAAGGGATTAACGGCGTTTTCCGTGAAGGGAAAGAGCAAGAAAAAACTTGGCACGGTAACTCTTAAAGGCTTAAAAAATGGAATAATAATAACGGATAAGAGTCAAGCGGATAAGGAAGTATTATTTTCTTCGCTATACGGCTGTGCCATTCTAGGTAAGAGGAAAATCAATTTTTATCTAGATGATAAAATTACTTTGCAGATAAAAGGCTCGAAAAGATTTAATGCAGTAAAATATTTGCATTTGTATGAGATAAACAAGGCGGACAATTAAGATGATTAATTTTTGGGATTTAAGTATATGGGGCGGACTGTTTTTAATGGCAGTCTTGCTCGGAAGTTTGTTGATAGCGAACATGTTAAAAAAAGCAGTGCCGTTTTTAAGGGATTCGCTAATTCCGACATCAGTTATAGGCGGAATAGTACTGCTTATAATTTCCGAGATTTTTAACTTGATAGCGGGCAAAAACCTTTTTGAACTTTCGGTTTTCGGTGCGAATGGATATAACAACCTTGAAATGATAACTTATCACTGTTTAGCGCTAGGTTTTATTGCGTCAACCTTAAAGTATTCGGATAAAAAACTCACCAAAGAGAGAACTAATGAAATATTTAACACAGGTGTAACGACCGTGTCGACCTATCTAATTCAAGCGGTTTTAGGTTTAGGCATAACCATAATCGCATCATTATTAATAGATGGTTTTTTTATTGCGGGCGGATTATTGTTGCCATTTGGTTACGGGCAAGGCACTGGGCAAGCGTTAAACTATGGGAATATATACGAAACGGAGTTTGGATTTGTCGGTGGAAAGAGTTTCGGTTTAACAATCGCTGCGCTAGGGTTTTTAAGCGCAAGTATAGGCGGTGTTATACATTTAAATATATTAAAGAAAAAGGGTAAACTAGTTATAAGAAAATCGCTAGGTTCAAACAGTTATGCGGAGAGAGTAGAGGGCGAGAACGAAATTCCCATGCAAGGAAGTATAGACAAAACAACCGTGCAGATAGCATTTATACTTTTATCATACGTATTAGCGTATGGGGTTATGTATCTGTTGGCGTTATTGCTTCCGGGAATGAAATCCACCATATTTGGCTTTAACTTTTTGATAGGTGTTTTAACGGCAACGCTTGTTAAGTCGCTGTTAAAATTATTGCGCAAAGCGAATATCGTTAAAAAGCAATACATAAACAATTTTTTAATGACGAGAGCAAGCAACTTCTTTTATGACGTGATGGTCGTTGCGGGGATAGCGGCAATAAGGTTAAGTTTACTCGAAAAATATTGGGGAATAATAATCATTTTGGGCGTAGTTGGATTGGTTTCAACTTACGCATATAACAGAATAGTAGCGAACAAACTGTTTAAGGGTTACGCAGAAGAACAATTTCTTGCAATGTATGGAATGTTGACGGGAACGGCAAGCACGGGCATCATACTTTTAAGAGAAGTAGACGGGGATTTTATAACACCGGCATCAGATAATTTAGTTTATCAAAACTTCCCTGCAATAGTGTTTGGTTTTCCGATAATGTTGCTTGCAACGCTTGCTCCAAAAGAGCCGTATTTAACGCTTGGAATACTCTTTTTATTCTTGCTATTTATGAACGTAATACTGTTTAGAAAACAAATTTTCAAGAAGAGAAAACATAAAGAAAAACAAAACTAAACAAAAAAAACCGCTGTGTATACAGCGGTTTTTTTGATAAAAGCGTTATTCTACGTTTAGTTGATAAAAGTCTTGTTGAGCAATTTCAAATTCTTCAAAGAGTTCTTTTTGCAAGGGAGTAAAGGAATCAACAAGTTGGTTTTTTGCCCTTAACATTCTGCTTTTTTTAACTCTAAAATCAAAATCCATTTGGCTGTTTAATTCATCCACACACATGCTAATAAATTGCGCAATTTGTTGGTCAGTAATTTTCTTTTTCATAACTCCTCCAAAGTAAAAAAGTGCGCCAACCGAAGCCGACGCACCAAAACACAGACTCCGATAGTCGCCAAACTAACCTAAATGTACAATAATTACTCATCATAGCATCAGTAGAGTCTGTATTTTACAAACATAAAGATGCTATAATAAAGTAATAGAAAAATTACTCAAAAATGATATAGTCATTGCATTTATGAAGTTAGTTTGGCAATTTTAGTATAACACAATTGAAGAGGTTAATCAACTGTTTTAATAAAAAAGGAACGTCGACTTTTGTCGACGTTCGTGTGTTTTTGTCGTTTTAATTAAAATGATTATTTAATAATCTCTTGACCACCCATAAACGGACGCAATACTTCGGGCACTGTTATAGACCCGTCTGCATTTTGATACTGTTCGATAAGGGCGGGGAAAACACGGCTGGTTGCAAGTCCTGAACCGTTTAAGGTGTGGAGGAATGCGGGTTTACCCGTCTTTGAATCACGGTATTTGGTATTGTTTCTTCTCGCCTGATAATCGTTTGCGTTAGAAACAGAACTTACTTCTTTATAAATACCCATGCTAGGTATCCAAACTTCTATGTCGTACGTCCTTGCCATTGACGCAGAACAATCTCCTGCTGCAAGTTTGCTTATTTGGAAGTGCAATCCCAATTTCTCAATAAGGCTTGCCGCTTTGTTAACTAATTCATCAAACGCTTCCATTGATTTTTCAGGGTGCGCATACTGAACCATTTCAACTTTGTTGAATTGATGTCCTCTAATCATACCACGTTCTTCTGCTCTATAAGAGCCTGCCTCTTTACGATAACAGGGCGTGTATGCAAAAAACTTCATAGGCAATTTTGCCTCGTCTATTATTTCACCTGCATACATATTTACCAAAGCAGTTTCTGCTGTCGGCAACATAAAGCGGTTTTTCTTTCTATCCTCGTCGCAGTCAAGCCAATAAACTTCATCAGAAAATTTGGGGAATTGTCCTGCCCCGAAACCACAGTTGTATCCGAGTTGGTGGGGGGGAAGAATAAATTCGTATCCGTCTTTTAAGTGTTCGCTGATAAAGAAGTTTAGAAGTGCCCATTCGAGTTTAGCACCGTCCCCTCTATATAACCAGTATCCGCCACCCGACAGTTTTGTTCCTCTCTGATAATCTATAATTCCAAGTTTGGTGCAAAGGTCAACGTGGTTTTGCATTGGGAAAGAAAATTCGGGTTTTTTGCCAACGACTTTTATAACCTTGTTGTTCTCCTTTTCTCCTGCAAGCAAATCTTCGTCCGGAACGTTAGGCATGCGTGATAGCAAGTCGAAAACCTTTTCTTCAAGTTCTTTTGCCTTTTGGTCGCACTCGGCAATCTTGTCGCCAAGTGCACGCATTTGAGCAAAAATTTCATCAACTGGCTCGCCCGCTTTTTTTAGCGCAGGTATTTTTGCAGAAACTTTATTCCTTTCCGCCTTATACTGTTCAACTTCACCTATAATAGCCCTTCTTTCCTTGTCGAGCGAAAGCACCGTGTCAAAATCGGCAACGTAACCTTTTCTCAAAAGTAATTCGGCAACTTTTTCTTTATTTTCCTGAATTTTTCTTAAATCCAACATTACAGCATTTCTCCAATAATATAATTATCTAATATTATAACTGCATTCGCTCCTAAAAGCAATGGTTTTTACCGAAAAAAACAAATTTTTCCAAGCAGTTATGAATAAATTGAAACAAATTAACAAAACGCTTGTTAATTTGTTTCTTTATAGTTGCTTTTTCACCCCCAAAAGTGATAAAATATTACAAAGAAAGGAGTTAATATGAAAGATAGGCTTTTAAGTATAAAAGAATTTATTGATAAAAGCGGAAAGGTTTCCTTAAAAGAACTTGAAACGGCTTTCCCTGGCGTTTCTGGAATGACCATAAGGAGAGATTTAAAGCGCCTTGAAGAAAAGGGGGATGTTCTTATCGTTCCTGGTGGCGCTGTCTCTATCGACACCGTTTTGAGGGTTAAAAAAGAAGAAATTTCCGAGCGTATAAGTTACAAGTCTGATGAAAAACTTGAAATTGCTGAAAAGGCCGTTAAACTAGTTGAAAGTCAAAGTTGTATTTTTATAGACGGCGGGTCTACGACGACTTATTTTGCAAGAGCGCTTCCAGACGACCATTTTTACATTTTAACAAACGCTATGGTAATAGCCGAAACTATTCTCACAAAAGAAAAACCCTCGGTTGTGCTGTTAGGCGGAGATTTGAAAAAGAATACTCTTATCACCGTCGGCTCAACTTGTATTGATTACGTTCAAAAAATCAATATTCAAACGGCTATTATGACTGCTACCGGTTTTACTGCTAGTACGGGAGAATTTACTTGCGGTAACCAATCGGAGGCAGAAGTTAAAAGAAGCGTCATTAAAAAAGCCGATTTCGTAATTATGCTTCTTGACAGTTCTAAGGTAAATAAAAAATCTCCTTACACTTTTGCTGGTTTATCAGACGTAAACTGTATGGTGGTTGATAAAAATTTTTCCAAAGAACTTAAAAATCATATCGAGTCGTTAGGAATTAAAATTTATTAACGGGTTTTTGCTTGATTTATCGGGCTAATTAATGGTATTATTTAAGGTAGATTATGTTTAAAAGATTAAGAGCGGACATAAGGGCCGCAAAACTAAATGACCCTGCTGCACGCAGTAAGTTTGAAATTTGGCTCACTTATTCGGGAGTTAAAGCACTTTCTTGGCATAGATGGGCGCACTTTTTGTATAAAATTAAACTTAGGCTTTTTGCAAGATGGACCAGTCAGTTTGCTAAATTTTTAACAGGCATTGAAATCCATCCCGCAGCAAAGATTGCCGGTGGAGTGTTTATCGACCACGGTACTGGGGTTGTCATTGGCGAAACTGCTGAAATCGAAGAGGGCGTGGTTATTTATCAAGGCGTTACTTTGGGCGGAACGGGAAAGCAGACGGGTAAACGTCATCCCACCATTAAACGTGGCGCAATGATAAGCGCAGGCGCAAAAGTTCTCGGAGGTTTTACCGTTGGCGAATATGCTAAAATCGGCGCAGGTGCAGTCGTGCTTAAAGAAGTTCCTCCTTATGCAACGGTGGTTGGCGTTCCAGGTATCGTCGTGCGCATTAACGGAGAGAAAACTCCTGACTTAGAACAGGAAAAAAGAGACCCATTGCAAGAAGAAATTTGCCATTTGAGAGAGAAAATATTTACTTTGGAAAAACAGTTAAGTAAACTTATAGACGACAAAAAAGACGACGATATTAACGGGTAGTATTATGAAAATTTATAACACATTAACAGGAAAAAAACAACAATTTATACCGCTTGAAGAGGGCAAGGTTAAAATGTATGCTTGCGGTATCACCGTTTCGGGTGAGGCACATATAGGACACGCTTATCAAGCGCTTATTTACGACGTTATTAGAAAATATTTGGAAAAAGTTGGTTACGACGTTACTTATGCTAGAAACTATACCGACGTGGATGATAAGATTATCGCTAAATCTAACGAGACGGGTATTCCTGCCGATCAATACGCTAAAATGATGATTCAAAATATTGATGAGCAAATGGCTAGGCTTAAAGTTGACGACCCATCAGTTTGGCTTAAAGCAACCGAGAGTATTGATAATATTATAGAGTTCGTTTCAGCCCTCATTCAAAAAGGACACGCTTATCCTACCGAAAAGGGAGACGTATATTTTTCTGTTGAAAGTTTTCCCTCTTACGGCAAACTTTCTCACAGAAACCTAGAAGACGCTATGAACGGCGTTAGGGTGGATAACGACGAGATGAAGAAAAATCCACTTGACTTTGCACTTTGGAAATCTGCAAAAGAGGGTGAGCCTAGTTGGACTTCGCCTTGGGGCGAGGGTAGACCTGGCTGGCATATTGAATGTTCCACTATGAACAGAAAGGCGTTTGGAGATAGAATTGATATTCACGGCGGTGGAAGAGACCTTATTTTCCCACACCACGAAAACGAAATTGCTCAAACTGAGGCTTTGACGGGTAAACAGTTTGCGTCATACTGGATTCATAACGGACTTATTAAAGTTAACGGTCAAAAGATGAGCAAGTCTCTCGGAAACAGTCTTTTCCTAAAAGATTTGCTTGACCTTTATTCTCCCGAAGTTATTAAATTCGCACTTTTACAGAGTAATTACCGTGGGGACATCAACGTTACCGATAATCTTTTCCCCGACGCTGAAAAGCATTTATACGATTTCTATAAAATCATAGACGCAGTTTATTCTGCTTTCGGTGAAGAGCAAGGAGAAAACGAGATTATCGACAAGGATTTTAACTCTGCTATGGACGACGATTTTAATACCGCTCTTGCAATAAGCAATCTCTTTGGATACTTTAAGAGCATTAAAGCAAAACTTGCATCGGGTGATAAGTCGGCGGTTAATGACGTTAAACAGATAATAAAAACTTATTCACTTATCGGACTTTTCCAAGAAAACCCAAAAGATTATATTCGTGCTTATGATAAAAAACACTCGGAGGCTATCCCCCAAGAGGTTTTAGCCATTGCCGAAGAGAGAAAACACGCAAGACAAAATAAAGACTGGGCAAAATCAGATTTGCTTAGAGAAAAACTTGCTTCCTTAGGCTATTCGGTTAAAGACAGTAAAGACGGTTACGAACTTATTAAAAATTAATGCAAAAAACGACTTTATAAACGGTGAAAATTATGATTACTTCTAAAGAATTGAGAGAAAAATGGATTAAGTTTTACGAACAGAGAGGGCACGTTAATATCGGAGCCGTTTCTTTGATAGGCGATGGAACGACGGGGGTTATGTTTAACGTTGCGGGAATGCAACCGCTTATGCCTTATCTTCTCGGCAAAAAACACCCTGCTGGAACCAGGCTTTGTAACGTTCAGGGATGTGTTAGAACTGTTGATATAGATTCGGTTGGAGACGCAACACATTTCACTTTCTTTGAAATGATGGGTAATTGGAGTTTGGGCGATTATTTTAAAAAGGAAAAGACTAAATGGTCGTTTGAACTTTTAACCGAAGTTTTTGGTTTTGATAAAGACAAAATTTGTTCAACGGTTTTCGAGGGGAACGACGCTGTTCAAAGAGATGAAGAAACGGCTGGTTACTTAAAAGAACTCGGTATTAAACCTGAAAATATTTTTTATCTTGACAAATCTAACAACTGGTGGGAATTAGAGGGAACGGTTGGAACTCCATGCGGTCCTGATAACGAATGGTTTTATCCAAGGCATGATAACCCCTGTTGCGACAACTGCGACGTTAACTGTGATTGTGGTAGATATGTAGAAATAGGCAACGACGTTTATATGCAATATAAAAAATTAGAGGGCGGGAAATATTCAGAACTAGAAAATAAAAACGTCGACACAGGCTTCGGTTTGGACAGACTTTTGCTTTTCTTGAACGGACTTGACGACGGGTATAAGACAGATTTGTTTTTAAGCACTATCGAGCACTTAGAAAAGGTCTCTGGCAAAAATTACGGCGATAACGAAAAAGACACTAAGGCAATGAGAATAATAGCAGACCACACGAGAACTGCCGTTATGCTCATAGGCGATAAAAACGGAATTACGCCTTCCAACACCGGAGCGGGTTATATTCTCAGAAGACTTCTTCGCCGTGCAATCAGATATTGTAAAAACCTCAATATTGATGCAACGGTAATGTGCGAAGTTGCAAAAATCTTTATCGAAAAAATTTACGACGAGGCTTATCCTCTCTTAGTAGAAAAAGAGGGGTATATTCTTGATGAGATAACAAAAGAAATTAAAAAGTTTGAAGCAACTTTAGTTTCTGGAATGAAAGAATTTGATAAATGCATAATCGGTATAGAGAGAAAAAATCAGTTCATGTCTCAAAAAGACCCCGATTATATTCCCGAAAAAGAAATTTCAGGGAAGCAAGCGTTTAGATTATACGACACTTTCGGTTTCCCCTTAGAATTAACGGTTGAACTCGCAGAGGAAAGAGGACTTAGCGTTGACCAAAAGGGATTTGACGAGGCGTTTAAGGCGCATCAAGAACTTTCCAAGGCTCAGGCTCAGTCAGCAAAGGGTGGACTTACGGAACAGACCGAAAAGACCACCGCTTATCACACTGCAACCCATATTATGCTTGCAGGACTGAGAAAAATGTTTGGTACTGGCACGGAACAAAAAGGCTCTAATATTACCGAAGAAAGATTGCGCTTTGACTTTAACCTCGACCATAAAATGACACAAGAAGAACTCAACGAACTCGAAAAATTCGTTAACGACGTTATTGCTAAAAAAGTAGACGTTGTTAGAACAGAAGAGTGTTACAAGGAGGCTGTTGAAAGTGGGGCGTACGGCGTGTTTAACGCAGAGTCTGACGACCAAATTGTTTCCATTTATACAATAGACGGCGCAGATAAGCAGATTTGTGGTGGACCACACGTTAAAAATACTGGCGACCTCGGTACGTTCATTATCAAAAAAGAAGAAAGTTCATCAAGCGGAATTAGAAGAATTAAAGCAATATTAAAATAAATTGCAAAAATTGATTGACAAACCAAAATATTTTTTATACAATTAATAGGCTGTCTTAGGATAGTGAAAAAATAAAACTAAATATAGAAACTGATAACTCGTTACGGGTTATCACACAAGCACCATTAGCTCAATTGTAAACTGAGGGCAAGAGCAAGAAAGCACATCATCGTATTTCCTACGCTGACGCTTCGGGCACAGAGCGTTTGCAACGCTCCATCCAATTGAATTAATAAAAAACAAACTGAATAAAAAAGTAATCAACTAAATAGTTGATATACTAGCACCATTAGCTCAATTGGATAGAGCGTTGCGCTACGGACGCAAAGGTTAGGGGTTCGAGTCCCTTATGGTGTGCCAACAAAAAAGGATAGTCCTTGTGGCTATCCTTTTTTGTTGTTGCTAAGTCACAAGGGACTCGAATTAGGAGCCAGCAAACAAAGTTTGCGTGTTCGCCGTTAGGCGAAAAAACAGTCCAGTGGACTGTTTTGCGGGAGGCTCGAGAGAAGCGAGTCCCTTATGTTCGAAGGCATTAGCCGAGACGACGGGAACGAAGTGTACGTCATGGTGTGCCAACAAAAAAGGATAGTCCTTGTGGCTATCCTTTTTTGTTATCTAGAAAAACCGAGAATTAGCAACAAGCAACCATAGATTGCGTTGCAAAGCAGGAATAAAAGGCGTAACGAAACTTATTAATTGGCATAAAAGGTAAAATTGGTGGAATAATCTTATAGATAAAGGTTTTTTAAGAAAATACTTGCGTTTTCTTTGTTTATGTTGTATTATTTTCTTATAACTATTTGATTACGGAGCAATTATGGTAAAGGTTGACAGTACCGTTAAAAAAGAGACGCTTTTTGTTTTTGCGTCAGTCTTAATATTGAGCGCTTTGATGCAAGCGGTTTTTTTGATGATTGGTAAATGGGATTATACCGTTTTGCTTGGAAACGTTTTATCGGCAACTGCGTCGGTTTTGAACTTTTTCTTGCTTGGATTAACCGTTCAAAAATGCGTTAATATTGAAAAAGAAGAAGCCAAAAAGAAAATTAAACTCTCACAAGCGTTAAGGCTTTTGTTTATGGTTGTAATAGCCGTGCTCGGCGCAGTTTTGCCTTGCTTTAATATATTTTCAACCATTATTCCTTTACTTTTTCCGAGAATAGCATTCGTTTTAAGACCGCTGTTTAATAAAAGGGGGCGTGGTTGTGGCGACTCGTAATTTTAAATTTAGAATATTAGACAGTCTATATTTATCTATGATGATACTCCCCGTCGTGGCGTTGATAGTCCTTAAAATATTGTTTTCGCCACCGAGTGAAGGAGTTGAGGTAACGGGCGCACTAATATATTTTACCATACCTATGCCGTTGCAAGATTTTCCCGTTACAGAATCTCAGGTCAATTCTCTTGCGGTTATAATCGTCGTTTTAGGTTTGTGCTTATACTTAACTCACGGATTAAGCGAAAAGAACCCATCCACCAGACAGCACGTTGCAGAGTTTTTGGTTGAAAAAACAGATGCAATGGTTGGCAGTAATATGGGTGCGCATTTTAGTGCGTTTCCGCCTTTTATTGCCTCGATACTTGTAATCTCTGCTCTTTCAAGTTTGCTTTCGCTTTTTGGTTTATATGCGCCGACTTCGGATATTAATATCGTTGCGGGCTGGGCAATTCTAGTCTTTGCAATAATAACTTATTATAAATTTAAGTGCGGTCCGATAGGGTACGTTAAAAGTTTTGGAGACCCCGTTCCACTTTTAGCGCCGTTAAACGTTATAAGTGAAGTGGCAACGCCCATATCAATGGCGTTCCGTCATTACGGAAACGTCTTGTCGGGAGCGGTTATTTCAGTTCTTCTAGCAACTGCTCTCCAAGGATTGTCGTCTATGATTTTTGGCTTTTTGCCGGGGGTGTTAGGTGAAATTCCATTTTTAAGGGTGGGTGTTCCCGCCGTACTGTCAATATATTTTGACGTTTTTTCAAGTTTACTGCAAGCATATATTTTCGCTATGCTTACAATGCTTTACGTTTCAAATGCTTTTAATGCGGACGATTATTTTGAACGCAAGAGAGCAAAATTAAATAAAAAACAAGTTAGCAAAAAATAACGGAGGACATTATGGAAATTGCAATTGGAATTATTTTAGGATGTTGTGCGCTCGGCGCAGGTATGGCTATGATAGCAGGTATCGGCCCTGGTATCGGTGAAGGTAACGCCGTGGCAAAAGCGTGCGAAGCAATCGGTCGCCAACCGGAAAGTAAAGGTGCTGTTACCAGTACTATGTTAATGGGTTGCGCTATTGCAGAAACAACCGGACTTTATGCCCTAATAATCGCAATACTTTTAATTTTCGTTGCGCCGAACATGTTGGTTAATATTTTACTCGGTGCTGTCGCTTAAAGGCGGATAAATATGCAACAAACCATTATGACACATCAAATTAATCTTTTATCAGTGCAGGCGTTGGACGTTATTTCGGTCAACGTCTGGCATATTGTTGTGTCTTTACTTAATCTCGTCTTACTCTTTTTAATAGTCAAAAAGTTTTTGTTTAAGCCGATTAAAAAAATTCTTGCACAAAGAAAGCAAGCGGTTGATGAACAGTATAAAAAAGCGCAAGAGGCTTTGGACTGTGCAAATGAAAGCAAAAACTTGTGGGAAGAAAAAATAAACGACGCAAAAGAAGAGGCGGACGTTATAGTGAAAGAAGCAACCTCTTTGGCTTTTTCTAAGGGAGAGCAGATTGTGTTTGACGCTTCTAAGAAAGCAGACGCAATAATTTCAAGAGCAAAAGAAGATGCAAGCCTTGAAATGAAAAAGGCTCGTTCTAAGATAAAAGAAGAAATTGTAGACGTATCCACTGCGCTTGCGGAGAAGATGTTGGAGCGTGAAATCAACAAAAAAGACCACGACAAAATTTTTGAATCGGTTATCGGCAGAATAGGAGACGGTGATGAAGCGGATAGCTAAGGAATACGCAGAGGCGCTATTTATGCTCGGTCTAGAAAAAAAGGCTGAAAAGAAATATTATACGGCGCTTACCACAGTGAGCGAGCAGATGGAAAAATATCCCGAATATCAATCTTTTTTACTGTCGCCGTCAGTGAGTGTTAGCGAACGAGTTTGTGCGCTTGACCAAGCCTTTGTTAAAGCGATTGACGACGAGGTTTTAAGTTTTTTAAAAATTCTCGTTGAAAGCGGGCGGTTTGAACTATTTCCGCTCTGCGTTAAAGAATATTCTTTTTTGTTGTCGGCAAAGGAAAACGAGGTAACGGCAAGGGTAAAATCGGCAACTAAATTGACCGAAAAGCAAAAAACTGTGCTTAAAGAAAAACTTGAAAAGACAAGTGGAAAAAAAGTTATAATAGAAAACGTTATAAATCCCCAACTCATTGGCGGAATTATAGTCGAATTTGATGATAAAATTATAGATGCAAGCATAAAAACAATGCTTAACGAAGTTAAGGGAGAAATTCTTAAATGAACGGAAGGCCCGAAGAAATTAGTAACATAATTAAAGAACAAATAAAAAATTACCATAGCCGTATCGAAATGAAAGAGACGGGTAGGGTTATCTTGGTTGGAGACGGTATTGCCAGAGTTTACGGACTTAGGGATTGTATGTCTAGCGAACTTTTAGAATTTGAGGACGGAAGTTTCGGCTTGGCGCAAAATCTTGAAGACCAAACTGTATCCGTTGCAGTCTTATCTGACCAAAACTCTATTAGGGAAGGAACTACCGTTAAGAGGACGGGTAAGGTGTTATCAGTGCCAGTGGGCGAAAAAATGCTGGGCAGAATAGTTAATGCACTCGGTGTACCTATTGATGGGAAAGGTCCTATTGAAAGTAAAGAAGTGCGACCCGTTGAATCGGAAGCGCCGGGCATTATCGAAAGAAAAAGCGTTAGCGTTCCCCTTCAAACGGGCATTAAAGCAATAGATAGTATGATACCCATAGGCCGTGGACAGCGTGAACTTATAATCGGTGATAGACAAACGGGTAAAACTGAAATAGCAATCGATACAATTATTAATCAAAAAGACACTGGCGTTATATGTGTTTACGTTGCAATCGGGCAAAAGAGCACGTCTGTTATGCAATTATATAACGAACTTAAAGAAAACGGCGCAATGGATTATACCGTTATCGTGTCGGCAACGGCATCAGAGTCTGCGCCCATTCAATACGTTGCGCCATACGCCGGTTGCGCAATGGCGGAATATTTTAGAGAGCAAGGCAAAGACGTTTTAATAATTTACGACGACCTTTCAAAGCACGCAGTGGCTTATAGGGCGCTGTCTTTATTAATTCGCCGACCACCGGGAAGAGAGGCTTATCCAGGGGACGTATTCTATCTGCATTCAAGACTCTTAGAACGTGCTGCGTGCGTTGCGCCCGAATACGGTGGTGGCTCTATAACTGCGCTCCCTATAATCGAAACGCAAGCGGGAGACGTTTCGGCTTATATACCCACCAACGTTATTTCTATTACTGACGGACAAATATTTTTAGAAACCGAACTTTTTCACGCTGGTGTTATGCCGGCTATAAACCCCGGCATATCGGTAAGTCGTGTCGGTGGCTCTGCCCAGATAAAGGGGATGAAAAAGGTAGCCGGAGAACTTAAACTGCTTTATTCTCAATACCGTGAACTTCAATCGTTTGCGCAGTTCGGTAGCGACCTTGATGCGGACACCAAAGCACGTTTAGCGCTTGGAGAGAGAATAGTAGAGGTGTTAAAACAAGGCAGAAACACGCCTATGCGTGTAGGTTGCCAAATAGCAATAGTATACGCAGTTATAAATCATTATTTAGATAACGTTGAAGTAAAAGACGTTTGCAAGTTCGAAAGAGCACTTTCGGATAGAATGATTAATTTTTACGGCGAACTTCTTATTAGGCTTGAAAGCGGATACTTCGAAGAAGAGGATGTTTTAAATTTAAAGAAAGCAATTTCCGAGGTTAGGGTGTAAGATGAGCGCAAACACAAAGGCTTTAAGAAGCCGAATAAAAAGCGTGGATTCTACCTTGCATTTAACAAAGGCAATGGGACTTGTCGCTTCGTCCAAGATGCGCAGAACGGTTTTAGCCATGGAGAAAGCCAGACAATACGAAAAAACTTTCGACGAGGCTATGGACGTTTTGCTCGGTTGCCCCGAATGTAAACGGAGTAGTTTTACAAAACAGAGAACAGGCAACAGACAAAAAATAATCGTTATAGCGGGCGATAGAGGGCTTGCTGGCGGATATAACGCAAACGTTTTTAGATTTATGAGAGATTATAAAGACGCTGAGGTTATAGCAATCGGCAAAAGGGCTTTTGATAAGTATGGCGTGGGTTATAAAAGTGCAGAGGACTTTACCATTTCAGATGCGGTAGAACTCGCAAAGAATTTATGTGATGAGTTTTCCAACAATCAGATTGACAAACTCGGCATAGTTAGAACTGAGTATATCTCTATGATGTCTCAGGAAGTTTCAATTAGATGGATATTGCCATTAGTGCCAAGAGAGGAAAAAAGAGCAGGCGTTATTTTCGAGCCGGATGAAAGCACAATTTTATCTGCGGTAATTATCGAATACATTGCAGGGCAAATAGTAAAAGACGTTAGAGAAAGTTTTGCCAGTGAAATAGCAGCGAGAAGGGTGGCTATGGATTCGGCTGGCAAGAACGCAAAAGAGATGATAGATAACCTCCAACTTGAATATAACAGAGCAAGGCAAGGGGCAATCACCCAAGAACTTAACGAGATTGTGGCGGGAAGCGGTCGGTAAGACCAAAAGGAGAAAAAATTATGTCCAAAAAAATAACGGGAAGCGTCAGTCAAGTAATGGGACCTGTCGTAGATGTCAGGTTTGACGAGGGCGCTCTCCCTGCTATATACAATGCGCTTACAATGAACATAGGCGAAAAAACGCTCACCGTAGAGGTGGCGCAACACGTTGGCGATAACGTCGCTAGATGTATTGCCATGTCATCAACCGACGGTTTGAAAAGAGGTGCGCCGGTAATTGATACGGGTAGAGCGATTTCCGTTCCAGTAGGCAGAGAAACGTTAGGTAGAATTTTTAACGTTCTCGGTCAGCCAGTGGATAACCTCCCGGAGCCAAACACCAAAGAAAGGTGGAATATTCACCATCAAGCACCAGAATTTAAAGAACTATCTACCGCAACTGAAATATTAGAAACAGGAATAAAAGTTATAGACCTTATTTGCCCGTATGCAAAGGGTGGTAAAATAGGTTTGTTTGGTGGCGCTGGGGTAGGCAAAACGGTGCTTATAATGGAGTATATAAACAATATTGCTACTAATCACGGAGGCTTGTCGGTATTTACAGGTGTTGGCGAACGAACTCGTGAGGGTAACGACCTTTATAATGAAATGAAAGAGTCGGGGGTATTAAGTAACACCACGTTGGTTTACGGGCAGATGAATGAACCGCCGGGAGCAAGAATGAGAGTTGCACTTTCAGGGCTAACCATGGCGGAATATTTTAGAGAAGAAGGACAGGACGTACTATTGTTTATAGACAACATTTTCCGTTTTACCCAAGCGGGGTCAGAGGTTTCCGCACTGCTTGGGAGAATGCCTTCTGCCGTTGGGTATCAACCTACTTTGGCAAATGAAATGGGCGCACTTCAAGAACGCATAACGTCTACCAAAAAAGGGTCTATAACGTCAATTCAAGCAGTATACGTTCCGGCGGATGACTTAACTGACCCTGCGCCTGCGACTACTTTTGCGCACCTAGACGCAACCACCGTTCTGTCTAGAAACATAGCGTCGCAAGGCATATATCCTGCCGTTGACCCGTTAGAATCTACGAGTAGAATTTTGTCGCCTGAGATTTTGGGTGAGGAACATTATAACGTCGCAAGAGAAGTTCAAAGAATCTTACAACGCTATAACGAATTAATGGATATAATTGCTATTATGGGTTTAGATGAACTTTCAGATGAAGATAAACTTCTAGTTCAAAGGGCAAGAAAGATACAAAGATTCTTATCGCAACCTTTCCACGTTTCAGAAAAGTTTACTGGTATTGAGGGAACTTACGTTCCAGTTAAAGAAACCATACGTGGCTTTAAGGAAATAATCGAAGGCAAGCACGACGACATTCCCGAATCGGCATTTTTATTCGTTGGTACCATAGATGAGGCTGTTGAAAAAGCCAAAAAGGTGGGGGTATGAGAACTTTTTCGCTTGTAATATCTTCGCCTGATGGAACGGTCTTTGATGGTGAAGCGGTTTTTATGTCTCTTCGTGGGGCTGGTGGCGACCTTGCCGTTATGGCAGGGCATACGCCTTTCGTAACCTCGATAAAGCCTAGCATAGTTAAAATAGAAGATGCCGAGGGTAAGCAAACTTTTGGCAAAGTAGAGGGGGGACTTTTAACCGTTGGTGTGGAAAAAGTAACGCTTCTATCGGGCAGTTTTCAATTTAACAAAGAAGAATAATTAAAAAGGTTCGATATTAGTCGGACCTTTTTATCGGAGTATTTATGCTGTTTAAGATAAAAAACGGCGGAGTTTCTTTTGGAGCAGACACCGTTTTAGAAAATATTGATTTTGAAATAAAAGAGGGGGAAAAGATAGCCGTTGTGGGAAGAAACGGCTCGGGAAAAACCACCCTTTTAAAGTGTGTTACGGGCGAGGTGGAGATTGAAGAGGGGACTGGCGAAGAGCCGTTTAGCCTTTC
Source organism: Christensenellaceae bacterium (assembly GCA_045647765.1). Lineage (GTDB taxonomy): Bacteria > Bacillota > Clostridia > Christensenellales > Borkfalkiaceae > UBA1259. The sequence goes on from JAZRMR010000026.1 coordinate 130,710, forward strand.
CAAAGTGGGCAAACACACCGTGGGGCATTTAAAACAAATTTCTTTTACCGACCAAACAATTTCTATGATTGATGAAATTTTAAAAGTGTTTAAACCGCTTTTAGACTTAGAGAATAAAATGCAAAGGCTTTTAAAAGAGATAGAAGAAAATCCCAACGACAAAAAAATTAGCGAGTATTCTTCGCTGTGCGACAGGTTTGAATTTTTAGGTGGATATACTTATAAAAAAGAGTATTCGGTTATGATAAAAAAGTTCGGTTTTAGCCAAGAGGACACATTAAAACCGTTAGGCTCTTTTTCTGGCGGACAGCGGACTAAAATTGCGTTTATTAAACTTCTCCTTAGCCACCCCGACGTTTTACTTCTCGACGAGCCGACAAACCATTTGGATATAACGGCGGTAAAGTGGCTAGAAAATTATATAAAGAACTATAAATCTGCGGTAGTTACCGTTTCGCACGATAGAATGTTCGTTGAAAAAACGGTGGATAAGGTTTACGAAATAGAATATGGAGAAACAAAACTTTATAAAGGCAACTACTCTGATTTTGAGAGACAGAAAAGACAAAATTATCAAAAGCAATTAAAAGACCACGAATATCAAAAAGAAGAGATTTCTAGATTACAAAGGCTAATAGAGAGGTTTAGGTATAAGGCGACCAAGGCAAAAATGGTTCAATCCAAAATAAAACAGTTGGAAAGAATGAAAATTATAGACATGCCTGACCGATACGACCTTAAATCTTTTCACGCTAACTTTCAACCGGAGATAGAAAGCGTCAATAAAGTTCTAAGTGTTAAAGACCTATCCGTTGGTTACGACAAAGTGTTAGGTACTGTAAACTTCGAATTATTAAGAGGACAAAAACTTGCGGTTATAGGCGATAACGGAGTGGGAAAATCAACTTTTTTAAAAACGCTGGTTAAAAAGATTAACGCTCTATCCGGTAGTTTTGAGTTCGGCATAAAAACGTATGTGGGATATTTTGACCAACAGATGGCAGAGCAAAAAAGCCACAAGACGGTTGTTGATGATTTTAAAGATGAATTTCCGCTATTAAACGAGACCGAAGTTAGAACTGCGCTGGGGTCTTTCCTCTTTGAAAAGGAAGAGGTTTTTAAGTGTGTTGATGACCTTTCGGGCGGAGAAAGAGTAAGACTGCAACTGTGTAAAATTTTGAAAAGAAGACCAAACGTGCTTATACTGGACGAGCCGACAAATCATATGGATATAGTCGGCAAAGAAACGCTTGAAAATATGCTTAAAGAATATAAAGGCACGTTAATCTTTGTTTCGCATGATAGGTACTTTGTCAAAAAAGTTGCCGATAAATTGTTGGTTTTTGACGGCGATAAAGCAACGTTTTATCCTTTTGGATACGAAGAGTATGAGATTTTAGAAAAAGAAAAGCAAGATAAAGAAGAAATTCAAGAAGATAAAGTTCAAAAACAAATAAAACCAATAAACGCTAGCACAAAGAAAAATTTTTCTACTCCCTTAAAAGAGCGAGGAAAAAAAGAACGTCGAGTTAAAAAATTGGAACAACTAATTTCCCAAAATGAAGAAGAGATTTCAAAAATAAACAAAACCCTTGCCTTACCGGAAGTCTATTCGGATTATATAAAGGTGAGCGAACTAAATACTCTTCTTGAAAATTTGATTAAAGAACAAGAGGAGTACACCGAAGAATGGCTTACCCTCTCGGAAGAACTTGAAGATAATGCTTAAAAAAACGGCTGAATTTGATTCAGCCGTTTTTTAATAGAAATTTGAAATTAAACAAAATTTTCTTGACAAAGCGAGTCATTAAGTTTTATAAGTTCTCTTCTGAACGCTTTTGAAGAGAGTAAGAAAACCCCGGCAACAACGACTAGAGCAACGTCAATGAAAACGTACGTGTTGTAGGCAAGGCTATAAAGCCAGAAATTAGTAACGCCTGCATCCATAGCGTATGCGCCGAAAGCAAAAACGCCCGACAACAAGTGGCATAAAAATCTTAAAGAGCCAGCAATAACTGCGCTTAAAGCGAACTTTAACTGTGGAAGTTTATTCATGACCTTGAAATCGGTTAAAAGCCCAGCGAAGCAAACCATAGAAAACGCTATTGGGTAATCCAAAAGGAATTGTGCTGGGTGAATCAGCCAAGGGTCTTGAACGGCTTGAAGCACACCGTATAAAAAACCGACCAAAAGACCTTTTTTAGTTCCGTATATGAAAGAAAACAGCATAACGGGAAGAAGAGAAACGAGTGTTACCGACCCACCGGCAGGCATATCCCAAAGTTTAACGTATGAAAGGGCGAACGAGAGTGATGCGCAAATACCGGCAAGAGCAATAGAGTGTGTGTCAAAAGGTTTTTTATCTTTTCTGCCAACAATTAAAGCAACCGAAATTGTTATAATGACTAAGAGGGCAGAGCATACGTAGAGAAGAACTGAATTCAGTTTGCCGTATTCTTCATCAGTATAATATCCGTCTCCAACGATATACTTTTGATGGTAGATAGCCATTAGTATAAGGGTAGCAACTAACATTATTCCAATAATCGCCACAAAAATCCAAACGGCTTTTTTTGTTGCCATAGGTTTTCTTTTTGAAACAAAGAAAAGGATTATCGAACCGATAAGTATAGTGGACAAGGTGATTAAGACGGGAACGAACACCAAAGGAATAACTTTTAGGCTAACCCAATTTTCTTCTAGATACGCACTGTCGTACTTTTTGAATATTTCTGCAACGAGCAAAAATATTCCGAGAGCGATTGCTATAACGACAAAGCAAATAACGCTCCATTTAACGACTATCTTTGAGCCGAACTTCTGCGTTAAAAGACTAACGGCAACCGTTAGAACTAAGGCAGTTAAAAGGGCGATAAACACCCATTTTATCGGCGTTTCGATAACGTCTGAAAGGTAAGAAGAGAGTAATAAGTTTTTCATAATGCCTCCTTTTATTCGCTATCAATGAAAAAACCGCTCCGAATAAGGGGCGGTTATAGACCAAACGATTTGCACTTTCCTTCAAGCATTACCTTGCGGATTCAATGGTATAATCTCAGCCAAACGGCACCCATAGCGAATAATTAAATTTTTGTTGTTACAAGAATAACACATTTATTTTATTGCGTCAAGTAAAATTATGTGGTAAAATGTAATCCCTTAAAAAATTTTTTAGCAGGATAACGATAAAACGTTATTAATTTAAAGGATATATATTATGTATAAATTTTTTGCATTTTTAAACAGAATGAAATATATAAAGCGTTGGTCGCTTATGCGTTCTGTTAGAGAAGAAAATATTATGGAACACAGTCAACAAGTTGCCGTGATAGCGCACGCATTGTCGCTTATAAAAAACAAAATGTTCGGCGGTAGCGTAGACGTTTCCAAGGTGGTGCTTTTAGCACAATATCACGAGGTAGGCGAGGTAATAACGGGAGATTTGCCAACGCCTATAAAATACTTCAATCCGGAAATTCGTTCGGCTTATAAAGACCTTGAAAAGAACGCAAGCGAAAAACTTTTGGCAATGCTTCCCGAAAGTTTAATAGAAGAATACCGTTCTTACGTCGTTGCGGACGAACAAACAGAGGAGTATAAATTAGTTAAATGTGCAGACAGACTTTCCGCATATTTAAAGTGTGTTGAAGAGGTTAAGGCAGGAAATTCCGAATTTAAAAAAGCAAAGACCTCGATAGGCAACGAACTTAAAGGGTTAAAACGTCCGGAAGTTGACTATTATTTGAAAGAATTTGCTCCTGCGTTTGACCTAACCTTAGACGAGTTGGATTAATATTTGTGCAAATTGTACAACTATAAGCGTTTAATTTTAGGTAAATACATATTGTAAAAGTGGACAAAATGTAGTAAAATATAATAGAAATTAACAGTCGGCAAACCCGACTAGGAGGAAAATTATGTCAAGTTTGAATCTTAAAAACATTTACAAGGTATATCCCTCTGGCGTAACCGCCGTAACGGACTTTAACCTTGATATCGAAGACAAAGAGTTCATCGTTTTCGTTGGACCTTCGGGTTGCGGTAAATCAACCACCCTTCGTATGATTGCTGGTTTGGAAGAAATTTCCGCAGGCGAACTTTATATCGACGGTGTTCTCGTTAACAACACTGCACCAAAGGACAGAGATATAGCAATGGTTTTCCAAAACTATGCGCTTTATCCCCACATGACCGTTTATGATAATATGGCATTCGGTCTTAAACTCAGAAAAATGCCAAAACCTCAAATCGACCAAAGAGTTAGAGAAGCAGCAAGAATTCTTGGTATCGAAATGTACCTTTCCAGAAAGCCAAAGGCTCTTTCTGGTGGGCAAAGACAACGTGTTGCGCTCGGCCGTGCAATCGTTCGTGAACCTAAGGTATTCCTTCTCGACGAACCGCTCTCAAACCTCGACGCTAAACTTCGTTCACAAATGAGAACGGAAATAACCAAACTTCATAACAGACTCGCAACTACCTTTATTTACGTTACCCACGACCAAGTAGAAGCAATGACCATGGGAACGAGAATCGTAGTTATGAAAGATGGATTTATGCAACAGGTTGATACTCCTATCAATCTTTACGATTATCCCGTAAATCAGTTCGTTGCAGGCTTTATCGGAACGCCTCAAATGAACTTCTTCACCGGCAAACTTACCGGAACGAAGAGCAAGGTATACGTTGAATTTGGAATGGAAAAAGTTCTACTCCCCAAGGAAAAAGTAGCGCTTATCTGCAACCTCGATAAATATCTTAACACTGACAAAGAAGTTGTATTCGGCGTTCGTCCCGAAGACTTACACGACGAAGAGGCTTGGGTTAACGACGATAAATATCCTTCAATCGAAGTTAAGGTTGACGTTGTTGAAGCACTCGGTTCAGAAACACTTCTTTACTGCAAGACTAGGTCTGAAATCGTTTCTAGCGATACCATTAAGAGCATCGTTGACGACGTAAGTAACCTTATTGCAAAGGTTGATTCACGTTCTAGCACGAAAGCAGGCGATACTGTCAAGATTGCAATCGATATCGCACATAGCCACTTGTTTGACAAAGAAACGGAAATCACCATCTTTGCTCGTAGCGAAGAAAACAAGGCTGAAATCGAAGCGTTACAAGCAAAACGTGAAGAGGAAGAGGCTAAAAAGGCTGAGGAAGCAGCAAAGAAACTTGCTGAAGAAGAAGCAAAGGCTGCTGCTGAGGCTGAAAAAGCAAGACTTAAAATGGAAAAGAAACTTGCTAAAAAAGCAGCAAAAGTTGAAGATGCTCCCGCAGAAGAAACTCCTGCTGAGGAAGAAAGCAAATAATTTTCAAACAATCAAAAGCCGAAACGCAATAAGTGTTTCGGCTTTTTTTGTCGTTAAAAATTGCGATTTTTGTGCACTTTGACCAAAAAATCCTTTTTAAATGCACGCTTTTGATTGTAATTTTCTTTTAAAAACTGTATAATCATTTTATAAATTTCCTTTCGGGGTATATTATGGATGCGGATATAAAATTTTTCATTAACGGTATAAGAGAAAAAACAGGTATAGAGTTTTCCGTTTACGGTGTAGACGGGACTTTTGTATCAGGAACGGCTAACACAGAAAAGAGCGTTCCAACAGATATTGACGGCGTTGTTTTAGATACGGTTAATAATCGCACGCTTTTCCCTATAAAATACAAGAACAAATTTTTTATCGGAAGGATAGAAAAAGCGGGCGTTGCCGAAAAAAATTACGCTTATTTAATCTCCGAACTTGCAGAAAACTCCTTTTTTAAGGAATCGGGGTTATCTCGTTCGGATTTTTGTAAAGCCATATTGTTGGGTGAGGCAAACTATTCACAGATAAGCAGGTATATGAAAAAATACTCAATGAGAGACGTTCCAGCATTCGTTATGGTGGTTACTTTAAGCGATTCTATGATGCTTGAAGACGTTACTAACGTGCTTAAAAATTACGGCTCGCACAACTCAGACTTTGTAGTGAGCGTGGATGAAAACCAGATAGCATTTGTTAAATTTATAGGATCGGATAGCGACGAGTATCAATCTTCAACCGAATACGCTCATTTTTTAAGACAGTCTATTTACGAGGAAACGGGCGTTCAGGTAAAAATTTCAATCGGTGGAACGGTTAAAACCCTTTCCGACCTAAGCGCATCTTTCGTCCAAGCAATGACTGCGGTTAGAATGAGTTCTGCCATTGATTCAAGGGGTGAAATTCACTCATTTAAAGAATACGTTCTAATTAAAATGTTAGAGGATTTGCCCAAATATAAGTTGAACGAATATTTAGAAGTTCTTATGGATTCTGGTGCGAGAGAAATATTTGAGGATAACGAAATGACCGATACCGCCGAGGAATTTTTGGAAAATAGTTTAAATGTAAGCGAAACTTCAAGAAAGTTATATCTACACAGGAATACTTTAACTTATCGCTTAGATAAAATAGAAAAAGCAACTGGGCTTAACATAAGAAATTTTTCAGATGCGGTTACGTTTAGATTAATAACCGTTTTGTCCAAGTTAGTAAGGTAGATTATGGAGCAAAATCAAGATTTTAACGGCAAAGAAAATTTTCAAACTAAAAAGGAAAAAATAAAAAATAAAAAAATTCTTTCGATTATATCGATTATAACAGCGTTTATATTAACCTTTTTCGGCGGATATTTTTCTCATTATTTATTCGATAGCAAAAACGTTTCGGTTGCGAGGGACGTTATAAGAATAATGCAAAACGTTGCCTATATCGTAGACCCGGAAACGGGTGAACCTGTGGATATTGACTATGAGGATATTGCCGATTCGATAGTTAGTGGTTTAAACGATAAATATGCCGTTTATTACACCAAAGAAGAATACCAAAAAATCAAATCTATGGACAGAGGCGAGAGGGTTGATTTCGGCTTTGGTTTTTATTCAGAGGGATTAACAATTGATAAGGTTAACGGAAATTCTCCCGCTTTTAAATCGGGAATACGGCAAGGAGATACGATTTTAGGAGGCAAAAAAATAGACGGAGACTATTTTGCTTTTAGTAACTACTTAGAATTTTCCCAGTTTATGTCAACAGTTTATCTTGGCGATGAGATAGTTCTTAAAATTCAAAGAGAATCCGAGCAGAAAGAATTTTCTTTAACGGCAGAAAAATATTCAATCGCATACGTTAGTTATTACGATAATCAAACGGCTATTTATTTTGAAGGCGAATTTGAGGAGCGTTTAACTCCAAAAGCAGTAGAGAATGAGAAAAATCCACTTTTATCGCCCGACACGGCGTTAATATCGCTGAGCGCATTTGAGGGTGATGCTTTTAGTCAATTAAAAACTGCACTTGAAGTTATGAGTGAAAGAGGCAGGAGTAAACTTATCTTAGACCTAAGAAATAACGGTGGAGGTAGCATGGACGTTTTAGAGGACGTTGCTTCACTGTTAATTTATAATGGTGGAAAAGATAAAACGCTTATTGCTTATTCGGAAGGAAAGAAATCCAACGAAAGTTTTTATTTTAACAAGAACAATTATTTTTCTAACGTGAATAAAATTTCTGTTATAGCAAACCAAAACACGGCATCTGCCTCTGAATGTTTGATTGGCGCTATGATTCATTACGGTCAGCATTTCAGTCTGAATAATTTAGTGGTAACTAAGAATGACGGCGAAGAGGCAAAAACTTTTGGAAAAGGCATTATGCAGACCACTTATTTGTTGTTATCCGGCGGTGCGTTAAAACTTACCACCGCACGCATTCTTTGGCCAGATAAAACCACTTGTATACACGGTAAGGGTATTGTTCCGACAACCGAAAACGGCGTTAGTGATGGAAACGCTGTTTTACGGGCACAACAAATTTTAAATAGCGAAAACTAAAAAGAAGAGAAATATTTATTTAAGGTATAAACAACGTCCTTGTCGGCAATCTCGGCTATGGGCGAAAGACCGTAATTTCCCCCGACTGGTTGGTTGGGGGGATTTTTTTGCGCATTTTTCATTAGTTCTCCAAAAATGGCAATAAGGGATTTTGGCGTTAAACTAGAAATAGTTCGCTTAATATCAAAAGAGTTTTGTTGCAAAAGACTAAAAACCTCTTTGAATGCAGGAGAAATATTGTTACCGTTTAATAAATTTGTTAAAATTTGTAATAAATCCATAATCACTCCGCTAACAATATAATATATGTTCATCATAAAATAAAATTGAAAGATTTTCAGGAGGCAATTATGCGGGATTTTAACGATTACGTCAAAAACGAGCAAGGGTCAAATAACAAAAACTCAAACAACTCCAACACTAGTGGGGATAATATCATGAGAATGGTCAGTTCTCTTGCCGGAAAATTTGACGGTAAAAATCAAAGCGACTTAATAAAAGCAGTTTATCAAGAAGCAAAAAAGGGCAAAAAGAACGGCACGTTAACTAACGCAGACCTAGATAATTTTTCGGCAATGCTTTCGCCCATGCTTGACGATAAACAACGTTCAATGCTATTTAGAATTGTTAACGAACTTAAAGAAATTTAAATTTTAAGAATTTCTTCTAGCGCCCTCAAAAACACTGTAACCTCCCTTGAACTGTTTTGGACGGCAAGGCTTACTCGAACTAATCCGTCTTGATGTGTTGAAAGATGTTTGTGCATGAGTGGAGCGCAATGAAAACCGCCTCGCACGGCGATATCGAACTTTGAATTTAAGAGGTCGGCTATTTCCGTGCTTGGCATAATACTTGAAGAAAAAGCGACGATTCCCGCAGGGTTTGGCGAAGAATAACTAGTTACCGTTGGTATTTGGTTAAGTCTGTCAATAAGAGTTTTCGTGGTAGAAATTAAATGTGAAGAGAAGTTTTGCATATTTTTCGAAACGAACCTAACTCCCTCTAACAGCGCAGATACAGCGGGGAGGTTAACCGTTCCCGCCTCTAATTTTTCGGGGTAGCAAGAAGGTTGGGACAAGTTAAAAGACTCGCTACCCGTTCCGCCGAAGAGAAGGGGTTCTACGTCAGTGTTAACGTCAAAGACAAGAGCACCGCTACCCATAATGCCGTAAAGACCTTTATGCCCAGCAAGAGCGAGCATAGAAATTTTATTTTCTTTTAAGTCGAGGTTAACGTGTCCGCCTCCTTGCGCTCCGTCGACTAAATAATAAGCATTGTGTTTTTCGGCAACCTCGCCTATTTTTTTTATGGGTAAAACTTCTCCCGTTACGTTTGAAAGAGCAGTAGTTACAATCAAATAGGTTGAAGAACGAATTTTGCTTTCAATAATACTTTCTAAGGGAGTGTTTTTTTGTGGCGCAACAACGTCTAAACTAATTAAGCCTTTTTGCTTTAACGAGTATAGCGGGCGAAGAACGGAATTGTGTTCGTAGACTGTGGTTATAACGTGCCCTCCGACTTTAAGTGTACCGAATATGGCAAGGTTTAACGCTTCGGTACAATTTTTGGTAAAAATAACCCTGTTTTCGTCATCTACTCCGAAAACTTTTGCAACTTCCGCTCTTGCCGAGCGAAGAATTTCTGCACCCGTAAGTGATAATCGGTGTCCGCTTCGACCCGGGTTAGCGCATAAATATTTAACGGTTGTTTCGGTTGCAGACGTAACGGCGTTCGGCTTAAATCCACCCGTTGCGGCGTTATCAAAATATATCATAAACTTCTCTCCTTGCGGTTAACAAATTTTAGTATTAGGGTAATACTATATTGTATAAGGAAAAATTTCCTTTTATGCAAAGGAGGAGTTAAAATGGAATACGTGGTAATCGCTTTTCGTTCAAGGTCGCATACGGTTGCCTTTTCGGAATTTTTAAGAAGAAACGGAATAAATAACGAGATAATAAACACTCCAAAGGAAGCGGGGGTGGGTTGCGGTCTTTCGGTTAAAATAAACAAATCGAACTATACCGCATCAAAGAACGCAATTAGATTATCGAATAAATTTTCTTCGCTTGCAGGCTTTTTTCTCATCAATGAGATTGCAGGAAGAAAGATTATAAGAATTATTTAAGAAAGTTGCCCAAAAAAATGCTTGAAAAAACCCGTTCGTTATGATAAGATAAATGTATCTATGAAAAAAGATACTGCAAAAATCGTTGTGGATAAATTATCAAGGGTGTTTTCTGATAAACCGGCTTTAAATTTCAGTTCGCCTTATCAATTGTTGGTTGCGGTGATTTTATCTGCACAGTGTACTGACGAACGGGTTAATAAAGTAACGAAAAAACTTTTTGAAAAGCATGGCACGCCAAAAGATATGCTTGCCCTTTCGCAAGACCAACTTGAAGAATACATTTTTTCTTGCGGTTTATACCATTCAAAAGCCGTGCATATTTTGTCGGCAAGTAAAGATATTTTAGACAAGTTCGGCGGACAAGTTCCCTCCAATTTAGAGGATTTAAGAACGCTTGCAGGCGTGGGCAGAAAGACGGCGAACGTTGTTTACAGCGTGGCGTTCGGAGGTAATGCTATTGCAGTTGATACACACGTTTTCCGTGTGTCAAACCGCATAGGGTTGGTTGAAGAAAAAAACGTTTTAAAAACTGAAAGTTCATTAATGAAAATTCTCGATAAAAAGGACTGGTCGAGAGCGCATCATTATTTAATATACCTCGGCAGGAGTTTTTGCAAGGCTAAAAAGCCTGACTGTGAAAACTGCCCAATAAAAGAGGAATGCTTAAAAAAGATATAAAGGTGAAATATGTTTATTGACAGAGCAATGATTACCATAAAAGCAGGAGACGGCGGTAACGGGATTACCTCGTTTTTGCACTATAAAGGAAAAGTAGGCGGTGGTCCGGACGGTGGAGACGGTGGAAAAGGTGGAGATATAATCTTCGTTGCGGACAAGCACTTATCTAATTTATCAGACTATTATTACAAGACCAAATACGTTGCAGAAAACGGTGCTCCGGGCGAACCAAAAGACTGTTTTGGAAAGTCGGGGAAAGATTTAATACTTAAAGTTCCACTCGGCACTGTTATTAAGGATAGAGCGTCTGGCGGAATAATCGCAGATATGTTTACAGACGGGCAAAGAAAGGTCGTTTTGGTTGGCGGAGAAGGAGGAAAAGGGAACGCTAAGTTTACTAATTCTAGAAGACACGCTCCACATTTTTCTCAGACGGGCGAAAAAACAGAGACCAAGCAAGTTATTCTAGAACTCAAAACCATTGCAGACGTGGGGCTCGTTGGATTCCCTAACGTCGGTAAGTCGACCATACTTTCAAAGATAACCAAAGCACGTCCTAAGATTGCCAACTATCATTTTACGACGTTGTCTCCAAATCTAGGCGTTGCAGAGTATTATGATAACCAGTTCGTTGTTGCGGACATCCCCGGTTTAATAGAGGGCGCAAGCGACGGATTGGGGCTTGGAACAGAGTTTTTAAGACATATTGAAAGGACGAGAATGTTAGTTCACGTCGTTGACATTTCGGGCGTTGAGGGTAGAGACCCTTATGACGACTACCTTAAAATAAACTCCGAACTAAAAAGTTATAGTCCAGAACTTGCCAAATTAAAACAGATTGTAGTTGCGAACAAGTGCGATATGTTTGGTGCGGAAGAAAACTTAAAAGCATTCAAAGAAAAAATGGGCAGAAAGCACAAAGTCATTGAGTTATCGGCTATCACTAACGTGGGACTTGATAAATTGAAAAAAGCCGTTTACGACACGCTTGTTAAACTACCGCCTGTTAAACCGCTTGAATTTGAAGAGTTTAATTACGTTAAACCCGATAGGCTAGATTATGAGATTTTCAAAGAAGGCGAAACTTTTGTTATCGTGGGAACGCTGGTAGACGTATTGAAAAGAAACGTTGTTATGGACGATATGAACTCGCTTGCATATTTGCAAAAGGTTTTGAAAGACCGTGGCATTATCGATAAACTCCGCAAAATGGGTGCAACCGATAAATCCACCGTTATAATTGGCGGTGAAGAATTTGAATTTATTGATTAAAGAGGAAAAATTATGTTAACGTCAAAAGAAAGAAGCAAACTTCGTTCTATCGCATCAGGGATAGACCCCGTAACCCAAGTAGGTAAACTAGGTGTTAACGACAGTTTAATCGAAAGCCTTGACAAGGCTATTGAAAAAAGAGAATTAATAAAAGTAACCGTGCTAGAAAATTCAGACCTTATTCCAAAAGAAGCGGGGTTTGAAATCGCAGAAAAATTAGGCGCAGAGTTCGTTGCCGCAACGGGCAGAAAATTAGTGTTCTATCGCAGAAGCAAAAACCCCAAAGTAGAACATATTGAATTTTAAAAAAACTCGGAACAATGCAGTTCCGAGTTTTTAATTTGTTTGATTTTTTCCGAACAATCGCAAAAATAACGAAAAGGAAAGAAACACAAAACCAAAAATAACATAATAAGTTTTTATAGGCAAAAAAGCAGAAGTGAACAAGAAAATCAGTCCGAAGAAAAAAAAGTTTTTGGCTTTTTTCTTATTTAATAGGTTTGAAAACAATTTTAATTTCTTTTTTTCTTTATTATTAAAATTATAAATGTTTTGCGGGAGGGCGTTTTTTTCTTTTAGGAAGTGGTATAAACTGATTGCATCAGCGGAAATTAGCCGTCCGTTAAACCTTAAAATAAAATCTTTGATGTCTGCGGAAAAGGTTTCTGACACAACGTAACCCAAATCGTTTTTTCTAAGGTTATTATAAAATCTTACCACGTCTGCTTTGTCAACGTTATTAAAGCCTAGTTTAATTAAAACTGCAATGGCTTTATCCTTAAAATATAAAACGTTGCCTTTTTTTTCAGTTTTGTACCCAAGTGAAATAAAAAGTTTTTCAAAGAAATCCATGGTCTTTTCGTCGGGCGAAAAATCAAAAAAGCAGAGCATGTCTTCAAGTTTATTTTCATCTTCCTTTTTTAAAAATATTTCCTTTTGTTTTTTTCGAAAAAGGTTAAAATATATAATTGAAAGAAAAATGCAAACTAGTCCCGACCAAATAATATTTAGTGGATAAGGGATAAAAGAAGAAAACAAAATTAAGAGAAGAAATAGCGAACAAATTGTGCAAAAGATTAAGTCTATAACAAAAGATAATTTAATGGGCATTTCGCACCTCCTTAACGCATAGGAGTATTCCCCGATTGATTATATTTATTCATTTAATCAATGTTGGAAAATGTATTGCAATTATTGCAAAAATGTGCGATAATTAATATATGAAAAAAGTCGGTATTTTAGGCGGAACTTTTAATCCCGTACATTTAGAACACATAGCGCTTGCAAAAGTGGCTGTAAGCCAACTAAATCTTGATAAACTGATAGTTATGCCAACCTATATTTCCCCCCATAAGGATAGAGTTCCTGCGCCGGAGGGCGATAGGTTAAATATGCTTAGGCTTGCCTTTCAAGGCGTGGATAAAGTTGAAATCAGCGATTATGAAATATTAAAAAAGGGCAAAAGTTACACCTATCAAACGGTGGAATATTTTAACCAAGAGAAAGATATCGACCTCTACTTTATAGTTGGGGGCGATATGCTAAACGATTTTAAAAATTGGAAGTATCCCGAAAGAATTCTTTCAAATTGCAATCTCGCCGTCTTTGATAGAGAAGGAGTTTTAGTAGATTATAAACAAACCCAAGAATATTTTCTTAAAAGGTTTGGCAAGACGTTTATAAAATTATCATACGTCGGGAAGGACGCTTCTTCAACTAAAATCCGCATCTATTCAGAATTTTCTCTTCCGTTAGAGGGGTTGACCACAAAGGAAGTAGAACAATATATATTAGATAATAAACTTTATCAAGGCGGTCAATACGCCGAGTTTATTAAAAAACATCTTCCAGAAAAACGTGTTAGGCATACGGCAAACGTGGTTGTGTGTGCATTACAAAAAGTTAAAGAGTTAAATTTGAGCGAAGAGCAAGTAAAAATATCGGCAACGCTTCACGACCTTGCAAAATATATAGATTATAGACAAGTTCAAGGATTTGTTTTGCCAGAAGGCGTTCCCGAACCCGTCGTTCATTCGTTTTTGGGTGCATATATTGCGCAAAACGTTTTAGGCGTTAAAGATGAAGAGATTATAGACGCAATAAGGTATCACACTTCGGGTAAGCCTAATATGAGCACGCTCGGTAAACTCATCTTCGTTGCAGACATGATTGAAGAGGGAAGAGACTATCAAGGGGTTGAACAATTAAGAGAACTTTATCAAAACACTGATTTTAACGAGTGTTTTAAAAAGTGCCTTGAAGAAGAAGTGATACATCTTCTAAACAAAAAACAAAATGTTTACGTCGAAACGCTTGATGCGTACGATTATTATATAAAAAACAAAAAGGAAGGAAATTAAATGGAAGCAAAAGAATTTGCCGTGGCTGTTTGTAAAATTTTATCAGACCACAAAGGAGAGGACATAATAAGCATAGACTTAAAAGGTAAAACCGAAGTTGCCGATTATTACGTGGTGGCTAGCGGTAGGTCGATGACGCACACAAGGGCGCTTATAGAGCACGTTGAGTACGAGATAGATAAAATGGGAATAGCCCCTATTAGAAGAGAAGGTGTTAGAGAAGGGCGTTGGGCTGTACTTGATTACGGCGACGTTATAGTTCATATTTTTAATGATGAATCAAGACTTTTTTACCACTTAGAAAGTCTCTGGGGCAACGAAGAGAATATAAGCAAATTTTAAGAAATTTTTTTGACGTAAATTCTATCGATTTCTTCGGGGTTTATTTCAATGCTTCGAACGGGAGAAACTTTTTTGGTGGCAGGTTTTTTATAACCTCTTTTGCGACGTGGTGTTTGCTCAGCGTGCGCAGAAAGTTTCTGCGAGGAGTTTTTGGGGAATAATTTATCGTGCATAAAAATAAAAACTGTCTTTACGCCAAAAACGGTAAATAAACATAAACAAAAGAGCAAAAGGGTATAAAACAACCCCGTTAAAAAAGAAAAAAACGTTTGATTCATAATTACCTCTAAACGTAGTTTAGCACAAGAAATAAGCAGTTTAGTGATAATATTTGTTGATTAATGAAATTTTTTGAAAATTATAAAAAGGGAGTGTTCATGAAAGGAATTAATAAAAAAGAAAAGTTGATTTTAGAACAACGTGGAGTTCAAGCACTTTCTGTGGATAATTCAAAAAATAATTTTCTTGAAGAAATTTATAGCGTGGGAAATTCCCTTTGCCCAAAAGCAAGTGGCGGACATAAAAACACGAAAGAAGATAATTCTAACGGTATTAATGAAGAGTTTCCTTATCTTGCAGAGATAATGAACATACCTTTGAGTGAGTTAAAGGAGGAGTTTTTTCTTTTTCAAATAACAAAACTCATGTCAAAACTTGGAAGAGTAATAGTAAGATATAATCTTAAAGACTCAGAGGTAGAGAAAATTTTAGTAAACAGCGAAGTGTTGAAACTTGGAGGAATAACACTTTCGTCTGCTTATATACCAATCGTTGATAAATTGATAAAAAGAAGAGGATTAAACGACATTTTAGTTGGAAGCATAATAGATTTTCCTTTTGGCGAAAGTTCGTTTAATAGCAAAATATCAAACGTCAAGGAGGATAAAAGGGCGGGTGTTGACGAAATAACCGTTATGTTGCCCACGCTACTTGCGTTAGCCGAGCAGAACAAAGTCTTGAAGAAACAAGCCCAAAAAATCGGTAGAGTATATAAAGACAGCGCAGGGATTGCAATCAATGCCACTGATTTAGACGAGGGTGATATAAAACGTGTTTTTAAGACCGTTGCAAAGACGAAATTGAACGCAGTAACTTTGGTGTTTGGTAATGCAACCATTTCAGAACTACAAGTTAAAATAAGCGTTGCGAATAAATATAAAGGCAAGAAAAAATTGTTCGTATTGGCAAACGTAAATTCTATACAAGGTGTTTGTGAGTTGTTTAAGCAAGGAGTAGATAGGATTTTAACTCCATATGCAGACGAGATAGGTGTTGACCTTGTAAAAAGATTTAACGTTAAAAAGATTAAATTACATTAAATTGCTTTACAAACGGACGAAAAGATAATAAAATATAATTAACTTTTTGGGGCGGAGTGAAATTCTCCACCGGCAGTAAAGTCTGCGAGCCATTATTGGCAGATTCGGTGTGATTCCGAAACCGACGGTATAGTCCGGATGGAAAAAAAGTTACAGGGCGTACTTGCCCGTAATATTGTTTTTTTACGCCCCGAAAGAAATTTAAATGGGGCGTATTTTTATGCAAGAACAAAAGAACACTGATAATCTAACCGAACAAGAGTTTTTAAACAATAAAGATAAAAAGAAAAAACGTACGTTAAGGGGGAGACGACAAATGTTTTCCACTCGTATGATTGCAGGAATGGCAATTTTCACGGCTATCGCATACGGGGTATCGTTTTTAGAGTTTGCGCTTTTTCCCGCATCTGCCGTACCTTTTTTAAAACTTGATTTTTCAAACGTATTTATAATGCTTGCGGGATTTATGCACGGTCCTATTGCAGGGTTAATTGTCGGAGTGTGCAAAGAAATACTTTGTTTAATCGGGTCTAGCACTTTTGGTGTTGGGCAGATTGCTAATATGATAGTAATAATGATATACGTTTTGCCCCCGACAATTATTTACTGCTACAAAAAAGGTATAAAAACGGTCGTTGTTTCGCTTGCTATATCTTGTATTTTACAAACATTTTGTGCAGTTTTGGTAAACAGATTTATAACCTTTCCGTTGTACGGAATGACAGACTTGTTTGAATCGGTGATTTGGCTGTTGGTTGCGTTTAACTTGATTAAATCAGTGTCGGTTAGCATTTTAACCGTGCTTCTTTATAAACGGGTAAGATACGTGTTTGAGAAAATTAATATAAAGTAGAATTATGGAAAAGATATCTGACTGTGTAAAAACAACTGAAAATATCGCTTATGAATATGCAAAAACCTTAGAAAAAGGGGACGTAGTGTTATTGTCAGGCGACCTTGGCGCAGGAAAGACGGCGTTTGTCAAAGGTGTTGCTCGCTATTTTGGTTTTAGCGGGGTAACAAGTCCTACTTATGCCTATTTAAATGTGTACGGTGATTTGTTGTATCATTACGACTGTTATAGATTGTCCTCTGGCGAGGACGCTTGTAGCCTCGGACTAACCGATTACTTTGAGGGCGATAATATATGCCTAATCGAGTGGGCGGAAAATATTCAAGACGTTTTGCCTAAAAAGGTTAAGAACGTGCAAATTATAAAAATTAGCGAGAACGGACGGAAGATAATTTTATGAAATACTTAGCGGTGGATACCAGCGGAAAAAGTTTAACTGTTTTAGTTCAAAAAGATAATGAACGTTTTATTTATCATGACGAGAGTTGTCAGTTCCGTCATTCGGTTGAACTTATGCCTAAAATAGAAGAAACCTTGGAAAAAGCCAAACTTTCAATTGGCGAAATAGACTTTTTTGCTTCGGTTGTAGGCGCAGGCTCATTCACGGGAATAAGAATAGGCGTTTCAACGATTAAAGCTTTTTGTCTTGCTTTTAACAAACCTGCCCTTTCAATAACTTCTTTCGACACCATTGCATATAATAGAAAAGGTGGGAGAGTGCTTGCCGTTATAGACGCTAAGCACGACGCTTTTTACGTTTGTGGATATGATGATTATAAGGTGTGCTACCAGCCGTCTTACGTCGATAAAGACACCTTGCTCGGTATAATAAAGGATTATGACGAGGTGTTATCGTTTGAAGAAATAGAGGGAATTACAACCTCTATCGTCAGCATTAAAGATGGGTTGATAAATGCAATTGAGGGGAAATATCATCTGGTTCAAGACGCAAACCTCTTAGAGCCGTTATACGTTAGGAAAAGTCAGGCGGAGGAAGGCAGATGACCGTAAGGTTTTTGTTAAAAGAACAAAGTGCGCTTATCGCACAATTTTTTGAGCAAAACTTTTCGGACGGTTGGACGGAGAATATGCTTAACTCTGCGTTTGACGGAGAGAGGTTTTTTGCCATAGGTTGCTTTGACGGAGAAATATTAATAGGAGTAGTTTGCTTATCGCTCTCTTTTGATACCGCCGATATAGAAGACATAGTTACTGAAAAGTCTAGGAGAAAAGAGGGAGTTGCTTCGTTGTTACTTTCAAAAGCGGAAGATTTCATAAAAAGCCAAAAAAAGCAAAAGATTTTTTTGGAAGTTAGAAGTTCAAACCTGCCTGCTATAACGCTTTATAAAAAGTTTAAATATAAGCAAATTTCTCAAAGGAATAATTACTATTTTGATGGCGAAAACGCTTTGGTAATGGCTAAGGAGATAAAATATTAATAAAAATTCAGACAAATTTTTTACTTTGGAAAAAAAAGATTTGTTGTTTTTGCACGGCTACCTTGCCGATAAGCGGAGTTTTGCCTATCAATATCCGTATTTTAAAAATAAATATAATCTTCATGCGTTAGACCTTAGAGGGTTTGGGGAGAACAAGGGGATGGAATTCCCGTATTCTCTTTTGGATTACGCAGAAGAAGTTAAAACCTATTTAAAAGAAAACAAAATCGTTAAGCCTTCGGTTATAGCGCATTCGTTCGGTGCGAGAATAGCGATATATCTTTCGGCAACCGAACCCGAACTGTTTGATAAAATAGTTTTAACGGGACCTGCCGGGTTAAAGCCGAAAAAGAGTCTAAAAAAGTTTTTTAAAAAATCAGCGTTTAAGTTGATGAAAAGATTTGTCAAAAGGGAAAGATTAAAAAAGTTTTATTCACCCGATTACCTTGCGCTAGACCCCGTTATGAAAGAAAGTTTTAAGAAAATAGTAGGCTTTCATTTGGACGATAAGATTAAGTTTATAAAAAATCCAACCCTTATAATATGTGGTTTAAAAGATAAAGACACCCCGTTATATATGGCTAAAAGATTAAATAAAGGCATTGAAAATTCCAAACTTTTAACCTTTAAAGGGGCGGGGCATTTCTGTTTTATAGATAAACCTTTCAGATTTAACAAGGAGGTAGAGGAGTTTTTGTGCTCCGAGTAAAATATGTTTCCAACCGACGTAACAAATTTTGGTCAGTTGTTTTCTAATAATCAAATTGCCGTTTACATTGCTTTGAGCATAGCCAACGCCGTACTTTTATTTTTTGCATCAATGAAGTTCTTGCTTGTTTTACAACAGTGCGGTTATCGGGGAACAAGATATTTTAAATGGCTCTCTAACAGACAAACGCCTTATCTATCTAGATTAATGTTGTTGTGTCTTTTAGGTTTTTTATTCTTCTGCGTTTTAAACACTTGTTTTGCGCCTATGCCGATAACGGGAAAGACGGGCGCTTCATATATAGGTTTAGTTTCGTATTTTTTATTCACGCTTCTTTACATTAAATCGGAAAGTAGTGTAAATGCAAAAGTGCCTATAAAAAAGACCAAGAGATTAGTAAGACTTTGCGTTACTTATATTTTAGTTTTATGCACTTTGACGTTTGGACTTTTAACCCTCGTTAACTATCTTGCGTTCCTTATCGGGAGCGAAATGGTTGCCCTTTTAAGGCTCTCTATAATATGCATAATGCCAATTTTAACACCGTATATTTTGTTTATGGCATATTGTATAAACGAGCCTTTAGAGGAAATTATCAGAATTTATTATTTGAGAAAAGCAAACGTAAAACTTGCTCGTTCAAACGTTTTAAAAATCGGTATAACGGGAAGTTATGCAAAAACGAGCGTTAAAGAAATTTTGAAAACAATACTATCGCAAAAGTTTAGAGTTTTAGCCACCCCTGAATCTTATAACACTCCGCTCGGAATTGCGTTAACTGCAAAAAATCTTGACAGCACTCACGACGTTTTTATTGCCGAAATGGGGGCGAGGTGTAAAGGTGAGATTAAAGAACTTGCAAAAATGGTTAAGCCAAAATATGGGATTTTGACGGGAATCAATAACCAGCATTTAGAAACTTTCGGAGATATTGAAACGACAAAAAACACCAAGTTCGAACTGTTTGAAAACCTTTGTGAGGGAGGAGTTGGATTTTTCTCGTCTGAAAACCAAAACAGCCTTGAACTTTACCAAAGATTTAACGGAGAAAAATATCTTGCCGGTTCGGATGAGAATTCGCTAGTTACTGCAACCGATATCAAAACGGACAACAAAGGAACAACCTTTAATTTGGTTGTGGATGGGTTAGAGCCGGTGCCTTGTTCAACGGTGCTTTTAGGTAAGCACAGCGTAAGAAATATTTGCCTTGCATCTGCCGTCGCTTATAAAATGGGGCTTACAGTAGAAGAGATTTCAGCGGGCATCAATAGAGTGCAGAATATCGGACACAGGCTTAAACTAATGCCAAACAACCAAAACATAGTTATAATAGACGACAGTTATAACTCCAACGAGGACGGAACAAAGGCGGCTATGGAAGTGCTTGATACTTTCAAGGGCAGAAAAATTGTTTTAACCCCAGGGCTTGTTGAACTAGGTAAAAAAGAAAACGTTATCAACTTTGAACTTGGTAAAACGCTAGCAAAGCATGCGGATATAGTTATAGTAATAGGTCATCATAACGCCGAGATGATAATAAACGGACTTATTGAAGGCGGTATGGATAGGGAAAACATCAAGTTTGCAAAGTCGCTCAATAAAGGAAACGAACTATTAAACTGCATTATGAAAGACGGCGACGTTGTGTTGTTTGAAAACGATTTGCCCGATAATTATAACTGATTAATTTAATCAAGGAAAAAACGTAAAAGCACCAAAGCGGAAAAATTTTTTGCGGAGGTGTTTTTTTAGTGAAAGAAATTTTAGTGCTGTTCGGTGGCCGTTCGGTTGAACACGACGTTTCTGTGATTACCGGTGTGTTGACGTTAAATACTATCGATAAAAACAAATATCTACCCGTTCCAGTTTACGTTGATAAATACGGAGAGTGGTACACGGGCGAACAATTATTTGATTTAGATGAATTTAAAGGCGACATAAAAAACAAATTAAAAAAGGTTACGCTTATCACGGGTAATAATAATCTCTATACGGTTAAAAACAACAAAAAATTAAAAAAACTAAACACTATATCAGTTTGTATAAACTGTATGCACGGAGGGTCGGGAGAGGATGGAAGTTATGCGGGGTTGTTAAAAGCGTGTGGCATTCCGATTGCCTCGCCTTCGGTTTTGCCGTCCGCAGTGTGCATGGATAAAAGTTTTACAAAAACAGTTATGAAAGGACTAGGCGTAAAAACTTTGCCTAGCGTTACCGTTAAAAACACTGCTAATCTTGAAACGGTTATAAGCCACATGGAATTTCCATTGATTGTAAAACCAAACACTACTGGGTCTAGCATAGGCGTTGAAAAGGCGGACGATATAAACGGTCTTAATAGGGCAGTGCAAGGTGCTTTAAGTTATTCGGAAGAGGCGATAATAGAAACTTGCTTAACAGATTTTATAGAAATAAATTGCGCAGTTTACAAAGATGCAAGCGGGAAAATTTTAATTTCCGAATGTGAGCGTCCCATAGGTAAAGATAAGATTTTATCCTTTTCAGATAAATATAAAGAGGGGGATAGAGAATTTCCTGCAAAACTACCTAAAAGCGTTTCGGAAAGAATAAAAAAGATTTCTAAGCATGTGTATGAAGGTCTTAAAATGGACGGGGTCATGAGGGCGGACTTCTTTGTGGGTAAGGATAAAACCGTTTATTTAAATGAGATTAATACCGTTCCAGGCTCTCTTGCATATTATCTTTTCAGCGAAAACACGGACGGGTTCAGAAATATGCTTAGTGAAATGATAGAATATGCGCTTACCTCGTTCGCTAAGAGTTTATCCGTCAAGAGTTGTTTCGACAGCAGTCTTTTGACATCTTTGGGAGCTAAGAGTGCAAAACGCTTGTAAAAACAATTAAGGTGTGATACAATACTACCGAAAAAATAAATGGAGACACCTTATGCAAAAAATTAAAATGAAAACTCCGCTCGTTGAGATGGACGGGGACGAAATGACCAGAGTGCTCTGGCAGTGGATAAAGGAAATACTTATTCTCCCAAGCGTAGATTTAAAAACAGAATACTACGATTTGGGGTTAGTTGAACGAGATAAAACGGATGACGAGGTAACCAAAAACAGTGCGCTTGCAACCATTAAATACGGCGTTGCAGTAAAATGCGCAACTATTACTCCTAATGCACAAAGGGTAAGCGAATATAATTTGAAAAAAATGTACAAGAGCCCTAACGGTACTATAAGAGCAATGCTTGATGGAACTGTTTTCCGTGCGCCAATATTAGTTGACGGAATAACGCCTTACATTCCCACTTGGAAAAAGCCTATCGTTATTGCAAGACACGCTTACGGGGACATTTATAAGGCGGTTGACGGAAAAGCGGGTGTCGGTAAAGCAGAACTAGTTTTTACAGACGAAAACGGCAATAAAACGGTTAAAACAATTCACGAGTTTAACGGTGGCGGTGTGGTTACCGCAATGCACAACACCGATAAATCTATCGAGAGTTTTGCAAGGGCGTGCTATAATTATGCGCTTGACATGCGTCTTCCACTTTGGTTTTCTACTAAAGACACAATAAGCAAGGTTTACGACGGAAACTTCAAGGCGATTTTCCAAAATATTTACCAAAATGAATATAAGGAAAAGTTTGAAAAAGCGGGCATAGAGTATATGTACACCTTGATTGACGACGTTGTTGCAAGAATCGTTAGAAGCGAGGGTGGTATTGTTTGGGCGTGCAAGAATTACGACGGAGACGTTATGAGCGATATGGTGGCAACCGCATACGGTAGTTTAGCCATGATGACGAGTGTGTTAGTATCGCCGGACGGGGTGTATGAATACGAGGCTGCTCACGGAACGGTTACTAGACATTATTATAAGTACGTTAAAGGAGAAGAAACTTCAACCAACCCAGTCGCAACGATATTTGCTTGGTCGGGTGCGCTTAGAAAAAGAGGTGAACTAGATGAAATTCCTCAGCTCATGGATTTTGCCGACCGTTTGGAAAGAGCAACTATTCAAACGATAGAGGCGGGAGAAATGACGGGAGATTTGGTTGGTCTTTTTAAGAAAGACGGCGTGATTCCAAAGAAATTAAATAGCAAAGATTTCTTAAAAGCAATAGCAAAAAGGATATAAAATAAACCTCTGCTCAAAAAATGAGCAGAGGTTTTTAATTGAAAGCGGACTTTAATTTATTTTAAAAATATTAAATCAAACCTTCTATTAGTGATTTTATCGACAAGCCGAATAGTATAACTGCGCCTACCCACTCGGCATAATTGCCGAACAGTTTTCCAAGGCGTTTTCCAAAATACAGCGCAAATAATACCAAAACGAAAGTTACTGCGCCTATAATTGAAATAGCAATAAAGACCGAAAAGGACAAGTTAACCAGTGTTATTCCCACCATAAGAGCATCAATACTTGTTGCTAACGCTTGCACTATCAGAATTGAAAGAGTGAATTTTAATTTTTTACAATCACTAGATTTAACTTCTTGTAGTCTGCATTCTTCACGTCTTTCTTTTAAAATATCTATAAAGATTTTTATAGCAAGTAAAAGGAAAATACCGCAAGTTATAAACTTTGAAACAGGGTTAATCACCGAAGAGAATAGCGACCCAAACAAATAGCCTATTAAAGGCATAACTGCTTGGAAAACGCCGAAAAAAATCGGCATTAACCACTCTTTTTTTCTGTCCAAATCGTTTTTATAAGTCGTGCAGTTTGCAATTGTTAGTGCGCACGCATCAATGGCAAGGGCGACACCTATTAATAAAATCTCATATATTTTCATAAAAAACCTTTTGACAAGTATATAAAATTATATTGATTTTGTCAATGCAAATATGTTATTATAATTAAAATGGTTAAAATAAGTGATGAATGGGACGAATTATTAAAGGAGGAGTTTTCTTCTCAAAGTTATATTCGCCTCAGAGAGTTTTTGAAAAACGAATATTCAAATCATACCGTTTATCCGTCTATGTACGATATTTTTAACAGTATGAAACATACTCCGTTTAACGAGGTTAAAGTCGTGTTGCTAGGGCAAGACCCTTACCATAACGAGGGGCAAGCAATGGGACTTTCTTTTTCCGTTCCCAAAGGTATACCAGTTCCCCCCTCTCTTATTAATATGTATAAAGAATTGCAGACGGAACTTGAAATTCCACCAAAAACCCATGGAGATTTAACGGGTTGGGCAAAACAAGGCGTTCTTCTTTTAAACACTGTATTGACGGTAAGGGCGCATAGCGCAAATTCGCACAAAGGAAAAGGCTGGGAGTTTTTTACCGATAGTATAATAAAAAAAATCTCAGACCAAAAACAGCACTGTGTTTTTCTTCTTTGGGGGGCCAATGCAAGGAGCAAGAAACCGCTTATTGACGGACAAAAACATTTAATATTAGAATGTGCGCATCCTAGCCCCTTGTCTGCATATAATGGATTTTTCGGCTGTGGACATTTTAAAAAGGCAAACGAATACTTAGTTAAGTTTGGCATTAATCCTATTGATTGGAGTTTATAATTATGAAACACGTTGTTATATTAGGCGACGGTATGGCTGATTACCGTCAAGAAAATTTAGGTGGCAAAACACCGCTTATGGTTGCAAAAAAGCCATATATCGACTCTCTTGCAAAAATATCCGAAGTGGGATTATGTCGTACCGTTCCTTGCGGAATGAAACCTGGGAGCGACGTTGCAAATCTATCAGTTTTAGGGTATGACCCCAACGCTTGTTATACGGGGCGCTCTCCTCTTGAAGCGGCTAGTATCGGTATAAATCTTTTAGATACAGACGTTACCGCACGTGCAAACCTTGTTACTCTTTCGGATGAAGAAGAGTATTCTGATAAAACAATGATTGATTATAGCGCAGGTGAGATTTCCACCGAAGAGGCGAGAGAACTTATAGAATTTCTTAAAACACATCTCGACAACGACGTGATTACCTTGTACGCTGGCATCAGTTATAGGCATTGTTTGGTTGTTGATAACGGAAAGATTGCGGGAGATACCACTCCTCCGCACGATATAACCGGAAAGCCTATTAAAGAACACTTACCTACTTCCGATACTGGAAGAGTATACTTAGAACTCATGAAACGTTCTTATGATTTACTCAAAGACCACCCGATAAATCTTAAACGAGTAAAAGAGGGTAAAAACTCGGCTAATTCATTGTGGTTTTGGGGAGAGGGAACCAAGCCTGATTTAGAGAACTATGAAAAGAAATTCGGTGTAAAAGGTGGAGTAATATCCGCAGTTGACCTTTTAAAAGGCATAGGCAAACTTGCAGGAATGAAAGTAATTGAGGTGGACGGCGCAACTGGAAATTACGACACTGATTTTTTAGGCAAAGCGAAAGCGTGTTTGAAAGCGCTTGACGACGGTTTGGATTTTGTTTATCTACATATGGAAGCGCCCGACGAATGTGGACATCACGGCGACGTTGAGCATAAAATCTATTCTATTGAACAGATAGATGAAAAAGTAGTCAAGACTGTTGTTGAGGGGCTAAAAGAAAGAGGAGAAGAGTTTTCCATTTTAATTCTACCAGACCATCCCACGCCAATAGCTACCAGAACACACTGTAAAGACCCTGTGCCTTATATTTTATATAGCAGTAGCCAAAAAGTTAAGGGAGTTAACTGTTACGATGAAGAGAATGCACGGTCAACAGGCGTGTTTGTAGAACAAGGGCATACCTTAATCAAAAAACTTTTGAAAATATAAATATTCGACAAAACCCGTCGCCATAAATTAAGGCGACGGGTTTTTTGTTTGCATATCACGGAGTTTTCAGGCATATAGATTTTATGAACAATCAAAAAGGAGAGGTACAATGAACGAAAAACTTCAATATGCAACAATGCTAGAAATTCCTGTTAACACTTGTAACGTTACTTTTAAGCCGACTAAAAAAAGAAACAAAAAACGCAAAAAAGAGGTTAACCCAGAGGCTGTTAAAGAGCAACTTTTGAACAAAATCAACCAACAGCAAGAACAAGCGCAAGAGGAAGACTATCTTTTAGACGCAAATGAAAACTTTGAACAAGCAGTTCAAGACAAAGCCTTTAATCAGTCGCAATTGAGCGAAGAAAGTTTGTCAGAGGACAATGCTTATCAAACGGTAAGTATACTAAACGTGAATGAAAAGCGCAAAAAACGAGCAGGAAGATTTCCCGTCGTTGGTGTTCAACTTGCAGTTATAGGCGTGCTTATAGCCACCATATTTTTAACTAACGCATTTTATGCGGACAGCGGAATAAACGTATTTATGCGTGAAATTTTCGCCCCGTCAAAGGTTGAGCAAGTTGTTGACGACAGAACTTACGACCAGTTCTCTCCCGTTTTGGCTCTTTCAGATTCGCTTAACGCATCAGTGGGCGAAGGTGTAATTAATTTTAGCGGTGAAGGAAGTGTTTATTCGCCTTGTGATGGAAAGGTGGTTTCGGTGGTAAAGGGTGAAGACGGTAGATATTCGCTTGAAATTGCGCACAGCGAAAACTTCACCTCAGTTTTGAGCGGATTAATTTATGCTTATGCGGGTGTAGGAGATGAAGTGTTCTTTAACGTTCCCGTGGGATATGTCAGCGAAGAAGGGGCTACAATGTGCTTTATGGGGCAGAGTGGAGCGCTTATTTCCGGCTATCAAATAGTTGACAATTCGGTGGTATGGGCGGTGTAAAACTGTCCGTCCACCCGCTATTTTTTCTTTTCGGAATATTTTATGCGCTTTCAGGAAAGATTTTTTTATTTGCGGTATATACGGTTAGTGCACTCATTCACGAAATAGGTCATTCTTTCGTTGCTTCGGGTTTGGGATATAAACTTAACAATATAACTCTAATGCCTTTTGGGGCGGTTGTTTCGGGCAATATTGAAGGGCTTAAATTAAAAGACCAAATTAAAATTGCGTTAGCAGGACCGTTTATTAATCTCGGAATAGGTCTTCTTACAGTCGCTATATGGTGGTTGTTTCCAACTGTGTACGCTTTTACCGACGTGGTTGCCCAAGCAAATTTTTCATTGGCGTTAATTAATCTTTTACCTATTTTTCCTCTTGATGGCGGGCGTGTTGTCTGTTCGCTTGCGTGCTTTAAGTTTGGCAACAAAAAAGGCGAAAAAATAGTTTTTGCCGTTGGAATGGCATTTTTCGCTCTTCTGTTTTTAGCGTTTATCTGTTCGCTTTTTGCAAGTGTAAATTTTTCTCTTTTGTTCTTTTCGGCTTTCGTGCTGTTTTCCTTAGTCGGAAAAATTAAAGAAAACAGATATATTAAATGCTATAACAATTTAAGCGAAGACAACTTAAAAAGAGGAATGCCTGTAAAAATTCAGGCTGTCGACAAAAGTATGACGATAAAAAAACTTTTGTCCATATTAGACGATAGTGCGGTTAATTATATATATGTTTATTCTAAGGGAAAAAAATTAGCAACTTTAAATCACGAGCAAATAAAAAAAATACTAGAAAACTGCGATTTATATTCAACTTTAAGTGAATACGTATAGAAATTGACAGGTCCGAACTTACAATATGTAGTGTTCGGACTTTTGCTTTAATCAAAATGTAGACAAGGCGTAAAAAAAAGAGAGGTTTTATTTAAAAACTTGTAAATGTCAAGAAATAATTACACATTTATAGAAAAAATTTTAAGAAATTGCACTTAAACACGAATTAAAGACGTTTTCGGGCGTATCATAACCCAAAATGCCACGTGGGTAAGCATTTAACCAACGTTCGACTTCGGCGACCTGTTCAATGCTTACACGACTAAAGTCCGTGCCTTTTGGAAACTTTCTACGAATTTCTCTGTTCATACGTTCATTAGTTCCACGTTCACTACTACAATACGGATGACAGTAATATACTGTCGTCCTTTTTTTATTTCCGTAACGTGAACGTTCCATTGCCGTATAATCGGAAAATTCTACGCCATTATCTACCGTTATAGTCTTAAAAATTTTAGGAAACAATTTACCGTATCGGTGTTCAAGAAGATTAAGGCACTTAATAACCGAATCAGATTTTTTATTAGGCAATTTGAATATTATTTCACGACGGGAAAGACGTTCTGAAAGACATAATAAAGTTGCCTTTTTCTTTTTACAACTTTCAATGCAATCCATTTCCCAATGGCCGAACTCCGCACGTTCATAAACAGATACAGGGCGCTTTTCAATACTAACACCACGGGGAAGTTTTTTAACGGTTACTTTTTCGTTTTTACGTTTATCTTTTTTTGCATACGGTAAATGCTCCATAGACAAACGCAAAAACACACCGTTACGAATATAGTTATACAACGTCTGAACACATATAGTAGTATTGAAACATAGCCCTTTCTTTTTAATTTCACCTAAAACGGCGAGCGGAGTTAAGCCGTCATCTACAATACGTTTTTCGATATAATCAGCAAATTCATAATCATTGCCGAGTTTTATTTCAACGCCGTGTAAACTCATATTCTTTTTATATAAATCCTGTGCTTTGTTTGGACTGTATGATTTTATATGTCTATACTTTTTGCCATACCAAAAAGTATCTTGAACTTTTATATGGTCGTATTCACCACGTTTAAG
>JAZRMR010000027.1:0-36142 GCA_045647765.1 Christensenellaceae bacterium
AATTTACAGGTTAGAGAATATTTATGGGTTGGGTACTATTCATATTTTTATTAGGTTTGGATATTTTCTTTTTTATTAAATATAAGCAGTATAAAAAAATAGAAGATGAACAGGAAATAAAAAAACATAATGATACGAAAAAGTTAATTGAAAAAATAGAAGATGACAATAAAATCATTTATGGCGATTTTAAGGTAAATAATAAGTTTGATGAAAATAAATACTTAAATATAGAAACAGTATTAGAGGATGGAACTTGTTTAACAACGACAAAAGATGATTTTTATCATACTTTTGCTAGGTGTTATAAAGAAGAAGTAATAAATTACCGCTTTTATAAAGATATTGCAGTGCAATTAAGCACGATACAAGAAGCACAAGCGATGAATAAACAATTTTGTCCCGTTTGTGCTTATAATTCTTTATCCTATGATGAAAGAATTAAATATGAAACTACAAATAGAGAATATTTGGAAACAAAATTAGTTGGTTCTAGTTCTAAAGAAATACAATCTTTTTTAAATGATATACAATATAAATTTTTTAGCAGACAAACAAAAGATAACCAGTTGTTCTTTGATTATGATATTGAAAAAGATAGGGTTGCTGTAATTATTTTAAATTATTTTAAGAAAGATGAATACGGAGATTTTTCTGAGTATCAAGTTGCCCCTGAAAGATATATAATAGGATACTTGCCTGCATCTTTTATGACAAAAACAGGAAAGGCAAAAGATGAATTTGAATCTTTTACAGGGTTGTTAAAAGATACAAATTATGATAATTCAGGTAAGTTATATTGCGAAATAATATTATTTATAGATAGCAATAAACTGTCAGGTATTGATTTGTATAAATTAGAACAGGCAGAAAAGGAGTGTTGATAATATGGGTTGGCGATATAGAAAAAGTATTGGAAAAACTTTTAGAATTAATATAAGCAAGTCAGGGGTTGGTTATAGCGTTGGAACAAAAGGATATAGAATTACTAAAACGGCAAAAGGAACAACGAGAGAAACAATAACTATACCAGGAACAGGACTTTCATATATCACAGAAAGTAAACAAGAAAAGAAAACTAAGTCAAATGCTTCTAGTGGCAGTAAAAACTCAATCCATTATCAAACATTATTTTGGTGTTTAACTTTTATCCTTGCTATCACTTTCCCTTTTCTTATTGTTGATACTTGTAAAAAAATAGAAGACAATGCTGTTTTTTATAATTATGATGTAACATACTTGGAACATGAATATCATAATGGTGGTTGGATGACGGGCAATTATATTGAAATAAAATATAGAGTTGAAAATAAATCAAAAATGGAAAAAGAATATAGTTTTGATTGTTGGTTGTCTGAAACTGAAAAAAGTGTTCGTCTTGCTGAAGGAGAAATAAAAGCAATTGTGGAAGCAGGGCAAACTGAAATTGTTACAGGAAAATTGTATTTAACTGATTATTATCTTAACAACTCAATTCCAGGAGATACCATACTTTCAATTTTTGTTGGCAAAATCAATGTTAAAAGAGTCTAACACATAAAAAAGACAAAAGCCCTTGTTTAAGGGCTTTTTACTTTTTTATGAAATCGCCATATTCATCTCTTGATTGAGTCGTCCAGTGCGTATTTTCGGCTTTAGGGCGTTTAAAATTAAAGATTATGCCTGCGTTTCCTTTAACGAAGATATATTTAATTATAGTAATAGAAAAAGCAGTCGCATCTGAACGTGGGTTCAAACGCGACTGCAATTGGCGGAGAAAGAGGGATTCGAACCCTCGCTACACTCAACGCATACTACTCCCTTAGCAGGGGAGCCCCTTGAGCCTCTTGGGTATTTCTCCACTTGACTTAATTCATTATCAGTTTTATTGAAAATAACTTGCGCAAATTTATTTCTTTCGTTTGCGTCTACGATATGTTAACACAAAAAAATTTTTTTGTCAAAGTTTTTTATATATTTTAATAATTTTTCAGTAATTTTCTTTAATATTTTTTATTCGCTCAGTAAATCATTAACCTCACCTTTAATTTTTCCATCTAATAATTTATCTTCTAACGCTTTTGTTCCCTTAACCACAACGCCTCTAGTTGCGTTATATTTATCCGTTCGTATTTTAATTTCTTCCCGTTCTTTACCACTGTTTTCTTTAATTAAATACCCCTCGCTTTTTAAGCCTGATTTACTGTAACTTAAAAACATATATTCTCCCTCGTATAAATCTGGATACTCCCCTTTTTCATCGATAATTTCCCTTTCCTTTTCAGGCATAATAATCTCAATTACTACACTTTTTCTATAATATTTTTCCGTCATAGGCTGTCCTAAAATTTTTATCGTAATCCTTTCCCCATCACAGTCCGCAAGTATTATTACGGGGTTGTCGGTATTATTTTTAAACCTTAAATCAGCCCATCCGGAATTAACCATTGCATCAAAAGATGGAGCGACGTAACTGACTGAAAGACTATGTGGATGTACTTCGGTGATTTCAAGTCCCGAAAGTAAAATAGCATTATACAACGTTGAAGAAACTTGGCAAACACCTCCGCCAACGCCGTCTGCAAACTCACCATTAACTATTATTTTTGCTTTTTTATAGCCACGCTTTTCAGTCCGCTCGCCAACAACTTTATTAAAAGAAAACTCCCCTCCAACGTCAATAATAGTTTTATTAATAGCACAAACTGCGAGCGCTACGTTGTGTTTTCTTTCTTCTGAAGAATTTTTATAAGTAGTAAAAAACTTTGCCCTCAAAACTATTTGTTGTGGATTAAGTTTATAATACGGCATGCTTGCATTTGCGTTTATCTTTGAAGCGGGAAAGACTATCACA
The DNA here is from genome assembly GCA_045647765.1 of Christensenellaceae bacterium. Lineage (GTDB taxonomy): Bacteria > Bacillota > Clostridia > Christensenellales > Borkfalkiaceae > UBA1259. Next base: position 2,834 of record JAZRMR010000027.1, read on the forward strand.
GACATAGATATTAATAATATGAAAACACAAAATCTTAAAATTTTAAAAAGTGATTTTTTCATAATTTCCCCATTATTATACGAAAAACAACGCTTTTTATACGATAACTAATTTTAATAACAGTAAGGTTTTTACATATTTTAATATTTTACTTGTAAATATATTGTTTATATTATATAATTTACTTATGAGAAAAAATTTTGAATATTATAGACATCAATTAAATTACAGTTATCCCAAACGCTCTGACGAACATATGATAACTGTTAAGCATTTGCGTGATACTAATTTTGACGAAAATTACAAATACCTTGAAACAGGTGCTTGGCATAAATTTAAGCGTGGCATTCTTTGGCTTGTTCTTAATTTAGTGGTTTTCCCTATCTGCACTATTAGACACGGGCTAAGGATACACGGAAGAGACGTTCTCAAAAAACACAAAAAAGAATTTAAGAACGGGGCAATCACTATTTCTAACCACGTGTTTATGTGGGATTATATTTGTATTCTTAAAGCAATACGCCCACACTTACAATACCACCCCGGCTGGAAAACTAACTTTGAAGGACCTAACGGCCCACTTATCCGTTGGGTTGGTGGCATACCTATTCCCACCGGCAACATGCGTGCAATGGTAAAATTTCAAAAAGCACTCGGTCAAGTTCTTGAAAACAAAAAATGGTTGCACTTTTTCCCCGAAGGCTCTTTGTGGTTTTATTACCCAGACGTAAGACCTCTTAAAAAAGCAATATTTAAATACGCAGTAAGATACGATAAACCCATCATTCCTATCGCAATGTCGTTTAGAAAAAGAAAAGGCATTACACGTCTGTTTTCAAAGACACCTTGTGTAGACCTACATATCGGCGAGCCTTTATATCACGATAAAAACTTAACTCAAAACGACGCTATTGATAAGTTGCACGCACAAGCATATCATACTCTACAAACTCTTGTAGGCGTTTTCCCTGGCGATAAAACATATAACACAAACCAAAATATAGATGAATATAAAAAGACTATGTAGAATCTTCCCCCTCGAATAATCATTCGAGGGGGATCTTTAATAAAAAATAATAATTTTGCTTTCAAGAATCAATTTTTCGCAAGTAAATACTTGATTAATTATTGCTTTTATGGTAATATATGTAAAATGTCGACATATTTCGACATTTTTATTTATTACGAGGTGTTTTATGAAAAAATCCTATTCCCCAATAATGTTCTCCTTTTTAGAACTTTATGGCGACGTTTTGAAAGTCAGCGACCTTTTCTCTTCTTTCGACAACATTACTGACGACCCTTTTTAATGGAGGCATGGTATGAAATCTATTAAATTGCTCTCCTATTTTTTAATGTGCTTGCTTTTATCTTTGCTAACTATCTTTACCCCGTACACAGCTTTTGCTACAACTTCATCATTATTTATCCAAAACTCAAATTTTGAATATGTAAAATCAGCAGTTCTTATGAACAAGAGATATAATTATCCAGACTCTTGGACCTCTTCGTCGTCGTTCTATTCTTCTCCATCTACTAGTAATTTATCCTATGACGGTGAATATTCTATATTAGTTAAAGAAGGGCAAGACTTAATTATATCTTCATCAGATATTACGGTTGAAAGCAACAAATCATATACCTTTGGTATTATGGCTTATCCCACTTCCCTATCTGTTTCGGTTGAACTTTTTATATCTAACGGTACTAAGTCTGTTGCAAGTAAAACCTTTATTCTTAATGAGATAAATTCTTGGCAAAAAATTTCTTTAACTGCCGATATACCTGATGAAGTAACTAACGTATCTTTTAACCTTAAAGTAAAAACCGATTCAACCTCCACTTGTTACTTTGACGGAGTTTTCGGTACAGAATTAGAATCCGCTACCATTATCACTACAGTTGACGGAGCATCTTTAAGGCTTGCAACAAATTCTGGTATTAGATTTGCAGGTAAAGTGGATAAAGCATTTTATGACGGAAAACAAAACGCAGTAGCTGGTATTTTAATCGTTCCCACAGACTATCTTGACGGTCTTAACGAATTCACCTTTGAATCTCTTAAAAAGGCTGGCAAAAACTATCTTGACATACCTGCCGTTAAATGGAATAACCAGAACACTGCAGAATCTGACGGCTATTACGGTTTTTATTGCGCAATCACAAACGTAAAACCAACTAATATTTCTCGTGCTTTTAGCGCAATAGCTTACGTGAAGTATACCGAAAACCAAAAAGAAACAATTTTATATGGTAATTATTCAGCCTCTCTTAATTCTAGAAGTATTAAACAGGTTGCAACTATTGCTAGCGAATATTTAGAGTCTTATTCATTAGAGCAACAAGAAATTATTCTTTATTACAAAAATTATTCAGCGTAATTTTTAAATATTAAAAGCGGATGCTTTCCTTAAAAGTAAAGCATCCGCTTTTTTGCGTTTTTAGTGCTCGTTATTAAATATTTTGTTGTAATTTGCTACATTTTATAATAATTTGTTGTTTTTTGCTGTGTTTTATAATAATTTGTCGAATTTTATTATTTTTTGTCGATATTTAATTTTTTCAAACTTAAAGCAACGAATATAGGAATAAACAACTTAGCCAAACAACAATGGATTTAATTATAGATAAACTTTTATTTTTTACATTTGCTTCTTGTTCTGCACGTCAATACAGTCGTCCGCTTGTTGCTCATAACTCTCTGCAACTCGCTTGGAAATAGAACGGCTTGAAGCCTTCTCCAAAAAGATTGAGATTTTGGAGTTGAGTTCGGTTATCATATGTAAGAAATTTTTGCTGTTTTTTCGCAGTTTTTACACCTGTTTTTATCGGCATCATTGTTAAAATTATAGGCTTTTGTCAACAACAAATTGATTTTATAATTGTAATTAAACTTAAAAGGGATGTCGCTTTTAGCAACATCCCTTTAAGTTTTTTATATAAATTTTAATTGTTCATTTTCTAAAATTCTAACGTTATATAAATCCGGATTTTTCTCGTTGGCAAAAAGTTCAACATTTGGTGCAAGTTTTCTTAAACAAAATTTATAATAAACCTGTTTATTGGTCGGTCTTAATAAATCAATGCAGTTTTGCAAATATTCTTCCCAATTTTGCCATTTGTCAGCTTTTTTATAGTTGTTGATTTTTCCTATTTTATAATGTTCAACGGAATTATCTTTTAAAGTTCTTTCTATAAGTTTAATGCTTTCATCTGGCTCTATTGTCGGTTCAAAACTTGCAAAAGTTTTTATTCCGTTTTCGTGAAGTGTTTTTAAAGTATAAAGCCTATCTTCTGGCAAGGAAGCATATGGCTCCCACTCTTTACTTTTATTTTCATCTAAAAACGTCAAGGTCGTTCCAACGGTTATTCTATTTCCAAAAGATTTGAACACGTCTAAATCTTTAAGCATTTTACTGCCACCCTTTGAAAGCACTGCAACAGGAACATTATAAGCGTTTAACAATTTTAATACTTCTCTTGTAGTCTCGCTATTATCTGCATTATCACAATAAACGTCCCCTACAAATGAAATTAAAACCTGCTCTTTATATGTGTTTTTTTGCAAATCCTTTTCTAAAAGTTTTAAAATATCTTTTCGTGGCTGTGGCTTTCCAAAATAACTATCTTCCGTTCGTTGAAGAGTATGAGGCGCATAACAATATTTGCATCTATGACTGCACCCGATATAAATATTTAAGGCATAAGGGCTATATTCCCTTGCCATTCCCGTTGGTTTATATATAATACTCATGTTTATATTCTAACATAAATATTATATTTTTTCAATTATCTATTTAATTTTTGATAAAATATCCATAATGTTTTAAGAACTTATCCCTTATTGAATAAAAATAAACTTCTTGGACTCCCATTTTTGCTAAAAATTCATAAAAAAACTCTATTGCACGAGCATTAAAAAGAGACGGGGCTTTATTGTAAAAATTCTTAAATCCCAACTCTTCTTTTGCTACATTTTGTATTTTAGTAAACTCGTTTGTTATAGCTGTATAAATTATTATTGTTCCACTTTTAACATCTTTTCTTGTCAATAGTTTTTTATATAAATCAAAAGCAATTCCATAACTATCACAATCTATTACGTTATAAGAAGATAAGTCTAAATTATCAATCGCTTTTCTTGTATCCACATTTAAGTTTTTACCTTTGTTAACAGACATATCTATGCCATAATAATTATTTGTTTTTATATTATTCCATAAAACATTTCGCCCAGCAAATAAATCCATAACATTTACTTCAGCTAAATTCTCAATTGCTTTTTGCCTTATAAATATTTTATTTGGAATAGATTTGTTATCAGTTTTAGTTGGTTGTCGACTCAATTTCTACTCCTTCTATCTTTCTTATTTTGTCTATAAAATAAATAATCTCGTTGTTTTTATTTATGTCACCGCTTATTAAATAATGGATTTTATTAATTTGCTTTAATATCCTTTTTTGAACTCTAACTATAGTTTGTAAATATTTTTCTGCTTCAAGTCCAAAATCTCTAAAGTCATACTCTTGTAGTTTTTTTAATTCTTCATACAAGACACCATCATCAAACCCTGTTTCTAAATTAGTAGAATTATGAGCAATTACATATGCATCTCTTTCTTTATTGCTTAAATGGTCAAGGCGAACACAAGGAAGTTTACTTATCCCAAGATATTTTGCAGCTTCTATTCTCCCATTGCCTTCTAATACTATGTTATCATCCCCAGCAATTCCTATCGGGTCATTAAACCCAAACTCAATGATTGAATTTGCAATATGTTTGATTTGTTCTTTTGTGTGTATTTTAGAGTTCTTGTTATAATGAGTTAAGCAATTCACATCTATATATTCTATTTTTAATTCTATGTTTTCCATAATTTATAACCACTTTGGCTTTCTCGCTTTCGGAGTCAACCTTAAATCTGTTAAAATTCTTTCTATAAGTTTATTGCTTTCCATATATGTTTTATAATGTTCGTTTTCTTTAACCATAATATTAGGAGTTTTTCCATCACTACAAATTCCTGTTACTATTCTTACATATCTTTCGGGGTTTTGCATCCACGATATCCATGCTTTATCTCTAATAATTTTCAACTGAACATATTGTAAAACAAGTTCTTTATCTGTCATTATCTTTTTATAGTTTGTGCTTGAGTTTAACATTGTAACAAATTCATCCCACACAATCTTTTCCTCTTCGGTTAAATTGATTGGTGGATTTAATATATTTTCATCCATAAAATACCTCTTCTTTATTATTTAATATCACATGTAAACGTGAAAAATCAATACTTTATGACAACACATTGTTTTAAAAAACAAAAAAAACAATAGGCAAAACCTACTGTTTTGATGATATAAATTTTTTATCTACAAGATTTATCTTAGAACAAAAAAACAATAAATCCGAACGAATCGCCTATAATTTCGATACATTCGGATTTATTCTTGTTTGGTGACCCCTACGGGAATCGAACCCATGTTACCACCGTGAAAGGGTGGTGTCTTAACCGCTTGACCAAGGGGCCTTAGTCTGTGGCGAATTTCCGCCTTTATATAAACCGACGCTGCTACGCCTTTGTTTTTTAGTGGTAGCGGCGGTCAGATTCGAACCAACGACCTGCCGGGTATGAACCGGCCGCTCTAACCAGCTAAGCTACGCCGCCATATCGTTCACTTAACGACTTCGCTCGTCAAATGCTTATGTATTATATCCAAAAATAAAAATATTGTCAAACACTTTTTAACCATTTGAGAAAATTTTTTAATTTTTTGTTAAATTTATTTTGTTTGCTTTTAATTTTTAGCGGAAAGACCTTCATCTTTCCGCTAAAAATTATTATCTTATTCTTCTAACTCTTTGCTAAGCGCTTGGTTTGGCGTTTTGCCAACAGCCCTCTTTCCATTTTCTTTTAATTCGCTAATTACTAATCCCGAAAGTGTAATTAATGCTATAACGTTTGGTAACACCATCATATAGTTAAAGAAATCGTTTAGATTCCACACCAAATCACTTCCTAAAAAAGCACCTATAAACACAAACAGCATTGCTATCAATGAATATAAAAGCGAACTCTTTTTCCCAAAAAGATATTCAAAGTTTATTCTTCCAAACAAGTTCCAACTGATAATAGTTGAAAAAGCAAAGAACGTTAAGCATACGGCAACAAAAATTGCCCCTATTAAATCGCCCACGCTTTTGTTTTCAAATAGCGTTGATATGGCAACTTGAACCATCGTATTTTTATCTGCTACCGCAACTATTTCAGGGTTTTTAACGTAAATAGAAGTTATAACTATAAGCGCAGTAACAGTGAGGACAACAAATGTATCAATAAATACGCTCACCATTGCGGCTGTGCCTTGTTCGTGCGCTGTTTTAACGTTTGCCTGAGCGTGTGCGTGAGGCGTTGAACCCATACCCGCTTCGTTAGAGAATAATCCCCTTTGCGCACCCTTACTAATTGCTTGTTTAAGCGCATAACCTATCGACCCACCTATTATTGCGTGAGGAGTAAAAGCATACTTTATAATATACCAAAACGCCATAGGTAAGGCAGTAACGTTAAACGCAAGAATGATTAAACCACCAAGAAGATATATAACAGCCATTATAGGTACAATCTTTTCGGTAACAGAAGCAATACGCTTTGCTCCGCCTATAAAAATGATGCCTGCTAAAACTACTAATATAATTCCCACTATCCAGCCCCATTCACTCATATTAAAGCCTCCTGCTGTGGAAACGGCTGAACTTATAGAATTAGATTGAACCATTGCACCGACAAAGCCCAAGCAAATTATAGTCGCAACGGCAAAAAACCCTGCCAAAAATTTTCCGAACTTACCTTTAAATGCTTTTCTTATATAATAAACCGGACCACCCGAAACAGTGCCGTCCTCGTTAACCTTTCTTGTCTTTTGAGCCAGCACTGCCTCTGCATAAATAGTAGCCATACCTAAAAACGCTATAATCCACATCCAAAAAATTGCACCGGGACCACCAAACAAAATAGCGCCACAAGCACCTACGATATTGCCCGTTCCTACCTGAGCGGCAATTGCTGTTGCAACTGCTTGGAAGGAACTCATCCCACTCTTTTGTTTTTCGCCCTTAAATTTAATTCCACCGAAAACCTTCTTTAACCCTTGCCCAAAACAACGCACTTGTACAAACTTTGTTTTAATAGTGAAAAACAAGCCAACGCCAACGAGTAAAACAACCAAAATCCAGTCTGCAAGGTAGACGTTAACGGTGGCTACTGCGCCATTAAGCCATTCTAAAAATTTTTCCATACCTACTCCTATAAAAAAATAAAGTTGCCTTTCAAAAAGCAACTCCAAAAAATAAAAGATAAACGATTTTAATTCGCTCCGTCCTTTTGCCTGAGAGATTCGGGGCTAGCCCCTTGCACCTTCGGCACTCAATAAAGAGATTCTCCGGAATTCCTCCGTTTACAGTTTCATTAGATTCTGCAAACATCATTGAAAGATGATAACAGTATACATTTTTTTATTAATACTGTCAACTAGATTTCTCTAAAATTACAAAACACTGCAAAAAATTGCAGTGTTTTGTCTTTTTTTCAATTTTTGAATTAGCAATTATAGTATTTTTCAAACTCAACCGGGTGCGGTACTTTGGAAATTTCACTACATTCCTTTCTCTTGGTTGCAATAAACTTTTCGATTAAGTGTTCTGGGAAAACTCCGCCTGCCGTCAAGTAGTCGTGGTCTTTTTCGAGTGCGTCAAGCGCATCTTCAAGACAAGTTGGAAGTCCTTTAAGTTTTTTCTTCTCTTCTTCTGGAAGATTAAATAAGTTCATATCATAAGGTCCCCAACCGTTTGCGTGTGGGTCTATTTTATTCTTAATACCGTCAATACCAGCCATTAAAATTGCAGAGTAACAGAAATACGGGTTACACGTTGCGTCTGGATTACGGAGTTCAAAACGACGCTCTGACGGTTGTTTTGCATAAGCGGGAATACGGATTACCGCACTACGGTTGCTCGTTGCATAACCAACGGTAACAGGTGCCTCAAAGCCAGGCACTAAACGCTTGAATGAGTTTGTGCTTGGATTTGTTATTGCGCAAAGCGAACTGATATGTTTGAGCAATCCACCTATAAAATAATGCGCTTCTTTTGAGAGGTGAGAATATCCGTTATCATCAGAGAACACCGGCTTTCCATCCTTAAACAGCAACATATGAACGTGCATTCCGTTACCAGCCTCGCCATAAACCGGCTTAGGCATTAACGTTGCACTCTTGCCGTATTTCAATGCGGTGTTTTGAATGATATATTTTATCATCATAGTGCCGTCTGCCATTTTGCTTAACTTTCCAAGCTTAGGTTCTATTTCATACTGCCCCGCTGCACCAACTTCGGGGTGATGGTATTTTACAGGAATTCCCGCTTGTTCGATAAGCATACACATTTCACTTCTACACTCGTATGAGTTGTCAAACGGTTTTGCGACGTGATAATTCTTTTGTTTGGGTACTACTCTGCCAAGCCCGTCCACGTCGCTATTCCAGTATGATTGGGTTGCATCTAAATTCATTGCAATTTCTGATGGAGAAACCTTCCAGTTCACGTTATCAAATAAATAAAATTCGAATTCGGGGAGAATATACATTTCATCTGCAATCCCCGTGTCTTTCAAGTATTTTTCTGCTGCTAAAACTATATTTCTAGGATACTGAGCAAGCGGACGGTTTTCGGGATAATCAATAATCATTGCGTTACCGCTCATTGAAAGGGTTTTAATTTCGCAGAATGGGTCTATCATTGCAGTATCGGGGTCGGGAATGAAAACCATATCGCTCTTCTCAACGACGGCGTATCCGTAATTAGACGCATCAAAGCCAATACCGTCCCTCATAATTTCTTCTGTAAAACTGTATGCGGGAATGGTAACGTGGCGGAATTGACCGTTAATGTCTATCATTTTAAAGTCAACCATTTTAACGTCTTGCTCTTTAATCAAATCAATAATTCTTTTGATTTTATTCTCCATATCGTACTCCTAAAATCATTTCTTTTGCACTTTTGTACATTACTTTTACATTATATCACAAAATTAAGGTTTTTTATAACATTTATATAATAATTTTAAATTTTTTTCTTTATATTATGCTTAATTTTTGCCTAAATCGGTAGTATAAGCAATAAATTTTAAGGTAAAATAAGCAAATATTTTATATTAAGTAAAAATATGGTATAAAGGAAGAAATTTCTCATCTATACCCTAGAATATGTGCACACAGAGAGTTTAACACTGTTACGCCCGAAAACATTAGCCTATGTGTATCACTGCGATTGCACTTGGCAAAAAGGAACAAATGAGAACTTAACGGATTACTAAGAGAATTTTATCCCAAAGGTAAAAATTTAGAAAGAGTAAGCGAATAAACGTTAAAAAATAATCTGGCGTTAATTAACGCCAGACCCAAGAAAGTTTTACACTTTCAAAAACCAGTAGATTTATTTAATCAAAATCTCGCTAAGTGTTGCACTTAGTTTGACAATTCATCTTGGATATCAGGTATTGTTTCTGTAAAATTTTTACTTTCGAATTTATTCCAAAGAGGAATGATAATAAAGAGTATTGCAGTGCCGACGAGCGCTATTATAAACCAAATAAGAATGGTAACCCCCCAGCCCCCGTTTTTCGCCATCAATGGGAAAAGGTAAGTGGATAAAGCGCTTCCGAGATAGACTGCGCCATTTAAAATACCCGACATCATTGAGATATTTCCTTGCTTTTTAAAATACGCAGGTATCATACTTATTAAAATAAAGTTTACGCCGTGCATACTTCCCGTTATTAGTGCCGCTAAAATTATAGAAACCACGACGTTGGTTGCATCTAGATTCGTCAATCCAACGAGTACCCCCGAAGAAACGACGGCTAGCGTGAATACTGTTCCCGCACAGAGAATAGGGTTTGTAAGTTTGCTTCTATAAAGATAAGAGGTAATATAGTAACATATTATGGTAAACACGGGTAGAACTGCGCCTGATAATATTGCCGTTTCACTTCCTAAATTAAACGCCGACGCAACGTACGACGGGACCCACGTGGTAACCCCGTCCCTAAGAGCCCCCATACACACTATCGAGATTAAAACAAAAATTAAAACCGGCGCAAATTTTGCTTTTTTATTAGAAGAATTTTCAGACACGACAGCATCTTTAGATTTTAACGCAAGCTGTATATTTGGACAATATAACAACCAGTATACTGAGCCGGCAACCCCCACGCCCGCACAGACGTAAAACACCATTTCCCAGCCTGAAACCGAAACGATTAACGGGGATAATAAATATATTGCCATTGTGGAAAAAATACAAGCGAGCAGTACTTTGTGCGTCTGTTTTTTATACTCACTTTCAGACATGGCGGTAAGTAAAAGTTTAACTATGGGTGGCCACATAAACGCTTGCGCTAAACCGTTCACACCCCAAAGCACGGACATGTATTCAACAGTGCTACCAAGCGGTAATAAAAAGTTCATAAGCGATGTTGCTATAAGCCCTAAAAACACCAGTAGCCTTGGCTGAAACTTGTCTCCCATATAACCGCTTATGAGTTGCCCAACGCCGTAGGTAATAAAACTTATCGTCGGCGCAAGCGCAAGCGACGTTTGACTTATTCCCGTTCCTTCAGAAATACTAACAACTACTGCGCCGTAATTTAGCCTTGTAAGATAACTTATAAAGTATATTACACAACAGAGAAAAGTTATAGAACGTGCGCTATTATACTTTTTTATCATAAACTTTTACCCTCCCAATCTTTATCTTTGGTTGCACCTATTATATCTACTATCGTAGGTGCTAAATCTATAATTTTTACATCCAACAAACTTTTACTCTTTTGAAGCTTTTCACCCATAAAGAAGAAAGGTATAGTTGTGTCCTCTTTACTATCAGTTCCGTGTATTCTATCGTGCCCAATATCTTGATGGTTTTTAAATTTTTCCACCTTCTCCATTCTCGTTAGCACATCAGAACGCATTCCGTCGCACAATATTAATAACGCCTTATTCATTGTTTTTTTGTCCGTTAATAATTGTTAAACCGTTTTCACGATACATTTCAACATGTTCCTTTTTAATTTTGCCATCAGTAACGTATAAGTATTCAGGCAAAGCGTCGCAAACCTTTAAAAGTGCGTTTCTTTCAAACTTGTTGCTCGTTGCTACAAAGTATACCTTATCGCAACGCTCGATAGCACGTTTTTGAAGAGGTAAATCCTCGTAAGAAAAATCAAATATACCGTTCTTTAACGAAATAGCAGACGGAAAAATAAATGCTTTTGAAAAATAAAGTTTATTTATAGTATCCTCTGCAAGCGTTCCGCAAAAACTCGATAGTTCTTTGCAAAAAATACCACCACACAAAATTATTTTAGCCTTACCGCCCGACAATTCGTTAAACGCTTCTAAACTGCACGTTACCACGGTAATATCCTTATCTTTAATTGCCCTTGCAACGTGAAGTGAGGTCGTCCCAGCGTCAACGTAAACAACGTCTCCGTCTAAAACAAGGTCTTTTACAATCTCGCCTAGTTGAATTTTTTCTTCTACGTTTTCTTCTTTTCTCGTTTGAAAATCGTGATAGGTTATCATATCCCCAACGGACACCGCTCCGCCGTGTACACGCTGTAAAATTTTTTTTCTTTCTAATAATAGAAGGTCTCTTCTAATGGTCTCTATGGACACGTTGAATTCAGTTGCAAGTTCGCCAACCTTGACTGCTCCCTTGTTTTTTATCTTATCAGCAATAAGCGATAATCTTTTATCCGCTAGCAATTCCACAAACCTCCAAATTTTTCAACATTATACCACAACAAATAATATTAGTCAAATGAAACCTGTGTGAAAAATAAAAAAATTCCGCACTATTGTGCGGAATTTTACAATTTAATTTAGTTATTAATAACCAACCTTTTCCCAGCAATCGAACGGTGCTGCAAGCTCGTCTGAAACGAGAACTTGGGTCTTCATAAGTTGAAGCATTGAAGAAGGAACAAGTGGTGTTACGGGTCCGTGGAGGACAAGACGAGAAGTCATTCTCTGCCATGAAGAGAAAGTGCCGTTTGTTAAAAGTGCGTGAACTTCTATTCTTTCTCTTGCGTTCTTTACGTCGATAGGTCCGATAGTTGCCGCTTTCGGAGGAACGTCTGCAATATAACCAGACTGACCGAATACTCCGTGGAGTGAGTTTTGAGCAACGGTAAGAGGATGTAAATCAACGATTCTTGCTTTCATGTTGAGCCATTCGTCAATTTGAGCCTTGGTGGGTTCAACAGCAGGGTCAAAACCAGCAGGGAAGAAATCGGGAACGGGGTCGATAAACGCCATATGTCCCGTCCAGCCTGGTGATGAAGAACAAATATCTGCTCCGCCTTCGCCACAGTCGGTAATCATATCTGAATAACTGTTAATGTTCTTGTTGGTGGGATAATGTACGTTCTCTAAGGGCATACGAAGTTTTTCATCTATTTGATAAACTAAGTATTTAAGCATTGAATGAGCAAAACCTGCTTGATAAGTTTCAGGAGCGATATTTCCATCCTGGTCAGCCCATTCGTCCATAGCGAAAAGATGTACGTTGCGACAGTCAACTTTAAAGTAGTTGATGAGTTGAGCAAGCGGAATATAAGTATCAGGTTCGGGGTTGCCGAGAATAAGAGTGATTTTCTTACCCTTTTCCGAAGCTTCCTTAATTCTTGCAAACAAGGTTGCAATAAGAACGGGATGTGGATTCATCATAACTTTAATGTTGAATTCTGGATGTTGGTCAGCCTTGGTATGCTTTTCCAAATCAGTTCCGCTTATTTTACGGAGTTTTTCGCAAATTTCTCTGTCCTTAAACGGAACGAAGTTTGCCGGCTTGAAGTTAAATGTCGTTGCCGGGTCAAAAATTTTGTTCATATATTTTCTCCTTTAAATATTACTTTCTTTACATTAAAAAATTGGTCTACTATGACGAGGTTTGCTTTATTACCTTCTGCAACGTATCCCTCACCACTAAGTCCTACTGCACGAGCCGGATTAAATGAGCCAAATTTGAATGCATCACAAATCGAGCATCCCGTGTGCATCATGAAGTTTGCGCACGCTATATCAAGAGTTAATCCCGAGCCCGCTATTTCGCCTGCATTGTCAAAATGAATATCCGTTGCTTCTTCAAAACCTTGGGGAATAGGTCCATCGCAAACGAACTGGTCTGCTATTAATATAATCCTGTCGTCTCCCTTGATTTTACGTACTAATCTCTGCATATAAGGCACAACGTGTATTCCCATTCTGTCAGAAATAAGTTCTGCGTAAATCTCTTTGTTATAGTTAACTGCTTCGTCAACACAAACGCCACGACATTCCGAATAGTGCGGAATAGTTCCCGTTGCATTGGTGTGGTGAGTAGCAATTTTTAACCCCCATGGAATATATTTTTCCACTTGTTCAGGTGTTGCCTCACTGTGAGCAACAGCAAAAACAATATTTGGGATTACCTCTTTAACGTCCCTAACGAACTTGTCTATCCCCTCTCTTTCAGGGGCAAAGCACCAAACTTTTGCAGTGTCTTTAACTTTTTTTACGATATCTATATATTCGTCATGAACGACAGCGTCTTTCCATACGTTCTTATCTCTTTCACAACCGAAATTAGGACTTAAATACGGACCTTCCATATAAAATCCCGCAAAGTTATCAAACTTTCCTTGTTCTTTTGCAGTTAAGATGTTATCAACTGCGTCCAAATATGCTTGTTTGTTAAGATTGTTATAAAGTGCGGGTAAAACCCCCGTTACACCGTGCTCTAAAAGATGCCTTGACGTTTCAGCAGGATTTTCATAAATCCAAAGGTTATCCGCTGCGTGCGTGTGTATATCTATTAGTCCCGGCCCAACGTAATTATTTTCAGCGTCAATAATTTCTGCTTGGATAGGAATAGCCACGTCTTTGCGTTTTCCAACTTTTTTAATCAAACCATCTTCTATCAATATAACGCCGTCAGGAATATAATGGTCTTTCATAACGACGATAGCATTTATAATTGCTTTCATATTAAATCCCCTGTTTATTACTGATAATATTATATACTATTTTAAGTATTTAGTCAACGCTAAATAAGACATTTTAATTAAACAAGGTAAAATGTGCACGATAAACAATATTTTTTATATACCTTTTGGCATTGCAGTGCACATATCTCCTAAATAATCGCATACGCCAGCTTTAACTATTGTAAATTTACCGTCTTGATAATCAACCTCGGTAAGAGAAGCGTTGGTTACCCACTCAATTTCCGAAAGCCTTTCTGTGGGAAGATTAAGCCATATCCTTTGCATGGCTTTAATAACACCACCGTGTGTAGCAATAAGAACGGTTTTGTTATCGTTAACTTTTGCAATATCTATAAGTTTTTTAAGCGCACGTTCACCTATTTGCTCTATTGATTCTCCACCCGTCGGATGTGCAAAAGGTTTGTTTTCTATCCATGAAGCATAGTCTTTATCAAACTTTTCTTTTATTACGTCTACGGTAAGACCTTCCCATTGACCGCAAAACCCCTCTCTTAACTCTTTTGATAAGATAATGGGTATATCGAGCGTATCGGAGACTTTTTTAATTGTAAATCTTGCTCTTGACAAATCACTTGAATAAATTTTATCTATTTTGTAATTTTTTATCAAGTAATCAGAAACAAGTTCGGCTTGTTTATATCCTTCTTGGCTTAATTCAATGTCGAGTTGACCGGTAAACGTTCCATCCTTATTTGAAAGGCTGTATCCGTGCCTTATTATTAAAAATTTAACCATAAAATCTCCTTGTTTTTAACTCTTTTAAAACTTAATTTACGTATGCTTTTATTAAAATTTTTAACTATTTGTTCTTGTTTATTTAACGCTCTGCTGTTTCGATTAGCTTTTGACACTTACATATCGAGTGAAAATACTTTAATTGAACAAAACTCATAATTTTCTCCATGTTTAATTATATATTTTTATCTATAAATGTCAAGGAAATATTTATTTGTAGGCTATTCCCAACCTCTCTAAAATATAAAAGTAGCAGACGTAAATATGGCTTATATTTTGACCGCACCTCCTTGACAAACTAGCCCTACGGAGCGAAAGCGTAGTAGACTGCGACCTTCGTAACTTGCGCAAACCGTTGTCGGTTTGCAAAAATAAAAGACACCCTTTTTGGATGTCTTTTATTTTTTGTGGAGCTGGTGACGGGATACTCCTCCGCTCCGCTACGGAGCCCTTGCCCATCAATGTCTGTCCGTCACTTGACGGGCGAACTAGGTTCTCACCCGCACACCATCTCTCTTAGTATCACGTAGGGATTCGGGCGACTTTGACCGCACCTCCTTGACAAACTAGCCCTACGGAGCGAAAGCGTAGTAGACTGCGACCTTCGTAGCTTGCGCAAACCGTTGTCGGTTTGCAAAAATAAAAGACACCCTTTTTGGATGCCTTTTATTTTTTGTGGAGCTGGTGACGGGATTCGAACCTGCGACCTGCTGATTACGAATCAGCTGCTCTACCGACTGAGCCACACCAGCATCAACATATTTATTTTTTCTCTACTTGCCAAATTTTGTTCACTAACGCTTTTAGTCGGTAGAGCCTAAGGCTCTTCCAGACTTCGGGCACAGCCCTCGTCGGCTTTGGTTACAAACAGTTCACCGAACTGTTTGCTTTACACGTCGCCCCGACTGAGCCACACCAGCATTAAAATATGGTTAAACAAATTTTGATTTACTCAAATTGCTTAACCATATTAGCATAAATTCAAAAAAATATCAACGATTTTTAGCAGTTAAAATTATTTTTTATTAAATTTCTCTTACAACAATTCTTTTATGCTTTCCGCCCTTTGCTTGCCCACTGCATATCCTATTTCAAACGCTTCTCTAATTCCGCTAAATTTAAATGGGGACATTTCTCCTAAATCTATTGGAAGATATAAATCCGGCTTTTGCATTTGCAATTTTAATTTAGTTATTTCATCGTCGTAAATTTCAGACGCTCTAATCATGACTGAGCCTATGTGAAACCTTTTTTTCTTTTCTCTTATTTCACCTAAAACGTCTACTGCAACGATTATATTTGCTCCCATCTGCCTAACTTCTTCAATGGGAAGTCTTGTTCTAACACCGCCGTCAACTAGCATTTTTTCACCAAATTGAACAGGCTTAAATACGCCTGGAATAGAAGAACTTGCGCTGACTCCGTCTATCATCTTATCTTGCCCCTTAAACAGCACACTCTCTCCGCTTACTAGGTCGACAGCAACCGTTCTAAAAGGAATTTGCGCATCTTCAAAGGTATAATCCTTTAAATATTTTTGAAGTTTTTTTCGCATTTTTTGTGCTCTAAGCAGAGCACCGTTGCCAAAAGGATTTAGCGACAAATCAAACAGGTCTGACAGTTTGAGTTTTTCAATTTCTTTAATCATATAATCGGGTTTGAGGCCGAGGGAATAACACGACCCAACCACCGAGCCCATTGACGAGCCAGTTATAAAATCGGGTTTTATCCCTTCTTCATCCATTGCCTTTAAAAATCCAACGTGTGCAACTCCTCTACTTCCGCCTGCCCCCAATGCAAACCCTAATTTCTTTGACATCTATTCTCCTTATTAATCTGTTATTTTAAAACCACGCATTTTTAACCAAGTCAACGATAATTCCACCCATTTTTGGACGGGTTCGTTTACGTGAATGGTTTCCTCGGTTGCAACTGATAGTCCGTGTTGTCCGTCCTCAAACAAATGCAGTTCAAACGGCACTCCGTTTTTCTTATAAGCAAACGCCATTAATAGAGCGTTTTCACTCGGAACTAAACCGTCATTCACGGTACCCCAAATAAATGCGGGGGAAGAATCTTTATTTACCCTATTTTCAAGCGACAACTTCTCTATTAAACCTTTGTTGCCTCCGCTTAAATTATCGATTGAGCCACGGTGAGCATACTCAAAAGAGGTTATAACTGGATAGGATAGTATTACCGCTGACGGCTTAATTCCCTCTGCTCTATTTCCTAAAAACTCTTTAACCTCTTTTTCGCCAGTCATAGTTGCAAGCATACCTGTAAGATGGCCCCCTGCGGAAAAACCTATAACAGCAATTTTGGTTAAATCTACACCGAGAGTTTTTGCATTTTCTTTTATGTAAGCAAGAGCCATGCACCCCTCTAATAGTTGATATGGATAACTTACTGGCGATACTGAATATTTTAGAGTGAAAGTGTTAAATCCCTTTGCAAGATACTGAAAGGCAATAATATCTTTTTCACGGTCGGAAACGTGTCCGTATCCTCCGCCAGCTATAACAAGCATTGCTGGACGAATTCTGTTTTTTGCATGCTCATAATCACTGTGTGAAATAATTTCCAAAATCGCCTGCGCTTTTTCGGGTTTTTTCAAGTTAAAATATTTATACAAATCAATTATACCCGTTTTCAATGTTTTTATCCTCCAAACGATATCTTTATAATTTTATTTTATCATAATACAATATTAAATGCAATATTAATAGTTGAAATTTTATAAGTTTTTTGATAAAATAAGTTCATGGCATATCATATAGATACAGGTTTAATAAAAGAAAAATTTAAGGTTGACTGCGAGTGTCCGTTGTGCGAAATCCAAAAAATTGTTGAGGAACAGTTTTTGCACGAATTCTTAAACGACGCTGTTATGGAAGACAATACGAGAATTAAAGTGGGAAGAAACGGATTTTGCGCCAAACACTTTGATATGATGTTTTCTAGACCTAATAAACTTTCCGTTGCATTACAAATTCAAACGAGAGTAAACCTTTTAGAAAAATATTTCGAACACTTTAAAAGCGCAAGCAAGGCTAAAAAAATGGCAAAAGAAATTGAAAAATCACAAGATTCTTGCGTCATTTGTTCGCTTGTTCAAGAAAGTATGGTTAAGTATTATAAAACCATAGCGCAGATGTTTGAACGTGAAAAAGATTTTTTCAAAACTCTTTTATCAACTAAGGGTTTTTGTTTCCATCATTACGCACAACTGCTTAAATACTCTAACCATGCCGGTTTTTTAAAAAATGATTACGTTTCTGTTATTTCAGGTGTTCAAGAGCGTAATTTAAAGAGATTAAAAGATGAACTTAAAACTTTTTGCGACAGTCACGATTACAGAAACGCTGGAAAACCGTTAGGTTCAGCAGAAACTGCACTACCTCGCATGCGTGAAAAATTTTACGGAAAGAAATATCAATAAAAATTTGAGAGTCCAAAACGAAAGGTTTTGGACTCTTTTCATTTAATATCCATATTTTTTCCTTTTTATTATCAAGAATAAAAATCCGAAGATAACGGCAACTCCCTCCGCAACAACGACCGATACCCAAATTCCGTCCACCCCAAAAATGATAGGTAACACGATAACCGAAAGGGCTTGAAAAACAAGCGTTCTTAAAAATGAGATTATGGCTGAAACCAATCCATCGTTTAGCGCTGTGAAAAATCCCGAGTTGAATATGGCAAAGCCCATAAAAATAAATGACAGTGTAAATATTCTAAAACCTCTAACTGTTAGGGCTGTAAGTTCACTATTGTAACCCACGAAAATTCTAGAAAGCGGTGAGGCTAAAAGTTCGCCAACTCCAACCATTACAAGTCCGCCTATAAACAGCATAGTTAAACTTTTTTTAAGAAGTCCTTTCAATTCTGCTTTGTTTTTTGCGCCGTAATGATAACTTATTACGGGCGAAGAACCTATTGAATAACCTATGAATACCGCTGCGAAGATAAAACTGACGTACATCATAACGCCATAAGCGGCAACTCCTTCTTCCCCAATGTATTTCATAAGTTGCACGTTATACAAAATACCCACCAAATTCATTGAAACGTTGCTCATAAACTCAGAAGAACCGTTTGCGCACGCTTTAAGCACCGCCTTAAAATAAAACTTGATTTTTCTAAAACGTAAAAGACTGCCGTTTTTAAAAGAAAAGTATATGAGCGGAATTCCTCCGCCGACAACTTGACTCATTGCCGTCGCAATTGCCGCACCTATTAACTTATATTCTTGCGGTAATAAAATAACTAATATTGCATCAAGTATAATGTTTGTAAAACCTGAGGATAACGTTATAATTAGTCCGATTTTTGGTTTTTCCGCAGCGACGAAAAAACTGTGAAATAGCAACTGCAACACATAAAATGGTAAGGCAAGTAAAATTATTCTCGAATAAATAACGCAATTTTCTAAAAGTTCTCCCTCTGCACCTAGCATAGATGCTATTCGCCTAGCAAAGATTATTCCCAAACCTGCGAATACAATGCCTAATATTGCCGATACAAACACAAAGAGAGAAAAATATTCTTCTGCTCTTTTTTTATTTCCCTCTCCTAGCGTTTTTGCAACGATTGCACATCCGCCCGTGCCAAACATAAATCCCACCGTTGAAAGAATCATTAAAAAGGGAAATATGAAATTGACGGCAGAAAAAGGAGTTTGCCCTGCAAAATTTGAAACGAAAAATCCGTCGATTACTCCATATATCGACGTAAAAACCATCATTGCAATGGATGGCAAGGTAAATCTTATTAATCTTTTATATGTAAAATGGTCGCATAGTTGTATTTGCATTAAAGCCTCACAGTGTTATTGCTCTTGCTCTTTTTTAACCAAAATGGCTTTTTCTATTGCTGACAAAATTTCTTCTTTTCCATAACCCGTTTCAGCCGACGACCCTATAATATCGGCAACGCCAACTTTCAAACTTGCCGATAGTTCTTTAAGCCTTGGTTTAACTTTTGTTTTAGCAAGTTTATCCGCCTTAGTTGCAACTAGAGTAAACGGTAAAGCATAATGGTAGAGATAATTTATCATCATTTTATCATCCGAGGTCGGTTCGTGGCGAATATCTACCAGAGATAAAACGAGCGTTATATCCTCGCTTTTAAGAAAACTTTCTAGCAGTTCTCCCCACTTCTTCTTTTCATCCTTACTGACCTTAGCAAACCCGTATCCAGGGAGGTCAGCAAGTATAAATTCGCCGAAGTCAAAATAGTTAATCAGCCTAGTTCTGCCGGGAGTAACCGAAGTTTTAGCGAGTTTTTTTCTGTTCGCCAACATATTAATAATTGAACTTTTACCGACGTTAGATTTTCCGCAGATTGCGATTATCGGCTTGTCGGTTTTTAAAAATTTCCCCGAACTTGCAACACTCGTTACAAATTCAGCCTGTTTTATTTTCATAAACTATCCTTAAAACTTTATGGCTTTTTTGAAAACTTCTGAAACGTTCTCTGCCGTTATAAAGTTTATTTCTTTTAGTATTTCTTTTGGTATTTCCGTAAGGTCTTTTTTATTCCCTAATGGAATTATAACTTCTTTTATACCCTGTCTATATGCAGCAAGTGCTTTTTCTTTTAGTCCGCCTATGGGCAAAACTTTTCCACGAAGGGTTATTTCACCCGTCATCGCAACACTGTTTTTAACAGGCTTATCGGTAAAGGCGGAAAGTATGGCAGTTGCCATAGTAATACCTGCGCTAGGCCCGTCTTTCGGTGTTGCGCCCTCGGGGACGTGAACGTGAATATCGGTGTTCTCAAAGCGTTCACCATCAATACCGTATTCTTTTGCGTGCGCTCTAATATAACTTATAGCCGCCCGTGCCGATTCTTTCATAACGTCGCCAAGTTTTCCCGTAAGCAGTATTTCTCCCTTGCCTTTCATCAAACTTACTTCTATGGTAAGGGTCGTTCCGCCAACACTCGTCCACGCTAGCCCTGTACAAGCTCCCACTTCATCTTTTTCAAGAACACTGTCCTTTAAGTGTTTTCTTATGCCCAAGTAATCTTTTATTTTATCCTCAGTTATTACTTGCTTTTTACTTCTCGGCTTTTCAGCAAACTTAGTTGCCACCTTTCTTATAACGCTTGCTATTTCACGCTCTAAGTTTCTTACTCCCGCCTCCATTGTGTATCCGCAGATTATCTCGTTAACCGCTTGGTCGCTTAATTCAACTTTGCTTTCTGTTAAGCCGTTCAGTTTTATTTGCTTTGGGATTAAATATTGTTTTGCAATCTGTAATTTTTCTTCGTTTGTATATCCCGTTAATTCTATGATTTCCATTCTGTCTAAAAGCGGATATGGAATGGTGTCGACAGAGTTAGCGGTGGTGATAAACATAACCTTTGACAAATCGAACGGAACTTCTAAATATCTATCCCTAAACGTCGTGTTCTGTTCGGGGTCAAGAACTTCAAGCAATGCGCTTGCTGGGTCGCCGTGAATATCCGAAGAAAGTTTATCTATCTCGTCAAGCAAGAATACGGGATTTGCCGAACCTGCATTTTTAAGCCCGTAAATAATTCTTCCAGGCATTGCGCCAACGTAAGTTCTTCTATGCCCTCTAATCTCGGCTTCATCTTTAACCCCACCCAAACTCATTCTGACAAACTTTCTGTTGAGTGCTCTTGCAATCGAGGTTGCAACAGATGTTTTACCTACGCCGGGAGGCCCAACGAAACAGAGAATAGGACCTTTTATCTCTTTTGTCAGTTGCAAAACTGCAAGATATTCAACTATTCTTTGCTTAACCTTTTGCAAGCCGAAGTGGTCTTTGTCAAGAATTTCTTTTGCCTGTTTTAAGTCCTCCGTATCAGTCGTATAATCGTTAAAAGGAAGTTCTTTTAGCCAGTCTAGATAATTTAATATAATCGAATAATCGGGAGAGGACGGATTTATTTTATCAAGACGCTTAATTTCTTTAAGTGCCTTTTGCTCTATTTCTTCGGGAAGATTTTTATCCTTAATTTTACTTGCAAGTTCATCTCCCTCGTCAGGGTCATCGCCGAGTTCGGTATGAATGGCTTTTAATTGCTCTCTTAAATAAAACTCTTTTTGGCTCTTATCAATGCTTTGACGCACCTTGCCCGTTATTTTCTTTTCGATTTTTAATATTTCCGCTTCTCTATTAAAGAGTTTTTCAAACGCAATTAGTCTTTCAACCGTATCGTCCGTCTGCAAAATTAATTGCACGTCTGTCTCTTTAAACGTAACGATAGAAACGGCGTTATCAACGAATTCGTTGGGGTCTTTTAAATCTGTTATAGTAGATAAAAGTTCTTTGGATATTCGCTTATCTTGTAAAGCGTATTCAAAAAAAGCGTTTTTAGCCACTCTGTAATAGGCTTCTAAGGTTAGCGAATCACAAGAAGTAACGTAAGGCGTTTCTTCAACTAATACCGAAAAATACCCCTTACTATCAAGAAACTCTTTTATCTTTGCTCTGTATAACGCCTCTACACCAACCTTTAAATTGCCTGTGTTTTGAACTTTTATAACTTGCTTTATTTTTGCCACCACTCCAACCGTGCAAATTTCAGATTTTTTTGGCGAATCAATAAAAGCATTTTTTTGCGACGCTATAAATATTTCCGAGCCGTTTTGCGTTGCGTTATTTATTGCCGTTATAGATGCCGACCTACCCACGTCGAAATTAAGGTAGGTTTTGGGAAAAAGCACTTTTCCCCTTAACGCAACTAGTGGCAATTCTTTGCTTTGTTTTTCTTCTATGGTTTGTATTAACTTTTTTTCTTCCATTATTTCACCTGTTATGTAACTAGTCTTATAAACAATATTTTTCCAAGAGAACTTTTATCGGTTTATCCTCATACTTAACGGTTATCTCTTTGGCGACTGCTTTTAATTCATCTCTTCCGTCCCCAACGGCAACCCCGTGCCACTCGCCTGTGATTAAATCAATGTCATTAGTGCTGTCGCCAACAGCAATCACTTCTTCAAGAGGAATGTTATAATATTTAGACAAAAATCTCACCGCCTCACCTTTACTGCAAGCAGGATTAATAGCTTCTAATAAACACGGTGCTCCGCTATTAAAGGATATACCGTTTAGTTTATATTTATCATTCATTAAGCGTGCAGTGCGGTTAACGACTTGGTCATCTCCCAGCCAGCCGAGTTTACAAACCTTTTTATATCGTCTTGCGACCTCTTTAACGTCCTCAACCACCGCTTTCATTTTAACTGCTCTTTCGTAATGCTCTGAATAAGGACATTGCTTGTTTATATAAAATGCGTCGGGAGTATAAACCACGGGAGATAATCCGGTTTCTTCAACCTCTTCGATAACCTTTATTGCAACGTCGGCATCAAGACCGCCCGAATATAAAGTTTCTCCGCTTTCAATATCGTTTATTTGCGCACCTTGAAATGAAACGACTAAACCTTTTAACCCTTGCTCTAAACAAATCTTTCTAATCGACCTATACTCTCTACCCGAACAAACGGAAAATATTCCGCCCTTTTTTATATATTCGTTTATTGCTGAAAGCGTTTGGGGATGAATATCGTTTTTGGGTGCTAAACCGAGCGTCCCATCATAATCGCTTATAAACAATTTATATTTCATCTTAGTCCCTCCTTTGTAAGTGCGTCAATTATTAGTGTTGCTTGTTTTTCTCCTATACCTTCAACTTCTGTTAACTGTTCTTTGGTTGCGCTGATTATTCCACCCAAATCCTTAAACTTTAACAAAAGCGCTTGTTTTTTTACTTTGCCAAGCCCGTATATTTTATCCAGCACCGACGATAACGCCCTCTTTCCCCTAAGTGTCCTATGATAAGAAACGGCAAATCTATGCGCTTCGTCTCTTATTCTAATTAGCATTTTAAGGCAATAATCACGCCTTGGTAGAATTATAGGCTTGTCGCTAAACAAAGTATAAATTTCTTCGTTTTTTTCCGCTAACGCTATTAAGTCAATTCCCTTTATACCTGCTTTATCAAACACTTCTTTAACGGCAGAAAGTTGTCCCTTTCCGCCGTCTATCACGATAAGGTCGGGTTTAGCAAACTTTTCGGGGTCGGTTATCAATCTTTCTAAACGGCGTTCCATCATCTCTTGATGCGAACGATAATCATCCGCCCCTTCGAAAGATTTAATTTTAAATCTGCGGTAACTGTCAAAATCAGGCTCGCCATCGTAAAACACAACCATGCTCCCAACTTTATCCACACCGCTGACGTTAGAAACGTCGTAACACTCCATTCTTTTGGGGTAATTTTCTAAATTTAATTTTTCCTTTAACGATTGACACGCCGTTACCGTCATATCGTTCTTATGTTTAATTTTGTCAACGGCGGTTTCAAGATGTTCTTCGGCGTTGACCCCAGCCATATCGGCAAGTTGTTTTCTCACGCCCTGTTTTACGGTTAAAATACTGACCGATTTGGAAAAAGTCTTTTTAAAGTATTCGACAAGCAAATTAACGTCTGAAATTTCTTCCCCGCAAATTATTTCTTCGGGAATATCCGAATCCACCTTATAATATCTTAAAATAAATTCCGCCAAAGCGTCTCCGTCGGACAAGGTTGCACTCTCGAAAGAAAAATTTTTTCCACCCAGCATTCTGCCGTTTCTTATCACCAAGAGATTAACGGTTGAATATATGCCGTTAGACCGATATGCAATAACGTCTGCATTTAAGAATTTATTTAATGAAGTGATTCTCTTTAACTTGATTTTTTCTAGACTTAAAAGATTTTCTTTGTATTTTAATGCGATTTCAAATTCTTCTTTTTCGCCGGCAGAAATCATCTTTTCCCGAAGAAGTTTTTCAATCTTTGAAACGTCGCCATTTAAAAAATTAACGGCATCTAGAACCTTATCGTTATACTCCTTTTGATTAATTAACCCAGCGCAAGGTGCATGACACTTCTTTATGTGATAGTTCAAACAAGGTTTATTTACCTTGCCAACGGTAAATTTTTTATCGCAAGGGCGCACTCCGAAAGCAAGATTGATAATTTCTAAAACACTTTTGACGCTTACTCCACCCATAAACGGACCAAAATATTTTGCTCCGTCTTTTTTAATTTTTCTAACCACTTTAAAAGTTGGACAAACTTCTTTTAAGTCTACTCTTAAATATGGATAGGTTTTGTCGTCCTTTAAAAGTATATTATACCTAGGCTTATGTTTTTTTATTAGGTTGTTTTCTAGGGATAATGCATCTATCTCGGTGGGAACAATTATATAATAAAAGTCGGCAATATTTTTTACCATTGCCCAAACTTTGTCGGTTTTATAGGCGTTAGTAAAATATTGTCTTACCCTGTTTTTTAAATTCTTTGCCTTTCCGACGTATATTATCTGTCCTTCCCCGTCAAGCATAACGTAAACTCCGGGGTTTTCAGGAAGATGTTTTATCTTTTCGTTTAAGTCGTTCATCTTTTTATTATAACCGATTTTTCTATATTTTACAAGCGGTTAATAGCCTAAAAATTCCACTCCCTTTAAAAGTACGTCGCTCAAAAGTTCGTTCCTAAGCGAATAGAACACCACTTTCCCTTGTCTCCTTGTGGTAACTGCATTCAAGTTCTTCAATAAGCGCAGTTGGTGTGATACGGTTGTTTGATTAAGTTTTAATAAATTAGATAAATCGCTAACACACATTTCGCTTATGGCGAGGGCTGAAATCATCTTTAATCTAGTGTAGTCTGAAAAAATTGAAAAAAAACAAACCAACTCGTCTAAAACTTCTCCACTGGGAACGTAATCTTCTACCATTGTTTGCAATCTTTTGTCAAGTAATACTTCCATAAAAAATTCCTCCTTAAATTAATGATTGTACATATATTATAACAGATACAAAGGCTAGCATTTTTGATAAATTTACCGCATAATATATAAAAATAGCATATTTTGAGGAAAAGGAGGATAACTTATGAACAACAATATAGTTCTGATTGCCCTTTTGTTTTTACTCTTGAATAATAACACGATATCTACAACCCAGTTATTATTGCTTTTAGCACTACTATCCACAACAACTTGCTGTTCCAATTTGTTTGGCAACAACTGTAATTGTAATAATAACAATCAAAACACTACTTTTGCTTAATAATCTAAAGAAAAAAGGCAGTTCGTTTAGTGCGAACTGCCTCTCTTTTTGTTTTTTGTGAGGTGAATTAGTTGCGAGCAAGAGTAGGAAAACGAGTTTTGCGGATGGGAGTGTACTCTTTGTACACAACCGACGCAATCGCAAGTTTGACACCCTATTGCGACGCAAATAATTTTAAAGGCAGTTCGCTTGAATGTGAACTGCCTTTTTTATGCTTTTTGTGAGGTGAATTAGTTGCGAGCAAGAGCAGGAAAACGAGTTTTGCGGACGGGCGTGTACTCTTTGTACACAACCGACGCAATCGCAAGTTTGACACCCTATTGCGACGCAAATAATTTACCGTACTATTAGATTTCTGAGAAATACTTAATAGTTCTAACCATCTGACTGGTGTATGAGTTTTCGTTGTCATACCAAGAAACAACTTGTACTTGGTAAGTATCGTCGTCAATCTTTGAAACCATGGTTTGAGTAGCATCAAAGAGTGAACCGAATCTCATACCGATAACGTCTGAAGAAACGATTTCGTCGGTGTTGTAGCCGAAAGATTCAGTAGCCTGAGCCTTCATAGCTTCGTTGATACCTTCTTTGGTTACGTCCTTACCCTTAACAACAGCGATAAGGATGGTTGTTGAACCGGTAGCGGTGGGAACACGTTGAGCAGCACCGATAAGCTTGCCGTTGAGTTCAGGAATAACGAGACCGATTGCTTTTGCTGCACCAGTGCTGTTTGGAACGATGTTCATAGCACCTGCTCTTGAACGTCTCTTGTCGCCCTTTCTTTGGGGTCCGTCAAGAATCATTTGGTCGCCAGTGTAAGCGTGAACGGTGGTCATTATACCGCTTTGGATAGGAGCGTAATCGTTGAGAGCCTTAGCCATAGGAGCAAGACAGTTGGTTGTGCAAGATGCAGCAGAAATAATCTTGTCATCAGCAGTTAAGGTCTTGTGGTTTACGTTATAAACGATAGTGGGGAGGTCGTTACCTGCGGGAGCAGAAATAACAACTTTCTTTGCGCCTGCAACGATATGAGCTTCTGCCTTAGCTTTGCTGGTATAGAAACCAGTACATTCTAAAACAACGTCAACGTCGTATTGAGCCCAAGGGCATTCAGCAGCGTTTGCACACTTAGAAATTTTGATTTCCTTTCCGTCTACAATGATTGAATCTTCGGTAGATTCAACAGTGTGACCTTGTGCAACGTAGTTACCCTGCATTGTATCATACTTTAAGAGATGAGCGAGCATTTCAGGGCTGGTGAGGTCGTTGATAGCAACAACTTCATAACCTTCTGCGCCGAACATCTGTCTGAAAGCGAGACGACCGATACGGCCAAAACCGTTAATTGCAACTTTTGTTACTTTTGACATTTCAATGTCCTCCATAATATATGATTTTCTAAAATTTTTCCAAATTTCGTCTTATACATTATAGCGGTAAAAAACTATTTAGTCAATTATTTTTACCGTTTATTTTAAATTTTCGGGATTTAACAGTTGTAAATCGTTTGGAACAAACAACCCGTCTTTTCTTATAAGTTCCCCGTCGATATAAATTTCTCCTCCACCGTATTCGGGAGTTTGAATTAAAACGAGGTCCCAATGCAATGCCGAGACGTTACCGTTAAAACAATCGTCGTAACAACAACCGGGCGTAAAATGTATTGAGCCGGAAATTTTTTCATCAAATAAAATATCCCCCATGGGTTTGGTTATATACGGATTAACACCGAGCGCAAACTCGCCAACGTATCTTGCTCCCTCATCGGTATCTAAAATAGCGTTTAGTTTTTCGGTATCGTTAGCAGTTGCGTTAACTATTTTTCCGTCTTTAAATGTTAAGGAAACGTTTTCAAATTTAAACCCATTTTCAACCGAAGGAGCGTTATAAGTTATAACACCGTTAACACTGTCTTTGATAGGGGCGGTGTAAATTTCTCCGTCGGGAATATTTCTCTCGCCAGAACATTTTTTACTGCCTATCCCCTTAATTGAAAAACTAATATCCGTTCCTTTTGCAGTTATTCTGACTTTATCAGCCTTATCAAGCCTAGTCTTTAAAGCGTCCATAGCCTTATCCATTTTGGAATAATCGAGGTTGCAAACGTTAAAATAAAAATCTTCAAACGCCTCCGTGCTCATATTCGCCTGTTGAGCCATGCCTTGATTTGGGTATCTTAAAACAACCCACTTAGTCTTTTTAACACGAATTTCGTGATGAACGGGGTGCGAATAAAATTCGCTCTCTATTTTCATATTTTTTTCGGGAACGTCTGAAAACTCGTTGCAGTTTTCTCCCCCTCTTATACCTATATATGCGTCCATTTCATTCATTCTGTAAGAATGAAATTTTGCTTTAAGTTTAGCCGTCTCTTGGTCTTGTCCTATTAAAAGCGCTCTGCTAATCCTATTATCATATATTTCGACAAACGGCATTGCCCCAACCGCATAAGCCTCTTTTATCAAAGCGGTTACAAGCATATAATCAATACCCTTAGCCTCTATTAGAACTTTCTCGCCTTTTTTTAGAGAGCAGGAATAATTTATTAAGCCTTTTGCTAGTTTTATAATTCTTTCATCTTGCATATTTTCACGTCCTTTTGATATTATTGCAGTTTTATTATACAACTTAACTGCTTTTTTATAAAGTATTTTTGATTAATTTTAAAATTTATTTGCTTATTTGACGAAAAAGATATATAATAGTATTCGTGAAAGGGCGGGCTTATCCGTTTATGATGATGAAAACGCTCGATTAAACGTTAAAAATTTTGCTAAAAATTATTAATTATATATTATTATTGGAGGATTTTTTATGGCACTCGTTAACTCTAAAAAAATGTTCGAACAAGCTTATAAGAACGGCTATGCTGTTGGCGCTTTCAACGTTAACAATATGGAAATCGTTCAAGGTATTACCGAAGCTTGTAAAGAAGAAAAGGCTCCCGTTATACTTCAAGTATCAAAGGGCGCAAGAGCATACGCAAACCACACTTATCTCGTAAAACTCGTTGAGGCAGCAGTCGCTGAATGTCCGGAAATTCCGATTGTTTTGCACCTTGACCACGGCCCCGACTTTGAAACTTGTAAAGCTTGTATCGATGGCGGATTTACTTCTGTTATGATTGACGGAAGCCATCTCCCCTTCGAAGAAAATATCGCTCTTACTAAAAAAGTAGTTGACTACGCTCACGCTCGTGGCGTTACAGTTGAAGGCGAACTTGGAACTTTGGCTGGTATTGAAGACGACGTTAAGGTTGAACACGGCGCAGAAAGTTATACCAAACCCGAAGAAGTTATCGAATTCGTTGAAAAGACAGGCGTTGACAGTCTTGCAATCGCAATCGGAACTTCACACGGCGCATATAAGTTCAAACCCGAACAATGCACCAGAAACGAAGAAGGTATTCTCGTTCCCCCTGCACTCCGTTTTGATATCTTAGAAGAAGTATCTAAGAAACTTCCCGGATTCCCTATCGTTTTACACGGTTCATCTTCAGTTCCACAAGATTACGTTAAAATGGTAAACGAAAACGGTGGTAAAATGCCAGACGCTATCGGTGTTCCCGAAGAACAACTCAGAAAAGCAGCAGGTCTTTCGGTTTGCAAAATCAATATCGACTCTGACCTCCGTCTCGCTATGACCGGTACTATCCGTAAATTCTTCAACGACAAACCCGATAAGTTTGACCCCAGAGAATATTTGAAACCTGCAAGAGCAAACATCAAAGAAATCGTTAGACATAAACTCATCAACGTTCTTGGATGCGCAGGCAAAGCAGACGAATGCAAATAATTCAATAAAAAACTTAATTCCCCGACCAAATGTCGGGGAATTTTTTTATATCATTTATTTAACTATATTATTTTGAAAACATCTTTCAAGTTTACCTTTTTGACCGTCGTACATTCTTCTTTGCCGTGGCAAACGGCAAATCTATAATCTCCATCTTCCCACTCGAAAAAGTTTACTTCATCAAAAATTGAACTAGGTATAATAGCCTCAAAATTTTTAAGTTCAAACAGGTTTCCGCCCTTATACTTTATATAACTTTCCTTTCTAACCCAAAGTTTTATAGCCTCTTGTTTATCTTTGCTCAAAAGATAATTTGCTTCACGCTGGGTAAAAACCCTTTGTAAAAGCCCGTCTTTGACCTCTCTATTTTGCTCAACGTCTACTCCAACATGGGTGTTTGCGCACGCAATAACGATAAAATTTCCACTATGAGAAAGGTTAAAGCAAAACTTTTTCCCATCTTTTGTTTGTACCAGCGGTTTTCCGTTGGCGTTATATTCAATAGTATAATTATAAATAGAATAAGTATTAAACATAAACTCAGTTAAAATACCCGCCCCAAGGCTAAGGGTTTTATCTTTTAACGAGGTTAATCTATTTATTTTATCTTTGCGTTCTGGCAACGTAATCTTATCGTAAGCCAGAGAAAAATTTTTTTCATCTAAAAGTTCGGAAACGTCTAGATAGACACAACAAACACTCATATATCGCTCCTAAAAGTGATTAGAGTTTATTTCTTTGAATTTTACCGCTAATAGTTTTAGGCAATTCATCACGGAAAACAACAACCCTAGGATATTTATAAGGAGCAGTATGGTCTTTAACGTATTTTTGAATTTCTTTTTTAAGTTCTTCGCTTGGAGTAGTCCCCTTAGTTAAAACAATGCTAGCTTTAACCACCTGTCCCCTAACCTCGTCAGGAACAGCAGATACTCCGCACTCTAAAACGTAAGGCAATTCCATGATTACGCTTTCGATTTCAAACGGTCCTATGCGGTAGCCTGACGACTTGATAACGTCGTCAACACGTCCCACGTACCAAAAATAACCGTCCTCATCACGCCAAGCAGTATCGCCCGTGTGATAAAGCCCACCATACCAAGCATCAGAAGTTTTTTCGCTGTCAAGATAATATTCTTTAAATAATCCACAAGGGGTTTGTGTGTCGGTGTGAATAACAATTTCACCCACTTCGCCAGGTGCAACTCTCTTTCCGTCTGCATCAACGACGTCAACGTCGTATTGAGGGTTAGCTTTACCCATAGCACCGATTTTGGGAGTTGTGCCGTAAAGGTTTGCTATAACCAAGGTGGTCTCAGTCTGTCCAAAACCTTCCATTATTTCTAAGCCTGTTGCCTCTTTAAACTTATTG
Organism: Christensenellaceae bacterium; assembly: GCA_045647765.1. Classification (GTDB taxonomy): domain Bacteria; phylum Bacillota; class Clostridia; order Christensenellales; family Borkfalkiaceae; genus UBA1259. The sequence continues at coordinate 33,949 of JAZRMR010000027.1, forward strand.
TAAACCTCAGGGTTTAACGCCTCGCCAGCCGTTGTCATATGGTGAATAGAAGAGAGGTCGAATTTAGAAAGGTCGCCTCTGATTAACATTCTAAGCATTGTGGGTGGAGCGCAGAAAGTTGTAATTTGATATTTAGCAAACATAGGCAGAATATCATTCTCATCAAACTTATCAAAGTCGTAAACGAACACTGCACCCTCGCAAAGCCACTGCCCATAAAGTTTTCCCCATAAAGATTTCCCCCAACCTGTATCAGATATGGTTAAATGCAAACCGTCTCTTTCGCAACAGTGCCAGTATTTAGCCGTAACAAAATGTCCGAGAGCATAAGTATGTTTGTGCGCCGCCATTTTTGGATTACCTGTCGTTCCCGAAGTAAAGAACATAAGCGCCGTTTCATTACCCTCAGAACAATCGATAGGTCTATTAAACTTGCCCGAAAATAAAGGATATTCTTTGTCAAAATCGTGCCAGCCTTCTTTTGCGCCACCGACCATTATAAGTTTTTCAACTTGCGAACATTGTTTAGCGGCACTCTCAGCATATTGATAGGTATCTCCGTCAGCAGTGCAAACGATTGCTTTAACGCCCGCAGAATTATATCTGTAAACAAAATCGTGCTCTTTGAGTTGGTTGGTTGCCGGGATTGCAACAGCGCCGAGTTTATGAAGTGCAACCATACAGAACCAGAACTGATAATGGCGTTTCAAAACGAGCATAACTTTATCGCCACGCTTGATGCCTAACGAAGTGAAATAGTTGGCGACTTGATTAGAGGCACGCTTTATATCGCTGAAAGTAAAACGACGTTCGTTTTTAAATTTATCCAAATGAAGCATAGCAAGTTTATCGGGATACTTTTCAGCAATACCGTCAACAATATCAAAACCAAAGTTAAAGGTTTGGGTATTTTTAAACTTGATGTTTAAAAGTCTGCCGTTTTCATCTTCGGTTGGCTCAACAAATTTTTCGCAAACGAGATTTTCGCTCTTTTTTGCAGCCATAACGCTCTTTCTGACAGCAGTTTCCTCGCTCTTATCCCCGGACATAACCACAGCGCAGAAAACACAATCTTTCCCGTCAACGGCAATCATTCCGTGAGGTATAGAAGAGTTATAGTAAATACTATCTCCCTCCCCTAAGATTTCGACGTGGTCTCCTACTTGAACTTTTAGTTTACCGCTTAAAACCAAGTCAAATTCTTGCCCAGAGTGGGTGGTTAAGTGAATGGGTTTATTTTGTTGAGCGGGAGAATATTCGTATTTAACGTAATAAGGCTCTGCAAGTTTATCTTTAAATTTAGGGGCAAGGTTAGAAATATCAATGCCATCCTCTTTTGCGGTTTCTTGACCTTTACCTTTTCTGGTAACGGTATAAGTGGAAAGTTTTGCAGAACTACCTTGCAATAAATCTGTCATCTCGACTTTAAGAACAGAAGCGCACTTATGGATAAAAGAAAAAGGGATATCAACCTTTCCGCTTTCAAAAGAGAGATAACGGCTCTCGTCAACGTCGGTAAGATTTGCCATTTCCTGAACGGAAAAGCCCATAATCTCACGAAGTTCCTTAATTCTCGTTGCAATCTCCGATAACTGATTTAAAGTATTGAAAGTGTTCATGGCGTTAACCTCCTTGAATAAAAATAATAAAAAAATTCGCCTCAAACTTTGAGACGAATGTTTAACATACGTGGTACCACTCAAATTGCAGAAAATCTGCCACTTCAGAGTCTATCAACTCCTATGCATTAACGTAGCAATAACGGAAAGCGCCTACTCGGTCAAACCTTTGGGACTTTCAGCTCGGAAGTGATGGGAAATTCGTTTGTTTTTATCGGGCTCACACCATCCCCGACTCTCTGAAAAAACGCCTAACAAACTCCGTCTTCGTCATAGCTTTTTATTTAATTTGATTGAATTTTAACATTTTAACAAAATGATGTCAAGTATTTTAATGAAATAAGTAGAATTTTTTAATCCTAACGGTCAAAAAATCTTGATGGATTATCAATTAGCATAGTATCCACTTGCTCTTTTGTAACCCCGACGTCATAAAGCATAGGAACGATATTAGCGATAACGTGAGCAAATCCGTTACCACCGTATTCACAAAGCATGCTTTTAATACAAATATCGGTGGTGATAAAAATTTTATTGACGAAACCTTTTTTAATCAAGTTAAAAACGGTTTGGCA